>NZ_JAYMGI010000002.1:3705000-4305000 GCF_035825295.1 Actinacidiphila sp. DG2A-62
CTACTCGAAGAACGCCGCCGCCTACCTGCGCATCCGCCCGGCTGACCTGGACCACCTGCTGCGCGCCGGGTTGCTGGAGGAGAAGCACCGCGTGCGTGCCTGGAACCAGCCGAAGCGCGCCTACCCGGCCGTGCCCCTGTACCGCCGCGGCGACCTGGACGAACTCCTCGCCCGCACGGACATCGACTGGGCCGAGGCGCAGGCCACGCCCAAGGGGCGCCCCTCGCCGTTCGCGAAGCTCCCGGACGCCGCGGCGAGCGCCTGACGCCCGCCGCGGACTGGGCCCCCGTCAGCGACCCTCACACCGGAGCACCAGGGGACGGAAACTGGCAGCCGGTTCGTAGAAGCGCGCTCGGCGGCAACGGTTGGTCCTTACAGTGACCGGCATGGGGAGGGAGCCGGGTCGTATCGCCCGCTGGCGGGCGGCCAACATCAATCGGGCCGACCACGTCAATAGCACCGGACGGCTGACTGTGGCCACGCGCACCGTCCTGGTCCTCTTGGGCGCGGCATCAATCGCTGTCGCATCGGTCGCCATGTTCAGGCACGACGGCGACGTGGTGCCCACCGCACTCGTCCTCGTCGGAGCCGTCTTAGCCGTCCTCGGCGGCCTGGGCAGGCAGGTGGATTCCGTGAACTTGAAAGAAGGCGGTCTCACCTATTCTCTCTGGCGGGACGAAGTCTTGGAAAAGACAACTCCTGAGGAAGTTCTCGAAGCTGCCACGTCCGCCCCGCCTCCTGTGCAAAGAAAATTCGAGGATGATGCCGCTGTCCGTACGGTCACCGCTCATGCTTACGACGAGGCGGTCCGCGCCGTATTGGTCGCAAGATACGGCGATGAAGTCGAGGTCCCTATTATTAGGGATGACGTTGAGGATGTGCGGCACATTTTCCAGCCAGGTTTCATCGTGCGACGTGGGGACAAAGCGGTCGCCGTCGAATGCAGTTACGGTAGACGGATGGCGCCACTCTACTCCATACTCAACAGTGCTGTCATGGCTCGCGAGGGAGTGACGGGGCTCGTTTATGTATCCCCCGGTGCTAGGAGGTCTCCAATGAGCAATGCCATGCTTCTAGCCGAGCGCGTTGGCATTGTTTTGGAATTTGCCTTTTGGGATGGCCGGGATTCCTGGGAGGCTCGGAACATCATTAATACGGTTGACAGACTCCTCGTCCGCTGAACAGGGCGCTCAGTGGCCTAGTGCAGCGTTCGCGCTGCTTCCGGGGTGGGGGTGATCTTGGCGTACACCGTCCGGCCGCCCCGGCAGAGCTGGGACCTCGGGAAGGAGGGGAAGGGGCGTGAGCGTACGGAATGCCGTTCATCAACCCCTGTCACCGCCCGCTGGCTCTCTGCTGGCCGCGTCAGCCTTGGTCCGCTTCCCCAGGCAGCGCGAGCGCTGGTCAGGCGTTGCGCTTCGCTGGGTGGTGATGTCTTAAACCGTAAGTCACCTCATTGGGCGCGACAGCGGATGTGGTGCAGCGGCCGGCTGAGACCTTTGTGAAGGTCGGAAGTTCCGTGCGTCCATTAAGGAGTGCAACGGCCGTCTTTCAACTTGGTGAGGCCCCTGTCGGCTTCGTGTTCAAAGGCGCTTCCGCAAGGAACTCAGAAGATCTCGGTAGGGCGGGTGAAAAAGAGCAGCGCCGACCTCGTGGACGACAACCCGGTCAGCTGGCTTCTGGAGTACGTGCAAAAGTGACTGGTCTGGGCTCCCGCCGGTGAGACCTGTTCGGGTTGTCCCGGCTCCTGAGGTGCACACCGCGGAGGGCGTCCACGTTGGGAGTCTCGGAGGCCGGGACCGGCAGCAGTGGATCACGACTGCCGGTCCCGGTTAGCGGCCCTCGATCAGCGCCCGCGTCAGGAAGTCGTTCGCGCGGGTTCCGGGGTGGTGGACGATCTTGGCAAACGCCGTCCGGCCGCCGACATCGAACCGCAGGGCGCGGGCATTGCGGGGCCGGATGATGTGGGGGCGGGTGCCGTCCAGCACGAACCGCACCGCGGGGTGGGTGCAGACGACCACGGCCTCCAGGCCGCGGGGCCCGTCCTGGATGTACGAGGAGATGAAGTCGCCCATACGGCCGGGCGCCTCCCGGCGGGCGATGTCGGCGACCCGCTCCGCGCGCTGCCGCAACTTGCGCTCGGCGATGCCGCCGCGGGCCCGCAGCAGGCGCGCGATACGGCCCTGGTCGATGCGTACCTCCACGCTCACGGGCTCTCCCCCTCCGCCGGGCAACCGCAGTTCGGCAGCGCCACGGTGACGCGCTGCTCCACCCCCATGCAACCGCCTTGCGGCTCCAGCACCCGCCCCTGCCCGAGCGCGAACTGCGGGCCGCGCCGCCGGGTTCCGGTCGAGGGCAGGCAGCACAGCAGCGCGTTGTAGATGCTGGTCAGGTCCACGTGGACGATCTGCGCCGCGGCGGCCAGCTCGTCGCAGCTCGGCGGGCAGCCGGTGTCGTCGACGGTCGGGGCGCACCGCAGGAGCGTGACGACCAGGTCGACCGCGGTCGTTGCCGGCGGCGTGCAGCCGCGGGCGCCCTGGACCTGGCGGTCCTCGATGGGGAAAGCCGTCGATGGGTAGGTGCGTGCGACGTGCACGGTGAGCTGCCCGCCGGGCCCCTCGCCGCCCCCGCACGGGTCGGTGCAGCCGTCCCAGGCCGGCGGGCCGGGCACGACGCACGCACGGCACGGACACCCCGGCTGGCCGGGCACCTCGGCCGCCGTGGTGTCGAGGGTGGCGCACACGCAGCCCAGGACGGTCTCCGCGAGCTGGTGCAGTGCAAGGGGGCTCAGGGCCATGTCGTCACCCGGGGACGCTTGTAGTCGGGGCTGTAGACCCGCGAGGGGGACGCGAGGCCGTGGGGGTTCACGGTGGTCAGCCACAGGTCGACCAGCGGCACGCCGGTACGGCCGGAGGCGAAGACCACGGTGGGGTCGAAGTCAGAGACGGTGACGCCCTGGCGGGTCGTCACCGTGCTGCCTTGGCGGGCGAGCTTGGTGACGTTGCCGGGCAGGCGGCACGGCCCGCAGGACCCGGCGGGCAGGCACGTCTTCACCAGCTCGCACGTCAGGTCCGACACGGCGGCGATCGCCGCGGCGTCCAGCGGCAGGCCCCACCGGTAGGTGACGGTGAAGGTGCCCGGCGCCCCCTCGGAGGCGGCCATGTCCTGGCAGGTGGGCCAGCACTCCCCGTCGGTGCGCACGAGCAGCCCGGGGGCGTCCACGCGGTACGCCTCGGGGACCAGGTCCTCGCCGTCGACGGCCACGCTCAGGACGTCGTACACCGGGCCGGGAAGCTTGACCTCGCACAACTCCCCGCACGAGCACGACGAACGGCACGCGCACGGCGAGGCGTTGCGCCACATGCCGTCAACGCCGATGTAGGGCACCCAGGGCCCGGCCCCGGCGCCGGCCTGGAAGCTGATGGGGGCGGCGTCGAGGCAGGCGCGGCGGCACGGGCGGACGGTGACCGGGCACGGGCCCCAGCGCATGCCGGACAGACGCCACAGGGTGATCGAGGCGATGCGCTGCCACCGGCCCAGGACGGCCGGGTCGAGGTCGTCGGGCAGATCGCAGCACAGCTCTACCGGCCACGGGTCACACGGCCCGATCTGGAGCGGCATCAGCGCCTCCCGGTCTGCTCGTACGGGGACGGGGCGGGGAACGCTCGCCGGACGAACTGCCCGACGTGCCCGGCCGCGAAGGAGTCGGGCATCGTCGACAGGAACGGGCTGTTCGGCCCGTAGCCGCGCGGGGCGCGGTGGAGGATCTTCACGTCCCGGATCTCCGTCCCGCCCAGCCCGGCGAGGTTGCCGTACAGGGTGCGCTTGTGGACGACGTCCAGGTGCCGGCCGGCGTCCAGCGCGGCGAGCATCCCCAGCTTGTCCACAGGCATGGGGACGTGCAGCTCGTACGACAGCGGGTCCGGGTGGCCGAGCGAGACGAGCAGGTCGCGGGTCTCGCGCATGCCGCGCAGGTACGGCCCGGACGCGCGGGCGGCGTAGTACGCCTCCACGGTGCGCACGGGGCCGCGGTGGAGGACGGGCATCCCTTCGGGCTGCGGGTGCATGACGAACATGTCGTCGTTGGCCAGCACGAAGACGTCGCTGACGTCGGGATGCATGCACGCCGCGCGCACCGCGGCGGTGGTGTTCTGGTACTTGGTGCCGTCTTGGCGCATCGGGAGGTGCTCGACCTCGACCGTCCACCGGGGGCGGTGCCCGATCAGCCACACGCGGCGGTGCGGCAGGTGGGCCGCCCACGAGCGCAGCGCGTAGCGCAACGGCTCGTTGGCGGCCTCCTCGCGCACCGGGACGACGATGTCCGGCGCGTCCACGCTCAGGACGCCAGGCACAGGCCGCCCTGGACCGGGGTGTACTCGCACACCGGCTTCGGCGGCGCCACGGTCGTGACGAACGTGCGGCGGTGGCAGTTGCTCCCCAGCGGCGTCAGGAGGGTGCCCGCGGTGCCGGCCGCGTCGATCGGCATCACGTCGTACGGGCCGACGCCCCAGCCGCCCCCGGCCCGCGTGGAGCCGGTCAGGGTCAGCGTCACGGCGTCGGAGCCGACTTCCAGGTCGCCGAGCTGCCCGTTGGACACCCACGGCATGAGGAAGTAGATCCAGGCCCCTTCGCCGACGGCGTCCGCGGCGCAGGCTTCGGTGTTCAGGACCTCCGCCCACAGCTCGATCGCGAAGCCGCTGTTGCACTGGATCGAGCAGTCGTCGTAACCGATCGGTCGGCCGTCGAACCCGTAGACCACGGGGTTGCCGGTGGCGATCTCGATCAGCTCCGGCGACACGCTGTAGAAATCCAACTCGATGTCGTACCCGTTGAACGAGGGGCAGCCTTTCTTGAACCCGCACACCTTGCCGTTGGCGGCCGTGTACTTGACGTCTGTGCCGTCGTCGGTGTTGGCGTTCATGGCCAGGCTGGCGAAGCAGTCGAAGACGAACGCGTTGTCGTCACCGCAGATGGGCCGGCCGCAGCCGTCAACCCGGGTGAGCCGCATGACGTCGGCGTTGGCGATCAGGGGACAGGTCATGCCGGGAACCTCCATACGACTCCTGGAGGCCCGGCCCAAAACCAGCGGCAACCCGGTCACCGCCGGGCATGTTCCCAGGCTAGCGCCGATGCGGACGATTGGTCGCGAACGGCCGCGAGGTTGACATGCAGCAAGCTGTAGCGGCGATCGATCACAGGCGACTTGTAGGCTCATCGACGTCGAGCACGGCTCAGGGCGGAACTTTTCTCCGCCGCGGCTGACAGCACAATGCCCGTATGTCCGATCGGTGAATGCTCCGCACTATGAAGTGGCCGGCCGGGATTCGGTTTCCCCTGACCGGAACGGTCGAGCTTCACACGATCCGAGCCGGCGCTTGCAGGCGCCTAACAGCTAAGTCCGACTCGACCGTAGAGACGCAGTAGCTACTGGGGGCGTGGGTCGCTCCGGCACGGCCACTTCCGCGGGAATCAATCGCTATCGGTGAGGGACCCGTCGCCGTTCTCGTAATTGGCCAGGGCCAGACCGAGACCGAAGAAGGTCGGCGCCCACTCGCCCACGAAGATTCCCCATCGGTCAGCGCGCGCGAGACCGGTGCCGGGTTCCGCCTTGAGCGAGGTCGCCCATGCGGCCACAGTCAGGCCAATGGAAGTGAATGCAGCCATGTACGCATGCTCACTCCGAAGGCCCATATCGTGCAGCTTTTTGACCATCATGGTGGCTTTCACATCCCCGAAGTACGAGTTGCGCCGCGGGAATCCCGGTTGCTACTCCTCTTCCGCCATGGGATCAGGCCGAGAAGACCGAGAAGACCGACCAGGCCCCACAGACCGTCGTCGCCGTCATCGTTCCCCTTGTCCTGCGTCTGAGCCAGCGTCATCACGGCGGATGGCGGGGCGCCCTGACCGCGAGCGCTTTCCGCGAATGCTGCTCCTGCTGGCGCGAGGCCGAGCAGAAGCGCGATGAGCACAGTTCCCGCCAATCTGCGCATGTCTTCTCCCTTAGTCGTCGCTGCAACCCGGGCCTGAAGTCCCAGATGATGGTCATTTATACACAACTGCGACACACGGACTCGTCGGGCGACCGCGGCTTGCGGCATCAGGTACGAAAATTAACTCGATAGGTCGAACGCAGCACCTACCAACACCTCATGCGATATTCAACCAAATGCTCGGTAGGGAGTCGGCTTCAATCGGCGGCCTTCGCTGCTTCCGTTTTCAGGCGGGCCCGTCGTTGCCGCCCTCCTCCGGAGCGGGGCCGCCGTCGTTGGCGATGAACTTCGCGGCCCGCGCGTCAGCCTTTTGGCGGCCAGCTTCCAGCACCGCCGCGTACTCCTCGGCGGTCACCTCGCGGTACCCCTCGGGGACGCTGCTGTCCCCCAGCGGGCCGCCGCCGGTCTCGATCGCGCCGGAGTCGTCCGGCGCCAGGTAGTACCTCTTGCTCATGGTGTTCTCCAGGTCACGTCTGGGTGGTGGTGTGGTAGGCGGCGTCGGTGATCCACGAGTTGATCGTCAGCGACCCGGCCTGGACGCGGACGGCGGGCCATCCGACGAGGCTGAACGGCGCGGCCGGGTCCATGTTGAAGCCGAACTCGTGCCACGTGCCGTTGTCCCGTGCGCGCCGCGCAGCACCCGGGGCGGTGAGCAGCCCCCACAGCGGCCGGGCAGTGGCCGCGCCACCGCCCCAGGTGTAGATGTACCCCAGCTCGAAGACGGCCGTTGACGTGTAGTTGATGTCCCACGTCGCAGCCACGCAGGCGTCGAAAGTCCAGTTCCGGCAGTCGTTGCCGAGGAAGTTCGCCGGGTAGTTGAACTGGAAGTTCGCCCCGTTGGAGATGATGACCCACCCGCCGGCCGGGGTGAGGGGCGTGGCCCATCCGCCGTTGAAGTGCTCGACGTAGATGGACTCGGCGGCCGAGTAGTGCTCGGGCGGAGTCCACAGGGTGCCGTCCGGGTCGCAGTGGAGCGTGGAGTGCGTGGGCGCGTCACAGGCCCAGTCGGTCGCCCATGCTCGACTGCCGCCGACTGGGGCCACCGCCAGCGGCGAGGCCGCGGTGCCCGCGCCGGTCAGGCCGCAGCCGATCTCCAGCGGTGGGTCCGGCGGCACGAACAGCTTGCCATCCGCCCCGAACTCCAGCTGGTTGCCGGTGTCGGCGGACGGGGCGACGACGAGGCCGCTGGCGTTCTTCGCCAGACCGTTCGCCCCCGGGGCCACGATGACGTCGGCCATCACGACGAACGGGGACGCGGCCGTACCGGCGCCGCTCACTGTGGTGTCGACGGTGTTCGTGTCGCCGGCCTGCAGCGCGGTCGCGGCTCCGGCCGGGGTGAAGATCCCACCGTCCGTCCCGATGGTGGTTGCGTTCCCCGCGTCCGCGCTGAATTCCACGCCGAACGTCCCCGTGGCCGGGTCGTACGTCGCCGGGCCGGTCGCGGAGAAGCAGCCGCGTACGTCGTCGCACTCCAGGTGCAGCCCGTTCGCGCTGGCCGACAGCAAGTTCGTCCCACCGCCTGGCGGCGCGGGGTCCAGCTTGACCGCGGCGGTCACGTCGTACGGGTCCGCGGTCGTGCCGGTCCCGGACAGCGTCAGGTCCACCGTCGAAGAGTCCGTGACCGCCAGGGCGGTCGTGCCTCCGCCCGAGGCCGGCGGGGCGAACAGGCCACCATCGGTGCCGAAGCCGACTGCGTTCCCGGCGTCGGCGGACAGCCGCGCCGTGATAACCCCCGTTGCCGGGTCGTAGGCCGCACCGTCCCCAGCGGAGAAGCACGTCCGTACGTCGTCGCACTCCAGCGACAGCCCGCCCGGCCCCGCCCCAAGGAGGTTCGTCCCGCCGCCGGGCGGCGCGGGATCCAGCACCACGGCGGCGCTCACCTCGTACGGGTCCGCGCTCGTGCCGGTCCCCGACACCGACACGTCGACCGTAGGCGAGTCCTGCGCCTGGACGACGGTCGGAGCAGCCGCCGCCGGGGCCGGCGTGAACAGTCCGCCGTCCGCGCCGAACGTCGTCACGTTCCCGGCGTCGGCGCTGAGCTTCGCGCCGATCTCGCCCGTCGCCGGGTCGTACGTCGCGCCGTCCCCAGCGGAGAAGCACGTCCGTACGTCGTCGCACTCCAGCGACAGGCCGCCCGGCCCCGCGGCGAGCAGGTTCGTCCCGCCGCCGGGCGGGGCCGGGTCGAGGATCACGTCCGCGCTGACGACGTACGGATCGGCGGGGGTGCCAGTGCCGGCGACGGTGGTGTCCACCGTGTTCGTGTCGCCAGCCTGCACGGGAGTGGGCGTGGCCGTACCGGCGCTGATGACGTAGGGGGTGGTGGGTGAGCCGTTGCCGTCGACGGTGACGCCGGGGCCGGCGGTGACGGCGCAGGTACAGCGCGGGGCGCCGCAGCATGAGGCCATGAGGAAGCTCCTCGGTGATGAAGGGGAGGAGCGCCCGGCCCACAACCAGCGGCGTCACATCGGAGTGTAGGCGCGCGAGCGCGCCGGTCAGGGGGCCACGGCGTGCGCGTGGACGGTGACGCCCTGGGCGGCGACGCCGGGGCCGAGGACGCTGATCCCCAGCACCGTGACCCCGGTGGTCACCAGCACCTCGAACGTGGTCGAGGCCGCGGTGTTGGAGATGATCCGGGCGGTGCGCACGCCGACCGAGGCGGCCTCGATCGCGTGCGTCACCACAGGGGGCGCGGCGAACGCCCCCACGGGCCAAATGAGGGTCACGCGGCCGCCTGAGTCGGTCACGCCGGTGGCCCGCTCGACGCGCTGCGGCGCCTCGTAGTCCCCGGCCGTGCCCATCAGATCTCGCGCGTGGAACTGACGAGGAAGTCCGACCCGGCAACTCCGGTGAACACGAAGGCGTCCTGTAGCGACTCCCCGCTCTTGCCTCCCGTGTCCACGCCCCACGTCAGCGACGTGCCCGCCACGACCGCCACGGCCGCGCCTGCGCCGATCGCGACGGTCGGACTGCCGCCGTAGACGACGAGGGTCACCGACCGGGCGCCGGCCGGGATCGTCACGTTGCCCGCACCGGTCTGCCGCTGGAGCGTGGAGTCGATCAGCGGGGCCGTCGGCGCCGAGCACCGCTGGACGGTTCCCACCGCGGCGTACGGGGTCCCGTCCAGGGTCGTGTCGATGTGGCCGAGGGTGCCGGTGTCGTCCAGGACGTACCGGCGAAGGAAAGCTCCCGCCGAATCGCACAGGATCTCGTACTCCAGGTCCGGTCTACCGGCGACGCTTCCGCTTGTTCCCGCCATCGGTGTCCGCCTCCTGCGTCTGCTCGTCGCTCACCTGTGGTACCCCGAGGGCCGGGGCTGCCTCGGCGGCTGCCGCCACGGCCTGGTCGTGCTCCTGGGCGGTGATCTTTTCGTGCCCGGCGTCCGCGAGGACCTGGGCGCCGTCGTCGGTGAGGTTGCCGTACTGCGCCACCCCATGCAGGGTCCGGAAATAGCGCATGCTCATCGCTGTCTGCCCCTTCTCAGTCGGAGATCTTGTTGAAGGCGACGGAGACGTTGGAGGCCAGCCCGTCGCCGACGGCATAGGTGCCGTTGAACTGGGCCCAGGCCTGGACTCTTTGCCCGGCGGTGAGCTGCATGCGGTAGGTGAACGTGACCGAGCCGTTCTGGCTGTTGCCCATGTACGCCGGAGAGGCGTCGGCATCTTGGAGGGTGAAGACGTTCGTCATGACGACGCCCGTCTTGAGCCGGGTGCCGTCCACGCCTACGGCACCGACGATGGTGTAGTCGGCGGTGGCGCGGGGGTAGGCGATGCCCGCGTAGCCGTCCACGTACGCCTCGATCAGGTACACGCCGTCTTCGGGGACCACGAGCTCCTGCCCGAGGTTCCACACCCCCATGCCGCCACTGATGACGGTCTGGGCGCCGCCCTGTGCCCACGGCGGGGACAGGCGCGCCCCCACGTTGAACGTGCCGGCCGGGGACTCTGTCACGTCCACGTCCACGGACCGGGCGGAGCCGACCGGGGTCGGGGTGCCGCCGGTGACGGGCGCCACGGTCGTGTCCGTCGGCGTCGGCACGAACAGGTTGCCGTCCGTTCCGATGCCGAGCTGGTTCCCCGCGTCGGCCGACACCTTGACGGCGGCGGTGAGCGGTGCCGCCGTGCTGCCGTCGCCTTCCAGGTCCACAGTGGGACTGTCCGCCGTGGTGATGGAGGTGAGGCCACCGCTCCCTCCGGTGCTGCTCCCGCCGCAGCACCACGCCTTTCCGGCCATGCCGTACTCCTTCGCTTGATAAGGGCGGGGCCGGCCGTCCGGCCCCCGGTGGAGGGTGGTTATGCCGTGTAGGTCCACAGCAGCAGGTAAGAGGTGCCGGCGTCGGCGCCCTCGAACGCGGCCGCGTCCATCAGGCCGTCACCGCCGGTGGACCATGTTCCGGAGACCCCGGCCGGGAACGGCACATCGGTCCCGGAGCTGAGCGTGGCGAGTGCGGTGCCGCTGTGGACGATCAGGGTCACGGACTGGAGGCCGGGGAACTCGGCGACAAGGTCCTGCGGGGCCGTGCCCGTGACCGAGCGGGCGCCCGTCAGGGTCTTGGTGGCCCCGGGCCCGGAGGAGTCGCCGGGGCAGTCCATCGGCGCGGCCGGGGTGATCGGCTGGTCGAAGTCGCCGTCCTGCCATGTGCCGAGGAGCAGCGGCGCGTCGTCGGGGTCGGTGGTGTCGACGGACCACAGCTCGACGTACCGGGTCTCGGCGGTGCCGTCGTCGTCCTCGTCGGAGCAGCCGCACCGCTCCACGAGTTGCCGGCCGCTGGACGCCGCGTTACTGGGGCAGACGGTGACGCTGCCCCCGGCCGGGATGGTGGCCGGGTCTCCGGTGACCGCGTCGACCAGGCGCGGCGCCCCGGTCGCGACTCCCGCCGTGTCGTAGACCTGCTCGGCGCGCACGTGCTGCGCGACCGCGCCGGTGCTGTCGAGGATGCACAGGGGCCAGGTCTCGACGTCGAACCCTGCGTCGCCGCCGGTGCCGCCGGGGCACGGAACGATGGTGGAGGTCGCCGGGATGCCCGTCTGGGGGTTGCCGTCTCCGTCGAGGTAGGTGACCGTGCCGTCCGTGCAGGTGGTGCGGAGCCACTGCTCATAGGCGGTCGCGTCGACGTCATACGTCGCCACCAGGTGCATCATCACGCCCGCGGCGCCGCTGCCGAACACCGTTTCACGGACGTGGACGTACAGGGTGTTCGTGCCCGCCTGCGCCCCGGGCACGGCGGCCGGGCCGAAGGTATAGGGCGCCTGGGCGTGGTTGCGGTTGACGGCCTGCCAGTCGCCGTTGTTGAGCCGCCATTCCACGGCGACCTGGTCGGCGTTGAGGACGGTGGAGCTGATCTTGATGGTGGCGGGGTCCGCGAACGACGGCAGCTCGAAGGAGGCCCGCGCGTACCAGTCCGCGTTCGCCGCGGCGATGGTCGGTCCCTCGCCGGGCAGGCCGGTGTTGGCGACTCCGCGGTCAGGGTGCGGCGCCACCCAGTGCGCCGTACCGCCCGACGTCCCCGGGTCGGCCACGGTCCACCCCGGGTAGACGCCGACCTGGTACATGTCGAACCAGGGGCCGGCGAGGCCGCCGGAGGACCACTTCCACACCTGATCGACCGTGCCGTCCGTGCGGTTGTCCGCGTTGCTGATGAACTCCACGACCCCGGAGGGGCGTACGCACAGGGGGGTGCTCGTGCAGTCCACGGGGCGGCACTGGCCCACGGTGCCGGCCGGGTCCGGGACGTAGTCGGCACCGTCGAGCGTGTAGTCGCTGTACCCGGTGATGACGCCGGTGGCGTCGCGGCGGTAGTCCCGTACGAACTCCGTGACCGTGCCGTCCACGGCGGTGTGGCACAGGCTCACCGCCTCGGAGGTCGGGCAGCAGGCCGGCTCCTGCGGCGGGTCCACGGGCTGGCACTGGTCGACGGTCCCGGCCGGGAGGTAGGGGGTGACGCCGTCCAGGAGGGTGTTCGTCACGGTGGGCGTGCCGTCGCAGGAGCGGCAGATGTGCCGCAGGAACGGGCCGCCGGGCACGACCGACACCGCGCCCGCCCAGTAGGTGAAGAAGATCCCGCACCGGGCGACGCGGCTGTTCGGCGCGGGCGCCGTGGTGAAGGTGGTGACGGCGCTGGTGGTGCGGAAGCGGGCGCTGCCGATCACCTGCGGGTCCGTTGTGTAGGAGCACGGGTCGGCCGGGTCGCCGTCGGACGTGCGGGTGAGCACGCCGGTTGCCGGGTCGTAGGCGTACCCGGTCGGCAGCGAGACCGGCTCCAGGCCGGCGGGGAGCTGCGCGGTGTTGAGTGCCGGTTGCGTCGCGTTGTACGCGACGTAGACGGAGAACTCCACGAACGAGGGCCGGGAGAACGTCCACTTCGTCGGCGTGGTCACGGCGAGGGGGAAGGAGGGCATGCCCCACCAGGAGCCGTCCGCGTTGGTCCTCTGTGGCGAATACGTGGCGTTGGTGGGGCTCGTGGACGTCCAGCTCACGCCGTTGGACAGGGTGCCCGAGGCGGCCGTCCCGGTGATCCGCACGGGCGCCGCAGTGGGCACGTCGCACAGGAGCAGCGTCTCGCAGTCCAGACACTCGGGCGCCGCCAGGGCCGGGGGCTCGGGGCAGCTTCCCTCCGTGCCGTTCACGTCGTAGAGGGTGACGCCGTCCAGGGTGGTGTCGGTCCTGACCAGCGTGCCGGTGGCGTCCCGGCACAAGGTGCGCAGGAACGGGGTGATGCGGTCTGCGGTGACGGTGATCTGCCCGTACTGGCTGCTCTGCCCGGACGGCTGCGTGCCGACTACGACCGGCGCGGTCATGGTCTGCGCGGTCTGTGCCTCGATACGGAACGTTGACTGCCCGGCCTGCGTCGCCGAGGCGGTCGGGGAGATCGTGCGGGTGGCCGCGTCCCACGCGTGCTGGACAGTGTTGAGGCCGTCCAGGTACCAGCCCGCCGGGATGCGTAGGGGCGCGGCGGTCGGCCCGGAGAACCGCACGCTGTAGGTGATGGATACCGGCCGGTCAAAGTCGAACCGCTCGGGCGTGGTGGCGTTGTCGGCGCCGTACCAGCCGCCCGGGGCGGCCCCATCGGCACCTCGGCGCATCCACCGAACGCCGTTGGTGAGGTCCTGCCACGCCTCCGTAGGCACGCCGAACGAGGGGAGCACAGCCGGCACGTCCTGCTCGACGTCGCAGAGCTGCTGCGTCTCGCAGTCGGCGGTCTGGCAGACGCCGACGGTGCCGGTCGGGTCCGGGGTGTAGGGGGTGCCGTCGAGCAGGTAGTCCGAGTGCGCGGTGATGGTGCCGGTCTCGTCCCGGCGGTAGTCGCGGACGAACTGGGTGACCGTGCCGTCCGTGGCGGTGTGGCACAGGACCACGGCGTCCTGCTCGGGCTGGACGGTGCCGGTCGGGCACGTGGTGACGGTGACCCCGGCCGGAGGCATGTAGGTGGCGCCGGTGACGGCGTCGACCAGGCGCACGTCCGCGATGGCGCCGGTGTCGTCGTAGGTGTACTCCACGAGCACCAGGGCGACGACATCACCGGCCGCGTCGACGGCGCAGAACGTGCCGGACACCTGGATCGAGCGGGAGTCGCCGCAGGCGACCGTGCCGACCGGGACTGCGCCGGCCGTGAACGCCCCGGTGGCGAGGTTCAGCCACCCCTCGGAGACGGTGGCGCCCGTGCAGTCGCGGGTGATCGTGACGGCGATCGGCGTGCCGTCCGCCAGGCACAGACCGACCGAGGTGACCGGGGTGGTGGGTGAGGCGCAGTCCGCGTCACCCGGGCACGGGACGATCAACGCGTCAGCGACGACCTGCCCGGTGTTCGCGTCGCGGACTGTCGGCATCCCGGTCACCGGGTCCAGCGTGACGAACCCGACCAGCGGGCCGTCTGCGGTGGCCGCAGGGCTCACCTGGACGGCGAAGCTCACCGTGCTGTCACCGGACATGGTGACGGCCGTGCCGTCCGTGAAGTCGAGCCGGTCGAAGGCGCCAGGGGTGTCCGTGACGATCGTCCCGGCGAATCCGGCCGTGGCGTGCCAGGTGAGGGTGTGAGGGCCGGCGGTCTGGGTGAGCTGGCCGCCCGCGTAGGTCAGCCCGGCCGCCGCGCCCTCCACGGTGGCGGTGACCTGCTGGCCGCCGCAGTCCAGCGTCAGCAGTGCTTCGTAGCCGGTGGTGACCAGGCCGATCTCACGCCATCCGATGTCGGGGCCTACTGTGCCCTCGGACGTGGGGACCTTCGCGATGTTCGACAGGCGCATCGTGGCGACGCCGTCGACCGGGCTGCCGAGATCCGTCAGGCACGGCGTGGCGTAGTCGCCCGGTGCCGGGCGGCAGGCGTTCAACGGCCCGGTGAACAGCGTGTTCCCGTCCGCGTCGAGGAGCGTCAGCGTCGACGAGCCGATCCCGTCACGGTCGCCGATGGACCCGCCGAACGCGTTCCATAGGTTCACCCCCGTCACGTTGCTCGCGGGAGGCGTGATCGTGTAATCGAGGACCACGCCGGTGTCGCCCTGGAAGTCGTTGCAGTTGACGACGCCCACGCTGGTCGCCGGGCCGCCGGCCTCACCGGTGTCGCCGTCCCAGGTGGAGGCCAGGCCGGACTGGCTGATGGGCCAGTTCTGCGGGTTGTCCGCCACCGCGGCGCCCGTGATGGCTCCGCCCGTCAGGTCCGTCACCGTTACGGTGCCGCAGGTGACCGGTGGCGTGGAGGGCGCGGTGTAGCAGACCGGGGCTGGTCCGCTGGTCGCGCCGGGGCACGGCACGACCGCGGGCGCGGTCACCTCGGCGCCGGTTTCGATGTCCACGTACCGGACCGTCGTGTCGTCGCAGCCCGCGCAGCGCACCACGGCCGCCGTGCGCACCGTGCCGGTGCCGTCGTCGTAGCAGACATGGCCGAGGACGATCGGCGCGGCGACCTCCTCGGGCGCCCCGGCCGGGCAGTCGACCGGGTTGACCGGCTCGTACGGCATGGTGAAGTCGCCGTCCTGCCAGGTGCCGAGGAGCAGCGGCTCATCATCCGGATTGCCCGTGTTGACGGACCACAGCTCGACGTACCGGACGATCACGCTGCCGTCGCCGTTGACGTCGTCGCAGGCGCAGCGCTCCACGATCTGACGGCCGCTCGCCGTCTCGCCGCTGGTGGGGCCGCACACGCCCACGGTGCCGGTCGACGTGTCGTAGGTGGTGACGCCGTCCAGGGTGGTGTCCGTGACCGTGGCGGTGCCGGTGCAGGTGCGGCAGATGTGGCGCAGAAAAGGCACCGGAACGGGGTGGACGTGAACGGCACCGAAGAACCAGGTTCCGAACTCCGCGCAGGGGGACGCAGTCGACCGCTCACCGAGGTACAGCAGGGTGAACGATTCCACGGGTCCCGCCAGACGGAACCGCGCCGATACGCCCTCTGTCGGATTCGTCAGACCGGCACAGTCCCCGGCACGCGTGTCATCGACCGACACGATGCTCGTGGCCGGATCGTAGGAGTAGCCCGGAGGCAGGCTGATGGGTTCGGCCCCCGGCGGAAGCTGCGCACGGTTACCGCCCACGGTGTCCTCGTACGCGGTCCACATCAGGAACACGGAGAACTCGACCGCAGCTGGCCGGTTGAACGTCCACGTGGTCGGCCCCACCGGCTGGTTCGGGAAGATGGCCGTCCTCCACCAGGCCCCGTCTTCGGTCGCGCGGTCGGACACGTCCGGAGCGTTCTGGCTGCCGGTCACCTGCCAGGCCACACCATTGGCGAGCGTGCCGCCCGAAACATCCAGGCCCTGAATGACCTCATCGCCACCCAGCGGCTGGTCACACAGCAGGACGGTCTCGCAGGAGCACTGCTCCGGCGGCGGGCACGGCTGGAGCGTGCCCTGCACGAGGTAGTCCGCGCCGGTGACCGGGTTCACGGTGCGAGTACCGACCCGTAGCCCGGTGCTGGTGTCGTAGACGGCCTCCACGAGGGCCTGTGCGGCGACTGTGCCGTCCGCCAGCACGTCGCACAGCAGCGACCCCTCAACGTCCATACGCGCCGCGGCGGGTGCGCTGAGCACCACCGGGCTACCGCATCCGCATCCGCTCACAGCGTGATCTCCTTGGTGTACGTGACGGTCACGGTGCCGTCGACGGCGGTGATGACCAGCGGGCCGGTCAGGCGGGCGTGGACGTCGCGGGCGACCGTCCAGGCGGCCGTCTGGCCATCCGTCAGCGGGCTGGGGCCGTCCTGTGTGGTGATCGTTCCGCTGCCCCCGGAGGCGGCCACTGTGACCGCCTGGAGCGTCGGCACGGTCGCGCCGTCCCACGACTGGCCGGGGGCGAGGACGACGCGGCCGGCCTGGACGCCGAACACCGCGGGCGCCCCCAAGTCCTCGCCCGCGTCGCACGGCAGTGGCGACACGGGTACGTACGGGGCGGAGAAGTCCGGCAGGTACGTGCCGAGCGCGGTGAGGGTGCCGTCACAGCTCACCCCGACCAGCTCGACGTACGGCGTCTCGGGGCTGCCGTCAGCGTCGGTGTCGTCGCACTTGCACACGACCTCGACGGTCTGGGCCGGGCAGTCGGGTTCGGCCGGGCACAGCCGCACGGTGCCGGTCGGGTGGTAGCCGGCGCCGTCCAGCAGGTAGTCGGTGTGGCCGACGATCAGCGTGTTCTCGTCGCGCCGGAAGTCGCGGACGAACTGGTTGACCGTGCCGTCCGGCAAGACATCGCATAGCACGACCAGATCGGCGTCAGGTACGGCCTGGCCGGTCGGGCAGGTCCGCAGCTCGCCTTGCAGATGGTACGTCGTGCCGTCGCCCGGGTTGATCAGGCTGACGCTGGCGAGGGTGCCGTCCGCGCTGTAGGCGTACTGGACGAGGGCGAGGCCGAGGACGTTGCCGGTCGCGGGGTCGGTGTCGCACAAGATGCCCGCGAGCTCGAAGGCGCCGGGCGGGGAGCACGCCCCGGTGCCGGCCGGGGGCGCCCCGGTGGAATAGATGCCGGTGGCGAGGTCGAGCCAGCCGTCACGGGTCGTAGTGCCGTCGCACTGCCGGGAGACGACGACGGCGATCGGCGCGCCGCCCGCGAGGCACAACCCGACCAGGGCGAGAGGCGGCGTCGGGTCGCAGGTCGGGCAGGTGCCGACCGTCCCGGACACGACGTGCGGCGTCTGGCCGTCCAACGCCACGTCCACGTACGTCGCGGTCCCGGCGAGGAAGGAGTACCTGCGCAGGAACGGGCCCGAGGAGTCGCACAGCATCACCGTCTCGTCGTCCGGGCACCCGTAGGTGCACTCCACCGGCGACACGGGCACGTACGGCGTGGACGGGTCGTCCTGGTAGGTCAGCAGCAGCGTGGCGGTGCCGTCCGGGGCGAGACACCACAGCTCGGTGTACGTCGTATCCGCGGTGCCGTCGCCGGTGGTGTCGTCGCACCGCTGGCGACAGGTCGTCGCGGCGCACGGCGGCGTCGCCGTCTCGCACGGGGCGGCGTCGGCCGGCGGCGCCCCCGGGGTGTAGACGCCCGTGGTGGGGTCGATCCACCCGACTTGGACCGGATCGGCGGGGGCGGTCCCGCACGTGCCGCACGGGGACCGTACGACGACCAGGACCGTGCTGCCGTCCGCCCGGCACAGCGGCGTCGACGTGATGGACGGGGCGCAGGCGCAGTCACCGGGAGTGCCGGTGCCGCCGTCCGGGCCGCAGGGCAAAGGCTCGACGGGCACGGGTCATTCCTCCCGGTGGGCCTGGCGGCGGTGGGTGTCCCGGCCGCGCTCGGTGGTGAACTCCCGGGTGCACTCGGGACAGGGGAAGACGCCCTCGGGTGCGTCGTCGCGCGGCCCGTCGTCGCCAACCGGCACCGGCCCGTCGTTGTGGGCGGCGTTGGCCGTGGCGACGTCTGTCGCCACCAGGGCGGCGGTCATCGCCGCCTGGACCGTCGCGGGCGACGTCGCGGACACCATCGCCGGAGCGTCCGCCTCCGGGCTTCCTGGGGCCGGGGTGAGTCCGGCCGGGGTGGCGACGCCCAACAGATCCGGCGCGCCCGGCCCGGGGCGGCCGTGGGCGGCGTCTTCGACCGGCGAGACGTACCGGTGCCCGTCGACCAGGGCGCCGATCAGGACCTGTTCGGGCACGTCGGTGAACAGGTGCGGAGGGACGGCGAACTCGGTCGGCGACAGGGTGCGGATCTTCGGGCGTTGGGCGACGGCCCAACCGGCGAAGGCGCGGCGCTGACTCGGCGTGGGCTCGACGCGGATGAACTCGTTCATGGGCACACCTGGACTTGGATTGCGCAGACGGTGCAGGTGGTGCCGACGACGTACGTCCGCTCGGCGAGGACCCGCAGATCGTTGTTGCGGATATTGATGGCGGGTCCCCGGACGTCGGGGACGACGTCGACGGGGCTGCGGCGGATCTCGACCGGGCCGGAGATGTAGACCCACGCCGAACCGGGCGCGGCAGGCATCCCGTCCGGGCCGGAGTTCATCGCGGAGTACCCGGCCCCGATCACCGCGCAGTTCCCGGCGAGGGTCCGCAGCCCGCCCGCCGGGGTCTCGCGCAGGATGTTGCAGCAGCCGAGGACGGCGGCCAGGCCGGCGGGGACGTGCAGGGTGCCGACGCCTCCGTACGTTTCGGCCAGACAGCCCTCCAACGCCGCGATACCGGACGCGACGTTGACCGGGCCGTCCGCGGGCGTCAGATCGATCGCGTTCGGGGCGAGGGTGTCGCGCCAGAACGCCGCCTCGACGGCCTGCTGTTCGCCCAGCTCCAGCGACGCCAGCACGTGCTGGCGCGCCTCTTCGTACGACCAGCCCATGGCCGAGCACTCGGTGCCGGCGTAGATGGTGTGCGGCACGGCGTGCTCGACGTGGGGGCGGCAGAACTCCTTGACCGCCGGCGCGCCCGGTGACTCGTCACTGTCGGTGGTGCACGGGTCGACCCAGTCCTGTACCGGGCAGCACCCGAGCGCGAGCCATTCGACGCCGAGCATCTCGTGTGTGTCGGTGACGTCCTCGATCGTGGCGCATCCGCCGAGGAGGCCGTGCGGCAGCGGCTCGCCCGGGATGGCAGCGACCGGCTTGCGCAATCCAGCGGGCGCCATCGTGCCCACCTCCGTCCATGAGCAGGGGGCGGGCCCGGCTCCCCCTCAAGAGACCGGGCCCGCCGTCGAGGGGTCAGGCGACCGGGCAGGCCGGGAGGGTCTGGGCGCCGGTCTCGCCGCTCGCGCAGACGGGGACGGTCACGATGCGGGTGTCGACACTGCGGTCCACGAGGGCGATGCATTCCTCTGAGAACAACGCTGTGTAATCATTTGTCTGGAACTTCGTGCTGTCGTGGATCGCGCCGAGGTTGACCTCTTCGCCGCGGCCGATCTGGAGCTGACCGGCCGGGTAGATGAGGAACTGGAGGGTGTCGGGCCACGTCGTGGCGGGGTTGGTGCCGCCGATGTCGGTCGGGACGGCCGGGCCGAGTCCGCGCGCCCACTGGGGCATGACGCCGATCTGGGCGAACAGGCTGATGATGTCGGCGGTGGACACCTCGTCCTGGGACACGCCGTTGCGGCGAGCCAGGTCGGCCAGGAAGAAGTTCTTCGCCCACCACGGGAAGACCACTTCCAGGCTGGTGCCGTCACACAGCGAGTGCCGCTCGATCATGTCGGCGCTCTGCAAGGCGACCGCGCCGAACACCGCGGACAGCGCGGCGAACGTCGGGCCCATCGTGACCGGCGTCGCGCTGGCGACAGCCTGGGCGAACAGCTCCTGCTTGATGCGGATCTCGTGCGCGACCATCGTGTTCCGCAAGTACCACGACACGAGCTCCGGGAAGAACCTCTGTGTGAGGATGCCCGCTTCGAGACAGACTCCGTGCGCGTCACACCGGACCTCGGTCGGGTCGGGGCACGGGATCTTGTAACACGGCTTGGTCGCCCCGTTGATGTCGTCCGCTTCGGTGTGGACCCACGTCAGCGCGCCGACGTCCAGCGACGGCGTCTTGAAGTACCGCAGGCCGCCGCGGGCGAGCTGGATCTCGGGGGCGTCCCACAGCAGATCCGGGCACGCCACGTCGACCAGGTCGTACACGGTTTCGGACGGCGCGCACCAGCCACCACTGGCCGCGAGGTCGCCCTTGGGCAGACGGCGCTGGTTCGCGGCGTGGAGCGCCACGGTGGTGCCCTCGGGGGCACTGGAGGAGTCGGTGACGATCAGCGCCCGGTCGAACGGGTGCTTGTAGCTGATCACCAACCCGGTGCCGCCGCCGGCTGTCTTGAGGCTGTTGGCGCGGCTGATGATGCCCGCGGTGATGTCCTCGAAGGCGAGCGAGGCACCGGGGGCGTAGCCGGGCACGTCGACCGCGGCGGTGATGACCGTGCCCGGGGCCGGGGGCTCGGGCAGGACGCGGGGCTGGCGGCGGCGGACGCCGGACAGGTCCAGGGCCGGGCGGCGCGCGAGCGAGGCGGTGGCGTCCGGCGCGGCTGGCGGGGCCGGGTCCGCCGGCGGGGCCGGGTCGGCGGGCGGCGTGCCGGCCGGGTCGGTGTCCGCCGCTGCCGGGTCCGGGTCGTCCGTCTCGGTGGTCGCCTCGCCGCCGCGGACCTGGGCGGCCAGGGCGTCGATCTCGGAAGCGGCCTGCTGGGCTGCCTCCTGGCGCGCGTTCTGCTCGGTGCGGATCTGCTCGACCGCGGCGGCCAGCGCCCGCAGGCGGGTCATGTCGTCGCCGGTGACGACGGACGACGTCGACCGGGCGTCGAATGCGGCCACGGCCCCGTCGAGGGCTTCCGCGAGGTCGTCGTCCGTAAGCGCGGTGAGATCCTCCGGGATCTCGAACTCTTCAGCCATAGGGCCGTGTCTCCTGAGTCGTTCTAGGAGAGCTCGGCCCAAAACCAGCAGCGCTATGCCGCCTAGCATAACCAGGCGGCACCGCGTCAGCCGTTGAAACTAATGCCGGTCGTCGGTCAACCAGCCCCACGTTTTACCAGCGCTGATCTGGTAGACCGTTGACCCGCTCACGCCGAACCGGCGCGCGATCACCTCGCGCGGGACCTGGTCCCTCAGCAGCCGCCGGATCTCCTGCACCTCCGGCTCCTTCAGCTTGTGCATTCCGCTGCGCTCGCCGCGAGTGCTCCGCCCCGCCGTGACCATGTCGGCGATGTTCCGGCCGTTGTCGCCGAGGTAGAGGTGCCGGAGGTTGATGCACCCCTCCTCGCCCCGGTGGCAGGTGTGCAACACGTGCGCCTCGCCCGGGTCGCCGTTGGCGAGAATCCACACGGCGCGCGAGGCCAGCATCAGCGTGCCGTCCAGCTTGGCGACGGGGCGGGTACTCCCTCGCGTGGCGAGGATGATGCACTCGTTGGTCGTTGCCGCCCCGGCGGCCCGGAGTTCCGCGATCAGTTCGCCCTTGCCGCGCGTCGCGGTCGTGAGCGGGTCACCGTGGCGCAGGAACCGGGCGTAGTGCTTCTGGCACCAGCCGCGCATCCGGGCCGGTTTGCACGGGCCGTCCGTCTCCGCCAAGGCGCACGTACGCTTGCTCATGTCGACTCCCAATCAGTCGGCTTTCCCCCGCGCCGGTAGCCGCCGACGCGGGGGATTCGTTTGCCCGATTCTACCCGTTTGTGCAGGTCACAGGGCAGGCCGGGCGGGTCAGGCCGGGGTGGTGGTCGGCTCGTCGGTCTTCGCAGTGGAGGTGGCCGCGCCCTTCTCCCGGACGGTGCCGCCTTCGTACCGCCGGGCCACGCCGTCCGCGCTCGGCTTCGACGCGCTGGTGTACACCACCTTGCCGGCGGCGTTGACGACCTCGTACATCTTGCGGTTCTTGTTGCCGCAGTTGCATCCCATGTCAGTGACCTCCGTTGACTGTTGCCGCCAAGCTGGCGGCGAGTTCGGCTCGCGCGGGGGCGAGCTGGTGGGAGAGCCGTTCGATCTCGGCTCGGGCAGAGGCGCGGTCGCTCATGCGCTGTTCGAGGGCGTCGGCCAGGGCGTCGAGCAGGTGGGGGTCGGCCAGAGCGGCGGCGGCGACGGCCGGGCGGTCGCCGGGCGCCAGGTCGCCCCGGCCGGACGCGTTGTCCGGGTATCCGGGCGGGTTGTCCTCGGGGGCGGACACGGCTGTGTCCGGTTGTCCGGGCGGGGTGTCCTGGCTGGTGATGGCCTGTGCAGCGGACGCGGCGAGCGCGAGGTTGGCGCGTTCGGCGACGGCCGAGGCGAGCAGCGGCGAGCTGTGTCCGGGGACAGGGACGGACAGCACCGCCCGCAGTTGCCACCGTCCGCCCGCGCCTTGCCGCATGTGGTAGCTGGGCTGGCACGCCTGGAACACGGTGCGATCCCACGCGCTGAGCCAGGGTGCGGCGGCCCCGGAGAACCACATGCCGCCTTCGCTCATGCCGACCGTGACGATTCCCGCGACGGTGCGGGTGTCATCGAACTGACAGACCGACGTTTCGCACTCGGCGCCGTCGCGGTGATGGCCGACGTTCATGGTCATGGCGCCGGCGCGGATGGTCGAGCCGTCGTCCAGCCGGAACTTGGCGCGCAGGAAGTGCGTCAGGTCGATGGTGCCGAGCGACTCGATCGTCAGGTTCCGGCCGGGCATCCCGGCGTGAGGCTCGCCGGCCTGGGCGACCCACCCGAAGATCCGGCCGTCCTTGTGGTGCACCCCGCCCGATCCCGGGGGAGTTCGTCCGGGGTGGGCTCGCGGAACCACGCCGCGGGCATCGGCTCGGTGTCGCGCATCGCGGACCACGCGGACGCCTCCAGCTCGCGCATCTCGGCGTCCCCCGCCTCGCCCTGGCTGTCGCCACCGGACGCCGTGGTGTCGGGGCCTTCGGGGATGGTCGAGGCGCCGACATACAGGCCACGGGACAGGCGCACCAGGTGTCCGGCGGCGGTCGCGCGCTGGAGGTGCCCGCGGGCCTGCTCGATGCTGATCCCCAGTGCTTCGGCGACGTGCCGCGCGGTGACGGCGGTCGGGGACGACGCCACGTAGGTGATGACCTGGGCAGCGACGTCCGAGGTGGCGAGGACCGTCGGCTGTGGGCACGACGCGGTTTGGTCGGGGGCGTCCAGCACGATCCGCGCCCGGTCATAGGCGGGCATGGCGACCAGCGTTGCGCCGCGGACCCGGCCGCGGGTGATCCGCATCAGGACATCGCCTGCGGACTCCGAGTGCACGACCTCGCCGCGCTCGGGGTCGTCGGGGTCCCCTGCGGCGGCGGTGATGCCCGAGGCCGTCAGGGCGGCGCGTACGACGTCGGCGGACACCTGGCCGTTCGCGGTGGTGGTCCATTCGACGGTGCCGGTCGTGCGCAGCAGGGTGTTCCCGCTGGCGGTCCAATCGGTGGCCTTGTCGGCGCGGATCATCCACGCCCCGTCAGGGAGCTGCAGCAGGCTGGCGTGAGCCAGCGACGCGGCGAGCACGACTTCGGTGTACCCGGCTTCCTCGTCTTCGGCGGGGCGGCGGTCCACGAATTCCACGTCGACGTCGTCCAGGTCGACGGAGATCCCGAGCGGTGCCTCCTGCTCCAGCAGCATCACGGCGTCCGCGCCGGCCCACCGGTTGAGGTACAGGTCGCCGGTCGCGGTGATGCGGTCGCCGTCGCGGCCCATGGTGCGGATCGCGCCGGCCAGCTCGGCGCCTTCGTGGCCGGCCAGCATCTCGTCGGCGTACTGGAGGGGCCACGGCCCGCCCTCCCAGTACAACGACCCGGGGCTGAAGATTCGCCCGTCGCCCGTTTCTTGGTTCTCGAAGGCGATGGCGGTGTCGTCGGGGGTGGCCCAGGTGCGGACGGGGTTCCACTCCTCTTCGGGCATCACGCCACCGGCGGCCGTGAGGGGGCCGAGGTGAATGTCGGTGGCGTCGCCTCCGAACACGACGCGCAGCCGGTCGAAGGTGACTGGGCCGACGCGGTCGGCCAGCGCGGGCAACAGTCCCGGGTCGTCGCTGTAGGCCGCGCAGATGTGGGACGCCCACGGGCTGTGCTGGGTGGGCACCATGTCGGGGTCGACGTTCGATCCGGCGACGGAGTCTGCGGCGACGGTGTGGAACTGCTGGAGTGTCGGGTATCCGTCGTCGGGGCGTTCGTCGGCGGGCAGGTCACCGACCGACCACACCCATGCGGGCTTGGCGCTGTCGGGGTTCCAGTGGGCGGCGCCGAAGGCCTTGGCGACGAACGGGCCGGTGAGGACGTGGCGGCCGTAGTGCGCCAGGTTGGCGATGATGCTGGCGCGCTGTTCGGCGGTGTAGGCCGCGCCGTCGTCGCCGAGGAACATCAGCGTCAGGTGCAGGTCTTCGGGGGTCTCGCCGCCGTCGACCGCGAGGCGCTGGGCGTCCTCGGCGGTGGGCATGAGCGCGATCATGCCGCCTTGCAGGTGAGAGTCGTCGGCGGCGGTGATCCGTCCGGCGGCCCGTAGTTCGTTAAGTTCGTCCACGAGAGTCACCTCATTTTGTGCGGCCGACAGGGCGGTTCCGCCTTGGTCTTCAAGGTCCTTGCGGGCGTAGCCGAACTCGGGCCAGCACCGGCAGTTCACGACGAGCTCGGGCGGGGCCGTGGGGTCGCCGGGCGCGTCCATGTCGACGCCGGCGACGGTGAACGGGTCGGCCAGCAGTTGGATCTGCCCGTTGACGTGCGCGTGAGCGGCCCGGGTGCGGTCGTCGGGGTGCGCCCGCCACTGCTTGACCACCGGCCGGTCTTCCTCGGGCATGTCGCGTGCGGCGGCCAGCTGCGCCCCGCACCACGCCGCGGACGCTTCGGTGCGGGCGATCCGGTCGGCACGGCCGGGGTCGAGGGGGCCGCCGTCGCGGGTGAGCGCGGTCACGACGCGCTCGGCCAGCTGGTCGCGGTCGTCCCCGGCGGCGAGGCCCGCCTCGAGCGCGGTCCGTGCCGCGTCCTGGAGGCGCGTCCCGATGTCCGCGAGCCGGTCGGTGGAGGTGTGGACGAGGTCGCGGACGCCGGACGGCAGGGTGTCGGGGTCGTTGTTGTCCCGTCCCGGCAGGTCGTCCCACCCGGGCGGCACAGCGACCCCTAGGCCGGTTGCCAGGGCGCGGGCGGCCGATTCCATCCCGGACAGCAGCGGGCGCACCAGGCGGGCGGTGCGGGCGTTCCAGATGGCGGCGATGGCGCCGACGCTGAATCGGCCGGAGGCGGTGAGGGTGTCGGCGGCGCGGACTTGGCGGGCGAACTCGGCGGCGACGTCGGCCAGGACCTCGCGGACCAACCGGGCGAGGTCGGTCTCCAAGGTGTCGCGGCCGGGCGGCGGACCCCCGGCGGGGGACGTCACGCTGCCGCCAACAGGCACGGGCCGATCGCGGCCGGGACGTGCCCGTACTCGTACTCGACGCCGGCGGCCAGCAGCTCGCGCAGGTACATCTCCAGCGACGCGCGGAGGCAGTCGGCGTCGGCCCCGTAGCGGGTGGCGATCTCGGGGGCGCGGTCCAGTGCGCCGTCCAACAGGCCCCATTCGGTGACCTGGTCGCGGGTGACGGGCAGCAGGGTGTGCAGGGCGGCGGCGGACACCTGGTTGGCTTCGGCGCGGCGGGGGCGGGGACAGGCCGGGGTGCGGCGCAGCTTCTCGCCGGCGCGGGACAAGGCGTGCCAGATCAGGCCGTCCGCGGCGGCGAGGAGGCGTTCGTCCGGGGTCACCGAGGCGGGCAGGTCGGGCGGGATGGTGGTCTCGTCGGCGGGCAGGTTCGGGGTGATGGGCACGGTGTCCTCCCGCTGCGGGTTGTTGGCGGTGCGCCGTGCGATCTCGGCGGCGTCGGGTGCGTCTCCCTCGTCAAAGCCCGTCTCGCGGCGCAGCGCGGCGTCGGAGATCGCGCCGACTGCGTGGACGGCGATCGCGGTTTGTGGCTGGTTGGTGCGCACCCGCAGCAGGGAGGTGTCACCGCACACCATCCACTCGGTGGCGTTCGGGACCCTGTCGGCCTCCAGCAGCGGCTGAAGCCACTTGGTGGTGTAGGCGTGGGTGACGACGCCAAGCCTGGGTTCGATCCCGAGGCGGATCGCCTCGCCGGTCAACTCCCACGCGCCCCAGTGGTTGACGTCGCCCATGCCCAACAAGAACTCGGCGGGGATGTCGGCGGCCGTGGCGAACCGGGTGATCAGCTCTTGCCGCAGCTTGATCGCGAGCTCGTCGAAGTCGGCTTGCATCGTGAGGTGCGTGATGGCCGCGATGCTCTCGGCCGGCACCTCCAGAATGATCGGGACGGTGGCCGCCGCCGAGTCCGGTTCACGGATCGCGGTCTCGGCCACCTCCATGAACACGTCGATCAAGTCATCTTCCGTGTCCCCCTCGGCGCCGGGCTTGGTGGGGAAGCGGGTGCCCTTGGGGACAAGCAGCACACCGCGGCCGGTGAGGCGGGACTTGGTGATGGCGCGGACGGCGGCGCTCAGCAGCCGCAGTTCCTCCAGCTCGTCCAGCGACGCCAGAACCGGGGAGTCTGCCTCCAGGTGGTTGTCGGGGGCCGGGTCCCATACGCGGATCGCTACGGGCGCCAGCGGGTCCGGGGTGGCCGCCGGGTCGTTCGCGGGGATCTTGACGGGCTCGCCGTCGATCGTGGCTTCCAGGCTGCCGCCCTTGGAGGACATCTCCAGCACGGACACGATGTGCCAGTCCTCGCCCCCGTCCGGGCGGGGGCGGATCACGGTCCACCCTTCGCCGGGGACCGCCAGGTGCCGGCCGTACTCGCGCAGGTGTTGTGACTGTCCGTCCGGGCCGCCTGCGATCCGGGCGACGTGAGCGGCGGCCGGGTGGTCGTCGGGGGCGCGCTCGATGGTGTTGTCCGCCAGGCGCCGCCCGGCGTACAGCGTCGCGGACGACATGGCGTTGCCGATCCAGTTCGCGTAGCTGCGGACCTCGGGCGTCCGGTAGAACTTCCACGCGGTGACCTGGCGGCTGTAGGCCGGGTTCTGGGCGGTGGTCTTGGCGGTGCGGGTGGTGTACTTCGCGGCGGCGCCGACCAGTTCGCGGCTCATGCGTGCGCGTCCGGGCGGGTGTCGTCCCATCGGTTGAGCAGGGCTTGGCCTCCGGCGACGGCCCACCACTGGACGCCGTGGACGAGCAGCGGCGCGCTGTCCCATTGGCCGGCGGCGAGCAGGTAGGTGGCGAGGATCGCGCCGGACAGCCACCACCCGGTGCAGTACGGGCACGACAGCAGCGTGACCAGGAAGGTGCGGGGCCGGGAGGTGGGGCGGGCGGCGTGCCAGGCGGCGAGGCGGTCGCGGCCGGGATCGAGCAGCGCGTCGTGGACGGCGAACTGTGTGGCGCGGTAGGCGGCCAGGGCGAGGAGCACGAGTGCGAGGAGCGAAAGCACGGGGGCGGCCTCCCGAACGGGAAAATCTGCTGGTTCGGGGTTGATCGTAACGCTGAGACCGGAAATCGTCCGGTGTAGGAGGGTTTCACCGAGAGGATCTGCGGCCTGGTCACGTCCCTCCGGTGCCGATGGTGCGCCCGTACCTGCTCCCCGCCGCCGACCGCCCGGTCCGGTTGCGCGACGCCGGGGATTGGACGCTGGCCGCCGCCAGGTTCTCCGCCCACGCCGCCATGACCACGGCGTCCCCGTTGTCCGGAGAGCGCCCCAGACGTTTGATCAGGTCCTCCTTCTTCTCCAACTGGATCAGCGGCGGGCGGCCCGTGGTGTGGGTCCACGTCGGGGCGGTCAGGTCCGAGATCAACAGGTCGTTCGGAGGCAGCATCACCTCGCTGTCGTACGCAGGGTCCAGCAGCTCGCGCATCCGCCAGTACGCGGCCGACCGGACGTTGGTGAACCCGAACTCGCCCTCGCGGGTCCTGGCCCGGGTCTTGGCCGCGCCGGTGTACGCCAGCACCGGCACCGCCAGCTCGCGCAGCCGGTCGACCACGCCGCCGCCCACGCCGATCGAGTCGACCACCGGGACGATCACCCCGGACTCGCCGACCACGCCCTGGACGCGGGCGGTCGTCATCATCGTGTCCTCGCGGTTGTGGCTCTCCAGACCCGTAAACGCCTTCCCGACCCGCGAGGCGAACACGGTGGAGTCGCCGCCGGCGCGGGCGACGTCGACGCCGAGGTAGCGGCGGCCGGGCAGCTCGGCAGGCCCGCGGCGTCCCACTCGTGCCACCGCTCGACCGCGGCCTCGACCCACGCCAGCGGGATCACCGAGTCTTCGTCGCTGGCGTGGAACTGCCCCAAGACGCGGTTGGCGTACAGGGCGGAGTCGGCGCCCCACTGCTTGCGGCGCTGGTCGGCCCACGCCTGGGAGATCCGCCCGGCGGCGACGGCTTCGGCGAGGGTGACGTGGCGGACGAACCAGTCCTCAAGGCCCGGCTTGCGCATGTGGATGTCGTAGAACCGGCCGATCGGTGCACCGGGGGTCGAGATCGCCAGGGCGAACGCTTCGGGGTAGCCCTCGGTGCGCCCGCCGGAGAACGCGCCCTCGATCGCGTCCCAGACCCCGTCTTGGACGATCTTGGCTTCGTCGATGAGGTACAGCAGCGAGTCGGCGTGCGCGCCTTCGATCAGCTCCGGCTTGCTCGACGCGACGGCGGAGGCGGCGCCTTCGGACAGCTTGAGGTTGAGCGCCAGCAGCTCGTGGATGGTGAACGGCGGCCGGCCGAGGACGTCCCACCGGATGCGGCGCGACCATTTGTGGATCTCGGGCCACAGGTAGACCGCGAGGTGGCGCCAGGCCGAGGCGGTCGTGATGACCTTCCAGTCCAGCCCGGCGGCTTCGCGGGTGGTGGCGAACCACAGCACGGTGATCGCGGCCGTGGCCGACTTCCCGAGACCGTGGGGGCCGCGTACGGCGACGCGGCGTTTGACCGGCAGCGCGGCCATGGTGTCTTCCTGGTAGGGCGCCAGGCTCTCGTCTGGGCCCCAGCGGATGACCTCGCGGGAGAACGCGACCGGGTCGTTCAGGTACCGGACCGCGGTGTTGGTGACCTTGCGGCGGTGCTGGGCGGCGCGCAGGACGTCCCGCAGCTCGCGCAGAGCGCGGACGTCGCCGGCGCGGACCAACGCCTCGACGCGCCGCTGTGCCAGCTTCAGGTCAGGAGGTGTCGCTGTCACCGGTGCCGTCACTGCCGCCCCCGCCGAGGTCGCCGATGATGCCCATGATCTCTTCGCCGAGGCGCTGTGCGTCGACGTTGATCCGCGTCGGCACTTCGGTGCCCTCGATCCTGCCTCGGTCCCGCATGATCCGCAGCACGATGTCCGCGGCCTTGGGGTCGCCCTTGACGGCCTTGCCCCAGAACGCGGACTGCATCCGGTCGTACCGGGCGATGGCCTTGCGGCGCAGCTCGTCAATGTCGGCGTGAGCGCGGTCGATGGACTCCTCGAAGGCCCGGTCGATGGCCTTCTTCGCGGCGCTGGCGTCGGCGTAGTGGAGCTGCTTGGCGATGGTGGCCAGGTCGATGCCGGCCAGGTGCAGCTGCAGGGCCTCGCGTCGGCCTTCGGCGGTGTTCTTCTTCTGGCGCTGGGACGGGGGCATGGGGCGACCTCGTCAACTCGGTGTGACTATTTTGTCCATATCCGGCTTTCAACTACCGGGGTTGTGGGGGTTGACCTGCTGATCTTCAGTCGAGCACACATGAGGCGGCTGCGGGCTGTTCGTCGGCGAGGAAGATCGTTTGCGCCATCATCTTGTAGCCGGTCATGCGCTCGCGGAACGTCTCGATGGACTCCTCGGGGTGGACGGAGTCGATGACGGCGTGCGGCCCGTGGGCGTTGAACTGGTGACTGACGCCGCGGGGGATCTGCATGTCCGCCCACGAGTTCTCGGGGACGACGAGGTTGTACCGGTCGCGGCGGTGGCCGGCGGGGACGTCGGGGGCGTCGTCCACGAACGTGGCGGGGGTCCAGGCGGTGACACCGGGGACGTCGGTAACGTGGATCGGCGCGAGGCTGGATACGCGGATGCGGGTGCCAGGGCCGGTCATCATCCGTACGAACCGCAGGCCGGTGTGCAGGTGCATCCGTGAGCAGATGTCGCGGTCGGTGACGTCGTAGAAGTCCATCAGGTACCGGTCGGCGAAGTACCCGTCGAAGGGGGCGCCGAGCATGTAGACCTCGCCCTCCTCGAAGGTCTGGGCGCGCACGATGCCGTCCGCGTCCGGGGTCGTGGCCGGGGCGGAGCGGTGGACGCTGGCGCGGATCGCGTCGACGTCGCCGACCTTCGCGTTCCCGGGATACGGCGAAAGGTCCTCCAACGGAATGTCGGCGGTGCGGAGGTACGTAGCTGTATCGGTCATGACGCCCCTTTAGTGCTGCTTGGTGCTGCTCAGGGTAAGCAACAGCCCACCTCCACCCGGGGCGTACGGGGGTGAAGGTGGGCCGGTGGAGCGCCGCGCGGGGGGAGCCGCGACGGGTTACGCGGGCTTGCGCCAGCGGCGGTCGTCGGCGCCTCGCTCCGAGGCGGGGACGGTGGGGTCGGCGGTCGAGGCGACGGCGACGGAGTAGGCGATGGCTCCGGCGTGCGCGAGGCACGCGAAGGTCTGGTTCTCTTCGGCGGTCTCGACGAAGTACAGCACGGCGTCGCCGGGGCACATGGCGCACGGCGGGGCGGTCTCGTCCGGGTCGGTGCGGTCGACCAGGCCGACGTGCCCTTCACCGGTTCCGTACCCGCCGCTCGTGCGGCGGGCGATGTCCATGGGGGTCGGTCCGTCCACGGTGGCCTCCATTCAGATCGCGACAAGGGTAGGGGCTCGGTCTGACACCGGACAGGTGGCGGATCGAGCCCGGGGGCGGGGGTCAGCGGCGGGCGGGCTGTTGCTCGCGGCCGGCCGGCGCGGGGGCGGTGGCGGGGCGGGTCCATCCGCCGGTGTTGGGGTCGTACTCGCGGGCGTGGGGTTCGTCGCCGGGGCGGTTGTCGCGGATCGGCATGGACGGCAGTGGCACGATGGGTTGTCCTGTGTCGCTCAACGGGATGGGTGGACCGGGGCGGCCGGGATGCTTGGCGGCTGTCGGCCGCCCCGGGGCATGGGAGATCAGCGGCGGCCGATCTGGGGGTTGGCCGGGGGCCTGGCGGGTCGGCTCTCGTAGGTGGGGCGGAGCTGGACTCCGATCGCTTCGAGATCCCCGCCGTACACCTGCTCCCACAGGCCGGCGTCGGCCTCGAGGTAGCCGCGGCACACCTGGCACCACCAGTAGCTTTCGGCGTCGCGGAAGAGGGGCTTGCCGCAGTGGCGGGGGGTCGGGGCGCCGCCGGTTCGGGCTGTGGTCATGTCACTTTCCTTCGGGTTGTGGGGCGTGGAGTGGGCTCTCGGTTGGCCGAGAGCCGGGCCGAGAGTGGCCGAGAGTGGTCCGAGATTCGAGCAGGTCAGAAGGGGTAGAGAGTGGGAGAGAGAGCGGGTCGGGCGAGGCCTTGGCGACGGTGGGGAGCAGGGCCAGGACGTCGGCCCGGCGGACCCCCGTGCGACCACTGATTCCGCCCACCGTGAGGGACCGCGGCACGGCCACCCCGAACGCCCGCAGCAGGGCGCCGAGCTGGGGGCGCGGGACCGTGGCGAAGTAGGGGTGACGGGATGTGTGCAAGAACAGCTCGTCCAGGTGCACGCCGTTGCGTCCGCGGGTGACCTTCTCCAGCAGGTCGAGCAGGGCCGCACGGTCGCGCTCAACGAGGTCCTCGCCGTCCGGCTCGGAGGCGTCGTCGGCGGACTCGGCGGGGGGTTGTGCGGCGGCCGGCGCGGGGCCGGTGCGGCGCGGCTTGTAGTGGGGGTGGCGGCGCGCGGCGAAGTAGGCGGCGACCGACCACGCGGCGGCGAACAGCGCGACGGCGTCGAGGACGTGCCGGGCGGTCAGGTACGGCGCGAGGCGGTGCGCGAGGGGGCCGAGGAATCCGCCTGCGGCGGCGGCGACGGCGCCGAGGGTGAGCACGGCCAGGGCGACGGCTTCGCCGGTGTCCGCCTTGGCGGGCTTCTTCGCCGGTGCGGCCGGGGCCTGCTTCCCGGTCTGGGCTGGGGCCGCCGCCGCGGTGGTCGCGGCGGCGGTGTCGGCGGGCTCGTCGGACAGGCCGGTCTTGGCCGCAGGCGCGGCGGACGCGGCCGGGACCGGCGGGGCGGGGCGTGCTGCTGCAGCGCGGACCGCGGTGGTCACGCCGCGCCGGAGGTGCCTCGCCCCCGCGCGCACCAGGACGTGCGTCCCGAGGGCGATGTCCCGGCGGATCGCCTTGACCGGGACGCCGCGGAACAGGCCGGTGATCTCGTCGCGGACGGTCATCACGCCCCCGCCAGTTGGCCGATGGGGACGCGGATGAAGTTGACGAGGATGCCCCACACGCCGCCTGCGGTGCCGTAGGTGACCGAGGCGGCGATGCCGAACAGGGCGGGCCAGATCATCCTCTTGCCGCGGCCGGCGAACGCGCACAGCGTGAGGAACAGGGCGATGCCGCCCTGCTTGGGGTCGCCGAGTCCGCTGGAGGCGGAGAAGGCGGAGGTGGGGAGGCTGTTGATGGTGGTGGCCAGGTCGGCCCAGGTGCCTTGTGCCGCCATGCACAAGGTGCCGGTGACGATGCCCCACCACGCGGCCTTGTCCCTCGTGTCGATCTTGATGCGGGTGGAACCGCGCAGGCCGAGGATGAGGGCGGTCACGGCGCCCAGGGCCAGGCCGGACACCGAGATGGTGCCGAGGAACTGTCCGCCGTTGATGCCCCCCACGGTGGCGGGTGCGGCGAGGATCGGGTGCACGGTGGGGCCTCTCAGACGGTGTTGCCGGGGGCGTACAGGGCGGTGGCCAGGACGACGGAGGCCAGGGGGATGCGGGCGAGCCAGCGGGCGCCCCACCACCAGTTGGCGGCGACGGTGCGGCGGTCGATCAGCCACCACAGGCCGAAGGCCAGGCCGCCGCAGGTGAGCAGCAGCGAGACGGCGTGGGCGTCGAGGCCGTACCGGGTGCCGTACCGGTCGGGGTAGGCGACGGCGACGGGGGCGAGGCGGCGGGCGATCTCGGCCGCCACGGCGGTGACGATCGGCCGGGTGACCTGGGCCATGGGCAGGTAGTCGCGGACGTACGGGATGCGGGTGAAGCGCCACACCGCGACGGCGGCGAGCAGCGCCAGGACGGCGGCGATCGTGCCGGTGGCGGACTGGGCCGAGGCGGGGAGGTAGCGCTCCAGCCGGGGCACCAGGCCGAGGGCGTACCCGGCCCCGGCGGCGGTGCCGTTGAAGAACAGGAACCGCAGGCGGCCGTCGTCGGCCAGGTCGGAGTGTGCCCACCGTGCGGCCACGCCGGGCCGCTTGGTCACGTTCACCGGCGCGCCCGGTGCCGCCTCGCCGTCGTCGTCGGCGGCCTCGTCGACCGCGAGCTCGGGCGGCAGCGGCGCGGAGGCCGGCACGGGCGCGGCCTTGAGCAGCCGCAGGCGTCGGCGGCTCTTCGCGGGTTGCTCCGGTCCGGCCGCGTCCGAGGTGTCCGCGACGGTGTCCGCCGTGTCCGGGGCCGCGACGTCCGCCATGTCCGCCGGGGTGTCCGTGGCGGGCGGAGGCGGGGCGTCGGTGGGGGCCGCAAGGGTGATGTCCGCGAGGTCGCCGCGGCGCCAGTCCGGGTACCGTCCGCCGCCGCGCTGGACGCCGTCCGGGCGGGCGGACGCCCGGCGGACACGGGCGGTTTCCAGGCGGCGGACGGTGGCCTGCCCGCCGTGTCCGGTGCCGGTGTCCGCCGCGGGGGCGGCAGGCGGCGCGGGAGCGGCCGCAGGGACAGTGTCCGCCCGGGTGTCCGCCGGGGTGTCCGGGTGCCCGGCCGCGTGTCCGCGTGCGGCGTCGTGCGCGGTCGGCCCGTCCACGAGGCGGCGCAGGCGGCGGCCGATGCGGCGCTCGTCGTCACCGAGGGGGGTCACGGGTTCCTCCGGGTGTACGGGGGCAGCAGGCGCTCGGCCTGTGCGGTGAGCTGGGGGTGAGGGACCGGGCCGGGGTCGGCGCCGAGGTCGCGCAGGAGCGAGCACAGCCGGTCGGCGGGGATGATCAGGACGCCGTCGTGGTGCAGCTCGCCGTACTCGACGGGCGCGCCGTCGATGACCGCGACGGGAACGACGGGGACGCCGAGGAGTTCGGCGACGGCGGCGGCCTCGTACCGCAGGCCGGCCAGGCGGCGGGTGACGTCGAGGTTGCCGTGCAGGACCCGGCCCCGGACGACCCGCACGCGGAACCGGGACGACCACCGCTTGGAGTCGGGGACGAACACGGCGCCGCCGGGGGCGATGGCGAGGTGGTCGACGTTGGCGCGCGAGGCGGGCAGGGCGCGGTCGTGGAGGATCGTCCACCCGTCGCGCTCCAGCTCGGCCAGGCGGACGGCGGTGCGGCGCTCGCCGTCCGCGCCCGCCCGGTACTGCGCGGCCTGGCGGCCCCGGGCGGTGTTGATGCCGGCCAGCTCGGCCAGCCGAACCAGCGGGGTCCGCAAGGCGCGGGCGCGGGCCGCCGCCGACGCGCCGGGACCGGGGCGGTTGGACAGGCGGCGGCGGACCAGGACGACGACCACGGCCACGGCGGCGAGTGCGAGCAGGGTCATGACGCGTTCCCCCGCCGGATGCGGCGCAGGGTGCGCGCGACGGTCTTGTCGAGGGTGTCGCTGTCGCCGTGGACCTCGCGGACGCGGGCGATGACGTCGGGCGTCTCGCTGATGCCGTGCGCGAGGCAGTCGCGGATGGTATCCGCGATGGACGGGCTGCCGGTGTCGAGCCGGGTCACGTTCGACGGCATCGGGCCGGGGGCCGGGGACGGCGGAACGACCGGCGGAGCCGGAGGCGCGACCGGTGGGGCCGGGGCTTCGATCGGCACGGGCTTGGCCGACGGGTCCAGGTCCGCGCCCGTGGTCGCCTGTGCAGCGGACGCGGCCAGGTCCCCGAACACCGCGCGCGAGTACGCCTCGTCGGCCGCCAGGCGCCGCAGCTCGCCCGACAGGGCGCGCTGTGCGGTGACCTCGCGGCGGCGCAGCAGCAGCCACCCGCCAACGCGCTCTCCCAGCGGCACCGAGTAGTGCCGCAGGACGACGACCCACAGCCCCTTGGCGATGACGGAGACGGCCGCGCCGACGCTGCCTCCGACCGAGTCGCCGACGTCGACGCCGTGTGCGACGACCGCAGCGACGGCGATCACCAGCGCGGCCCACCCCGCGCCGCGAGCGACGTTGGCCCGCTTGGGGTCGTACCGCTCCAGCCACTCCAGGGCCTGGCAGCACAGCCACGCCAGATCGAACACGCCGGCCACGCCGTAGGCGATGACGTCGGGGACGACCGGAGCGAGCAGCGCGCCGATCCCGGCCGTGGTCCACGCGACCGACAGGCCGGTCACGAGCACGGCCGCGCAGGTGACCGCGCGCAAGATGATCCGGTCCATGTCCCGGGGAGGCACGGGCACGTCGACCTGGTAGGTCTCGGGGACCAGCCGGGTCTCTCCGTTGACGGTCTCGGGCACCAGCCGCTCACGGGTCTCGGTGCGGTACCGGACCCCGGGGATTCGGGGCTGCGGGGTGTCCGGCGAGGTGCCGGGGGTGCTCATCGCGGTTCCTCCGTGACGGTTGCGGGCGGGTGGTCGAGCGGCCGGGGCCGGAGTCGATCCGGCGGCATCACGCCCGGGGCGCGGCCAGGTTGGGACCGGGCCCGCGAAGAGGCGCGGGCCCGGCCGGTCAACGGAAGGTCAGGAGCAGTCGGGGCAGCGCTGGGACGGCGTCTCGCTGGTGAACCAGGCGCCACACACCGAGCACTGCCAGTCGTTCGACGCGCGCGTCACCGCCCGGGCAACGGTGCGTGCGGCGCGGCGCAGGCGGGCGGTCATCGCGGCCCCCGGTTCGCCTGGGCGGCCTCGGCGCCGGACGCGCGGGCGTCCGCGTCGGGGCGGGCCTCGGTGGTCCGCTGGGCCGCGCCCCTGGCGTAGTCGTCGCGGGCCTTGGCCTGCTCGTCGGCGGCGCTCATCCGCGCCTCCCCGGCTGGTAGAACCCGCGGCACCGCGAGCACACCCACTGGACGCCGTCCCGGGTCATCGGCCGGCCGCAGCACTGCGGCACCTCCTCCGAGGCGCGCGGGCCGGGGATGACGGGGATGACGCGGTCGTTCGCGTCGTCGCCCCACATCACGCACCGCCCGTCTTCTGGGTCGGCAGCGGGTGCTCGGCGAGGTGGCGACGGGGCGCGGCCTGCGACGGGTGCCTCACCTGCGAGCACAGCGGGCACGTCTTCGGGTCGTGGACTCCGGGGCCGTTCATCGCGCACCGCCCGTGGTGGTGGTGACGCTGCGGCCGCCCTCGGGCGTGATCGTGACGGTGGTGGCGCGGCCGTCCGCCAACTTCCGGACGAAACCGATCACGGCGAGACGGCGCGTCGGGTCGCCGGACTGCGGCGAGGTCGAGGTGGAAAGATGCTGCACGGTCAGCCTCCTGGTAGCTCAGGTTTGTGCTGGCTGGCCCCGGTCGGTGTGTGAGAGCCCGGCCGGGGCCGTTGTGTCACAGGAGGCGGTTCCGTCGACCTCCCGTGTGGGGTACCCTACACGTGCAGGGTACCCCACACAAGCGTGTCGCGAAACCGCGCTCATGGTTCCGAAAGGTGCGAGCGTGGACAAATCGGGCAGCGAGAGAGACGAGGAGGTGGAGGCCTTGCTGGAAGCGATCAAGGCGCTCGGTTCGACCGAGCCGGCCGCCGTGCGAGCCCGTCAACTGACCCAGTTGCTCGACGAGTGGCCAACGCTGCACAGCGAAGTCCGCGCGCTGCGGCAGGAAGCCGTCGCGGAAATGAAGAACGATGGCATGAGCCTGCGGGCGATCGCCGCGGAGTTGGCGATCAGCTTCGGGCGCGTCCGGGACATCCTCCAAGGCGTGACCAAGCGGCCGAAGAAAGACGACGCGCAACAGCCCTGACGGCGGGGCGCGTTGCTCCCCGTGTGCCAATCTCGGCGTTCCGGCATCCTGGGCGGGACGCCTCGCTACCGTGGAAGCACAGCCCGCGCCGTCCGGCGTCGACGGACCTCGGCGGACGCAGCGATGTGCTCCCCGCACGGGCGGGGGTGAACCCATCAGCGGGATGACGCCGTGGAGCGCGGCCCCGTGCTCCCCGCGCGGGCGGGGATGATCCCGTGACGCCGAACGGAACGGTCATCCGGGCACTTTGCTCCCCGCGGTCGCGGGGATGAGCGTGCAGAAGCCCCACCCGTCAGAATCGGGTGGGGCTTCCTGCTGTGCCGTGGCCTGTCTCGCCGGGGTCGAAGCTACCTCGTGATCACGACCAGGACGACGACCAGCACGGCGAAGAACGCGATGGTGGCGAGGCGCTCGGCGCGGGCGTTGGCGGCCGAGGCGGCGCGGGCCTTGGCGTGCTGGCGGCGCTGGCCGGCGGCGGCGAGGTCGGCGAAGGCGCCGCGGGCGAGCTGGCCGAGCATGCCGGGGACGGCTTGGATCGAGTCGGCGGGGCCGTGGCCGAGGCCGCTGGGGGCGAGGCCGTGGTGGGCGCGGTCGCGGTGCGCGGTGCGGTCGCTGACGGCGTCGGCCCGGGTGATCCGGGGGTCGCCGATGACGCGGCAGTTGGGGCACTCGTAGACATGTCGCACGGCAGCAGGGTAGCGACTCAGCGCACCTTTTATGTGATTGATCAGTGATTGGTAGGTCAACGCTGAAGTCGTGGCGTCACGTTCGGAGTGATTCGACGCGAACCGATCACGAGGGGGCGGGGTGTTCCGCTACCTTCTGTGCCTCCTGGTTCGCTTCCTGGAGGTTTCGCGTGTCCCGTCCTGTTCGTCTCGCTTCCGTGCTCGCCGTTGTCGCGGCGGTGTCGCTGACCGCGTGTTCGTCGTCCGGTTCGTCGGGAGGGAAGGACGCCGGCGCGCCGCCGAAGGCCTCGGCGGTGTCGTCGGCGGCCCGGCCGAGTTCGCCGACCGGCCACGCCGCGCCGGGGGCGGCGGCGGACGTGCGGATCGTGAAGGCCGGGTTCGAGGACGATCCGTACTTGGGCCCGCACATGTACTTTGTGCACTACGCGATCACCAACCACGCGACGGCGGCGGCCGATTACTACGTCGAGGTGGAGCTCCTGGACGCCGACGGGGACCATCTGGGCACGATGACGTTGTCCGCAGAGAAGCTCTGGGTGGGCAAGACGAAAACCAGCGAGGAGCGGGCGACGGAGCTGAACGTCGAGAACGGGAAGATCGCCGACATCCGGTCGGTGCGCGTGTCGGAGGTTCAGCGGACCCCGGCGGCGTGACCGGTCGCGGTTGCCGGACCCGTCGGCCCCGCCTGCGGCGTGGGTACGGCCAGACCGCCCGGCCTGCGGGCGGCAGCAGCATGTTGGAGTGATCATGCGGAACGCCTTCGACCCCGGCTACACCGACTGTGGCGCCTGCACCGAGCAGGAGGTCGCCGGTATCGAGAACGAGGTCGAGACCGGGGCCATCAGCGAGACGGACGCCCGTTACCGGATCGCTCAGCTCACGGCCGACGACTGAGACAGTCCAGTACGGCCGTCCGGGCGCACATCGGTTCGGAGGCGGGGTCGTTGTGCCTGGTGAGCGAGAGGGGTGGTTCACGTGGCGGGTACGACGGCGTTCGTGTTCGTGCTGCTGGGGGCGGCGGTCGTGGCCGTCGTGGCGGTGATCGCGCGGGCCAAGGTGGAGATCGCGCGTATCAAGGCCGGGGCGAAGACCGGCAAGGCGTGAGGGGGATTGTGCGGCCGGTGCCTGGCGGGTGAGCTGGGCGCCGGCCGCCGTGGTGTCAGGGCTCGGGGTGGGCGTCGGCCAGGTGGCCGGTGATGGCTTCCTGGATCCGGGCGTGCAGTTGCTCGGCGCGGGCGTCGGCGCGGGCGGTGAGTGCAGCGGTGACGTCGTCGGGGGTCGGGTCGGCCGGGACCACGATCCGGAGCGGGGCGCCGTCGTCGGTGGGCTCGTCGTGGAACCAGCCGCATCCGCGCGGGCAGGCGTAGCGGGCGGCAGGGCACGCCAGCCACGGGCGCGAGGGGTCGCGGGGGAACGTGGGGGCCGGGATCACGTCCTCGGGCGGCTGCGGGGCGCTGGTGGCCGCGCGTTGGGCGGCGAGGAGCGCGGCCAGGTCGACCGGGGGAGCTGCGCGGTGGCGGCGTCCAGGAGGGCGTCGATGTCGTCGAGGCCGGGCGCGGCCGGGACGGCGGTCACGCGGCGCGTCCGGTGAGGACGAGGGACGTCGGCAGCGGCGGCCGGGCGAAGGCGCGGGCGAACTCGGCGACCATCGCGGCCACGGGCAGGCGGGCCTGGAGCTCGGCGCACTCGCGGACCCGAAGATCCGCACGAAGAACCGCCGGGCGCTCCTGGCCTGGTGGGCGGACGTGAAGGCGACCTCCAGCGTGCGGGACTGGCACTCGATGGCGCAGGGTGACCCGCAGCCGTCCGAAGGCGCGCTGGTCTCCCGCGACCTGCTGCGTCTCATCCGCGACCCCGGGGGCAGCGTCGAGCCGCAGAAGATCGCCGTCGCGATCGACCCGTCCGGTGGCGGCCGGGACGTCGCCGGCGTCATCGGTGGCTTCCTCGGCGATGACGGCCGCGTGTGGGTCACCCACGACGTGTCGAAGGCCATGTCGTCGGCCGAGTGGTCCACCGCGGCATGCCTCCTGGCGTACGAGACGAACGCCAGCGTGATCTACGTGGAGTGGAACTTCGGCCGCGACATGGCAGTCCTGGCGCTGGAAACGTCGTGGGAGGCGCTACAGCGCGACGGGGTGATCCCCAAGAAACACCTGATGCCGCTGATCGACCCGGTGCGCGCCAAGCAGGGCAAGTTGCTGCGTGCGGCGCCCGTTGCCCAGCAGATGGTCCAGGACAAGGTGCGGCTGCGCGGCGCTTTCGTGGACCTCGAAAACGAGTGGGCAACGTGGCAGGACACCGACCCCGACAGCCCCGGCCGGATCGACGCCTCCTGCATCCTCGTCTACGGCCTGATCCCGGGAGCCAATCAAGGTGCCATCGTCCACGCCCCGCTGCCGACGTCGCCGGCGTCCCGGCAGCCCCCGCCGTCGGCCGGACCGTACGGGCGGAGGATCGGGAAATGACGTACAGGGGCGGCCGGGCCCGCTATCATGGAGATCAGAAGCCGGGCTTCCCGGCGATCTCCACGCTGCTGGTTGCGGGCCGGGCGGGAGACAACTCCACGGAGCTGTCATGCCCCTTGATGTCCCCCTCGGCGGGTCTCACCGCGCCTACATCCGAGCCGTCGCCGCAGCACTCACCCAAGCCGGTATCTCCGTCGCCGACGTCGACTTCCTGGAAGACTTCTGGGACGACGGTGACCCGATCCGCTGCGCCCACATCGTCCTCGCCCGTCTCGCCACCATGCAGGTCTACGGCGACCGGCAGGTCTTCCTGTCGTGGACAGAGGAGAGCGGCTGGGATTTCCACGCCGACGCCCGCGACAGCCTCTTCGCCGGCCTGGCGTACCCGCTGTGCGACCAGCTGCTGCCCGCCCCGGCCGAGTTGCTCACCGACGTCCAGGCCGCGCTCGGCGAGCTGCCAGAGGCGACCGGCCGCCCTCGCCCGAGCTACCGGTTCTATGGTGACCACGACGAGACTCTTGAAGAGCAGCTCGATACCTACACGACACAGGAGGCCCGGCCATGACCGCTGGGCTTTGGACGATGCCCGAATCATCGGCAAGGCCATCCGGCTCGGCGGCTCCCGCGAAATCATCGCCGCCCTGGACGCTGCGCTCACCGAAGGCCCGCTCACCCCGGACCGGATCGAACGGCTCGCGCATCCCGACTGGGACCGCGTCGCGTTCGAGGAAGAGGCCAGCGAGCCGGTATCCGAGGGTGCCGAGGCGGTCGGCCTGGCCCGCCTGTACGGGCCCGAGCAGACCAGCGCCCGAGGGCGCATCGCCGGACGCCCGCCCTCGTGGGGCGTGGCCGCGTCCTGGTACGGATGGCTGCCCGGCATGTACGAGGACCGTACGGCGGCGCTCCTGGCGTACGGGTACGTCCTCGGCGGCGAGGGCGCGGGGCCGCTGGAGGAGCTGCGCAACCGGATCAACCGGGGCGAGCGCCGGCCGATCGGCACGAGCGACTTGGTCGTGTTCGCCGAGCGAGGTGCGCTAGACGCGTGAGCGATGCCTTCGACTACATGATGAAGACCGGTCTCTACAAGGAGATCGTCCACACGCTCGCCTGGGCGCAGACGCAGTCCTCCAGCGACGACATCGAGATCTTCCTCAACCCCGACGACGCCGCCCACCTCACAGAAGACGTCGAGGACATTTCCGGCTTCACCGTCCTCGGCAGGCCGCTGCACCGGTCCGTTGGCGTGCCGCTCGGGAAATGCATGCTCTTCGACCGGACGCGCGGAAAGTACATCCGCCGCGACGAACCGATCGCTGACTAGGCAGCGGCACCGTACGGGCAGAGGATCGGCAAATCCCGAGCGTCCTCGACCAGTGGCCGACTGACCCGGTTGCCCGGTCTGCTGTACGCGGCAGGCCGGGCTTCGTCACACTGGTTTGCGTGAAAATGCCCCGCGTCGAATGTCCGAACTGCACCCGGTCGATCGCGGCCGGCATGGTCGCCGGTCGCCTTAGCAAGGGCCGGATCTGGCGGCACGACGCCCCCGACGCCCGCCGCGACGCCCACGGGCACCTGCTGTCGTGCGCCGGATCGCTGGAGATCGTGGACCTGCCCAACGGGCAGATGGAGTTGCCCATCCCCGAGCCCGAGCCCGCCCCGGAGCCCGACCAGGAGCCGGCCGACGCGATGGCCCTGTTCTGACCCCGGCGTGTTTTTGATCTAAAACCGGCCCTGACCTGCACGGATCTCGCCGGACACGCGACGCGCCGGCCCGCCCCGCGGGTGCACACGGGCTGTCCGTCCTCGAGCGCATGGGCGTTGCGGGGGTGGTGGCACATTGGGCACGGGGCGATGCCGGGGTGACGGAAGATCTGGCGGCGGGCACGGTCGACGTCGAGGTGGTGGCGGCGCGGGCGGTAGCTCATAGCGGACATTCTGACGGGTGCGCGGCTATCGGTCGTCGCCGAACGGCGGCAGGTCGGCGGGCGACAGGTCGGGGCGCAGCCGGGTCCATCGCACGCTGTGGCGCCAGGTGTCGCCGGACAGGCGGGAGACGTCGACGCTGACCTCGGCGACCGTGTCGGGTTCCACCAGGCGGACCGTCAGCTTGTCCTTCGACCCCCAGGAGGCGGCGAAGGTCCAGCCTTCCCAGGGGTGGCCGGGCGAGGCCGGCCGGAGCGCGGCGGCCACGGATCGCGCCTGGTCTTCGGCGAGCCGCGCGGTGCGGCCGAGGTACCGCAGTTGTCCGGCCTCGTCCCAGCGGCCGAGAAGGACGATGCCGGGCCGTCCGGGTGGGCCGGTCACGGCGGCGATGATGGCTTCGCGGGAGTCCCGCAGCCTCCATTTCAGCCACCCGCCGCGGTGCCGTCCGGGGCGGTAGCTGCTCCGGGTGGGTTTCAGGACCAGGCCTTCGACGTTGTCGGGCCCCCACTGCTCCAGCCACCCGCTCGCGGTCGACTCGTCGGTGGTCGACGGGCACAGGTTCAGCGGGGGGCGGGCACGGCCGGAAGCGAACAGGGCCTCGATCACGGCGCGCCGGGCGCGGTACGGGCGGGCGTGATGCGGCGTGCCGTCCAGGTGGAGGACGTCGAAGACCATGAGGCTGGCCGGCTCGCGTTCGGCGAGCGCGGCGACGGTGCGGGGCGAGCGGTTCAGGCGGGCCGAGAGCCGGTCGAAGGAGATCCGGCCGCCGGACCACACCAGCAGCTCGCCGTCCAGCAGGCTGGCGGGCGCGAGCTGGGCGGCGAGGGCGGCGGCGATGTCGGGGAAGTACCGGGCGAGGTCGGTGCCGGTGCGGGAGCGGATCACGGGCGTGCCGTCGTCCAGGAGGCCGGCAAGGGCGCGGAACCCGTCCCACTTCGGCTCGGCGGCCACCGAGCCGTCCGGGGGCAGGGCCCAGGTGTGGGTGGGCGCGGCGAGCATCGGTTCGTCGGGGAGGTCCACGGGTCCAGCGTGGCCGGTGGGTTGCTCGTCGCGGTGGCCGCGTGGCCGTGGTGTGGGCCAGCTGGCGCACGCGACCGCGCCGCGCCCCGGGGGTGGGGGTGCGGCGCGCGGGGCGGGCCGGGTCAGGTGACGGTGTGGCGGGCGTTCCACAGCAGGTAGGCGGAGACGAGAAACCCGAGCCAGAAGCCGGGGCCGTTCATGGAGTCGCGGACGAGGTCGACCAGGTCGCGGAAACGGCGCATCGGGGGGCCTTTCAGTGGGTGTTGATGTGGGCGGTGGTGCAGGTCGGGCACGGCATGCCGTGGCAGTGCCAGCACCGGGACGGCGGGGAGTAGCGGGCGGTGGAGGGGAGGAATCCGCGGGTGCAGGTGCACGTGTGGAGGCAGGGTTCGGGCGGGGCGACGTACCCCGGTGGGGCGGGGATGATCGCCACGAGGGCGGCGGCGTCCTCGGGGACGTGCGGGAAGGTGACGACGGCCGGGCCGGTGTAGCCGTTCATCCACGCGGCGCACGGAGCGCAGTCGGGGCGGAACGGGCCGGGCTGGGCGACGTATGGGGCGGCGATCCAGTCGCCGTGGCGAAGGTGTCCGGCGCGGCCGGCGCGGGCGCCGAGGTCGCCGACGACCAGGTCTCCGGGGCGGAGCTCGGCGGCGGGGACGAAGGTAAGGCGGGCGGCGTCGTAGGGGGCGGGGATGGGGCGCATGCCGTCGACGGTGGGGCGGGTGGTGGCGACGGCCAGGGCGAGGGTCACGGGGGTGGGCACGGGTTGCCTCCGGGGCGGTAGGTCGGGGGTGGGGCCGCCCGGCGTGGGGCGGCCCCGGGGTGAGGGAGGGTCAGACCTTGTCGGCGCACACGGGGCCGATGCCGCGTTCGATGCTGGCGGGGTCGGTGAGGGTCTTGCCGCACACGCAGCACGCGCCGATGCGGCGGCTGTAGGCCTTGGCGTCCTCGGCGGACATGCGGTGCTCGGGGCGCAGGTGGCGGATGGCGCCGGGGGCGAACTCGAAGCTGGGCGGGGTGTCGTCGTCGCCTTCGGCCCAGACCTTGGCGTACAGGCGGCCGGCCTCGGAGAGCACGACGCGGTAGACGCGGCCGTCGCGGGCGTACATGCCAGGCTCCAGGGCCGCGGCGGCCTTGGCTGCGGCCTGGTCGTTGGCGGCGCGGGCGGCGGCGGCCTCGGCGCGCAGCGCGCGGGCGGCGGGGATGAGGCGGTCGAGGTACGTCGACGCGAGGCGGAACGTCATGTCGTGGTTGGCGAGCAGCAGGCGGGCGTTGTCGCGGTGCGTGGCGGCCTCGCCGGTGGCGTCGGCCAGCTCGTCCAGGAGCCGGGCGAGGGTGGTCATCTGGCCCACGGTGGGAAGGTCGCGGCGGGCGGCGTCGACGGCCTCGACGGTGTCGACTACGTCGTGCAGCGCGGCCATGAGCGGGGAGGCGCCCGCCAGGCTGATGGAGTACGCGCGGTCTTCGGCGGCGCGGATGCACCGGCCGCAGTGCTCGTAGCCGAGCGTGGCGGCCTCCTCGACGTCGGTGTAGCGGGTGATCGCCTTGCCGCACAGGGTGTCGTCGGTGGCGGAGTAATGGATGCGCTTGCCCTTGCCGACCACGGCGAGGCGGGTCTCGGCCCGGCGGTACAGGGGGGCCTCTTCGGTGGTGGCGGGGGCGGTGATGGTGGCGGTCATGTTGTGCTCCCTTGCTCCGGTGGGGCGGTTGGTTCGTCCCGACACCTCGTATATTACCCAAGAGAACTTGGCCAAACTGAATTGGCCAAGAAGGTCTTGAGGGTGTGTCGTGCCCTACTCCGATCGAGGCGAGGTTCGGCCAGCCGGGCTTGGCCAAGCCGTTTTGTGTCATGCTCTCGGTATGAGCACTGAGAACGCCGAGGAGGCGCCGGCCGCGTACGCGCCGAGCGAGCAGCTGCAGGACGCGCTGAAGGAACTGGGCAAGGCCGAGGAAGCAGTCGCGGCGGCCCGCACCGCAGTGCGGGCCGCCATCGCCGCGGATCTGCGCGCCTTCCCGTCGGTGACAACTGACGAGATGGCCGCGCACGTGCCGTACAGCAACGAGACGGTGCGCGGGATCGCGCGGGAGTACGACGTGCCGCGCAAGAGAAAACCCACCGTGCGGTCGATCGCGGAGCCGGAAAAGAAGTCATAGCGGCCTGGCCGGCCCGGACCGGGCAGTTTCACCTCTGCGGCGGCCTGTCTCAGCTCAGGTGCAGCGGCGAGCCAGGGCGACTAGGTCCGGCACCAGGTGTGGGTGGGCGCCGCGGCTGGCTGCCTGCAGCAGCTCGGTGGCCACGACGAGGAGGGCCTGTCGTCCGTCCGGGCTGTCGAGGATCTTGAACTCTTCGAAGATCCGCGCCGCTGTTTTCGGGGCGGTCAGGCTGTAGGCGTACAGCGTGGCGGCGTCGTAGCCGGCCGGCGCCATGCCGAAACCCTCCCAGTCCAGGATGGTGCCGTCTTGGGTCAGATTGGCCGGGTGGAAGTCGCCGTGCGCACACTGCCACGTGCGGATTTGCGGCGCCTCCTGGCTTGTCATCAGGGGGACCACGCGGTCGATCCACTGCTGCCGGACCGCGACGCGATCGGTCACGGCCTGGTTGACGGTCCGCACGTCGGCGTGCAGCTGCTCGAGGAACTCCGGCGCGAGATCGAGTTCGGCGCTGAGTACCGGATCGGGCGAGAGCACGGGGGAACTGGTGTAGGCGGTGAGTTCCGCGCGGTATGCGATGCCGTCCGTCTGGTGGTCGTAGACGGCGTGCAGTTCGGGCTTGTGGACGGGGAAGAGAGGCCGGCCAGGGCGTTGCCCTCCCACAACTTTCCGTTGGCCCGTTCCGGAGGGGCGGACAGCAACCGTAGCCAGCACTCCCCGTGCGTGGGGTGCACGGCGCGGCGGCCGACAGTACGGCCGTGCCAGCCCCAGGTCATCTGTCCTGTCGGGGCGACGCCAAGGGCGGATGCCGCCGCGGAGTGCGCGGCGATCATCCGCCTGGTGTCTGTGTCATTCGACGGTGGCGAGTACATCGAGCGTCTTTCGTAGGGCGGAAGCGGCGACCGGCTCATCGACGGCCGTCAGGGCTTCCGCCCAGTGTTTCGGATCTCCGGTCGACATCAGCACCTTGGAGAGTCCAGGGCAGTTCGCCACCGCCGTGATGCACGCCGCCGGGATGCTCGCGCCCGGCTGGATCAACTCGGCGAGTTCCGGGGTAGCGAGGGCCTTGAGCTCGCCGCCGTGCAGCGGCGCCGAAGCGTGGACTTCCCACCCCTGCCAGCCGGCCTGGACGATCGGGCCGGTCCCCCGCAGCGCCATGTCGAAGGCTTCGGCCATGACGAGGCTGACGGGGAGCTGGATGGCGCGAAGATGGTGGGTGTCGCTACCTGCGGCTTCCCGGGCGAGCCGATCGAGGACGGACACGCTGAACGCGCCCTCGCTGAAACCTGTCCAGGTGGCGATGCCGTACGCCGCGATGTGCCCGGCGTCCGCCTCCTCCTCCAGGACGGTGAAGGCGTCCCGCAGTTCTGCCCAGAGCTCGCCGGGGCGGGCGGTGCGCTCCGGGTTGTGGAGGAACAGCATGTCGAGGCAGTCACGGCCGAGGGCAGCGCGGTTGTCCTCCGTCTGCCACCGGACGTAGGCGGCCCCGATGCTGTGCCGGGCGATCGCGTCTCGGCTGTCGATGACGCCGGCAGCTTCGGCGACGCGTGCGCGGGCCGAGTCCATGTAGCCCACCTTCGTTGCTACTCGGAGAGCGGGGTACTCCGCCAGCGCGGGGGCGAGCAGGCGGTGCGCGCGGCCATAGCAGTAGTTCGGGGCCGTGTCGATCCAGGCCGCCGGGGAGCTGGCGGCGCGCCGTGCGGCGTCCGTCAGGTGCTCCCCGGCGATCCGGTAGGTGCCCAGTGCCAGCGTGGGTTTCACGCGGCCTCCGTCCGCACGGAGGCGGCTTTCGCCGCCAGAAGCTCCGTGACGACGGCGGCGGCCTGGCCGACGCTCACCTGCGAGGCGTGCGCGAGGTCGCCGAGACTCCACCAGCCTCCGCTCACCAGGCATTCCAGCATCGGCGCGGCGGCGGGGGCGAGATCCACCTCACTGCCGGCGGCGGCCAGGCGCACCAGATCGTGTCCTTCGTCGGTGACCGTCCGCAGCCTGGCACGCCCGCTGGTCAGCCGGACCTTCAGGTCCGGGTCGGCAGGCACGCCGTTGACGTACGGCAGGGACGGACGCAGCCGGCCGATGTCCTCCGCGTCGCGGGTCGCGGTGTACCAGTCCAGCGTGGCGGGGTCTTCGAGGACCCCGGCCACCTCGCCGGCCAGGCTGGCGAGGTACGCGCGCTTCTCGTCCGGTCCGGCGTGGATCGGGAGGTCGGAGCGGACGACGTCGCTGACGCGCAGCATCTCGGACATGAACCCGAGCAGGGCCGCTCCGGTGTGCGGGGTGATGCCGCACGTCAGGTGCAGGGAGTGCGTGCCCTGGTCCGCGGTGACGGCGTGCCACCAGCCGCGCGGCAGGTAAAGGATGTCGCCTGGGTCGAGGACGAGTTCGGCGACCGGGGTGTCCGGCGGGTCTTCCGGGGTTGCGACGTCCCGGAACATCGGCTTGTGCCGGGTCGGGCCGAAGATCTTCCAGCGCTTCGAGCCCTCGATCTGGACCACGATCACGTCGTGGTCGTCCCAGTGCGTGCCGAATCCCTCGGTTGCGGTCCAGGAGGCGTAGGCGTTGACCTGGACGCTGGTGCGGAGCCAGCCTTCCAGCTCGGCGGCCAGGTCGCCGATCGGCTCGTGCAGCTCGTCGATCGCGTCGACCACGAGGGACGCACCTTCGGCGAGGCGCTGGTGCAGGTCCTCGGGGTGGACGCGCTGCCACACGGTGTGGCGCCGGGTCGTGACCGGCGCGGCGTATCGGTAGGGCGGGATCGGGTCGCCGTTCTGGTGCAGCCGCAGCCGAGGCGACTCCAGGCGGGCGGTGCCGATCACGTCGTTGAGGGTGTCGAAGGACACCAAGGCCCCCGGGTCCTTCACGGCGCCGGGGACGTGCAGGTAATCGCGGTTGTACGTCTGGGCCAGGAACGTGTCCTGGCCCAGACGCTCCGCGATGATCACTCGGGTCATCGCAGCTTCACCAGGTTCCGACTAGTCGTTGCCGTCGCCCTTGCCGGTGGACCCGCCGTCGGACGGGGTCGCGCCGCGCGTGCGGGCCGCGGCGATCTGCCGCCGGGCGACGACCAGGCCGGAGTCCGGCCCGTTGGCGGAAGCGTTCTCGATCCGTTCGGTCATTGCTGCCTCCTGCGAGGTGATCCGAAGCACGGCCACGGCTGCGGCCGTAGGGCAATCTCAGCGCCTGCGCCGTTGCGCCGGAAGACGCGAACGGTTGCTCTCGGTTGCTCTCGGTTGCTCTCGGTTGCGGTGGGTTGCCGTGGTTGCTCCGGTTGCTCCGGTTGCCTTTCCCGTTCCGATCACGCCCCCGGGTCGACAACACTGTGATTCCAGCCGTTCGGAGGTTCTACGGATGCACAACACCCACCCGCTCACGGTGCTGCTGGCGCAACGCGGTTGGACGTCGGAGTCCTATCTGCGGAGAGTGCGGGCGGAGTACATCCGGAGGGGGTACGGGCAGAACTTCGCCACCCGCAAGGAGAAGGTCAGCCGGTGGACCGCAGATGCGCGCCCGCAAGTGCCCACCCGGCCGACCCAGCTCGCGATGGCCGCCGTCCTTGGGATCTCGCCACGCGAGGTCCAGGCGCAGGGGTGGCCGAACTGGCTGCTGGCCGGACTTCAACAGAACGACGGTTTATGGGAGTTGCCGTGGACAGCTGCGGGAACCATTCAGGCACTGGACCATGACGGAGGACCCGTGGACCGACGCCACATGCTGATCGCCTCGACCGGAACGGTCGCTGCGGTCATCGCCCAGTGGGCCACGGCTCACCCCTCGGATGCGCAGTCGGCCGGGCAGCGCATCGACGCGTCGTCGGCCGCCCGGATTGACGACAGGCTCACCGCGCTCCGGCATCTTGATGACGACCTGGGTGCCGACGTTGTCTACGACGCGGCCGTGGCCGAGATTCGTCTCGCCCGCCGTCTGCTCCGCGATTTCACGTACAGCGAGGACGTCGGCCGACGCCTGTTCGCCAGCGCAGCGGAGGCAGCGCGCCTCGCCGGGTGGTGCGCCTACGACAGCGGGAGGCTGCAGCAGGCCGAGCGCCACTACCACCAGTCGCTCCGGGCCGCTGGCAGCGCCGGAGACCGGACGGCGGGTGCGGTGGCCGCCGCGTTCTGGTCGATCGTCCGATACTCCGGGACCAGCCAGGACTCCAGCAGCGCCTTGGACATGCTCGACAACGCCCTGTCGTACCGGGGCTCGATCACCTCGCCGCGGGTCGTGACGCTGCTCTACATCAGGCAGGCCCGCGCGCATTCGGTCGCGGGGAATTCGGCGGCTGCGTACCGGGCGGTCGACGCCGCGCTGTCCGCGTACGACCGCGGCGGTCCTCCTTCCGAGGACCTGGAGCGGATGTACTGGGTCAACGCCGGGGAGATCTTCCAGGCCGCTGGGTCTGCCGCACTGACGGTGGGTGATCCGCGGCGAGCGCTGGACTACTTCGATGCGGCGCTGACCCACGCCGACCCGTACGACGCCGGGTTGGAGAGGCGGGGCACCGCAATCTACGAAGCACGCCGAGCGGCTGCCTACCTTGCGCTGGGCGACGTCGATGGCGCGGTGGAGACTGCCGAGCGGGCTGTAGAGCTGATGGGCGGGGTCTCTTCGGCTCGGGCCAGCGGCACGCTGGCCGGTCTGCGGAGGGACTTGGCCAGCCATCGGCGAACGCCGGTCGTCGCGGAATTTCTCGCTTCCACCGGCTGAGGAGCTGGCGGCCGGGTACCCCGCCGGATCAGCGCTCGCGTCAAGGGTGGGTGACGCGTAACGCGGGCCGCTTCGCCTTCCCCCGCTCCGGGGTGACGGTGTACCCGCGGGTGCGGAGGGCGACCGCGTACAGGTCGAGTTGCGCCTGCTCGTCAGGTCCGTCGTGCCAGCACCGCACGGTACGGGGGCTGGCCTGGACGGCACGGTGGCCGGGCGTCCAGGCGGGGCCTCGGGTGGCGTCGGAATGCCCGGCGGCGGTGAGGTCGTGGGCGACGTCGCAGGCTCGAATGCGTCGGGTAGCCATATCAGTCCAAACTTGATCGGATCGGTGCGGGGGCGTGTGGGGCGGCCGGACACGGGCCATTGCCCTTCAGCTGTCGTGCCCGCCGGCGACGATGGCCGCGGCGATGGCCACCCAGGTCTTGTGCCATGCCTGGTCGATCAGGGGCCGGCCTGGGGGTCGCGGGTGAGCCACCCGGTCTTGCCCGCCTTGTGGGCGGCGCGGACCAGCAGCGGGGCGTCCGGGCCGGTTTCGGCCCAGTGACCGGCGCACCGGTCCGCGACGTAGTGGGTGGCGGCGGACAGCGCAAGGCCGGCGAATGCGCGGCGCCGGTCCAGGCCGAGGCCGAGGTACCGGTCCGCCGCCCAGAGAGCCAGGGCCTGCGTTGCCGCGTATGAGGCGACATGTCGCGCGCATGCGGCGGCCCCTTGCGGGCCGGGGTCGCCCTTCTGTTTGGCGTCGGTGTCGCGCTGGACGAGGTAGTCACCAGCCTCGTGGGCGGCGGTGAGCGCGGCGTAGGCGGCGGCGAACCGGACGGCTGCGGCCAAGGTCACCTCGCCCCGGCGCGAGGTCAGGTGGGGAGTCATCGTGGCGGGTCCTCTCGATGGGGGGTGGCAGCGCCGAGCGCTTCGGTCACGGCGGCGCCAAGCTGGTCACGGGCAGGCGTGGTACGCAACGCGGTTCCACGGTGGGGCCAGGGGTGGGTGGTGGCCTGTAGCGGATTACTCACCTCGGCGGTGACATCGGTCACGGCCTGGCGCCAGTCGGTGAAGCGGATCGCACGGTCGTCCAGGTACACCCGAGCGGGGAGCTTGCGGTTGGTGACGAGCAGCTGGTCGCGCAGCTCCCAGAACGGCAGGAGGCGCGAGCCGTGGCAGGCCGGGCACGCGGGGTCGGCCGAGCGCAGGCAGGTGGCGCACCGCTCGTCGATCGTGACGTCGAAGCCGTAGGACTCCAGCCAAGGCATGACCTGTTCGGGCTCGCGGCTGGTGAGGATGAACACCGAGTCGAGGGCGAGCAGGGTCCGCAGGCCGGCCAGGGCGCCGGGCATGGGCGGGTCGTAGATCGTGCCGTCCGCCCACCCGCGGCCGTACCGGTGGAGGACGCCGTCGAAGTCCACGGAGATCGTCACCGGCTGCTCCCTCGGCGGGTGCGGGCGGGGCCGTGGGGAGACTGCCAGGCGGGCCGTTCGGGGGATGGCCGGGGCGCGGCTTGCATCGAGGCGGCGGCCCGGGTGGCGGCTTGGCCGAGGGTGGCGAAGGCGCGCGCGAGGGTGGCCAGGTGGTGGTTCACGGCGGTGGTGAACTCCAGCAGCAGGGCGTGGGCTTCGGCGTGCACCAGCTCGGTGTGTTCGTCGGGGATGCCGAGGGCGGCGCGGCGTACAGCGAAGTGGGCTTCGAGCAGTCCGAGGCCGTGGCGGTCGGCCAAGCCTCGGACGAGCAGGTTGTGCGCGCGGCTGGTGGGTGAGCAGTAGGACGGCACGGGTTACGACTCCTTGGGGTGGGTGGGGCGGTGGAACAGCGGAACGAGCGCGCCGGCCACGGCCGCGCAGCGGCGCGCGGCCAGGGCACGGAGGGTGGACACGAGGGGGACGGCGGCCTCGATGGCGGCGGTTGCTACCTGGCGGATCGGCCGAGGACGGTTGGGGCTGGCAGCGCTCATCGCGTCCCGTCCTTGTTCTCGGCGCCTTTGCGGATCGAGCGGGCCATTCCTTCGAAGGCGTCGAGTGCGCGGGAGTCGAAGCGTCCGAACCGGGCCTGGATGTCCTTGCCGAGCTGGTCATAGAGGTGGGTGGCCTCGCGGTATCGGCCCTGCTGTTCGGCTCGTTCGGCTTCTGCCATCCGGCGTTCGGCTTCTGCTGGCGTGAGGTCATGGGGGTCGGGCGTCTGGATCACGGGGTGTCCTGTCGTGGGTCGAGAGCGGCGGCGAGTTCGGCGAGGCGGACGTCCCACCACCGACTGATGCTGGTTCCGAGCGACGGGGGCCGGCGGCGAGCCAGCGGTTGAGCAGGTCGCGGACAGCGGCGGACGTGTCCGTGTCCGGGTTTCCGGGGGCGGGCATATCGAAGGCGCGACTGATGGCGTGGCGGACGCTGTTGCGCCTGGTCGCGGGGGTGTCCTCCGTGCCCGGACAGGTGCTGTCCGCGTGTCCGCCGGTGGTGTCCGGGTGGGGCAGGGCGCATCCGCCGGGGCCGGTCTCGCCGACGACCAGGCGGGAGCGGACGGTGCCGCCGGTCGCGAGCGGCCACAGGCTGGCGGCGCGCAGGGCTGTTTCGGCGGCGTCGGCTCGCTCGTAGACGCGGCCCCATGCCTGGATCGCGGGGTGCCGGGTGGCGAGGTGCTCGACGGCGTCGGCCGCCAGGTCCAGCGAGAGCGCCAGGCCCCACAGCTCGGCATCGTGGTGGTGCTTGACGGCGTCGGCGCGGGCCTTGAGGCGTTGGGCGGCGGTGCGGATCTGGTCGGGCAGCGAGCCGCGGGTGAGCGTGGGCGGGTCGGCTGCGGGCACGTCGGCAGTGACCAGGGCGCGCAGGGCGACGGTGGCCATGGCGGCGGAGTGCTGTTCCGGGGACGCCTCGATCCGTTCGCGGGCGCGGCGGTAGTGCTCGGTGGTGATGGCGAGGGTGACGTGTCGGTGCAGCACGTCGTCCGGGTGGTGCGGGCCGGGTGCGGGCGCGGCGAGTTCGAGCAGGGACGCGGCGGCGTCGGGTTCGGCGCAGTCGACGCGGCGGCACGTGAGGTAGCCGCCTTCGGCGACGAACAGGGAGTTGCCGCCGCAGGCGGGGCAGCGGCCCTTGACGTCCGGGTACGGCGCTGGGGGCCGGCCGGTGGTGGGGGTGGTGGTCATCGGGTGCCTTTCGGTGGTGGGGTGACGAGGTGCAGGCGGGCCAGGCCGAGGCGGACGCACCGCAGGGCGAGGGAGCGGGCGGCGCCGCGGGGGTGGGCGGCGTAGCCGGCGCAGATCGCGGGGGCCGGGGTGTCGAGCGTGGAGTGGCACACGATGTGCCCTTCGGCGTCGATGGCCGCGCCGAGGAGTTCGGCCAGGCGGCCGGTCATGGGCCGGGCCGGGGGACGGTGTCGAACCCGTCGGCGGCGAACACCGCGCGGACGTCGGCCATGGGCAGGCTCGCGAAGCGGAGCCAGCACGTGAGGCACGGCCCGTCGTCGGGGACGGGGGCGGCGCAGTACCGGCACGGGTCGCCGGGGGCTTCGGTGCCGTACGTGCACGGGCTGTCGTGGTCGGGGTGGCCGGGCAGGGCGCACCGGCCGTCGCGGAAGTTGGCGCAGGGGTGGCACAGGCCGGAGGCGTCGGGAGCGGCCCAGTGCGGTTGGTAGGTGTCGGTGCACCGGGGGCAGCGGAACGGCGCGGTCACGGGCGGGTTCCTCACAGGTAGTGGCCGGTTCGCGGGTCGGGGGCGGGACCGGTGGCGTCCTTGTCGGCCGCGTCGGCGAGACGTTCGGCGCGGGCGGCCAGGGCGCGGTACAGGTCGCGCTCGCGTTCGTCGGTGACCGCCTCGGTGTCGACGGGGATGCGGCGGCCGGCGCTCGTGACGTAGATCAGTGCCGGGCCGCGCTCGCGGTCGCGGACTTGTGGGCGGTTGGCGGGCGTCACGGGCGGGTGTCCGGGGTGTCGGTGTCATCGGGGCCGGGCTGGTAGGTGACGGCGAAGCCGGGCAGACCGAGGCCGAAATCGGGGTCGGAGCTCGCGGGCCGCAGCGGCGCGATGAGTTCGGTCTCGGTCAGGTTGCACGTCGGGTGGGCGGAGGATAGGCCTGCCCGTACGCCGGTCCACCGGAACGGTTCGGCGCAGGCGGAGCAGGCGACGGTGATGGTGGCGCTGAACGCGATCGGGGGGCCGTCGTCGGTGGCGGTGATGCGGGCGACGGATACGAAGGCGTCGAAGTCGGGGTGTGGGCACGGCAGGTCGGGGTTCATCGGTGGGTGTCCTTGAGCCGGGGTGGGGTCGGTACCGCAGGGAAGGGCGGTACTGGCGTCGAGGCGGGCCAGCGCCCGCCCGAGCAGGACGGCCAGGGCGGTTGCGCCGGTGAGCCAGGCGGCCAGTACGGCGGCGATGGCGGCGAACGTCATGGGCTCAGTCCTGGGGTCGGGCGGGCGCCGGGCTGGTCAGTGGCGCTTGCTGCTGCTGGACTTGGTCGACGTCTTCGGCGGCGCGGCTGCCTTCGGGGCGGGCGCGACCTTGACCAGCGAGTGCGCGGTCTTGGCCGGGGTCTTGGTTGGGGCCTTGGGCGCGGTCGCCGCCGGGGCCGGGGTCTTGGTCCAGTTCGGGCGCGAGGTGGGCGCCGCGTGGCCGGCGGCCGGGGTCGGCGTGGTGCGGCGCGGCACGGGTCGGCGAGTCGGGGCGGGGGTGGTGAGGATGCACGGGCGGTACCCGGCCGGGACGTAGGCGCCGCCGGTCCGGTAGTGGCTGACGTGCGCGCACACCGGCGTGCCGTGGCTGTGGCTGTGGGTGTGCTTGGTGCTGGCCGAGCAGCCAGCCAGGGCGAGGACGGCGGCCAGGGCGAGAGCGGCCGGGGCCAGGAGGCGGGGGTGGTTCATGGTGCGTTCCGTTCGGTTGAGGCTGGTCATGGGGTGATCGAGATGTCGGCCAGCGGCACGCCTGCGGCGAGGCTGGCGCGCAGCTCGCGGAGCCGGGCGAAGGCTTGGCCGTCGCGTCGGTCGAGTGCGTCGCGGGCGGCGGCGGGCAACTGGCGCCAGCAGGCGGGGCACAGGTAGTGCCGGACCGGCTTGGGGGTGCGGCACGACGGGCACGGGGTGGCGGTGTAGGCGCCGGCCGGGGTCACCGGGGCAGGCCCAGGTCGACGCGGAGCCGGTGAAGGCGGGGCGAGGGCCAGTGCCGGAATGTGGGCGCGGTGGCGGCCTTGCTCACGACGTCGTCGTACGTGCCGTACGCGGCGGCGAGCAGCCGCAGCACGTCGACGTGGGTCCACACGGTGTCGGCGTGGCCGTGGCACGTCTTGTTGTCCGGGTGCTGGAGGCGGGTCGGAGGGCATCCGACCTCGACCAGCGCGCCGGACACCCGGCCGAGCACCAGGTCACAGCCTTCGTGGCCCTCGACGCCTTCGGAGAGTTGGCCGATGACGTTGTCTGCGGAGCGGCCCCAGTCGGACACGAGGACGGCCGGGTCGTGGGACAGGCACAACAGGGTGTAGGTGCTGCTCACCGCTCCCCCTCGGTGGGCTCGCAGGTGTGGCCGTAGACCAGGCGGCGGGCGTCGGCTTCGCCGAACGGGCCCGAGCCGTGCAGGTCGTAGGCCAGGGAGGTGCGCAGGCCGCACGCGGGATGGACGAGGTGGTGGAGGGACCACCAGCCGGACGCCGGCTCGGCGTCCCAGTCCGCGGGGAGCTTCACCGGGCGGCCCCGTTCGCGTGGCCGGAGCGTGCCGGGTTGGGGCATTTTTGCGGGCGGGGGTGTCCGGGTTGGCGAGGTGCTTGACGGTGCGGCGGTTCACCGACCGGGCGAGGAACGCGTACGCCAAGCCGTGGCCGCAGTGGGCGGTGAGGGCGGTCGCGGGCACCGGGGGCTTGGCGGCGGACACCAGGAAGATCCGGCTGGTGCTGATCCACTTGTCGTCACCGGGCTCGGGGCGGAAGCCGCCGCCGCCGCGCTCGACGCGGATCTTGACCTTGCCTCGGCCGAGCTGGATCACGGGGCCGCTGATGGTGCCTTGGTAGCGGCCGGAGGTGGTCGCTCCGACGACGTCGCCGGAGTAGACGCGGCGGCCGACCGCGTCGAGGACGTGCGGCCGGTCCGGGTCGGCGGCCGGGTTCGCCGGGGAGAGCAGGCCGCGGGCGGCGAGTTCTTCGGCCATGGCCCAGTACAAGGCGGAGGGTCGGCGGCCGGCGGGGCTCCACGACAGGCCGACGTGGGCCAGGGCGCGGGCGACGTCGGCGAGGTGCTGTTCGTCGGCCGGGGTGCGGTCGGTGGTGGGGATAGTCATTCGTGGTTGCTCTTCCTCGAGGGGCCGCCCGGCCCGGGGTGGGGCCGGGACGGCTGTGACGGTGTGCGTTCGGGTGGTGCCTGGTTGTGACCGCCTGTGGCCGTCAGGGAGCCCGGTAGCGGATCGGTGGACCGTCCGGGCCCAGGCGGCGGGCAGGGCGCGGAGAGGGGCGCTCAGGGGCGTGCGCGGGGTCTATCCGTGGCGGGCCGGTCGTGCGTCGCGGCTGGTGGGCGGGGCGTCGACGGGCACCCATCGCATGACGGTCTCGGGCCGCTGCTCGACCTCGACGGTGGCGATGGCGTCGCCGTGCCAGCCGTGATCGTCCGGGCCGGGGCCGGTCTCGTAGTCCCCGGCGTCGACCGGGGCCTCGTACTGAACGCCGTACATACGGCCGTCGTCGGCGCGGAACACGCACCGGCGCGACTGGCTGTACTTCAGCGTGCACAGCGCCTCGTCCAGCAGGACGGTGTCGCCGTCGACGTCGCCGGGGCGGTCCGGCGGCACGCCGTACGCGGCGAGTTCGGCGCGGGTGAACGTGCGGTTGCTCATCTCGGTGTTCCTTGCGGTAGAGGGTGGGGGTGCACGGCCGCCCTGATTCGGACAGGGCGGCCGTGCGTCGTCACGAGCGGGCCGAGGCGTCGGTGAAGCCGAAGGCCTCGCCGAACACCCGGACCTTGGGCGCGCCGTACTCGGGGTACTCGGCGGCGTCCATCGCGGCCACGACGTCGTCGCGGCCGGCGAGCCAGGCGTATTCGCGGAGCTTGATCACGGACCGGTCGGCGGAGATGCCGCGCTGGTCGGCGATCTTGTCCAGGGCGAACAGGTAGTAGGCGCGGGCCGCGGACTCCAGGGCGGCGGCGTCGGACCGGGCGTCTGCCCAGTCCTGTTCGGTCGTCTCCGCCTTGAGGAACGGGCGGACGGCGTCGAATTCCAGGTACGGCAGCAGGACCTCCAGGGTCCAGCCGAACGGGTCGGCCGGGTTGGTGGCGCTGGCGCGGGCGGTGATCTCTTCGGCGGTGCGGGTCAGTTGCATCGGGTCTCCTCGGTTGGGGTGGTGCTCGGGTTGGGGTGGGGCTTGGCCGGTCGCGTGCGGTGGCCGAGGGCCAGGGCACGGGTGACGGCGTGGCCGCCGTACTGCTGGGTGGCGGCCTGTTCCCCACGGGCGTCGATCGCGGCGAGCACGACGGCGGCCGTGGGAGGTTCGAGGGAGCGGGCCGGGGCCGGGCGGCGGGTGCGGCACAGCAGGCACGTGCCGCCTCCGGCCGGGTCGACCGGCCCGCCGGGGTGGCGGGTGCACCGGTTGGCGGCGGCGTTGCCTCGTGCAGCGGCGACCAGCGCGCGGGCGCGGTCCAGCTCAGTGGCGATGTGCGCGAGCGTCGCGTCGGTGACGTCGCGCTGTGTGGTGAAGGCGCCCAGCTTCCGCAGCGCGGCGCCGAGCTCGGGCAGGAGGTCGCGGTTCACGTCGGGTCCCCGTCCTTGCGGGCGGCCTTGTCGGCGCGGGCTCGGGCGAGTGCGGCGGCGTGTGTGCGGTCCTGGTCGGCGCGGCGGTGCACGAGGATCGGGCTGTCCAGCACCGGGGGGTGCTGGGCGGCGGGCTCGCGCCACTCGGCGGCCTCGGGCGGCGAGGGTTCGCGGGCGGTCTCGACGCTGCGGCGCGGTCGGTTGATCTCGGCGGTGGCGCCGGTGAGGGGTTGGCCGTGGATCTCGCGGGCCTTGACCTGGCCGATGCGGCGGCGGGAGTTGCACAGCAGACACACGCCCCACCCCTCGGGCGCCTCGGGGTCGACGGGGCCATGGGGGTGCTCGCGGCACCCGGTGCGTGAGGCGCGGGACGCCAGGGCGGCGGCGATCCAATACGCCTCGTGCAACGCCTCCATGACCTCGGCAAAGTCGTCGGTGTCGGAGGTGAGTTCCAGGTGATAGGCCAGGTCGTTCGCGGTCGCCATGCGGGCACGGAGATCCGTCAGGCCGACGACGCGGCCCGCGGGTACGCGGTAGGTCTTCTGTCGGGTCATCGCAGGTCCTCGAACTGGGCGGTCTTGGCGGCGGCGTGGTCGGCGCGCCACTGGCGGTACTCGTCGTTGGGGGCCGTGGGCATGTACGGGTCGGCGTCGTCCTGGTTGTCCGGCTCGTCGACCGCGGGGATTCCGAGGAGGAAGGCCGCGCCCCGGTCGAGTTCGGCGCGGCACAGGCCGCACAGCCGGTCGTCGGGGACGTTGCCGGGGAACGGCCGGTCGCACACGTCGCACTGCTCGCGGTCGCGGTATAGGCGCGGCGGCCGGTGCGTCGGCACCACGCGCCCGGCCTTTCGGTCTCGCTTGCGGCGGGCGACGCGCTCCGAGCACGGGGTGCACGGCTGGCCGGTGAGCACGTGCATGCCGTCCTCGCACTCCGGGGCGGGGCAGTACGGCGTCGGCCGCAGCAGTTCCTCCACCACGCCGATCGGCGACCGCAGGACGCCGTCGAAGTGGTCGCGCTCGTAGCCGTACGAGATCCAGCGGCGCGCGGCCCGTTCGGCAAGCTGCTCCGGGGTCCGGGTCTGCAACGCCTGGGCGGTCACCTGGCGGTTCACGTTGGGCAGGTGGCCGTGCGGGAGGATCACCGCCAGCGCGGCCCGCAGCGGGGCGGGGAGAAGCGCCTCCGTGGCGTAAATCCGGTGCCGGACGTCCGCCGGGAACGGGTTCGGCTTCCGGCCGCCGCGCGGCCCTGGCACCTTCCCCCTCGGAGCGTCGGCGACCGGGCCGCCGTCGTGCCCCTGCTCACTCTCAGCAGCAACGGGATCAGGTGTTTCCGTCGCGGCGGAGCCGTTGAATTCGTCTCGCGCGCTACTACCTGTAGTGGTCCTACGGACGTCATCGGCGCTACGCGCCGGAGGCGCTGCCTGGTCTTCTGTCTTCTTGATCTTCTTAGAGTTGGTCTTCTTAGGTGGGGGATCTGCCCACGTAGGTTCGGCCAACGTAGGGAAATCCGACGTTGGGCCCGACGTGCTGTTTTCCGGCGTGTCGGGCTCGTCGGACTCTTCGGCCGGCCAGGGCGCAGCCTCTTGCAGGTCCAGGCCTTCCGGCATGTCCGAGACGAGGTACACGGCTTCGCCGAGACGCCCCGTCTCCAGGTCGCGCTCACGCCTGCGGTGCAGGTAGCCGTACCTCTCCAGTTCGGCGAGGGCCGCCCGGATCGCGTCCCGCCCCTCCGGGCCGCCTTCGATCAGTCGCTCGATCGACACGCCGTAGCCGTCGCGGTGCGACAGCAGTTCCACGAGCAACCCGCGCGCACGGCGGCTCAGGCGCCGGTCCCGCACCGCGGCGTTGAACACCTGGGTGAAGTTCCGGCCGAGCACGTCGGCCGCGATCGGCCCGCGTTTGATGCGGGCGGCCCGGCTCACCAGGCACCCCCGCAGATGCCCCGCGACGGCGCGGCGCGCACGTCGCGGCCCGTCCCCATGGCCGTGAGCAGCTGGGGTCCCTGGTGTGGGTCCCACGTCACTGCGTCGGTGGTCACGGCGCTCTCTTCTCTCGCGTCGGTCGGTCGGACAAGGGGCTGCGCCTCATCGGAAGGCGCGCAGGCACGGCAAGTTCGCTGGATCAGCGACGCCGGGCGTCCGTGATCTGCACCCTGCCGGAATCTTTAAAGATTGGCAAGAATGGTCAGTATGGAAAAACTGGTCATGTCTTACACTCTGACCATGCCTGCTGAGCCTGAGCCCCACATCGCCGAGGACGGCGTCCAGGAAGTGCCGCTGACCATCGCTCGCCGTCTGCTCACGACCCTCATCGAGCAGGCGCGGGAAAGGCAGTTGGTGAGTGCCTTCACGGTGCGCAAGCGACGGCGCGCCTACCTGGTGACGCCCGAGTTCTACGACCGCGCGGTTCTCGCCTTCAGCCAGACCTCGCCGACAGCCGGCGGCCAGCGGGACGCCTGATCTCCGCCTCACGCCGCGCCGTCCTCGGGGAGCACGGCCACGCCGACATGCCCGGCCGCCGGTTCGTCGCGCCGCGGGGTGAAGTCCATGACGCGCCCGATCTCCTCGATGAGCGACGCCGTCGAGTAGCAGTCCACGCACAGCGCCCGCACCAACGCGTCCCGGCGCGAGCGGTGCGCGAACAGGTGCCGGTCCCGGCGGCACACCAGGCACCGGCCCACGGCGCGGCCACCGGCTCATGACCGGCCCTCGTGCCACGACGTCTTGGACCGGAACACCGTGCCCGCCTCGGCAAGCAGCTGGTGCACGGTGCCGTATGCCCGCCCGTCTTCCTCGACCAGGTCGCGGATGCTCGCGCCCGCGTCGTACTTCTTCCGCAGCGCCGCCGCGTGCGCCTCGCGCTCCGCGCCCTCCAGCCGGGGCGTGTAGTGGCGGGTCACTGGGCCACCACCTCGTCAGCGATGAGGCTGATGCTGGCGACCGCACCGAGCAGCGTGCAGGCGGCGGCCAGGACCTCGCTCCGGCCGCGCTCCCACATCACCGCGAACAACGTCCGGGTCATCGTGCTGTCGGCGTTGGCGTGCGCGACGAGGAACCAGATCGACCACAGCAACAGCGGGTCGTCGGTGTGGCCGCCCGGCGCCCACAACTCGCCGGCCGCCGGGTCCGGCTTCACGCCGCCGTGCGCGCGGACCGTCGCCACCGTCCCGGCCTCGGCCATCGCCTTGCACACCCGGTAGGAGTCCGGCTCGGTCAGGTACGGGAACGCGTCCCGCAAGATGTCCACCGCGGTCCCGCACCGGTCGTGCTTGGCCGCATACAGGGCGTCCTCGACCAGCAACGTCAAGGGCGAGTCGTCGTACATGAAGGTCACTCCGTGCATGAGGTGATCAGCGAAAAAGGGCTTGGGAGGGGCCGCGCGCCGGCGTCAGGGAGGGGCGGCAGCGCGCGGCCCCGTGGCCCGGCCCGGGGCGACTGGCAGTGCGCCGGGGCCGGGCCGGTCAGGGGGTCACCGGGCGGCGTTGTGCATGTCCCGCGTCCGCTTGGCGCTCTCGGCCCGCCGGAACTCCGCATCGGTCGGATACGCCGCGAAGTCCTCATCGAGCAGCAGCGCGGCCTGCCTCGGGCCGCCGCCGACTTCGTCGAGCGTTCCGTCCATCCGGCGCGCCCGCCACATCGCGGCCTTGGCGCGCAACAGCGCGTCCTCTTCCTGCTTGGTCTGTGCCGGCTCGGCCGCGGTGACCCGCAACTTCACCCGAGGCGGCTTGTCCTCGCTCTCGGCGTGGCCGGTGTAACTGACGCTGGTCAGCTCCATGATCGCCACGACCGTCCGCCCCGGGTACTCGAACAAGTCCCGGCGCTGGGCCAGCGTCAGCACGTGCTCGAACAGCGAGGCGGCGCTGTCGAGACGGACCTCGATCTCGGAGTCAGCGGGCAACTTCGGCATCCGTGATGTCCTTCCGGTAGGCATCGGCCAGAGCGGGCGAAGACGGCCGCCCTGGGGGTCGGTGGGGGGCGCCGGGCCGGGTCATGCCGCCCCGCTTTCCGCGGCGGCGGCAGCGGCCTTCTTGGCGGCGCGCCGCGCGGCCTGCCGCAACCGGTTCGCCTCGCGGCACTCGTCGTCCACCGGCTCACCGCGCTTGATATGCCGGTCGTACGCGGCCTGTGTCCCGCATGGCTTGACCTGGCGTTCCATCCGCACCGGCTTGACGCCCTGGTGGCGCCGGTCGGCCGCGCTCGTCCCGCCCCACACGCCGTACTCGACGCCGACCTGCATGGCCCACGCCCGGCACTCGGCCTCGACTGGGCACGTCGCACAGACCGCCTTGGCGTCGCGGGCCTGCTGGCCCCCCGAGTGCTCGGGGAAAAACAGCTCGGGGTCCTCGTCGGCGCACGCGGCTTGCAACCGCCAATGCGTGGTCGCGCTCATCCCAACCTCCCCGCGTCATAGGTCGAGGTCACGGACCGCAGACGGGTGGCGAGCTTGAGTTCGGCGCACACCTTGCACGACGGCCGCCCGTCGTCATCCCGCAGGTGAACAGGGTTGTGGCAGTGTCTGCACGGCTTCGGCGTCCAGGACCAGTGCGCGGGGCTGCGCCAGTCCAGTAGCAGCGTTGGACAGTTCGTCACAGCTCGCTCACGCCCCAGTCGGGCCAGCGCTCCCCGGGCTCCAGGCCACGCAGGATCAGCACAGCCTGGCCGTGCTTGACCTTCCGCCCCAACCGCATGTCCGGGCCGTCGACCCGGGTGTGGTCGTCGTCCTCCAACACGCCAGCGTCCACGACGCCATCGAGCATCGCTTTGAACGTCGGGTACCAGTTCGCCGGGTCACGTCGGCCCTTGGTCGCCGGCCGCAACACCCCAAGGACGTGAGCACGGTGGAACACCGGCCCCGGCCGGGCCGCGTCCAACGCCGCCGCCAGCTCGCGCGACTCGACCACCGCCGCGGCGGCAGCCTCGCGCAGATCAGCGGTGATCACACCCTTGGGCCGATGGTGAAGTCGCTCGTTCGCGTTGAGCAGCCGCATCCCCGGCGGCAACTCGATGACGTACAACGGCCCGTTTCCGCCACGCCCCGCGGGGGCCGCCGGCCCGGCCGGAGCCGGGTCGGCGGGAACGACGCGGGGCGCCGCCGCGCCCGGCCGGGTGGCCGGGGCGGCGGGCTCCACATCGAACAGGGCGAGAGCGCCGGTCACGTCACCACGTCCCGCGCCGCGAGGTACTTCCGGCCCGCCTCGGTCACCAGCAGACTCGCGCCGTCCGTCGTGACGTACCGCCACGTCTGAAGCAGTTGCAGCGCGTTGCGGCTGAAATCCTCCGCCGCCCCGGCCGCGACGCTGCGCAACAGGAACTCCGCAGTGCCCGCGAGGGGACGTTCCACGGCGTGGCGCTCGGCCCGCAGCAGGGCCGCCGCGTGCGAGGCGGTCCCCGGCGTGGTGTCGGCCGAACACGGGCACCCCCGCACCAGCACTTTGGCCTCGGCGTTGGCGAATCCCTCGCACTCGAACGGGTGGGCACGGCCCTTCTCGCACAACCGGGCCGTACAGCACGAACAGTCGGGGCACTCGATCTGAGCAGGCCGAAGGTGCTCGGCGTTCATGGCCGGATAGGTCACGACCGCTTACCCCCGCCCGCGCCTGCCGCTGTCTCGGCGTCGGGCAGGCGCCGCATGGCGTACGCGAGATCCGGCCCGAACCCGGCCTTGACGATCACCTCGTGCAGCGTCGACGTCGGCGCCTGGCGGGCGATGTGCTCGGCGAGCGCGCTCATGAGCACGGCCTGTCGCTGGGCGGTACGGGCGTTGCGCCCGGTCGCCTCCGCCACGGTTCCCCGCAACAGGTCGATCTGCCGCGCCCGCGAGAACGCCAGCCGTTCCAGCCGGTCGTTGTCGGCCCGCAGCCGCAACCATCGCCGGATCACGCGGGCACCCCCTCGGCCCGGAACGGCACGAGCGGCCAGTCCCGCAGCACGCCGGCCGCGCGGTGCTCCTTGCCCGGAGTCCGGGCGAAGTACGCGGCCCGGTCGTCGGCCAGGACGCGCGCCCAATCGGCTTGCCGGTCGTGCAGGAACTCCGGCGTCGCGGTGCCGATCACGGGCTCGCGCTTGACGATCGCGCGGACGACGTCGACGGCCGCGACCGCGTCGGCCGCCGCGTCGTGCGCCTTGCCCAACGGCACGCGGTAGTGGCGGCACAGGTCTTCCAGCGTGCGGCCACCGCGCCGGTACCGGTCCAACTTGCGGTCCAACACCCACGGGTCGACTACCCACAGCCGGTCGCCGACCAGGTCGACCAACGGCGTGATCCCGTGGCGGCGTGCCTCGCGGTCCAACACGGTGAAGTCATAAGTCGCGTTCATCGCCACCACCGGCACGCCCTCATCGGCGTACGTGGCCAGCAGCGCCACCAGTTCCCCGACGACTTCCTCGGGCGAGATGCCCTCGGCCCGCGCCCGTTCCGTGGTGTACCCGTGGAGCTTCGCGGCCCCGGCCGGGATCTCCACCCCCGGGTCGGCCACCCACGTCACCGGCCGCGCCGGGATCGGGCCACGGTCGACCAGCGCGGCCGTCACGATCCGCGCCGACTCCACGTCAACGCCGGTCGTCTCCAGGTCGAACCCGGCCAGGTGCTCGTGCCACGCGCCCCTCACGCGATACCCCCCACCGGGACCTCCAGCAGATCCGCGATGCCGGCCAGCGAGCGCAGCCCCTCCAGGTGCGCCAGCTCCCCGGCGTGCCACCCTTCGGCCACAGCGGCGGCGTCCAGGCTCCGCACCGAGTGCGACCCGCCCCGCGCCGACCGCAGCTCCACCCCGGCAACCGTGATCGGCCGGGTGCGATCACCCACGATCGCCCGCGTCGACCCGGCCTCCGTGAGCTGGCCGAGCAAGGCCTTGGTGTACGCCGGGCGCACCGTCACCGTCGTGACGGTGTTGTGCGGCACGTGCTTGGCCGCCCACTTCGAGAACCGGGCCTCATCCGTCACGACGGCCGCAGGCTTGGACGGCTCCGAGCGCGAGATCACCGCGACCTTCCGGCCGCCCATCATCGCGTCGACCCGGCCGACGCCGGTCTTCTGCAGCTCGGCCCGCAGCTGCTTGTTCACCTCGGCCCGACGCTCGGTGACCAGCTTCAGCCGGGCCTTGACCATCTCCTCGATGGCCTTCAACGCGGCCTCTTCGAGTGCGAGTTCTTGCAGGTTCATCGCGCTTCTCCTCGGTGCCGGGGCCGCCCGCCGCGCACGGGGGCGGCCCCAAGTCGGTGCAGTGGTCAGGCGGCGGTGCCGCGCAGCTCTTCGGTCAGGCGGCGGATCGAGTCGGCCGACGCGTCGTCCAGCGGCAACCCCCACCGCGCGAAGGCCTCGGCGTCGATGTCCGCGATGCCTCGGTCCGCGGCGGCGGCCGTCAGCTCCTTCACGGCCGCCGCGTGGTCGCTGTCCGCGTACGCCTCGCCGCCCGCATCCCCGTCCGGAGCCGGACCGCCGGGGGGCGGTGACGCCCACGGGTCGGTACCGGGCTCAGCCGCCCACGACGCACCGGGCGCGGCGTCCCACCCGGGGGCGGGCTCGCCGTCGACGTCCTCTCCACCCGCCACCGGCCCGGACACGTCGCCGGACACGTCCGGGGCGGACACTGGGGGTGCGGACACGTCCGGCGCGGACGTGTCCCCCCACGGTGACCTGGTGTCCTGCGGCCCGGCGTCCGCCGTGTCCGCCCCGGCGTCCGCCGTGTCCGCCGGGGCGTCCGGCAGGGCGGACGCGTCAGCGCCCGTGTCCGCCGGGTGTCCGGCCACGGTGTCCGTGTCCGCCGGAGCACCCACGGCCGGGTCGGCGGGCGGGGCCACCTTGGGCTTGGTCCGCGCGACGGCCGCCAGCTCGTCCAGGTACGGCCGCGCCGCCCCGGCCTTGCTCGCCTCACGCCGGATGCCCCATGCCGTCGCCGCGTCCGGCGCGTCCCGGATCTCCGCCAGGAAGTCCCGCTGCGGGGCCTCGGCTTCCGACGGCGGTTCACCCCCTGCGGCGGGGGCCGGGGCCGAGGTCTGCGGCGCGCTGGCCGGCGCGGGCACCGCCGCCTCGTCGCCGCCCTCGTACCGGATCTCGTACGGCGCGGCGTACCGCACCACCGGTCGGATCGACCCCTGGTCGTACAACGACAGCCCGAACTGGTCGCCCAAGTTCACCGCCGCCCGCTTGAGCGACTGGGAGTCGGCTTCCTTCACCGCGTTGTCGTGCGCTTCGGCCAACGACGCGACGTTGAGCGCCGCCCCGGTCGCTACGCCGTCGTGCGACGACAGCGGCGCCCCATGGATGTCCTTGACCGTGAGGCGCTGGTGCACCCGGTAGATCACCGAGAACGAACGCGGGCCGTGCGGCCCGGCCGGAACGGTGCCCTCGCGGACGACGTCCACCGCCAAGATCTCGGTGTCGAACCCGCCGAACCCGAACACCCGCAGCAGGGTCCGGCGCACGTCCCACTGCTGGAGGTGAGAGAACCCCTCGGGGGTCTTGCTCACCCGGTCCCATGCCAGCGCGCCGAACAGCTCGTGCAGCTGCCGGTCGGTCAGTCGCCGGGAAAGCCCAGGATGGGCCGTCTGCGTCATCACGGCCGCCGCGTCGGGTGTCGGGTCGGCGGGGGCGGCCGGGGCCGCCTGTGCCGTCTTCGCGGCCCGCTTCGCCGGTGTCTTCGCCGCCGCCTTGCGGGCGGTCTTCGGGGCGGTCATGCCCGCGCCTCCCAACTCGACAGCGCGGCGTCGAACTCGCCGGCCTCGGACCACCGGACCTCGCTGGACAGCGGGTCGAACCCGTCGAGCAACAGGGCAACGCACGTGGCCACGGCCGCCGGAGACGCCGCTCGGTCCAGGTCCAGGGCGCCGCCGGAGTGCGGCGCGTCGTGCTTCCACCCGTCCAGGTGCGACCACTGGACCGTCACGTCCGGCCACTCGAACCGGGCCAGCAGCTCGCGGCCGTCCGTCGACGTCGCCTCGACCCGGGCCGGGGGCTGCCCGGCCGCCGCGAGCGTGGCGTGGACCGCGTCCACGTACCGCAGGTGCGGGTAACCCGTGGTGGTCATCGGCCCTCACCGCCGCGTGCGATCAGGCGGGTGATCGCGCCCGGGGCCGTCCCGGTTACCGCGTCGTCCAACGACCGCGTCCACACCTGCCGCGCGTGGTCGGCGTCGGTGTCGATCCAGTCCCACCCTTCGGTGTGCGCCTCGCTGCGGGCGAAGTCGTCGCACAGCTCGCGCGCCGCTTCCTTGGTGGCGAACAGCTCGGGCTCGGCGCCCTCGTACTCCGCCAGCCACCACGACGACCCCGGCCCGGCCGACAACCGCGCCTCCGCCTCGGCCAGCCGGATGCGCAGCTCCCGGTTCTTCTCCTCGGCCTCCCGGCACCGCTTCGACCACGCCGTGATCGACTCGTCCCGACGGCCGACCTCGCCGGCCAGCTCCTCGACCCGCGCCCGCGCCCGGTCCCGGTCGGCCATCAGCACCCGCGACACCGGGTCACGCCGCGCCCGATGGGTGAACCACGCCCCGTTCAGGGCGTCGCGGTTCTCGTCCACCTCCAGCCACGCCGCCACGGCGGCGCGGGCCTCGGCCGAGGCGGTGTCCGACACCCACCCGCCGGACGCCTTGACCGCCGCGTCCAGCACGTCGTTCCACTCGGCGTCGCGTAGCTCCTCGTACCGGCCGACGTCCAGCAGGTACGACACCCGCGCCACGTCCGGAATCTCCGCGATCACCTGGCACTGCTGCTCGCCCGGGTGCGCGAGGTCGTACGACCCGCGCCGGACCTGCACGTTGAGCGTCATGCCGCGCCCGCCTCTCGCTGCGACGGGAGCGCCACGACGACCCCGTTGTTGGCCTCGACCGCCGCCTCACGGGCGAGTCGCTGTACGTCTTCCGCCGACAGCGCCACCACGGGCGCGTTCATGTGCGCGGTGCTCTCGATGTCCGCGACCAGCTCGTCAACCACCCGGCCTTCGCAGTCGTCCGGGTCGCGCACCTCGTGGATCAGTGCGTCGAGCGCGTTGCGCACGTGGGAGTCGGGGTCGTCCCGCAGCGCGGCCGCAAGCTGCGTCAAGGTGTCGCGGCGGATGCGTTCGGCCTTGAGCGCCGCGCGCCGTCCCAGGACGCCGGGGATGATCTCGGGGCGGCTCACTGGTCCTCACCGCCGACCGGCCGCATCGGCGCGCCGAAGGTGGCTTCCAGCTCCGCGCGGGTCGACATGACCCACGACGGGCACGACGCCGGGGCGCCGTCGATGTAGTACACGGGCTCGCCCGCACGGTCGGTGTCCGACCGGTGCCAGACGGTTCCCTTGGGGTCCAACAGGTCCCCGTCTCGCCGGGGCTGGGTAGGCTGTGGAGTCACGTGCCTGCCTCGCTTTCTGCGTGTCTCGGTAGGTGCTCCAAGGGGTCGCCCGGCCGGCTAGCTGGGGCGGCCCCGCGGTTTGGGTCAGATGGCGCCCGGAGCGTCGGCGAGCTGGAGTGCTCGCAGGACGTCGGCGCGGTTGACCTTCCGGCTGCGGCCGACCGTGAAGGTCGGCACCGGCAAGTCCTTCTCGGCCAACAGGCGGTAGTACGTCGCGGGGCTGATCCCCCACACCGCGCAGATGGTCCGCTCCGCCGGGAGGACCGCTGGCAGGGCCCGAATTTCCTCGGGCGTCAGCGTCCGGCGCTTTACGGCGGTCCCGGTCGTCACGCCGGTTCCCGGGCCGGGTCCGGCGCGACGACCGGGACCGCCGTGGGCCTCACGGTCGGCAACAGGTCGTTGACCTCCAGCCCGTACGCCCGCGCCAGCTTCAGCAAGGTCCCCGCAGATGGGGATCCCTTGCCATGGCGCAGCCGGAACAGAACGGATTGAGACAACCCGGTGCGCTTCGACATCGCGTACCGGCTGCGGTCGCCGCACGCGGCCGCAGCTTCTTCAAGTCGGTCCCACTGGATCACTGCGGGGTCCACGACATGCACTTCCTTCCTTGGAAGGTGACAGGGCTTCCTTCCTGCGAAGGAGAGTACAGACCTCTGTTACTTCCCGCAAAGGAAGTTTCACACGCCGGCGTGTCTCAGTTGTCCATGTCTGAAAGAAGTAGGGGCGTCCACCCGTGCTTCCTAGGGCGGAAGCAAAGCGCTACCTTGGGCCCTATGAGCACCGGCGAGCACCGCACCCAAGGCGACGACACCGACGCCCGCGCCCGCCGGGCGCGGAAGTTCGGCGAGGTCACCACCACCGCTGCACGGGCGGCCGGCTGACGACGTCGACCGCCCCCGCGGCGGCGGCAAGAAGAAGCTCGCCGATGCGGCCGGCATGTCCTTCGCCTCCACCAGCCGCATGCTCGCGGGCAAGGCCGTCCCCGACCCCGAGTTCTTCCCCGGGCTCGCGAAAGCTTTGGGGATACCGCTGCGGCAGCTGCTGATCGAGGCCGAACTCGCCACTGCCGAAACCCTCATCCCCGACACGCCCCCCGCGACCGCATGCCGCTAACCGAGGCCGCCGCCCGCATCGGCCTCCGCAACCCCACCAACGTCCGCCTGTTCGTCGCCTTCGCCCAAAGCCTCCTGGCCGAAGAGCACAACCCCCCTGACCGACAACGGGCCGCGCTGCCCGGAAAGGACTGACCGTGGTCCAGGCTCGACGCGCCGGAAGCGTCTCCCGCCGCTGCGAGTGCCGCGGCCCCGACGGCAAACGCCTCAGCCAGAACTGCCCCGACCTCGCTAAACGCACCCACGGGACCTACCAAGTCCGCCAGGAACTACCCCCGGATGCCGAGGGCCACCGCCGCACCTTCCGCCGTACCGGCTACACCACCGTCACCAAGGCGAACAGCGACCTGGCCAACGTCCAGGCCGTCCTCGACCTGGCGCAAGAAGACGAGGCCGACCTGCAGCGCGTCGGCGACTTCCTCGCCGCCATCTCCCGCGACCGCAGCAAGGCGATCCCCGCGCCGGCCGACGTCGCCAAGAAGCTCGGCCTGGGCGTGCCGCTCGACGGCAAGATGACCGTGGCCCAGTGGCTCGACCGCTGGCTCGGCCGCAAGAAGACCCGCGCCACGACCAACCACGGCTACCGCTCCCACGTCGAGTACCACCTCAAGCCGCGCATCGGTCACTACCGCCTGGACCGCCTCAGCGTCGGCCACCTCGTCGCGATGTTCGACGCCATCGCCGACGACTCGGACGTGATCCGCGCCGAGAACCGCGCGCGCCGCGAGCAGGAAGCACGGTGCCGGTGGACCCTGCCCGGCCGCCCGCCGGCCAGCCAGGCCGAGCGCCTGAAGGCCGAGCGGGAGAAGCTGGCCGCGATGCCGCCCTACCGCAAGACCAATGGCCACGCGACCCGCCAGGCGATCCGCCGCACCCTGCGCACCGCGCTCAACGCCGCCATCTCCGAGCAACTGATCACCTTCAACGCCGCAGCCCACGTCGAACTCACCGCCTCCCCCGCCCCAAGGGCCTGCTGTGGACGGACGAGCGCGTCGCACGCTGGCGCAAGACCGGCGAGATCCCCGGCAGCGTCATGGTGTGGACCCCCGCCCAGCTCGGCAGGTTCCTCGACGCCGCCGAGTCGCACAGGCTGTACGTCGGCTTCCACCTCATCTCCCACCACGGCCTGCGCCGCGGCGAGGGCTGCGGACAAGGCTGGGACGACACCCACCTCAACGCCAAGCCCCCGCGGTTGGACGTGCTCCGTGAGCTGGTGGTCGACGGATACACGCCGATCGAGACCGCGCCCAAGACCGACAGCTCGATGGCCGCCGTCGTCATCGACCGCGGCACCGTGGCAGTCCTGCGCGAGCACAAGAAGCGCCAGAACGCGGAGCGCAAGGCGTGGAACGCCGAGGCCGCCGAGCGCCGCGCCCGCGGAGAGGAAGCCCACGACTGGATCGAGACGGGCAAGATCCTCACCGCCCAAGACGGAAGCTGGCTGCACCCCGACGTGCTCAGCCGGGAATTCGTGAAGCTCTACGAACAGGCCGACCTGCCGCCGATCAACCTCCGCGACCTGCGCCATGTCGCAGCGGCATTGGTAAAGGCTGGCGGTGGCGATATTCACGATGCGAAGGCGAAACTCAGGCACGCCAATATCGCATTGACCTCGAATACGTATATGTCGCTGTTCGAGGAATACGAGGAGGATCTGGCGGAGCGGTCGGCGGCGGCCGTACCTCGGGCGGGGAAGAAGACGCCCGGCCCCGAGGACACGCCCGAGGAGGCGGAGGAAGCCGTACAGGACGGCGAGGACGGCGCCGAGGGCGCCGAGGAGAGCGCAGCGTGAGGCGATCTGGGACCATCGTTGAGGCCCTGCTGACCTGCGAGTTGAGGGGCCGTCTGCTCGCCCGGTGCTCGCCCGAGAGCGTGAAAGTCACTGAGAGTTGCCGAGAGTCGGCGGGAGGAACGGCGCTCCGCGCGGACTCCCAAAGACCCGCTGACCAGGGCTAATGAGAGCGCGTGAGAGTAGCTGATAGAATGTGACAACGCAAGAAAGTACGCGGGCCGTTAGCTCAATTGGCAGAGCAGTGGACTTTTAATCCATTGGTTGTGGGTTCGAGTCCCACAGGGCCTACCTACTGGAGCCCTGGTCAGGGCACATCTGACCAGGGCTCCGGGTCATTTATAAACGTATACATGACCGTGCTCGCTCACTGCTCGCTCATCTGCACACCACCCACCGGCCCATGATGCCCCGCCGGACGCCCCCTCACCCTCCCTCTACCGCTCCGCATAGCTCCGCCCACCTCTCACCCGCCATCCCTCACCGGGGTGAAATGCCCCTTTACTGTCCACCCGGATTGTCCTCACACTGGCGACTCTGCTCGTCGCGGTTGGCTGTGCTCTCGGCTTCATCGGCCTCCATCCCGCCGTACAGAACCCCGCCCTGGTCCGCCTCGGCATCCTTCTGGAGCTGAGTTCCCTGCCACCTTGGATCGCCATTCTGGGCTGGCACAACCGGCAGGTCAGCGACGCTCAGCTGCGCGACGCCCGACTGTCCGGCTACGCCACCGCCATGGGCCAGAAGCGCGAAGACCTCCGGATCAGCGCCGACATCGTCATCCGCGTCCCACAGCAAGGCCGGCGCAAGCCGCGCTTCCCGTGGGCCACCAAGACCGCTCCCGCCTCGCCGACGGCCCCGGACCCCAACAGCTCCCCGGAGCGCCATACGCCCCCGCGGGGGCCCTCCCGCATTTCCCCTACGCTCGCTTCGGCCGCGCACACACCGCCGGGCGGCAGCGCCCGCTCCGTCCAGGCGCTCCCGGAACCGCCGCGGCGCGTCCGGGGTGATGGTGGCCAGCGCGACCATGCTGCTCATGATCACGTCGCACAGCTCGGCCTCGACGTCCTCCCACGTATGGCTGTGGCCCCTGCACTGGTTGGCGTTGACGGCGCCCATCGTCGCCTGCGCGACCTCCCCGACCTTTTCCTGCACCTTGAGCAGCCGCAGTAGCAGCGCCTGGTCCGGCGTCGCGTTGTCCTTCTCGTCCAGCCAGACCTTCAGCCGTTCAATCGTTGCCCAAGTGCCCTGCTCGCGGTCCGGTTCGGGGTCATGCGGGAGTGGCTCTTTGCGACGGGTTCGACGGACCGCGGTAGTGGCTGTTACCGACCCCGGCGAGTGCGGCAGACGTGATCTGCTCGGAGGCCGCGGCCGGGGAGGCGCCGCCGGCGTCGATGACGAGGACGGGCACGCCCATGCCGCGCAGCAGCTCCGCTGCTGCCCCGTACAGCGCGACGTTCCGGGCCGGGAAGGACGGGTCGCGGTTGAAGCGGTGCGTCGCGCCGCGACCAAGTTCGCTTTCCGGCGGCTGTCGTCGGCTAGGTACGGTCTTGCGGCAGGAAGCGCCGGTCCAGGGACAGGGCGTTGATGTCGGGCTCAGCCAGTGCCGGCGCGTGGCGTCATCCGGCTCGATGCCCTCGGCGACGGTGCCGAGCTCCGGTCCCGCCACCGGTCCCCGGCAGCTCGGTGCGCCGGTTGACGCCGTCCAGCAGGGCGGCTACGCGGGTCTCGCCCTCGCTCACACCCAGATTCCGGGAGAAGTAGCCGAGAGGTACCGCAGGTCACGGGGTTGGGTGCGACACCCGTCCGTCAGGCCCCTGCGCCGGCCCCTGGCCGAGGACCAGCACCATGGCCGCGTGATCGGTCAGGCCGAGCTTCACCGGCCCATGCTCGTACGCGCGCAGGCGCACCAGAGCCTCATGCCGCGCGGTGACGAAGGCGTAGGCAGGTGCGTCTCCGGCCTGGCCGGCGGTGAGGACGAACGGCAGCGGCCGACACCGGCCGTCGGCCGCGAAGTGGATCTTCGTGGTCAGTCCGCCGCGGGACCGGCCGATGGCGTGGTCGTCCGGCTCGCCGGCCGGGGCGGGCCCCGGCAGCGTGCTGGTGCGCGCGCACGATGGTGGAGTCGACGGACACGACCCAGCTGATGTCTTCGTCCGCGTCGGCCTGGGCCATCAAGGCAGTGAACACCCGCTCCCACGTGCCGTCGACGGCCCCATCCGCGGCCGGTTGAAGACGCCTCGCCAGTTGCCGTACTTCTCCGGCAGGTGCGCCCACTCGGTAGCGGTCCGGGACTTGAAGGCGATTGCGTCGAGCACCTCACGATGGTCATGCCAGCGGCCACCCCGCTTCGGCGTCCGGTCCGGGAGCAACGGCTCGATCCTCGCCCACTGCGCATCAGTCAACGACACACCCGGACCAACGACCGGCTGACTCATACGAAACCGCCTAGCGGTCAGGGGCACCAACCTTCCCCGATAGGCGGAGTCCCCAAGTCGACCAGGCCACCGCCATAGACGGTCTGCGCGCAGAAGTTGACCGGCGTTGTCGGGGTGGGCGGCGTGCAGTTCAGGCCGGCGTATGTACCGGGGGGAGCCACGATTCCCAAGAGCCCAAGGAGAAGTGATATCGCTGGGGTGTCGGTCGTTCCTACCGAGGCGCAATGCACGGGTGTGGAGGTCGCGGCGTGCGCGGGAGCGGCGATAGCCACAGTTCCCGCGAGAGCCAGGGCACCAGCGCAGGCCAGCGGTGTGAGACGGGCGAGAACGGTTGTCATGGTGCTCCTGTCCACGAGGGTGGCCGAAGACGAAATGGTCTTCTCCGGTTGCCCCAACCTCCATGTAGGAGCAACCGGACGACAGGGCGCAGGGGCGGCGTACTTGTGCTCCGCGGGGGCGCTCACGGCGCACTCAGGGAGCCACGGCGACGGCGTGGACGGTGACCCCGGTGCGGCCACGCCAGGGCCGAAAACGCTGATCCCGAGCACAGTGACGCCCGTGGTGACCAGGACCTCGAACGTCGTCGCCGCCGGGTCGTAGGCCGCGCCGTCCCCGGCGGAGAAGCACGTCCAGACGTCGGCGCACTCACGTCCCGTAGACGTCGTACGGGTCCGCGCTCGTGCCGGTACCGGTCAGGGTGAGGTTGACAGTGAAGGTGTCGGTGACGCCGGGCGGCGTGCGCTCTGTTAGTGCGGACGATGGGGGCAGTGAGGCGAAGAGCCCCGCCGGACGACGGGAGTTTGCAGAAAGACCGGGTACCGCAGGCACTGGACGGAACAGCAGAGTGCGTGATCATCCGATATACACTCCGCCGAAACGTGCCACTGCGCGGTTTGTTGACCGTCGTGCGCGACCACCAGGCGCTGGGCCGAGAGATGGTGAGGACCGCTGGTGAATGACCCGATCATTGTTGTGGGAGCCGGTCCGGTCGGACTGACCGTCGCGGGTGAGCTGGCGCGCCGGGGCGTGCCCGTGCGGGTCATCGATAAGCTGGAGGAGCCGACCGATGAGTCGCGGGCGATCCTTGTGCACGCACGGAGTCTGGAGATGTTCGAGACGATCGGGGTGGTCGAGGAACTCATCGCGGCGGGCGTCCGTACCGACGCGATGGAACTGCGCTCCGAAGGGCGGACGGTCGCTCGCGTCGGCTTCGGCGTGGTGGACAGTCCGTTCCCGTACTCGGTGACCATCGCACAGACCGATACCGAGCGGATCCTCACCGAGGCGCTGGCGCGGCACGGCGTCACGGTGGACCGGGGTGTCACCCTGACTGGGCTCGACCAGGACGCTTCGGGGGTCCGGGCGCGGGTGCGGCGACCTGACGGGTCCGAGGATGTGCTCGCCGGCTCGTGGCTGGTGGGCGCGGACGGCGCGCACAGCGACGTGCGGCACCTGGTCGGCAGCGCGCTGGCCGGGTCGTTCACGGGTGAACGGTTCCTGATGGGCGACGTGCACGCGGCCCACGACCTCGATCCGCACACCATGTACACGTACTTCTCGCGGCACGACGGTCCCCTGCTGGCCTTCCCGATGAAGGGTGACCGGATGCGGCTGATCGCGCAGGTCCCGTCGGACGCAGTGGGCCCGGCGACTCAGGAGTGGCTGCAGGAGGTCGTCGACCAGCGCTCCGACCGGCGCCTGCGGATCAAGGACTCCCTGTGGCTCACGACCTTCGAGGTCCACCACGCGCAGGTGCCGCAGTACCGTGTGGGGCGGGTGTTCCTGGCCGGGGACGCCGCGCACGTGCACAGTCCGGCGGGCGGTCAGGGCATGAACACCGGCACGCAGGACGCGTTCAACCTCGGATGGAAACTCGCACTCGCGGCCGGCACCCAGGCAGCCGAAGGGCGGGCTCTGCTGGACAGTTACCACGCGGAACGCCACCCGGTCGGCGCCAAGGTGATCGAGTTCACCACCGACCTCACCCGCGTCGGAGCCTTCACCAGCCCGGTCGCGCAGAAACTTCGCAACGGAGCGATGCACGCGATGACCGCACTCGCACCGGTGCGCCTGGCGCTGGCGGACAAAGTCGAGGAGACCGCGCTTTCGTACCGGGACAGTCCGCTCGTCGTCCCCTCCGGCGACCGTGCACATCTGGCCGCCGGCGATCACCTGCCCACCCACCACCCCGGAGTGCGCGCCGCACTCGCAGACGGGAAGGACCACGTGCTGCTCACCCTTGCACCCGGCAGCGAGACCCCGGCGGCAGCCGCGTCGGGCTTCCGGCAGATCCTCGTCACCGCCGACGACGCGGAGCGTGACGGCTACGACACCGTGGTTGCCGACCCGGCCGCTGTCGTCGCCATCCACCTCGGGCTGACGGGCGGCGGACGCGTCCTGGTCCGGCCGGACGGCTACGTCGGGGCGGTCATCACCCTCGGCAACGACGCACCGCTGCGGGTGTACGAAGCGCTGTTGCTGTCGTAGGCCGCAGGCCGAAGGGCTGCTCTTCAGCGGAGCCGTCGCCGGGGAGCGCGGTCGGCTGCGCCGCGTCCGAGCTGACGATGCAGGGGTTGGTCGGGCTGCCGTTGCCGTCAACCGTGATGCCAGGACCGGCGGCCACGGCGCACGTGCAGCCGTTCGCGCCGCAGCACTTGGCCATGGGGGGCGCGAGAATGCTGCTGCTCGCCGACATCGTTCCCCCGCCCCGCGGGGGCGCCACCCCATGAGGCCCACCCCAGCCGGCCCGGAAGCCTGGAACGCCTACCTCGCCGAGGGCAACGCCATGCAGGCCCGCAAGCGCGTCTCCGCGGACGTCCTGCTGCGCGACGAGGAGGGCCGCGTACTGCTGGTCAAGCCGACGTACAAACCGGGCTGGGACCTGCCCGGCGGCATGGCCGAGGCCAACGAGTCGCCCGACGACGCCGCCCGCCGCGAGCTGAAGGAGGAACTCGGCCTCGATGCCGTCCTGCGCGGCCTCCTCGTGGTGGACTGGGTTCCGCCGCACGGTCCCTGGGACGACCAACTCGCCTTCATCTTCGACGGCGGCACGCTCACGTCGATTCAGGCCGCCGGGCTGCGGCCGCAGGACGGTGAGCTCGCCGAGGCGCGATTCGTCCCGCCCGATCAGGCGGCCGACGCCCTCCGCGAGCGCCTGCGGAAGCGCCTCCGCGCCGCACTGTCCTCGTGCGCGGACTCGATCCCCCGATACCTGAACGACGGCAGAAGCTGAAATCGGCGTCGTCCCAGGCGCCCGACCGGCGCTTACGGGCTCCCGGCGGGCCGACACTCTCCTCCACCGACCGCACTCCGAGAGGAAGCCGAACCCTTGACCGTCCTCGCCGTCACCGGCCATATGGATCTCACCGTGGACTCGGTGAGCTTGGTCCGAGAGGCGCTGCGCGAGGTGGTGGCGCGGTACCGCGGCCCCGAACTCGTCGGTGTCTCCTGCCTGGCAGCGGGTGCGGACACCCTCTTCGCGGAAGAAGTCCTAGCGGCCGGGGGCGAGTTGGTCGCGGTCATTCCGTCCCGCGACTACCGGGCGGAGAAAGTGAAGCCCGACCACGCTCCCGCGTTCGACCGTTTGGTGCGGGATGCCACCGAGGTGGTGACCGCGCCGTTCACCACGGCCGGGCGAGAGGCATACGAAGCGGCGAACCGCGTGCTCCTGGACCGCGCGGACCGCTTGGTCGCCGTGTGGAACGGCCAACCGCCGGGCGGCAAGGGCGGCGGCACCACTGACGTGGCCCTGCGAGCGCGCGCGGCAGCCATTCCGGTGGACGTGGTGTGGCCGCCCGGCGCCGAGCGCGCCGCGGCGTAGGACGCCTGCACGTGGGCATCCGGGACCTGACCGCTTGCGCCCCCAGAGCGCCGCGCCCGCGGGTCAGGTGGTGATGAATGCGCGGACAGGGCGTTGCTCCCCCGTGCCGGTGCAGGCGCGGCATGTGGTCCCGCGTTGAAGCCCAGTCCCGGTGCAGGGCTCGCACGCCGAGGATTGAGCTGCGGCCTGCGCCCGGCGGAAGCGGGCAAGCGTCCGCGCGTGGCGCGGGTCGGTCCACTCGGTCATGAGCGCCTCCTTCGTCACCGGCAGGCTACGCCGCCCCGTCACCGCCCGAGGTGCAGTGCGACGCACAGCCACCCGGGTTGATGGGGCCGCAGCCGCCCGGCTTGGGAGTGTGGGAGCAGTCGGCCGCGACGCCCACGATCATCTCCAGGGGGCGGGTCCACAGCTCCAGGTCGGGGGCGTGGCCGGCTTCACGAATGAGGGCGAGGGTGCGGTCCATGACGCCGTCCTTGTGCCGGGTGGGGTCCGGCCGCTCGGGGTAGTGGTGCACGAACCGTCCAAGGCGTTCGCACAGGCGGGCGTAGAGGGCCGTGTGCAGGATGAGGGCGTGCCAGCCCTCGTCGACGGTCCGGGACGGGGAGAGGTACACCCCGGGGTTGCGCGCCGCGGCGGTGACGTAGGCCAGGGCGTCGATGACGATCCGCTCGGCGGTCGCCTGTTCCATGCCCGGGTTGTTGCCCAGGACGGTGGCGCTGACGTCGGCCATCTCATGGTTGGTGAGTAAGCCTCGGACATCGATGAGGGTCGCGTTCACGAGTGGTGCCTTCCAGTCGTTAGGGCGTGGCCACCGCGCGCCGACGCTGAGGCGTTCAGTGCTCACAACGAGAGCGCCCCCATCGTGTGAGCAGTCGGGGCGCTTCTCTGCCGACGCTACGAGCAATGCGCGCACGCCAACTAGTCGTGTGCAGATTTGTGCTTGATATGCGGTCACACCTCATGGGTGCCGTAGACGCGCCTTGACGCTGCCTCCCAGAGGAGCGACAGTGCTGCACACAACTGCACGCCCATCTAAGGGGAGATCGACGTGTCACTACGATTCATCGGCATCGACCCCAACACCGGCGACGAGGAAAGTCCCACCGTGTGGGTGGACGAAGAAAAGCTCGACATCGTCTTCCAGGGCTGGGAGGACGAGGCGACGTCCGCGGAGGCCGGTGCCTTCACTGTTCCGGGGCATGCCGTCGGTGTCCCGGCGGGCGAGGCCGTGATCCGTATCCCGGCCCGTATGGTGCCGATGATCAGGGAGGCGTGTGATGTCGTCGAGCAGCGTGCCCGGCTTCGCTGAACTTCTCAGCCAGGCCCAGCACTCCGCCGTGCACCTGGAGATGCGCGACGCCTACTCCGTCGACCGCGAGAGGGAGAGCTTCGCCAGGTGGCGGGCGGGACACCGGCTCGACCCGGACGACCGCGCCTCGTGGTGGCGGCCGTGGCTCGACCTGATCTCCGAGACCGTGGCCCGCAACGTTGTCGTCCGCCGGGCGCGCATCGTGTCCGAGCCCGTCAGCGAGTACATCCGCTACGAGCACTCGGGGACCTTCACCAACGTCGCCGCAGGCGAACAGGTCCGTTGGCTGCCCCGGCGCCGCGCCTCCGACATCGCCCTGCCAGGAAACGACTTCTGGCTGTTCGATGGCGCCCTCGTGCGCTGGAACCACTTCACCGGTGATGGCGCATCCGCCGGCCCCGAACTCACCGACGCCCCCGCCGCAGTCAAGCTCTGCGCGACCGCCTTCGAGTCAGTGTGGGAAAGAGCCGTCCCGCACGACCAGTACGAGATCCACTAGCCAGGAGCACCGGCCGGTTCATGCCCGTGTCCCCGTCGTCATCCGCCCAGGCCGCCCGCATAGCAGTCGCCCATCGTCTGCGAGAGCTGCGCAGGAGCGCCGGACTGACGATCGTAGAGCTGGCCGACCGGTGCGGCTGGTCCCATCCGAAGACGTCCCGCATCGAAAACGCCAAGACCGCGCCGAACGCGAAGGACATCCGGGCCTGGTGCAGTGCCGTCGGCGCACAGGACCAGGCAGAGGACCTCGTAGCACAGTCTCTGCACGCCGAGTCGCTGTACGCGGAGTGGCGACACGAGGCGCGCCGCGGCCTGCGGGAGCTGCAGAGCAACTCGGCGAAGCTGTTCCGGGAGACGGCCCTTTACCGCGTTTATTCCTCGTCGCTCGTCCCCGGTCTGCTCCAGACCGAGGGCTACGCCGCGGCGGTCCTGCGCGTCAGCGCGAAGTTCAGGAACCTGCCGATCGACGACAGCGCGGACGCCGCCCGGGCCCGCGTGGAGCGCTCGCGCATCATCTATGAGCAGGGACGGCGCTTCCTCCTGCTCGTCGAGGAGGGCGTGCTCTACCACCAGATGGGCGATGCCGACGCGATGGCCGCCCAGCTCGGATTCCTGTTGACCGCCGGCGCGCTGCCCGCGGTATCGCTGGGCATCATCCCGAAGGCGACCGCGGACCGCGCGCAGTGGCCACGCGAGACGTTCCACGTCTACGACGACAGACTGGTGTCGGTCGAGCTGGTGAGCGCGCGGGTGCGGATCAACCAGCCCAGCGAGACCGCTCTCTACGTGGCGGCGTTCGAGCAGCTGCGCGGCATGGCCGTGTACGGCGCGGACGCCCGCGCGCTGATCGTGCGGGCGATCGAGGCTTTGCGCTGATCCCCATCGTCCGCACCGGGGGTTGTCCCCACCCAGGAGGGGCGGGGTTACCGGCTGGGGGTGTGGGGTGGGGCGGCCCAGCGTCGGCGGGGTGAACAGGAAAATGATCCTTCCGGCCGTCGCGCTCGCCTCCGCGGGGCTCCTCGGGTCCGGATGCGCGAGCACGCACTCCGCGGCGTCCGCGGCCCACGCGGCGCACACAGGCGGGGGCGTCGGTGCGACGCCCGCCGCGTCCAGGGGGTCGAGGGCGCGGGCGGCGCTCGCGCCGACCGGGGCCAGGTCGTCTCCGCGCAGCGCGTCGCGCACATGTCCGCCGCGGCCACCGGCCGCTATCTGAGCGACGGCGGCTACGACGCGCCCGCGCCGCGCTACGGCGTCGACCAGTACCGCCTCGTCTACCGCACGGTCGACGCGGACGGGCGGGCGACCACCGCGAGCGGGCTGGTCGTGCTGCCGGACAGCGGCGCCCGCACGCTGCACACCGTCGCCTACGAGCACGGGACGCTCGTCGCGAAGTCCGACGCGCCGTCCGTGGACGAGAGCGACGCGCGGGTGTCCCCGACGCTGTTCGCCGGGCGCGGGTACGCCGCCGTCGCCCCCGACTACCTCGGCCTGGGCGAGGGCCCCGGCGTCCACCCGTACATGGACACCGCGACGGAGACGACCGCCTCGGTGGACATGCTGCGCGCCGCCCGCGCGTTCGCCGCCGGCCGCGGCCGGACGCTCGACGGCCGGGTCCTGGTCACCGGCTTCTCCCAGGGCGGCACGGCGGCCACGGCGCTGGCCCGCGCCCTGCAGAGCGGCGTCGACCCGCACTTCGAGCCGGCCGCGCTGGCCCCGGTCAGCGGCCCGTACGACGTCCAGCACGCCGAGATCCCCGCCGCGTTCGGCGACGACCCCACGCTCGATCCGAAGGAGGCGGCCTTCTACTTCGCGTACTGGACCGTCGCGATGAACCGCCTGCACCACTTCTACGACGCGCCGTCGCAGGTGTTCGCGCCGCCTACGACACCACCGTGGAGGCGCTGTTCGACGGGCTGCACAGCCAGCAGCAGGTCTTCGCCCGCCTGCCCGCGACACCCGAGCAGGTGCTCACCCCGGAGTTCGTCCGCCGGCTCCGACACCCCACCGGGCCCCTGCTGGAGGCCATGCGGGTCAACGACACCACCTGCTCGGGCTGGACCCCGCGGGCCCCCGTCCACCTCTACGCGGCGCGCGGCGACAAGGACGTCGCGATCGCCAACTCCCGCCACTGCCAAGCGGAGTTCGCCGCCTCCGGCACCACCGCGGCGCTCACCGACGTGGGCGACGTCGGCCATTTCGTCTCCCCGCTGCGGTCCATGCCGCTGATCGCCGCGTGGTTCGAACACCTCCTGCCGGCGTAGCGGCCCCGGGCGCCGCGCCGGACATCGCTCCCGCCCGGACAGGGCTCCCACCCGGACAGGGCTCCCACCCGCGGCCCGGGTCGCGCTGCCAAGCCGCGCGCCCGCGCGCCCGCGCGCCCGTACGCCCGTACGCCCGTACGGCACGGCGGCCCGTGCCGGCACAGCGGCCCGCGCCGGCGCGGACGGCCGCCCGCTCGCGTGTCCGGAGCGGCCCCCGGGGTCTGCTACGCTGATCCAGCGACATCGGCCCGCCGAAATGTCCGCCTGATCCGCAGAACCGCAGGTCGGGGGCAGCACGGCGCGGAGGTCGCGCAAACCCGTGTGAGACCGGTGTCCGACATGTGCGACACTTGTCCCGCGCGGAGCGCACGAGCAAGGTCCTGTGGAGCAGTTTGGAGTGCTCGCCACCCTGTCAAGGTGGAGGCCGCGGGTTCAAATCCCGTCAGGACCGCTGCGGCTGGGTAGCTCAGTTGGTACGAGCGACCGCCTGAAAAGCGGTAGGTCGCCGGTTCGACCCCGGCCCCAGCCACCGCACGACGCGGGGCCCGTCTCATCGAGGCGGGCCCCGCGTCGTTCTCCGGCGGAACGACTGCCGCGCACGGCGGCAGGGGCCGCGTCCCCCGCGCGGCTCAGCGGCCCCCCGGATGGCGGTGCCGCCAGACCCAGAACACCGACGTCGCCACCGCCGCCCACGCCGCGAGCACCGCGAACGGGAAGACGTGCTGGTGGCCGCCGAAGTACACCGCCGTGTGCTGCGCGTTCACCGAGGCGCCCGGCGGCAGCCACTGCCCGATCCGGCCGAGCAGCGACGGCAGCAGCGGCCAGGACACCGCGCCGCCGGACGAGGGGTTGCCCAGGAGCACCATCAGGCCCCAGGTCGGCAGCATCGCCCAGCGGCCGAAGAGCGTGTTGAACATCGTGAAGACCATGCCGGACGTGAACATGGTGAACGCCAGGATCGCCCACGACTCCGCGAACGGCAGGTCGAGCGCGCCGAGCCCCCAGTCGACCACCGCGGCGATCGAGAACGCGCCGAGCATGGACATGGCCAGGATGAAGCAGATCCGCTCCCACGGGAGCAGCCCGCGCGCGTGCACGCTGAGCTGGATCGCGCCGACGAAGCCGAGGATCACCGCGGCCAGCGAGATGTAGAAGATCGCCAGGCCGCGCGGGTCGCCCTTCTGCAGCGGGTTGATGTCCCGCACGGTGACCCGTACGCCGATCGAGGCGCCCACCCGGGGCGCGGTCTCCGCGAGCAGCTGTGCGACGCTCGCGCCCGAGGCGGAGGAGATGTAGAGCCGGGGGCCGGGCTCGGGGCCGGGCTCCTGGAGGATCGCGAACACCTTCTGCGCCTCGACGGCGTCCCGCGCGGAGGCGTAGTCGTCGTAGTGGTGCAGCTTCAGCGACGCGCCGAGGGCCTGCTCCATGCCGGCGACGAACTGCGCCCGCTTGACCTGCGAGGTCGGGATGCCGGTCACCGCGGTGGGGATGCGGCGCGGGGTGGGGTTGGCCATGTTGTACGTGTACGACCCGGCGAAGAGCCCCGCGGCGGCGGCGATCAGCAGGAGCAGCACGCAGGCGGGCAGGAACGGCGACCTCCTGAACGCGTCCCACCTCGACGCCCGCGCCGCACTCGCCCCGTTCTCCGCCACAGCGCCACGGTATGCGGTGTACGTCACACTCGCCTGTCGGCGCCGGGCGCCGGCACACCGGCGGTGCGGCCCCCGGCGCCGGGGGGCGCGAAACGTGTTCGCCGGGAGCGCGCCCCGGATGCGATGCTGGGGTGCGTATGCCTACCGACCAGCGCCCCGCCGACCGGGCGGAAGACCACACCGCGAGCCTCCCGGCCCTGGCCGGGAGGCTCCCCGCGCTCACGTTGCGCGACGAGCAGCGCCTGGGCCGGCGCCTTGAGGGCGCCCGGCGCATCCGCAAGCCCGAGGCGCGCGCCGCGGTGCTCGCCGAGATCGGCGCGGAGATCGACAAGGCCGAGCAGCGCACCGCGGCGCGCGCGGCGGCCGTGCCGCGGATCACGTATCCGCAGGAGCTGCCGGTCAGCAAGAAGAAGGACGACATTCTCGCGGCGGTCCGCGATCACCAGGTGGTGATCGTCGCGGGCGAGACCGGCTCGGGCAAGACCACGCAGATCCCGAAGATCTGCCTGGAGCTGGGCCGCGGCGTGCGCGGCCTGATCGGGCACACCCAGCCGCGGCGGATCGCCGCCCGCACGGTCGCCGAGCGGGTCGCGGAGGAGCTGCGCACGCCGCTGGGCGAGGCGGTCGGCTGGAAGGTCCGCTTCACCGACCAGGTGGGCGACTCCACGCTGGTGAAGCTGATGACCGACGGCATCCTGCTCGCGGAGATCCAGACCGACCGCGACCTGCGCGCCTACGACACGATCATCGTGGACGAGGCGCACGAGCGCAGCCTGAACATCGACTTCATCCTCGGCTACCTGGCCCAGCTGCTGCCGCGCCGCCCCGACCTGAAGGTGATCATCACCTCGGCGACGATCGACCCGGAGCGGTTCTCCCGGCACTTCGGCGACGCGCCGATCGTGGAGGTCAGCGGGCGTACGTACCCGGTCGAGGTGCGCTACCGGCCACTGCTGGAGGAGGGCGGCGACGACGCGGACCGCGACCAGGTCACCGCGATCTGCGACGCGGTCGACGAGCTGCAGGCGGAGGGGCCGGGCGACGTCCTGGTCTTCCTGTCCGGCGAGCGTGAGATCCGCGACACCGCGGACGCGCTGAGCAAACGGCAGCTGCGGCACACCGAGGTGCTGCCGCTGTACGCGCGGCTGTCCTCGGCCGAGCAGCACCGGGTCTTCCAGCGCCCCGGCGGCAACGCGGTGCGCCGCGTGGTGCTGGCCACGAACGTCGCCGAGACGTCCCTGACCGTGCCCGGCATCCGCTACGTGGTCGACCCGGGCACCGCGCGCATCTCCCGCTACAGCCACCGCACCAAGGTGCAGCGGCTGCCGATCGAGCGGATCAGCCAGGCCAGCGCCAACCAGCGCAAGGGCCGCTGCGGCCGCACGTCGGACGGCATCTGCATCCGGCTGTACGACGAGGAGGACTTCCTGTCGCGGCCGGAGTTCACCGACGCGGAGATCCTGCGCACCAACCTGGCGTCGGTGATCCTGCAGATGACCGCGGCGGGCCTCGGCGACATCGCGAAGTTCCCGTTCATCGACCCGCCGGACAGCCGCAACATCAAGGACGGCGTGCAGCTGCTGGAGGAGCTGGGCGCGCTCGACCCGCAGCAGAAGGACCCGCGCAAGCGGCTGACGGCCACCGGCCGCAAGCTGTCGCAGCTGCCGGTGGACCCGCGGCTGGCCCGGATGGTGCTGGAGGCCGAGCGCAACGGCTGCGTGCGCGAGGTGATGGTGATCGCGGCGGCGCTGTCCATCCAGGACCCGCGCGAGCGCCCCTCGGACAAGCAGCAGCAGGCCGACCAGCAGCACGCCCGGTTCCGCGACCCGACGTCGGACTTCCTGGCGTTCCTCAACCTGTGGAGCTACGTCCGCGAGCGGCAGCGGGAGTTGTCGTCCTCGGCGTTTCGCCGGATGTGCCGCTCGGAGTTCCTGAACTACCTGCGGATTCGCGAATGGCAGGACATCTACAGCCAGTTGCGTACCGTCGCCCGGCAACTGGGCATCGACACCGGAGACTCGCACAGGGGCGAGGGCCGGCGCCGGGACGACGGCGGGGAGCGGCTCGACGACGCGGTGGACCCGCAGCGGGTGCACGTCTCGCTGCTGGCCGGGCTGCTGTCGCACCTGGGCCTGAAGGACCCGGAGAAGAACGAGTACGGGGGTGCGCGCGGCGCGAGGTTCGCGATCTTCCCCGGCTCCGCGCTGTTCAAGAAGCCGCCGCGCTGGGTGATGTCGGCGGAGCTGGTGGAGACCTCCCGGCTGTGGGCGCGGGTCAACGCGCGGATCGAGCCGGAGTGGGTGGAGCCGCTGGCCCAGCACCTGGTCAAGCGCAGCTACAGCGAGCCGCACTGGGAGAAGGACCAGGCGGCGGTGATGGCGTACGAGAAGGTGACGCTGTACGGCGTGCCGCTGGTCGCCGACCGCAAGGTGAACTACGGGCGGATCGACCCCGAGGTCTCCCGCGAGCTGTTCATCCGCAACGCGCTGGTGGAGGGCGACTGGCGCACCCACCACCAGTTCTTCCACGACAACCGCAAACTCCTGGGCGAGGTCGAGGAGTTGGAGCACCGGGCGCGCCGCCGGGACATCCTGGTCGACGACGAGACGCTGTACGACTTCTACGACGCGCGGATTCCCGACCATGTGGTGTCGGGGGCGCACTTCGACTCGTGGTGGAAGCACAAGCGGCGCGAGGACCCGGAGTTGCTGACCTTCGAGCACTCCATGCTGATCAACGAGAACGCGGAGGCGGTCACCAAGGCCGACTACCCCGACTCGTGGCGGCAGGGCGCGCTCACGTTCCGCGTGACGTACCAGTTCGAGCCGGGCGCCGATGCGGACGGCGTGACCGTGCACATCCCGTTGCAGGTGCTCAACCAGGTGTCCGCGGACGGCTTCGACTGGCAGATCCCGGGCTTGCGCGAGCAGATGGTCACCGAGCTGATCCGTTCGCTGCCCAAGGCGATCCGCCGGCACTACGTCCCCGCGCCCAACTACGCGAAGGCGTTCCTGGACAAGGCCGTCGCCGGGCCCGATCCGCTGCCGGCCGTGCTGGCCCGGGAGTTGCAGCGGATGGTCGGCGTGCCGGTGGCCGCGGAGGACTTCGACCTGGCGAAGGTGCCGGACCACCTGAAGATCACCTTCCGGGTGGTGGACGAGCGGCGCCGCAAGATCGCCGAGGACAAGGACCTGGAGGCGCTGCGGCTGAAGCTGAAGCCGAAGACCCGCGAGGCGATCACCCGGGCCTTCGACCGGGCCTCGGCGGACCCGGCGCGCGGCGGCGAGACGCCGACCGGGCAGCGCACCGGGCTGACCGACTGGACGGTCGGCACGCTCCAGCGCACCTTCGAGACGCGGCGGGCCGGGCAGCCGGTCAAGGCGTACCCGGCGCTGGTGGACGAGGGCGCGACGGTCGCGGTGCGGCTGTTCGACACCGAGGCCGAGCAGGCCGAGGCGATGTGGCGCGGCACCCGGCGGCTGATCCTGCTGGGGGTGCCGGTGAACCCGGCGAAGTTCGCCGCGGACCGGCTGTCCAACCAGCAGAAGCTGGCGTTGTCCCGCAATCCGCACGGCAGCGTGCAGGCGCTCTTCGAGGACTGCGCGACCGCCGCGGCGGACCGGCTGATCGCCGCGCACGGCGGCCCGGCGTGGGACGAGCAGGGCTACCGCAAGCTGTACGACGCGGTGCGCGCGGACCTGGTGGAGGTGACCGTGCGCGCGGTGGAGCAGGTCCAGCAGGTGCTGGCGGCGTGGCAGGCGTGCGAGCGGCGGCTGAAGGACACCAGGAGCCTGGTGCTGGTGGCCAACCTCCAGGACGTCAGGGAGCAGCTGGCCGGCCTGGTGCACCCGGGCTTCGTCACCGAGGCGGGGCTGAAGCGGCTGCCGGACGTGATGCGGTACTTGGTCGCGGTGGACCGCAGGCTGCAGCAGATGCCGACGGGGGCGCAGCGGGACACCACGCGGATGGAGAAGGTCCGCGAGATCCAGGCGGAGTACGCGGAGCTGCTGGCCGCGCAGCCGCAGGGGCGGCCGGTGCCGGCGGCGGTGCGGGACATCCGCTGGATGGTCGAGGAGCTGCGGGTCAGCTATTTCGCGCACGCCCTCGGGACGGCGTTCCCGGTCTCCGACAAACGCGTGTTCAAGGCGCTCGACGAGGCGTGGTCGCGGACGCGGTCCTGAGTTCGACCCCGCGGCCTGACCTGCTGTACAGTCTGTCTCGCAGCCGCGCGGCCCCCTTCGGGGAAGCCCGCGCAGCCCAGGTCCTGTGGAGCAGTTTGGAGTGCTCGCCACCCTGTCAAGGTGGAGGCCGCGGGTTCAAATCCCGTCAGGACCGCACGCTGAGCCTACGGCCCGTTTCCGCGATCACGCGGAGGCGGGCCGCTTTGCGTTCCCCCTGCGGAGGCCTTCGGGGCCTGCGCAGCTTGCGGGGGTCGGTCGCTTCCGCGGCGGGCCGGGCACGCAGTTCCCCGCGCCCCCGCAGCGGCGACACCCGGCGTCGAGGCGGCGCACGGGGGTATGGGACGGGGGCAAGTGCCGCCCAACGCACGGGTGTTGGAGGTTGGGGGGTTTGTTGCCCGGTCAACTGTCGTAATAGGGGCGGAAGTTCCTATACCCCACCGGAGGCAAGATCCACAAGGGCGTCTCATGTGACGGGTGTCACTCAAAAAGGTCGCGGAACGTGGGAACTTGAGCGGTTCGGCGACGCCCTCGATTTAATATGTGCAATGGCACTGCCCGTCGCAGGAGCAACCAGGACCCCACGCACACCACACCCCCACGCCGGACGGGCACCCCGCAAGCACCCTACGGACGCCTCACAAGCACGCCGCGGGCGGCCCCCCGTGCCGCCACGCCCCCTCCCCGCGCACACAAAAGGATCGCACCGGACCCGGCGGAGTCCGATGCGATCCTCTTCATACCGTCAAACCAAGAAGCTGAGCCGAACCGTGGAGCGTGTCGTGCACTCCCTCCGGCCGCCCGTTGGGGGCGAGTCGGCCGTCGGGCCGGGTGGCCTGCGCGGGGTGGGGGCCCCGCTCACCGCCCGAAAACAGCTCTCAGGCCTCGCTGCGCTGCTGCGGAATGCCCGCGAGCAGCGCCCGGACCTCCGCCTCGCGGTAGCGGCGGTGCCCGCCGAGCGTGCGGATGGACGTGAGCTTGCCGGCCTTGGCCCAGCGCGTGACCGTCTTCGGGTCGACGCGGAACATGGTCGCGACCTCGGCAGGGGTAAGCAACGGCTCGGCATCAGGGGTGCGAGCGGTCATGAGCGGCCTCCTCGAGAGAACCGAACCAACGCGGTTCTTTCCTCTAAATTCTGCACCTTGACCCACGTTGCCCGAAATGGGCGACGCGGGCCGAGTCGGTAATAGGACGAACGGCTTGTCCTCGGCACTACAACTACACCATCCGTCCAGCCGCGTCGGCCAAACCGATGGATTTGCCCTCTCAGGTGTTCAACCTCGACGGAAGCCGATGGACCGGGCCATAGCGGACAGTCACCCCAACGTGACGATCAGTCACAGTTCAACCATCTGCAACATCCCCACCTTCGAAACGAGCCCGAGGCGGGCCCGATGTCCCATTTTGGCATGACAGATGGTGATGCAGGCAAGAGTCCGGTTACGTGCTCTGCGTCACGCTTGGGCCAATACCGCCATGTCTGAGAGCAGAAGGCAAGCGAAGAGGCTCAAGAGACACGAGGAGACAACAGCCCGCACACAGATCCTTCACAACCGGGCGAATGCGCAACCCTGGTGTGATTCCGACCACACACCCGCCCACACATCCGCCCGCCGTCCGACGCCGTCCGCGCATCCGGCCCGCCCGCCGCACCCGCATCCCGCCCGCGTCCGCGCTCAGTTGGCGAACTGCATCTCCCGCACCGCGCGCCACCGGTCGGTCAGCCGCTCGTACGCCACGCCCGCCGCCTCCGAGTCGCCCTCGCGCAGCGCCGCGAGCCCCTCGGCCACGTCCGCCGCCGAATGGTCGGCCACCAGCCGGTCCTCGCCCATGAGATGGGCCAGACCGCCGTAGTCCAGCTCCACCAGCGAGCGCGGGTGGAACTCCTCCAGCCAGCGGCCGACGTCGATCAGCCCGTCGATCAACGGCCCTTCGTCCAAGGCGTCCTTGAGCACCCGCAGCCCCCGCGCCACCCGCCGCCTGGCCTGCACCATGGGCGTGCGGTAGCGCAGCAGCGGCTCCTTGGACTCCCCCGCGCCGGCCGGTTCGTACTCCCGCTCGTCGTCGCCGACCAGCACGAACCAGCGCACCGGCACGTGCCAGGTGGCCGACCTGATCCAGGGCCTGGCGTCGGGGTTGCGCTCGCGCCACGCCTCGTGGTCCGCGGCGGCCTGACGGCGCACCACCGGCGGCAGCATCGCGTCGAGCACCGGCTCCGGCAGCAGTTCGCCGACGTGCTCCATGGCCAGCCAGCCGCGCAGCCGGGTGCGCCACGGGCAGACGTGCGTCACGCCGCCGACCACCGCCACGAAGGCGTCCCGGCTCTCGTGCACCGGCACCGCGACCGGCGGCACCGGCACCAGGTCGGCCAGGGACTGCCGCAGTTCGTCCTGTGCGGTGCGCCCGGCGCCCGCGGCGGCGTAGCGGTACCAGTGGGTGCGCTCGGGCTCGGGAAAGGCCGCCAGCGGCTCGTACACGCGCAGATAAGCCGCGTACGGGACCAGTACCGGTGAACCGCCCACACCCGCTCCCTCGCCGCCTGCGCCGTGCCTCGACGTCCGACCTCTCGATCGTCCCACGCGGGCCCCATGATCGGTCCCGCAGGGCCTACGCTGACTCCGACGAGCCCTCCGCCACCCTTACGGGGGGCTGAGCACCTCACCGGGCCCCCGACCCGAACGGGCCCACCGCACACCGCTGGACACCTCTGGACACCTCTGGACTATGGGAGTCACCACCGTGACCGACGTACGACAGGCAGTACGCGAGGACGGCGCGCTCGCCACCCTCTTCCGCTCCGAGCAGGGCGGGCACGAGCAGGTCGTGCTCTGCCAGGACCGCGCCTCCGGCCTCAAGGCCGTGATCGCCGTCCACTCCACCGCGCTGGGCCCGGCCCTCGGCGGCACCCGCTTCCACGCCTACGCCTCCGACGAGGAGGCCGTGCAGGACGCGCTCGACCTCTCCCGCGGCATGTCCTACAAGAACGCGCTGGCCGGGCTCGACCTCGGCGGCGGCAAGGCCGTGATCATCGGCGATCCCGAGACGCTGAAGTCCGAGCAGCTGCTGCTCGCCTACGGCCGGTTCGTGGCCTCGCTCGGCGGCCGTTACGTCACCGCGTGCGACGTCGGCACCTACGTCGCGGACATGGACGTCGTGGCCCGCGAGAACAAGTGGACCACCGGCCGCTCCCCCGAGCACGGCGGCGCCGGCGACTCCTCGGTGCTCACCGCGTTCGGCGTCTTCCAGGGCATGCGCGCCGCCGCGCAGGCCACGTGGGGCGAGCCCACGCTGCGCGGCCGCCGGGTCGGCGTCGCGGGCGTCGGCAAGGTCGGCCGCCACCTGGTGGAGCACCTGGTGGAGGACGGCGCGCAGGTCGTGGTGACCGACGTGCGCGCGGACGCGGTGGCGCGGATCACCGCCCGCCACCCGCGGGTGACCGCGGCGGCCGACGTGCGGGCGCTGGTCCGCTCGCCGCTGGACGTGTACGCGCCGTGCGCGCTCGGCCACGCGCTGGACGACCCGACGGTGGCCGCGCTGACCGCGAAGGTGGTGTGCGGGGCGGCCAACAACCAGCTCGCCCACCCCGGGGTGGAGAAGGACCTCGCCGACCGCGGCGTCCTGTACGCGCCGGACTACGTGGTCAACGCCGGCGGCGTCATCCAGGTCGCGGACGAGCTGCAGGGCTTCGACTTCGACCGGGCCAAGGCGAAGGCCGCCCGGATCTTCGACACCACGCTGGCCATTTTCGAGCGGGCCGCGGCCGACGGAGTGCCGCCCGCGGTCGCCGCCGACCGGCTGGCCGAGCAGCGGATGGCCGACCGTACGCCGGCCGCGCGCTGGGGCCGTCCCGAGGAGGCGTGACGGGCGCGACGCGGGGCGTGACGGGTGGTTCGCGTGACCGAGAGCACGGCCCGATAGCAAGTTCGCGCTAGAAGAAGGTAAAATGGGGCCTGACCAGGCAGGACAGGGCCGCAAACAGTGCCTTCGGCGACGCGCGTCGTGCGGGCGACGTACCGTGTGGCGTCGGAAGCAGGTACCGTTGAGGCCCTACGGACCGGTCTCCCTCCAAAGAGGCCGCTTCGCATCATGAACGCGTGTCAAGACTCGGGGCCGTTGAGCCCCGCCGTTGAGGGGGTCGAGCCATGGGGCGCGGCCGGGCCAAGGCCAAGCAGACGAAGGTCGCCCGCCAGCTGAAGTACAACAGCGGCGGCACGGATCTCTCGCGTCTGGCCGAAGAGCTGGGCGCATCGCCGTCGAGGCCGGTTAATCCGGAGCCAGTCGAGGACGATGACGACGAGTTGGAAGACGACCCGTACGCTCAGTACGCGGATCTTTACAACGACGACGATGACGATGAGGAGGAGGACGACTCCCGCTCCTCCTCCCAGCGTCGCCGCGCTTGACGCCGCACGCGCGCTGACCCGGTCCGGGCCTCCCGGACCGGGTCAGCCCGCGTGGTCGCCGACCAGTTCGACGGCGACCGCGCCGTCTTCGCGTGCCGTGATCTCGCCGGCCACCCATGCCTCCACGCCGCGGTCGGCGAGCACCGAGAGCGCCACGTCGACGGACTCCTCGGGCAGGACGGCGACCATGCCGACGCCCATGTTCAGGGTCTTCTCCAGCTCCTGGCGCTCGACGCCGCCCAGCTCGCCGACGGTGCGGAAGACCGGCGCGGGGGTCCAGGTGGAGCGGTCGACCACCGCGCGCAGGCCGTCCGGGATCACCCGGGCGAGGTTGTTGGCGAGCCCGCCGCCGGTGATGTGCGAGAAGGCGTGCACCTCGGCGGTGCGGGCCAGCGCCAGGCAGTCCAGCGAGTAGATCCTGGTCGGCTCCAGCAGCTCCTCGCCGAGGGTGCGGCCGAACTCCGGCACCTCCCGGTCCAGCGCCCAGCCGGCCCGGTCGAAGACCACGTGCCGCACCAGGCTGTACCCGTTCGAGTGAAGTCCGGAGGACTCCAGGGCGATCACCGCGTCACCCGTACGGATGCGGTCCGCGCCCAGCAGCCGGTCCGCCTCGACCACGCCGGTGCCCGCGCCCGCCACGTCGAACTCGTCGGCGCCCAGCAGCCCCGGGTGCTCCGCGGTCTCGCCGCCGACCAGCGCGCAGCCGGCCAGCACACAGCCCTCGGCGATGCCCTTGACGATCGCCGCGACCCGTTCGGGGTGGACCTTGCCGACGCAGATGTAGTCGGTCATGAACAGCGGCTCGGCGCCGCACACCACCAGGTCGTCGACCACCATGCCGACCAGGTCGTGGCCGATGGTGTCGTAGACGCCCATCCGGCGGGCGATGTCGACCTTGGTGCCGACGCCGTCGGTCGCCGAGGCGAGCAGCGGGCGCTGGTAGCGGGCGAGCGCGGAGGCGTCGAAGAGGCCGGCGAAGCCGCCGATGCCGCCGACGACCTCCGGGCGGGTGGCCTTGCCGACCCACTCCTTCATCAGGGTGACGGCGCGGTCGCCCGCCTCGATGTCGACGCCCGCGGCGGCGTAGCTGGCGCCGGTGGTCCCGGTGCCGGTGGGCCCGGCGGCTGTCTCAGACATGGCTGGCACTTTCGTGTCGTGGGTACGTCGCGGGGGCGGCCACGGTGCGGCCGCTCGGGGAGGCGGCGGTCATGGCGGTCGCGGCTCCTGCGGTGGTCACGGCCTGCGCAGGGCGTCGGCGGCGTCGGCGCCGCCGGCCAGCTCGACCTCCAGCAGCTGCTTGCCGAGCAGCTCGGGGTCGGGCAGGTCCATCGGGTACTCGCCGTCGAAGCAGGCCCGGCACAGGTTCGGCTTGGCGATGGTGGTCGCCTCGACCATGGCGTCGATGGAGATGTACGCCAGGGAGTCCGCGCCGAGCGAGGCGCCGATCTCCTCGACGCTCATCCCGTTGGCGATCAGCTCCGCGCGGGTGGCGAAGTCGATGCCGAAGAAGCACGGCCACTTCACCGGCGGCGAGGAGATCCGCACGTGCACCTCGGCGGCGCCGGCCTCGCGGAGCATCCGGACCAGGGCGCGCTGGGTGTTGCCGCGGACGATCGAGTCGTCCACCACGACCAGCCGCTTGCCGCGGATGACCTCCTTGAGCGGGTTGAGCTTGAGCCGGATGCCGAGCTGCCTGATGGTCTGCGACGGCTGGATGAACGTACGGCCCACGTAGCTGTTCTTGACCAGCCCGGAGCCGTACGGGATGCCGCTGGCCTCGGCGTAGCCGACCGCGGCCGGGGTCCCGGACTCCGGGGTGGGTATCACCAGGTCCGCCTCGACCGGGGCCTCACGGGCCAGCCGGCGGCCCATCTCGACCCGGGACAGGTAGACGTTGCGCCCGGCGATGTCGGTGTCGGGTCGGGCCAGGTAGACGTACTCGAAGACGCAGCCCTTGGGGCGGGCCTCGGCGAAGCGCGAGGAGCGCACGCCCTGCTCGTCGATGGCGATCAGCTCGCCCGGCTCGATCTCGCGGACGACGGTGGCGCCGCAGATGTCCAGCGCGGCGGTCTCCGAGGCGACCACCCAGCCGCGCTCCAGCCGGCCCAGCACCAGCGGGCGGATGCCCTGCGGGTCGCGGGCGGCGTAGAGGGTGTGCTCGTCCATGTAGACCAGGCTGAAGGCGCCCTTGACCTTCGGCAGCACCTGGACGGCGGCGGCCTCCACGGACAGCGGGGCGCCGTCCGGGCCGGTCTGGCCGGCCAGCAGCGCGGTGATCAGGTCGGTGTCGTTGGTGGCGGCGACCTTGGTGGCGCGGCCGGGGCCCTGCGGGAGGTCGGCGACGAGTTCGGCCAGTTCGACGGTGTTGACCAGGTTGCCGTTGTGGCCGAGCGCGATGGAGCCGTGCGCGGTGGCGCGGAAGGTGGGCTGGGCGTTCTCCCACACGGAGGCGCCGGTGGTCGAGTAGCGGGCGTGGCCGACGGCGATGTGGCCGGTCAGCGAACCGAGGGAGGTCTCGTCGAAGACCTGGGAGACCAGGCCCATGTCCTTGAAGACCAGGATCTGGGAGCCGTTGCTCACTGCGATGCCCGCGGACTCCTGTCCGCGGTGCTGCAGGGCGTACAGCCCGAAGTAGGTGAGTTTGGCGACCTCTTCACCGGGGGCCCAGACACCGAAGACGCCGCAGGCGTCCTGGGGGCCCTTCTCTCCCGGAAGCAGGTCGTGGCTGAGTCGTCCGTCACCACGAGGCACATCACGAGTCTAGGGCAGGATCGGCCGTCGTCCGAACGAGGGACCCTTCGGATCAGCGGCTTCGCGCCGGGTCTATGCGCGTAGTGCCTTGTGCGGCAAGGGGCTGTGACGTCAACCCCAAGGCGGGGACGCGCTTCTACGGCGGGGGCGCGACCGAGGGCCGGGGGCGGGACGGGTCACGCGGTGATCACTGGGCGTGAGGCCGGGGGGCGCGGGCTCAGCGCAGCACCCGGAGGCTCCGGGCTCAGCCCATCACCGGCAGGTTCCGGGGTCAGCCCATCACCGGCAGGTACGCGGCGAGGTCGGCGCGTTCGCCGCTCGCCGAGACGGCTGCGGCGTCCAGCGCCTCGGACCAGGCGAGGCGGCCGGTGGCCAGCCGCACCCAGGTCAGCGGGTCGGTCTCCACGACGTTCGGCGGGGTGCCGCGGGTGTGCCGGGGGCCCTCGACGCACTGCACCGCGGCGTACGGCGGCACCCGGACCTCGACCGAGCCGCCCGGCGCCTTGGCCGCGAGCGCGTCGGCGAGCACCCGCACGGTCGCGGCGAGGGCCTGCCGGTCCAGCGTGACCGGGACACCGGTCGCCCGGGACAGGTCGTCGCTGTGCACGACCAGCTCCACCAGGCGCGTGACCGTGAAGTCCAGCGCGCGCATCGCGGTGAACACGTGCGGGACGACCAGGTCGGTGCGGACCGCCGCGGCGCGCAGCTCGGCCGCGCGCGCGGTCGCCGCGTCGAGGGCGGCGACCGGGTCCTCGGTCGCGGCGGCCGTCTCCCGGGTGTCCCGGTCCAGCCGGTCGGCGATGCCCGCGGTGGACAGCGCCCACCGCGACAGGCCGGTGACCTGCGCGGTCGGCGGCAGCGGCGGCTGCGCGAGCAGCTCGGGCACGGCGTCGACCTGGCGCACGACGTGCACGACCAGCGTCCGCACGTCCCACCCCGGCAGGCCGCTGTCCGCGGCCCACTGCTCGGCGGTCAGCTCCCGCACGGCGCGCCGCACGTGCTCCACCTGCGCGAGCAGCGCGTCCCACGTCCTGCCGGGGTCGTACGTCCGCGCGCGGCGGCTGGCCTGAGACATGCGCCGAGCCTAACGGCCGCCCCTGACAGACCGGCCCGGCCGGTGGGCGGCGGGCGGGCGGCGGGCCGGCTGGGCGCCGGGGATCAGCCCTGGCGGGGGCGCTCGAAGGTGAGCAGCAGGCCCTCGACGGCCCCGGGGCCTATCCGGCCCTTGACGTCGGCCGAGGTGATCGCCTTGAGCGCCCAGCCGTCCTCCGCGTGCTTGTTGAGGGTCTTCTCCAGCTTGTCGCTGTCCAGGGCGTCGCCGATGAGCGACTCACGGAACGTGACGACCTTGTACTCGTACATGTGCGGGCCCTTCGGGTGCGGTCGGTGGTGCGGGCGCGTGGACGGGTGCGGTTCCCGGGACGAGACCCGCGGGTGCGCGCGACAGGTACGACGGTCGGGACGGCCGGTCGGGTTCCGCCGTTGGGCCGTACGGGTGGCGGCGGGGACAGCCAACCACGCGTGGCGGTCCGCGGTCAGCGCCCGCGGGACTCCGGCGTGTCCCCGGCGGGGTCCGCGGGCTGGTTGGCGGGCTGGTCCGCGCCGGGTTCGGCGGTCGGTTCCGCGGTCGGTTCGGCGGCCGGGGCAGCGCCCGTGGCGTCTTCTCCGCCCGGGGCGTCGCCCGGGGCGTCGCCCGCGGCCGCCGCGCGGCGGCCGCGGACCCGCCGGTAGCTCCACGCCAGCAGGCCGAGCAGGATCAGGCCGGACAGGATGAGGCTCGAACCGGTGCTCCAGCCGGCGAAGGGCAGCCACGACACCGGCCGCACCCCCCAGACCACGCCCGCGCCGATCAGGCCGAGGCCGGCCAGCAGCGAGCCGGCGATCCGCCAGCCGGTCGCGACGCTCGCCTCGACGCCTTCCATGGCCTTGGCACGGACCGGTTCCTCGAACCGGGCGACCGCGGGAATCGCGCGCGACAGCAGGACCAGGCCGGCCAGCACGAGCAGCATGCCCGGCCCCGGCAGCACCAGCAGCGCCACGCCGACCAGCAGCAGCACGCCGCCGAGCGTGCCGAGCACCACGCGGGTGACGGGATGCAGCTGCCCCTCGGGCCTGCGCCGCCCCTCGCGCCCCGCCCGGCCGCCGCCCGCGCCATCGGGCCCCGCCCCCGCGGCCCCAGCGCTCCCGGCGCTCCCCGCCCGGTCGTCCCCGTCCCGCGCGCGCGCCGCGTCGGCCGCCGCCTGCTGATCCGCCCGTCGCGCTGCGCTCACGCCTTCACCGTAACCGCGCGGCCCGAAGAACCCGGGCTTACGCCCCGGACAAGGGGAAATCAGATACTCTGATAGGCATGAAGCTGATGACCGCCACCGAGGCGTCGCGCAACTTCGCCGCAGTATTGGACGCCGCCGAGCACGGTGAGACGATCGTGATCACGCGTGCCGGCCGCAGGCTCGCGCTGGTCGGTCCCGCGCCGACGGGGAACGGCGGCGCGCTCAACGACGCACTGGCCGGGCACCGCCCGGACGACCGCTTCGCCGAGGACGTGAGCGGGGCGCGGGACCTGCTCACCGACGAGCCGGGTGCACAATGGCCCGACGCCTGATCCTGGACACGGGGGTGCTCATCGGTGTCGAGCGCACCGGCGCGGCCGTCGCCTTCGCGCCCGACGACGACGTGGTCATCGCCGCCGTCACCGCCGCCGAGCTGCTCCTCGGCGTGGAACTCGCAGACGACGCCCGGCGGCAGGCACGCGAGGACTTCGTCACCGCGGTCCTCGCCGTCGTCCCGGTGGCGGAGTACGACCTCACCGTCGCCCGCACCCACGCGCGCTTGCTCGCCCATGTCCGCCGCCAGGGCCGCCCGCGCGGCGCCCACGACCTGATCATCGCCGCCACGGCCGCCGCCACGGCCCGCACCGTCGTCACCCACGACCGCCAAGCGGCCTTCGACGCCCTCCCCGGCGTCCGCACCACCTCCCTCACCGACTGACCCGGCGGACGCGGCAGCCGGCGCCTTCCCCGGCCGGGCGCCGGAGACGCCCGCCCCAAGCAGGCGCCCCGGCGCGCTGTCGGCGCGGCCGGGGCACCCGGGGACGTACGAGGAGGGGGATCAGCCCAGCAGTGCCGGGATCGCCTTCTCGTGGGCTTCGCGCAGCTCGGCCAGGGGGAGGGTGAACTCGCCCTGGACCTCCAGCGCGTCGCCGTCGACCACGCCGATCCGGGTGGCCGGCAGGCCGCGCGCGCCGCACATGTCGGTGAAGCGCAGCTCCTCCGAGCGCGGCACCGCGACCACCGCGCGGCCCGCGGACTCCGAGAAGAGGAAGGTGAACGCGTCCAGGCCGTCCGGCACCACCAGCCGCGCGCCGAGCCCGCCGCGCAGGCACGACTCGGTGACGGCCTGGACCAGGCCGCCGTCGGACAGGTCGTGCGCGGCGTCGACCATGCCGTCGCGCGACGCGGCGATCAGGATCTCGCCGAGCAGCCGCTCCCGCTCCAGGTCGACGGCCGGCGGCAGCCCGCCGAGGTGGTCGTGCACGACCTGCGCCCACGCCGAGCCGCCGAACTCCTCGCGGGTCTCGCCCAGCAGGTAGAGCAGGTGGCCCCGGTCGGCGAAGGCCATCGGGGTGCGGCGGCTCACGTCGTCGATCACGCCGAGCACCGCGACCACCGGCGTGGGGTGGATCGCCGTCTCGCCGGTCTGGTTGTACAGCGAGACGTTGCCGCCGGTGACCGGCGTGCCCAGGGCCAGGCAGCCGTCGGCCAGCCCGCGGGTCGCCTCGGCGAACTGCCACATCACCGCCGGGTCCTCGGGCGAGCCGAAGTTCAGGCAGTCCGAGACCGCCAGCGGCTTCGCGCCGGTCGCGGCCACGTTGCGGTACGCCTCGGCGAGCGCGAGCTGCGCGCCCGCGTACGGGTCGAGCTTGGCGTAGCGGCCGTTGCCGTCGGTGGCGATCGCGACGCCGAGGTTGGTGTCCTCGTCGATGCGGACCACGCCGGAGTCCTCCGGCTGCGCCAGCACCGTGTTGCCCTGCACGAACCGGTCGTACTGGTCGGTGATCCACGCCTTGGACGCCTGGTTCGCCGAGCCGACCAGCGCGAGCACCTGCGCCCGCAGCTCCTCGCCGCCGCCCGGCCGGGGCAGCGCGGCGGCGTCGTCGGCCTGCAGCGCGTCCTGCCAGGACGGCCGCTCGTACGGGCGGTGGTACGTCGGGCCCTCGTGCGCGACCGACCGCGGCGGCACGTCCACGATCTGCTCGCCGTGCCAGAAGATCTCCAGCCGGGTGCCCTCGGTCACCTCACCGATGACGGTGGCGATGACGTCCCACTTCTCGCAGATCTCCAGGAAGCGGTCGACCTTGTCGGGCTCGACGATCGCGCACATCCGCTCCTGCGACTCGCTCATGAGGATCTCCTCCGGCGAGAGCGTCGCGTCGCGCAGCGGCACCGTGTCCAGCTCGACCCGCATGCCGCCGGAGCCGGCGCTGGCCAGCTCCGAGGTGGCGCAGGACAGGCCCGCGCCGCCGAGGTCCTGGATGCCGGCGACGAGCTTCTCGCGGAAGATCTCCAGGGTGCACTCGATGAGCAGCTTCTCCTGGAACGGGTCGCCGACCTGCACCGCGGGCCGTCGCGAGGGGCCGGTGGAGTCGAAGGTCTCCGAGGCCAGCACCGAGACGCCGCCGATGCCGTCGCCGCCGGTCCTGGCGCCGTAGAGGATCACCTTGTTGCCGGCGCCGGACGCCTTGGCCAGGTGGATGTCCTCGTGCTTCATCACGCCCACGCACAACGCGTTGACCAGCGGGTTGCCCTGGTAGCAGGGGTCGAAGACGACCTCGCCGCCGATGTTGGGCAGGCCCAGGCAGTTGCCGTAGCCGCCGATGCCGGCCACCACGCCGGGCAGCACCCGCTTGGTGTCGGGGTGGTCGGCCGCGCCGAACCGCAGCGGGTCCATCACCGCGACCGGCCGCGCGCCCATCGCCAGGATGTCGCGCACGATGCCGCCGACGCCGGTGGCCGCGCCCTGGTAGGGCTCGATGTACGAGGGGTGGTTGTGCGACTCGATCTTGAAGGTGACCGCGTAGCCCTGGCCGACGTCGACCACGCCGGCGTTCTCGCCGATGCCGACCAGCAGCGCGTCGGTGCGCGGGGCCTTCTCGCCGAACTGCCTCAGGTGCACCTTGCTCGACTTGTACGAGCAGTGCTCGGACCACATGACCGAGTACATCGCCAGTTCCGCGCCGGTCGGGCGGCGGCCCAGGATCTCCCTGATCCGCTCGTACTCGTCCTGCTTGAGGCCCAGTTCCTTCCAGGGCTGCTCGGCCTCGGGCGTCTGGCCGGCCTGCTTGACCGTGTCGAGACTCATGCGCTGACCAGCTTCTTGAGTACGGAGGTGAAGAACGCGAGCCCGTCGGTGCGGCCGGTGCCGATCAGCGGCTCCACGGCGTGCTCGGGGTGCGGCATCAGGCCGACGACGTTGCCGGCCGCGTTGGTGATGCCGGCGATGTCACGCAGCGACCCGTTGGGGTTGCCGTAGCCGTCGGCGACCGGGCCGGCGGTGGCGTAGCGGAAGGCCACCCGGCCCTCGGCCTCCAGCTCGTCCAGGGTGCGCTCGTCGGCGGTGTAGCGGCCGTCGATGTTCTTCAGCGGAATGGAGATCTCCTGGCCCGCGGTGAAGTCCGCGGTCCACGCGGTCGCCGCGGTCTCGACCCGCAGCCGCTGGTCCCGGCAGACGAAGTGGAGTTCGGTGTTCCGCAGCATCGCGCCGGGCAGCAGGTGCGCCTCGCACAGGACCTGGAAACCGTTGCAGATGCCCAGCACCGGCATTCCGTCCTTCGCCTGGGCGATGATCGTCTCCATCACGGGCGAGAAACGGGAGATGGCGCCGGCCCGCAGATAGTCGCCGTAACTGAAGCCGCCGGGCAGCACCACCGCGTCGACCTGCTTGAGGTCCTTGTCGCGGTGCCACAGCGGCACGGCTTCGGCGCCGGCCAGCCGCGCCGCGCGGGCGGTGTCACGGTCGTCCAGTGTTCCCGGGAATGTGACGACACCAATGCGTGCAGTCACGACTCGACCTTTACATTGAAGTCCTCGATCACGGTGTTGGCGAGAAACGTTTCCGTGATCTCCCGAATGCGGGCGAGGGCCGCGTCGTCGACGGGACCCTCGACCTCCAGTTCAAAGCGCTTTCCCTGACGTACGTCGGAGATCCCCTCGAAGCCCAGGCGCGGCAGTGCTCGCTGCACCGCCTGGCCCTGGGGGTCGAGGATCTCCGGCTTGAGCATGACGTCGACTACGACGCGTGCCACTGGCACTCCCGGTGGTGTGGTGCGTGAGGTTCCCTCAGCGTACCGGGTGGGAAAATCTACGCGCGTGGACATACGTGTGGGTCACATCTGGTTGCCCGAAGCACTCACTCGCACCTCTTCCTCGCACTCCCGCGCGCCTCCCCGCGCCCCCTGGCGCACCACCGGTCGCATCGCGCGGCGTACCGGCGGACACCCCCTCGGCCGCCGGCGAAGGCGCCGAGATCTTCGATCACGTTTATGTATCAGCTGGCGGATTACTTGGGCTGACCCCCGAAGAAAACATAGGGTCCCCGTGCGAAGTGATGCGGCTCTCACGCTTGCGGCGCCGCTTGCTTGGGAATTATCTCGAACAGCACCACCGGGCAGCCCTGTCGCCGTCGCCCGGCGAGCCGATGGCGTAATGAAAGGACCGAACCTTATGGCGCAACGCGTACTGGTCACCCTCGCCGACGACCTGGACGGCGGCCAAGCGGAGGAAACCATCGCTTTCGGCGTCGACGGACAGTGGTACGAGATCGATCTCTCGTCCGAGAATGCGGACAAGTTGCGCAAGGAACTCGCGCCTTACGTGGAGGCCGGCCGCCGCCGCACCCTTTCCGGCCGCGCCTACAAGCGCACCCCGATCGCCCCCACGCCGGCCACCGTGCGCGCGTGGGCGCAGTCGAACGGCTTCGAGGTGCCGGCCCGCGGGCGCATCCCCAAAAAGGTCTACGAGGCGTTCAACCGGGCGAGCTGACGCCGCGTCGGGGCCGGACGCGCGGGCGGTCGGCCCCGATTGGACAGCCACCCCCTGATGTCCGCTAGTGTGGGGACCACGCCGAGGGCGGGGCCACCGCAGCAGCGGGAAAGCCCAGGTCGAGGCGGCGTGCGGGTGTAGCTCAGTAGTAGAGCGCCCCCCTTCCAGGGGGAGGGGCAGTGTGCAATTCCTGTCGCCCGCTCTGGTCACTGGTACAGTGATCGCAGCACGTGCGGACGTGGCTCAGTTGGTAGAGCATCACCTTGCCAAGGTGAGGGTCGCGAGTTCGAATCTCGTCGTCCGCTCCAGCACGACGGAGGCCCCGGTCAAGCGACCGGGGCCTTCGCCGTGTCCCGGCCAGGTGTGCGGAACCCGTTTCTCACCTCCCGGACGCTTCGGGTACAGTAGCGACACGCCCTGCGGACGTGGCTCAGTTGGTAGAGCATCACCTTGCCAAGGTGAGGGTCGCGAGTTCGAATCTCGTCGTCCGCTCCAGCACGGCGAAGGCCCCGGTCGACCGACCGGGGCCTTCGCCGTGTCCGCGGGCCGGGCCGGCTACGCCCACGTCGTCCCGGTCAGGCGCTCGTACGCCTCCACGTAGCGGGCCCGGGACTGCTCGACGATCTGCTGCGGCAGGGGCGGCGGGGGCAGCTCGCCCGACCGGTCCCAGCCCGAGGCGTCCGAGGTGAGCCAGTCGCGGACGAACTGCTTGTCGAAGGACGGCTGGGGATGCCCCGGCTCCCACTGGTCGGCCGGCCAGAAGCGGGAGGAGTCCGGGGTCAGCACCTCGTCGGCGAGCACCAGCGCGCCGTCCTCGTCGCGGCCGAACTCGAACTTGGTGTCGGCCAGGATGATGCCGCGCTCGCGGGCGATGTCCCGGCCACGGGAGTAGACGGCGAGGGTGGCCTGCCGCAGCTGGGCGGCGGTGTCCGCGCCGACCTGCCGGGCCACCTCCTCGTACGAGACGTTCTCGTCGTGGTCGCCGACCGCGGCCTTGGTGGCCGGGGTGAAGATCGGCGCGGGCAGCTCGGAGCCGTCCACCAGGCCCTCGGGCAGGGCCAGTCCGCACACCGTGCGGTGCTCCTGGTACTCGGCGAGCCCCGAGCCGGTGAGGTAGCCGCGGGCCACGCACTCCACCGGCGCCATCGTCAGCGGCCGGCACACCATCGTGCGGCCCTCCCACTCCGCGGGCGCCGGCCGGCACCTCGGTGGACACCACGTGGTTGGGCGTGAGGTCCGCGAGCTGGTCGAACCACCACAGGGAGAGCTGGGTGAGGATGCGGCCCTTGTCCGGGATGTTGTCGAGCAGCACCCAGTCGAAGGCGGAGGTGCGGTCGCTGGCCACCATCACCAGCTCCCCGGCCGCGTTCTGGTACAGGTCGCGCACCTTGCCGGTGTGCAGATGAACCAGCCCCGGCACCTGTACGGGCTCGGGCTTGTCGACGAATCCGGGCATGGGCGTCCTCCCCAACTGGGTGCTTTCCGCCCCGATTCTCCCGCACCTGTCCGGAAGCGGCGGCACGGGCCGCCGCGGGAGGCCGGCGCCGGGGTCTCAGTCCCGCTTGCAGATGCGGTCGAGCAGGTTGGCCGTGGCGCGCTGGATGCGGGGGTCGACGCAGTCGGGCCGGTCCAGCGCGGGCGACCACGCGAAGGTGCCCGAGGCGAAGACGTACGCGCCGCTGGGCGCGCGGTACAGCGACGTCTCCTGGTGGCCGGGGCGGCCGTCCGCGGCCTGGTACGGCGAGTGGGCGAGCAGGACGCGCTCGGTGGACTCCGGCAGCGGCACCCGCGGGAAGTAGTGGTCGGCCTCGCCCGCCACCAGGCCGTCGATCTCGTCGCCCTCGCCCGCGCCGGTGGCCTCCCACAGCCAGTGGTCGGCGTTGGCCACCACCAGCGGCGCCGGCTGCGGCACCCGGCCGGCGTACTGCAGGCCGAGCAGCAGTTGCTCGGGCTCGCCCTGGTCGCGCCAGAGCGCGCTGCGGCCGGGGGGCGCGCCGCGGCGCTTGCGGCAGGTCAGCAGCCGGTCCCGGTCGCCGGCCGGGGACGGCGCGAGGTCGACCTGCCAGTACATGGTGTTGGCGGACAGGAACACCAGCGAGGTGCCGGCCGCGCGGGCCGCCTCCGCCGCGCGGCGCATCGGCGGCGACCAGTACTCGTCGTGGCCGGGGAAGACCAGGCCACGGTAGCGGGTCGGGTCGATCCGGCCGGCGTGCAGGTCGCGTGAGTCGGCGTAGGCCAGGTCGTAGCCGTAGCGTTCGGCGAAGCGCACGAAGTCGTAGGCGTGGCCGATGTGCAGCGGCAGACCGGCGCCGGCGTAGGGGCGGTCGAAGGACACGGTGGTGGCCGCCTCCTCCTCGCCGAGCAGCCTCCCCTCGGCGTCCCACGCGTGGTACAGGCTGGCGCCGGTGCGCCCGTCCTCGGGGTAGAGGTTGTACGCCTGCCAGGTGATGTCCGGCAGCAGCAGGAGCAGGTCGGCGGGGGTGTCCAGGTCCCGTACGGTGAAGGGCACATGGCTGCGGTAGCCGTCGTTGGTGGTGAGCACGGCGACGTACGCGCCGGTCTTCCAGTACGACGGCACCTGGAGCCGCCAGGACTGCCACCAGTGGTGGCACGAGACGGTGCGGCCGGCGGCCAGCGGCGCGGGCTGCGCGATGCCGGCCAGGCGGGGGCTGGCGGAGATCTGGGCGGCGCCGTCGCCGCCGTAGTGGCCGATCCGGTAGACGTCGACGGTGTACTCCTGCGGCGGGTCGACGGTGATCCGGAAGTCGATCGCCGAGCCGGGCTCGACCGCGCTCTGGGTGGCGAAGCCCTTGATCTGGCGGCGGACGTCGTCGGCGGTGCGGGGGCCGGGGACGTGGGGACGGCCGGAGTGCGCGCGGGACGTGGCGCCGGCGGGGTGTGCGGCCCCGGCGGTGCCCGCGCTGCCGGCGGTGCCCGCGGCGAGGTCGACGTACCAGGGGACGACCTGGCCCTCCTCGCCGAGGTACTGCGGTTCGCCGCGGAGCCAGGGCAGCGGGCCCTGGCCGAACGGGTCGGACACGCCGTGCGCGAGTGCGCCGGACTCCCAGCGTCGCGTCTGCGCCATTCCCCATCCCCTCCCCCGGGCGCGATGGCCCTCTCGCGGGGCCGGACTCCTTCGCCCGGTGCAACCGTGCGGTCTGCTGTGCCCAGCACATCACACGAGGTGTGCCCGCCGTGACGCTTCGTCCGCATTCCCGCCTCCGGCGTCGGTTCGGCCCCTACGTCCCCCCGGCGCTGGACGCCGCGCACGTCGGGGGCGCGGGGCTGCGTGGTGCGTGCGGCCGGCGCCGCGGGGGCGCGAGCAACCCGCCATCGGCCGAGGGTGCCTCCCAGGCGGAGCTCCGGGGGAGGCTGAGCGCGCAGTTCCCCGCGCCCCTGAAGGGCAGCGCCCGGCGCGACGCCGGCGGGGTCAGGGGGAGCCGGGCCGCAGGCCCCATGTCGTGGTGAGGGTGAGGAGGGGGGCCGGGTCCGCGTGGTCGACCAGGCGGGCCACCGGCGCGGCCAGCTCGCCCGTACGGCGGACGCCGCCGACGAGCAGCGCGGGGCCGTCCAGCCAGTCCAACCCCGCGACGCCGCCCGAGGCGTCCAGCACCGCACAGCACACCACCGCCACGACATGCTCCGCGAGCAGATCCCGCCCGGTGCGCACCGGCATCGGCAGGCACGCGGGCGCCAGCGGCGCGGGCCGCGTCGCCGCGCCGGCCGCGCGGCCGACCTCCGCCTCCAGCCGGGCCACCACCGACGCGACCTCCTCCGGCGAGCCGGCCGCGAGGCGTTCGACGACGCGCGCGAGCGTCGCCCCGCCGTCCGCGCCGCCCGGCTCGCCGCCCACCAGGACGCCGCCCGCCACCGGCGACAGCGCGCGGGCCGGCGCCTGCGTACCGACCTCCGCGAGGACGCGGACCAGCCGGGCCGCCTCCTCGCGCCAGATCCGCTCCACCACCTCCTGGGGATAGCGCGCCCAGCTCACCGGCTGCCAGCCGGGCCCCGGCTGCCCGGGCCCGCCGTGGAACAGCCGCGCGGCCAGCAGCGACACGGCCTCGTCGACCACGCCCGGCTCCTCCAGCAGGTCGCACGCGGGGCGCTCGCCGAGCCGCGACTCGAAGCCCTCCGCGAGCCGGTCGCGCCGCGACAGCTCGGTGAGCGCCGCGACCACCCCCGCGTCCAGCCGGGCCGGCCAGCGCCCGGTCCGCCACGCGGGCAGCGCGACGCGGGTGAGCAGCCGGTCCCAGCCGGCGTAGGCGAGGCCGACCTGCTCCTGGGCGACGATGCGCAGGCCGTAGTCGACCGCCTGGGCGCGTTCGGACGCCGCGGCGGCGACCGCGCGCTCCATCTCGCCCGCGTGCACCCGGCAGCCGCGCAGCAGCAGCCGTACGACCCCGCCGAGCAGGGCGTACGCCGGGCGCAGCGCCCGTGTCCGCCGGGCCGACGCGACCCCCGCGGCCGCGTCGGCCCCGCGCAGGAAGCGGCGGGCGGCGGATATCTCGGGGTCGGCGGCGGGCGCGGTGCCGGCCACCACGGGGGCGAGCAGCGCGCGCAGTTCGGCGACGCGCATCCACCACAGGAACGGCGAGCCGATCACCAGCACGGGCTCGGGCCGCGCCGAGCCCGGGCCGCCGCCGGGCTCCAGCCAGCTGTCGCAGTCCGGGGTCAGCTCTATCGCGCCGGGCGCGGGGACGTGGAGCCGCTCGGCGAGTTCGCGCACGAGGCGGTAGAGGTCGGGTGCGGCGGACTCGGCGACCGGCACGGTCGGGGCGGCCGCGGGGCGCGCGCGGGCGATCACCGCGGCGACGGCGGCGGCCACCGCGAGGACCGCGAGGGCGACGGCGGTGACCGCCCACCGGGCGGGGGTCCAGGCGGCGCCGAGGTGGCCGGTCAGCGCGGCGGCGTGCAGCACGACCGCGACGGCGGCGGGGATCAGCGCGGCGGCGAGCGCGGCGCCGCGCACCCGGAGCACGGCGAGGGCGCGGGCCCGCGCGACGGCTTCGCCCGTCTCTCCGGCCATCGGCGGCTCACCCCCAGCGCTACGGCGGCCGTCACGGTGACGGCCCTCTCCCCACTGTCGCACCGCCCGCTGACATCGCAATGCGGTAGGGCTGATTGCCGCAATGTCCCCGCGGGGGGCTTTCGGGGCACCCTAGTTGGGGTCTCGCGCGGAGTCACCCATATGGCCCACGCATCACTCCTTGGAGTGGCTTCCCCCGCTTCCCCTGCGCCGACGGCTCCGCCCTTCCCCCTCAGCTCCGCGCTGCGCGCTACCCACCGGGGGCGCGGGGAACTGCGCGCCGAGCCACCACGCGCCCGCAGATCGCCACCGCCCCGAAGGGGAAGATCGGTCCGCTCCGGACCACCGGCATGTGGACAGCTGAGCGCGCAGTTCCCCGCGCCCCCGGTGGGTGACGCTCAGCGCGGAGCCGGCCGGGGGAGCTGGCTCGGTAAGTCAGATGGCCGCGGCGATGTCCGTGCGGTGGTGCGCGCCGTCGAGGCTGAGGCGGTCCACCGCGCGGTACGCGCGCTCGCGGGCGGTCGCGACGTCCTCGCCGGTCGCCGTGACGGACAGCACGCGGCCGCCCGCGGAGACGACCTGCCCGTCCGCGATCCGCGTCCCCGCGTGCAGCACGTACGCGTGCTCGTCCTTCTCCGCGACGTCCGCGAGCCCGCCGATCGGATCGCCGGTGCGCGGGGCGCCGGGGTAGTTGTGCGACGCGATGACGACGGTGACCGCCGCGTCGTCGCTCCAGCGCAGCTCGGGGAAGTCCGCGAGCTGCCCGGTCGCCGCGGCCCGCAGCAGCCCGGCCAGCGGCGTCCGCAGCCGGGCCAGCACGACCTGCGTCTCCGGGTCGCCGAACCGCGCGTTGAACTCGATGACGCGCACCCCGCGCGAGGTGATCGCGAGCCCGGCGTAGAGCAGGCCCGCGAACGGCGTGCCGCGGCGGCGCAGTTCGTCGACGGTCGGCCGCAGCACGGTCCGCTCGACCTCGGCGACCAGCCCGGGGTCCGCCCACGGCAGCGGCGAGTACGCGCCCATGCCGCCGGTGTTGGGGCCCTCGTCGCCGTCCAGCGCGCGTTTGAAGTCCTGGGCGGGCTGCAGCGGGACGACGGTCTCGCCGTCGGTGACCGCGAACAGCGACACCTCGGGTCCGTCGAGGTACTCCTCGATCACCACCCGGCCGCCCGTGCCCGCGCCGATGCAGGCGAGCGCGTGCGCGCGGGCGGCGTCGAGGTCGGAGGTGACGACGACGCCCTTGCCGGCGGCGAGCCCGTCGTCCTTGACGACGTAGGGCGCGCCGAAGGCGTCCAGCGCGGCGTCGGCCTCCTGCGGCGTGGCGCACACGTAGGAGCGGGCGGTGGGCACGCCGGCCGCCGCCATCACGTCCTTGGCGAAGGCCTTGGAGCCCTCCAGGGCCGCCGCCTGCCGGGACGGCCCGAAGCAGTCGATCCCCCGGTCCCGTACCGCGTCGGCGACGCCGGCCACCAGCGGGGCCTCGGGGCCGACGACGACGAGGTCCGCGCCGAGCGAGCCGGCCAGGTCGGCGACCGCGGCGCCGTCCAGCGCGTCGACCGGGTGGAGTTCGGCGACCTCGGCGATGCCGGCGTTGCCGGGCGCGCAGTGCAGCGACGTCACGTCGGGGTCGAGGGACAGGGAGCGGCACAGGGCGTGTTCGCGGGCGCCGCCGCCGATGACGAGGACCTTCACGCGCACCAGGGTAGTGGGCCCGCGCCGGACGGCCGACCTCACTCTTTCGGGCGACGGCCGCAGCGGGTCTCCACCTGTTCACACGGCACGTGCGGGCGGATCCCCCGGGGGCGCCTCGCCACGCTCAGCCGTTCGGCGGTAAGAAGAGACTTTCAACCGGGCGGGGTCGTACGAGGAGCGTGCAGTGAGCCAGCCGGACATGTTCCCCGAGGAGTCCCCTCGGGAGGAGCCTCAGCGGCGGGCGCTGCACCACCGGCACGAGGACCTGCGCGCGCTGCCGTTCCCGCTGGGCGACTGGGGCGAGCCGGCCGAGCGGCTGGAGGAGGTCTACCGCTGGGCGGAGGAGGACGCGCTGCGCACGGTCGACTGGTACCTGGCCGACCGGGTGTGGAAGAGCCGCGGCGCACGGTGGCTGCGGGCGGCGGCCGCGGTGTGCGCGGCCGCGGGCGCGGCGCTGCCGCTCACCCAGGTGACCGGCGCGGCCGACGGCACCGCGGCGTGGGGCTTCGTCGCGCTGCTCGCGGCCGGGGTGTGCGTGGGCCTCGACCGGGTGCTGGGCCTGACCTCGGGCTGGATGCGGGACATGGCCACCGCGCAGGCGGTGCGGCGGCGGCTGGAGGCGCTGCGTTTCGACTGGGCCTCGGAGAGCGTGCGGGAGATCCTCGGGCCGACCGACGGGACCGCCGCGGAGGCGGCCGAGCGCTGTCTGACGATCCTGCGCCGGTTCTCCGAGGACGTCGCGGAGCTGGTCCGGCAGGAGACCGCCGACTGGATGCTGGACTTCGGGGGGCGGACGGCCGGCGCGCCGCTGCGCGCCCAGTCCGCGGTGTGGCCGGCGGGCCGCGCGGACGGGGGTGCGGCGGCCCCCCGGCTGCCGCACCCGAGCACCCGCCCGACGATGCCGCGCCAGCGCCCGCCGGAGACCCCGCCGCGCTGACGCGGGCCGCCGCGCCCGTCGCCGAGCGCCTTCGGCCGGCGACCCCCTTCAGCTGAAGACGATCATCGACCCCTGGCCGAGCGAGCGGGTGGCCGCTGCGTGCAGGCCGAGCCAGACGTGGTGCTCGCGGGCGAAGGGGCCCGCGGTGACCGCCGCGGAGGTGAGGGCGGGCTCCTCCAGGGTGGTGTGGCGCTCCGGCGGGGCCGGGGGCGCGGGCGGGTTGGCCGGGTCGATGCCGATCGCGGGGGCGACGAACTCCAGCTCGCGCAGCAGCCCGTGGCTGGAGCCGAGCGGGCCGCCGCCCTCCAGCAGCTCGTCGTTGACGACCGGCTCGGGGAAGTCCAGCGGCACGTACGCGCCCGCGTGGTCGTAGTGCCACACCAGGTGGGAGCGCTGCGCGGTGCCCTCGAACATCTCCAGCAGCTGCTCGTAGTCGCCGCCGAGCGCGTCGACCGGCGTGACCTCCAGGCCCTGGAGGGTCAGCAGGTAGGCGCGGCGCAGGAAGTGCAGCGCGTCGTAGTCGAAGCAGGCGACCGGGGCCACGTCGCCGGACAGGCCCGGCATGTAGCTGTAGACGGGGACCGGCGGCTGGCCCGCGTCGTTCAACGCCTTGTCGTAGCGGGCGATCTCCTCGGCGAAGGGGTTGTCCGGGCTGTGGCAGAGCACGTCCACGAGAGGCACCAGCCACAGGTCGCAGGCCACGGACACTCCATCCGGTCGGGGGCGTCCAGCCTAGTTCGCCGCAGGGCCTCCCGTCAGCGGCGCCTCACCCCCCGCGGGCGGTCCGGCGGCGCGCGGGGAGGGGCGGCTGACGGTCCGCCAGGCGCGGCCCGGCGGCGCGTCGCACGTCGCGGCGGGTGTCACGGCGGGTGTCGAGGCGGGTGTCGAGGCGGGTGTCACGGCGGCGGGGTCGGGCCCCTGGCCTCACGGCCCCGCGGGCGGTGCGAGCCGCTCGATCAGCGCGCGGCCGTGCACGTGGTACTCGTGGGTCAGCCGGCGGGCCGTCTCGGTGTCGCGGGCGGCGACCGCGTCGACCAGCGCGACGTGCTCGGACCAGCACACCCCGGCCAGGTCGCCGAGGCCGCGCAGGTGCGGAACCGCGTATATCCAGATCTGGGTCCGCACCCGGTCCAGGAACTCGCACAGGTGCGGATTGCCGCCGATGGCCGCGAGTTCGCCCCAGAACCGCAGGTCACAGCCGATCAGTACGTCCAGCACGCCGGCCCGCGCGGCGCGTGCTGCGGCCTCGGCGCGGCGGCGCACGGAGGCGATCGCGTCGGCCGGCAGCTCGCCCATGCCGTGCTCGGCCATCCAGCGGAAGGCCGCGTCGACCACGAACGCCCGCGCCTCGGTGAGCGAGCGGAAGTCCGCGGCGGTGAACAGGCGCACCTGGAAGCCGCGGTGCTGCTCGACCTCCAGCAGGCCCTGGGCGGCCAGGTCCACCAGCGCCTCGCGGACCGGGGTCGCGGAGACCCCGTAGGTGTCGGCGATCTCCTTGACGGTGAAGTGGCGGCCGGCCTGGAGCCGTCCGGTGAGCACCTCGTCGCGCAGGGCGTCGGCGATCTGCTGGCGCAGGCTGGTGCGCCGCACCGCGATCGGGCCGCCCTGCCCCATGCTGTCTCCTCGTCGCGCGTCCGCGTCACGGACCGGCGGCACGGACCGGCGTCACGGCCTGGTGTCGCACATCCGTATGGTCCCCCACACCTTAAGGGGCCCTCCGGCCCGGCCCGGCGCGGCGGCCGGGGACGGCCCGGGAGCGGTCGGCCCGGTGCGGCCCGGTGCGGCCCGGTGCGGCCCGGTGGCGTTCCGATGCGGCCTGGCGGGGCCCGGCCCGACCCGCCGCGCACGCTTGCCCCTATCCTTCGGTGGCACGGCGAGCGGCCAGGCTGGGGGGCGTACGGACATGGACGAGCTGAGGAGCGACGATCCGCGGTGGATCGGCGGCTACCGGCTGCTCGGCCGGCTCGGCGCGGGCGGCATGGGCCGGGTGTACCTGGCGCGTTCGCCCCGCGGGCGCACGGTCGCGGTGAAGGTGGTGCGCGCGGAGCTGGCCGAGCAGGAGGAGTTCCGCGGCCGCTTCCGGCGCGAGGTGGCGGCGGCCCGCAGGGTCGGCGGCCCCTGGACCGCGCCGCTGATCGACGCCGACACCGAGGCGGACGTCCCCTGGCTGGCCACGGGCTATGTCGCGGGCCCTTCGCTGCAGCAGGTCGTCGCCCGCGACCACGGCCCGCTGCCGGTCTCCTCGGTCCGGGTGCTGGCCGACGGCCTGACCCGCGCGCTCGCCGACATCCACGGCGCCGGGCTGGTGCACCGCGACCTCAAGCCGTCCAACGTGATGCTCACCATCGACGGCCCGCGGGTGATCGACTTCGGCATCGCCCGCGCGCTGGAGACGGTCGCCGACGACGGCTCGATCACGTACACCGGCGCGATGGTGGGCTCGCCGGCCTTCATGTCGCCCGAGCAGGTCCGGGGCGACCGTGTGACGCCCGCCTGCGACATCTTCTGCATGGGCTCGGTGCTGGCGTTCGCGGCGACCGGGCTGCAGCCGTTCGGCGCGGCGAGCAGCGGGGTGCACGCGCAGATGTACCGCATCGTCCAGGAGCCGCCGGACCTCGACGCCGTCCCCGAGGAGCTGCGCGGCCTGGTCGCGGCCTGCCTGGCCAAGGACCCCGCGGAGCGCCCCTCCCTGACGGACGTGCGGCGCCGCCTGGCCGCGATCGCCGCGCCGGCGCCGGGCGGGGGCGCGGACGCGGATCCGCGCGCGGCAGCGCAATCCGGTCCAGGCTCCGGTACGGGCTCCGGTACGGACTCGTTCGGCGCCACGGGATCGGCTGCGGGCGCGGGAGCGCGGGCGGCGGCCGAGGAGCCGTGGCTGCCGGCGGCGGTCGTCGCGCGGCTCGGCCGCCAGGCGGTACGGCTGCTGGAGCTGGAGGAGGCGGAGACCGGCTCGCTGCCGGTGATCACCACGCCGCGGCAGCGGGCCCGCCCGGAGCCGCCGGCTGAGCCGGCGTCGCAGCCGCCCGCGCAGTCCCGGCCGCGGGTCCCCGCGCAGCCGGGACCCGCGTCGGACACCGCGCGTCTCCCCCAGGCCGCCGCGGCGTCGGCGACCCCGGCCGCGTCAGGGCTCTCCAAGGCCGCCGACCCGCGCGACCCGCGCACCGCCGCCGCCCCGCCCGAGCCGTCCCCCGGTCAGACCGGCCTGGCCACGGCGTACCCGGCGGGCATCGCCTACCCGACCCCGCCACCCCCGCCCCCGCGGCAGGCCCCCGGACCGGCCGACGCCCGGCCGGCCCCGCGGGCCCGGCCGACCCGGCCGGACCAGCCGCGCCGGCCGCGTACCCGGGACCTTCCGGGCCCGCGGGACCGGGGCGGGCCGAGGGCGCGCGTCGGCGGCGGCGTGTGCTGGCCGCGGGGGCCGCCGTGCTCGTGGTCGCCGCGGTCGCGGTCACCGCGGTCGTGGCCCGCGGCGGCGGGGAGGGCTCGGGCCGCGGGCGGGCCGCGGCGCCGAGTACGCACGCGTCGGCGCCGGCGTCGGCGCACCCGAGCGCCCCGGACACGCCCGCCGCGGCCGGGAGCCTGAGGCCGCCCGCGGACATGGTCGGCACCTGGCGGACCAGCTTCGACGGCGGCGACGCGACCGCCGCCGACACCCGCGTGCTCACCGTCCACGCCGACGGCACGGTGGAGTTGACCGGCGACGGGCCCTCGTACTCCTGCGCCTGGACGATGCACGTGACGGCCGCGGGGCCGCCGGTCGCGCTCAGCCCCTCGCGGGTGACCCGCGGCTCGGCCGCCTCCTGCCTGCCCGGCGGCGCGACCACGCTGACCCTGGTCGACGCCGACCACCTGCGCCGCGACAACGTCGACAGCGGCAGGTCCCCGCTGACGTACGAGAAGACCGCCGGCTGACGCACCGCGGAGCGCCCCGCGCCCGACGACGGTCCGAGGGGAATCAGCGGAATCAGCGGAATCAGCGGAGAATCAGAGGAATCAGAAAAAGGGGTTGACCTCGATCGTCTCGGTGCGGCCGGGGCCGACCCCGATCGCGGAGATCGGCGCGCCCGACATCTCCTCCAGCGCCTTGACGTACGCCTGCGCGTTCTTCGGCAGGTCCGCCACCGACTTGGCGCCCGAGATGTTCTCCGACCAGCCCGGGAGGTACTCGTACACCGGCTTGGCGTGGTGGAAGTCGCTCTGGCTGTACGGGAGTTCCTCGACGCGGCGGCCGTCGATCTCGTAGGCGACGCAGACCGGGATGCGCTCCCAGCCGGTCAGCACGTCGAGCTTGGTGAGGAAGAAGTCGGTCAGGCCGTTGACCCGGGTGGCGTAGCGCGCGATGACCGCGTCGAACCAGCCGCAGCGGCGGTTGCGCCCGGTGGTGACGCCGAACTCCCCGCCGATCGTGCGCAGCTTCTCGCCGTCCTCGTCGAGCAGTTCGGTCGGGAAGGGGCCGGAGCCGACCCGGGTGGTGTACGCCTTGAGGATGCCGATCACGCGGGTGATCTTGGTGGGCCCGACGCCGGTGCCGGTGCAGGCGCCGCCCGAGGTCGGGTTGGACGAGGTGACGAAGGGGTACGTACCGTGGTCGACGTCCAGCAGCGTGCCCTGCCCGCCCTCCATCAGCACGACCTCGCCCCGGTCCAGCGCGTCGTTCAGGACCAGCGTGGTGTCGGCGACGTAGCCCTTGATCTGCTCCGCGTAGCCGAGGTACTCCTCGACGACCTGCTCGGTGCTCATCGCGCGGCGGTTGAAGATCTTGACCAGGATCTGGTTCTTGTCCTGGAGGGCGGCGTCGACCTTCTGCTGGAGGATCGATTCGTCGAAGAGGTCCTGGACCCGGATGCCGACCCGGTTGATCTTGTCCGCGTAGGCCGGGCCGATGCCGCGCCCGGTGGTGCCGATCTTGCGCTTGCCGAGGAAGCGCTCGGTCACCTTGTCGATGGTCTGGTGATACGGCGTGATCAGGTGCGCGTTACCGCTGATCAGCAGCTTGGAGGTGTCGACGCCGCGCTCGTTCAGCCCGCTCAGCTCGGAGAGCAGGACCGCCGGGTCGACGACGACGCCGTTGCCGATCACCGGGACGCAGCCCGGCGAGAGGATTCCGGAGGGGAGCAGGTGCAGCGCGTACTTCTGGTCGCCGACGACGACCGTGTGGCCGGCGTTGTTGCCGCCCTGGTAACGCACCACATAGTCCACGGAGCCGCCGAGCAGGTCGGTGGCCTTCCCCTTGCCCTCGTCACCCCACTGAGCACCGAGCAGCACAAGTGCGGGCACAGGCGTACACCCCTTCCGGGCGGGGCATGTCCAACGTGCAGAGAGCCGTCGAAACCTGCCCCGGAATAGACGAAGCCCCTGACGCAACGGCGCAAGGGGCTCTTGCACCGAGATTTTACCTGAGGAAGGACGAAGGTGTCGGCTCACGTCCCGGCCGGGCATTCCCTGCTCGTCGTCATCGACCCCGCGGCCCGTGCGACCGACGGCGAATCCGTGCGGATCGCCAAGGATGTGCTGCGCGCGGGGGCGTACTCGGTGAAATTCGTCTTCCCGCAGTCGGCCGAGGAGGCCGAGCACGCGCTCAGCCACCGCGGCCGGCGGCACCCGGTGCTGCTCGGCGACGACGCGGCGCTGCTGCGCACGGTCCGCGCGCTGCGCCGCGACCGCACGCTCGGCGAGGCGGCGCTGTCGGTGGTGCCGATCGGGCCGCGGGCCTCGCTGGCCCGCGCGCTCGGCGTGCCCGAGCAGGTGCCGGCCGCGGCCCGCGCGGTGCTCGACGGCGTGCAGCGCGAGCTGGACCTGCTGGTGGACGACAGCGGCGGCATCGTGCTGGGCGCGCTGAGCATGCCGTGCGGCGCGCCGGTCGCGCACACCGCGGCGCACTGGTGGACGCCGGTGGAGAAGACCGCCCGCTCGCTGGCCCGCACCCTGACCTCGCCGATCCCGGTGGGCGGGCGGCAGCCGCCGCCGCTGCGCCGGCTGCGGGTCGAGGCGGACGGCGTGCTGCTGACCGACCTGGACCAGCCGGTGCACGAGGTCTCGGTGCGCACCGCGCCGACCGGCTTCGCCGAGGTGCTGGTCAGCCGGCCCGACGAGGCCGGCGCGACCGACCAGTTGCGGGCCGTCGCCCGGACCGTCACCGTCTCCGGCCGCGACTTCCGCTACCGCGCGGACTCCGCGGTGACCGGGCCGGTGCGCACCCGCACCTGGACGGTGGAGCCGGCGGCGTGGCGGCTGACGGTGCCGCGCTGAGCGTCCGCGCGCGGCCCGCGCGGCTCCCGGACCCCTCGCGGCTGACGGGCCCCTCCCGGCTCACAGGCGTCTCGCGGCTGACGGGCCCCGCGCCGCTGACGGATGCGGCCTCAGCTCACCAGGTGACGTGCAGCTCGCGGGGGCCGCGGATGACGTAGCCCGGCCGCCACTCGGGCTCCCGGACCAGCCGCATGCCGGGCGCGTCGCGCAGGAACGCGCCGAAGGAGGCGGCCAGTTCGACCCGGGCCAGCGGCGCGCCCAGGCAGTAGTGGATGCCCGCGCCGAAGGACACGTGCTTGTTGCCCGCCGCGGGCCGGGTGATGTCGAAGCGGCCCGGGTCGGCGAAGCGCGCCGGGTCGCGGTTGGCCGAGCCGAACAGCAGCGCGACCTCGCTGCCGCGCGGGATCGCGGCGCCGCCGATCTCGATGTCGTCCAGCACCCAGCGTTCGAACAGCTGCAGCGGGGTGTCGTAGCGCAGCATCTCCTCGACCGCGTCCGGCAGCCGCCGCTCGGGCTCGGCGGCCAGCAGCGCGAGCTGGTCGGGGTGCCGGAACAGGTGCAGCCAGCCGAGCGTGGTGGTGTTGACGGTCGCCTCGTGGCCGGCGTTGAGCAGCAGCACACAGGTGGAGACCATCTCCTGCTCACTGAGCACGTCGCCGCCGTCGTGGGCCGCGATCAGCGCGCTGATCAGGTCGTCGCCGCTGTCACGGCGCCGGGCGGCGATCAGCGCGCGCAGGTACGCGGAGAACTCCTCGCTGGCCCGCACCGCGCGCCGGGCGGTCTCCTCGGTCGGGTTCAGCTCGTACATGCCGGTGATCGCCTCCGACCAGGGCCGCAGCAGGCCGCGGTCGGCCGGCGGGACGCCCAGCATCTCGGCGATCACGGCGACCGGCAGCGGCTCGGCGACCGCCGTCAGCAGGTCGCCGCCGCCGTCCGCGTACAGCGACGCGACCAGTTCGCCGGCCAGCCGGCGCACGGTCGGCGCGAGGTCCTCGACCATCCGCGGGGTGAACGCCTTGGCGACCAGCCGGCGGATGCGGCCGTGCGCGGGGTCCTCCAGGTCGAGCATGCCCTCGCCGTTGAGCACGGTGAACGGCTCGTGCTCGGGCGGCGGGGGCGTGCGCCCGAACTCCTCGTGGCTGAAGCGGTGCAGATACGTACGGCCCAGCCGGCGGTCGCGCAGCAGCGCGCTCACGTCGTCGTGGTGCGGGACGAGCCACTGGCCGGTCGGCTCGAACCAGTGCGCGCGGCCGGCGGCGCGCAGGGCGTCGTAGGCGGGATAGGGGTCGGCCACGAAGGCGGGGTCCCAGGGGCGGAAGAGGTCCGTGGGGCGGGCGTCCGCCGGGGAAGCGGGCGGCGGGGGCGGGGGCGCAGAGGTCATGGCGGCTCGCTCAGTCCGTGGTCGCGTCGGTCAGTCCGTGCTCGCGTCGATCAGTCCGTGGCCGCGTCGATCAGTCCGTGCTCGCGCAGGTAGTCCAGCTGGGCGCGGACCGACAGTTCGGCGGCGGGCCACAGCGCGCGGTCCACGTCCGCGTAGACGTGGGCCACCACGTCCCGCGGGGTGCGCAGGCCGCCCTCGACGGCGGTCTCGACCTGCGCGAGGCGGTGGGCGCGATGCGCGAGGTAGAACTCGACGGCGCCGCGCGCGTCGTCCAGCACCGGTCCGTGGCCGGGCAGCACGGTGTCCACGCCGCCGTCGACGGTGAGGGTCTGCAGCCGGCGCAGCGAGTCCAGGTAGTCGCCGAGCCGGCCGTCGGGGTGCGCGACCACGGTGGTGCCGCGGCCCAGCACGGTGTCGCCGGTGAGCACCGCGTCGTCGGCCGGCAGGTGGAAGCAGAGCGAGTCCGCGGTGTGCCCGGGGGTCGCGATCACCCGCAGCTCCAGGCCGCCGACGCCGACCGCGTCGCCCTCGGCCAGGCCCTCGTCGCCCAGCCGCAGCGCGGGGTCGAGCGCGCGCACCCGGGTGCGGGTCAGCTCGGCGAAGCGCGCGGCGCCCTCGGCGTGGTCGGGGTGGCCGTGGGTGAGCAGCGTCAGGGCGACGCGCTTGCCGAGCCGCTCGGCGGTGGCCACCACGTTCGCCAGGTGCGCCTCGTCCAGCGGACCGGGGTCGACCACCACGGCCAGCGGCGAGTCCGGCTCGGCGAGTATCCAGGTGTTGGTGCCGTCCAGCGTCATCGCCGACGGGTTCGGGGCCAGCACGCACAGGGCGCGCTCGGTGGCCCGGCCGCCGACGGCCGGCTGCGGCCGGCCCGGCGGGGTGGTCGCCGCGGTCATCGGCCCGCGCCCCCTTCCATGATCACCCGGTCGAAGTGGCCGTGCCGCGGCCAGCTCAGCACCACCGAGCCGGCCGCCTCGTCCACCGTGGCGTACGGCACCACGGGCGTCAGGTCCCGGCCGGGCGCCGCCGCCAGCGCCTCGTCGGCGCTCGGGTACGGCAGCAGGTCGCGCAGCATCGTGACGGTCGGCGGGAGCATCACCATCTCGCCGCGCTCGTATCCCTCGACGGCGTCGGCGGGGCGCAGCCACACCGTGCGGTCGGCCTCGCCGTCGCCGGTCACGTCCAGGGTGCGCTGGCCCCGCGGGAGGCGGGCGAGGAAGAACCACGTGTCGTAGCGGCGCTCCTCAAACTCCGGGGTGATCCAGCGCGCCCAGGGCGTCAGCAGGTCCGAGCGCAGGACGAGGTCGCGGCGGGCCAGGAAGTCGGCGAAGCCCAGTTCGCGGCGGACCAGCGCGCGGCGGTCGGCCTCCCAGTCCGGGCCGGTGGTGTCGGCGACGATGCCGGCGTCGGAGCGCCGGTCGGCGTGGCTCTCCGGGTCGCCGGGGTGCTGCGGGCCGCCGGGGGACGCGGGGTGCTCCGGGTCGCCCGCCGGGTGCTCCGGGTCGCCGGGGTGCTGCGGGCTGTCCCCCGGGTGCTCCGGGTCGCCCGCCGGGTGCTGCGGGCCGTCGAGGTGCTCCCGGTCGCCGGGGGTCGCGAGGCCGGCGAGCAGCACGCCGGACTCCTCGAAGGTCTCGCGCACCGCGGCGCACACCACCGCCTGCGCCCGGCGCTCCGGCACGCCGAGCACGGCCGCCCACTGCGCGAGGCCGGGTCCGGCCCAGCGCACCGGCCGCTCGTCGCGCGGGTCCACGCCGCCGCCGGGGTACGCGTAGGCGCCGCCCGCGAACGCCATGGAGGCGCGGCGGCGCAGCATGTGGACGCTGAGGCCGCCGGCCCCGTCGCCGTCCTTGAGCAGCAGCACGGTCGCCGCCTCGCGCGGCGTGACGGGGTCCAGCTCGCCGCGCGCCAGCGCCCGGATGCGCTCGGGCCACGCGGCGGGGTACGCCGCACCGTCCATCGCTGTCATGCCCACGAGGCTACCCGCGCGCACCCGTTCGCCCAACGTCCGGACGCCGCGCGCAGGGCCTCGGCGGTCGGTCCGGGGGCGCCCAGGCTCCGGGCCGCCCGGACGCCGCGCGCGCAGGGCCCGGCGCCCGGCGCCGGCTGAGTCGCGGAGCTCGACCTGGAGCTCGACCTCGACGGGGGCGTCGAGGGGCAGGACCGCGACGCCGACCGCGCTGCGGGCGTGCACGCCGGCCTCGCCCAGCACCTCGCCGAGCAGCTCGCTCGCGCCGTTGACGACCCCCGGCTGCCCGGTGAAGTCCGGCGCGGACGCGACGAAGCCGACGACCTTCACCACGCGCGCGATCCGGTCGAGGTCGCCGTCGACGACCGAGCCGACCGCCGCGAGGGCGTTGAGCGCGCAGGTCCGCGCCAGCTCGTACGCCTGCTCCGCGGTGACCTCCGCGCCCACCTTGCCGGCGGCCGGCAGCTTGCCGTCCACCAGCGGGAGCTGGCCCGCGGTGAAGACGTAGGCCCCCGACCGCACGGCCGGCCGGTAGGCGGCCAGCGGCGGGACCACCTCGGGCAGCGTCAGGCCCAGCTCGGCCAGCCGCGCGGCGACCGCGCCGCTCACGCGTCCTTCTCCCGCTTGAGGTACGCCACCAGCTGCTCGGAGCCGTTCGGACCCGGCACCACCTGCACCAGCTCCCAGCCGTCCTCCCCCCAGGTGTCGAGGATCTGCTTGGTCGCGTGCACGAGCAGCGGCACGGTCGCGTATTCCCACTTCTTCGCCATACCGCGACTGTAGTGCCTGTCACCTTCCCAACCGGTCGGCCACCGGACTACCGCGGGCGCCGAGTGGTTAGGCTCGCAAGAGTGAGCCCTCAACAGTCCTCCGCCGCCAGGCTCCACATCGTGACGGGCAAGGGCGGCACGGGGAAGACCACGGTCGCCGCCGCGCTGGCGCTCGCCCTCGCCGCCGAGGGCCGCAGCGTGCTGCTCGTGGAGGTCGAGGAGCGCCAGGGCATCGCCCAGCTGTTCGAGACCGAGGCGCTGCCCTACGAGGAGCGGCGGATCGCCTCGGCGCCCGGCGGCGGCGAGGTGCACGCGCTGGCGATCGACGCCGAGCTGGCGATGCTGGACTACCTCGACATGTTCTACAAGCTCGGCCGGGCCGGCCGGGCGCTGAAGAAGCTCGGCGCGATCGACTTCGCCACCACCGTCGCGCCCGGCCTGCGTGACGTGCTGCTCACCGGCAAGGTGTGCGAGGCGGTGCGGCGCAAGGACAAGGCGGGCTGGCCGGTCTACGACGCGGTGGTGCTCGACGCCCCGCCGACCGGCCGCATCACCCGGTTCCTGAACGTCAACGACGAGGTCGCGGGCCTGGCCCGGGTGGGGCCCATACACAACCAGGCGCAGTCGGTGATGCGGGTGCTCAAGTCCCCGCAGACCGCGATCCACCTGGTCACGCTGCTGGAGGAGATGCCGGTCCAGGAGACCATGGACGGCGTCGCCGAACTGCGCGCGGCCGGCCTGCCGGTGGGCACGGTGATCGTCAACATGCTGCGCCCGGTGCTGCTGGCCGACGCCGAGCTGGCCGAGGTCGCCGACGGCGGCCCTCGGCGCACCGCGATCGCCAAGGCGCTGTCGCAGGCGGGCCTGGGCGGCGCGCGGCGCGGCGGGGTCGCCGAGCGGCTGGTCGACCCGCTGCTGGCGCAGGCGCACGAGCACGCCGAGCGGGTGGTGCTGGAGCGCGAGCAGCGTGCCGAGATCGCCGGACTCGGCCTGCCGCTGCGGGAGTTGGAGCTGCTCGGCGACGGCGTCGACCTCGGCGGGCTGTACCGGCTGGCGGAGAGCCTGCGCAAGCAGACGGTCGCGCACGACGACCGGGACGAGGACTGAGAGGCGAGGACGGGATGAGCCTGGACAGCCCCGTGCTGGAGATCGACCCGCTGCTCGACGACCCGAAGACCCGCATCATCGTGTGCTGCGGCTCCGGCGGCGTCGGCAAGACCACCACCGCCGCGGCCCTGGGCGTGCGCGCCGCCGAGCGCGGCCGTACCGCGGTCGTGCTGACCATCGACCCGGCCCGCCGGCTGGCGCAGTCGATGGGCCTGACCGAACTCGACAACACCCCCCGCGAGGTGGCCGGAATCGATCGGTCGGCCGGCGGTTCGCTGCACGCGATGATGCTCGACATGAAGCGGACCTTCGACGAGGTCGTGGTCCAGCACTCCGATCCCGAGCGGGCCAGGGCGATCCTGGACAACCCCTTCTACCAGTCGCTGTCGGCCGGCTTCGCGGGCACGCAGGAGTACATGGCGATGGAGAAGCTGGGCCAGCTGCGCGCCCAGGACGCCTGGGACCTGATCATCGTGGACACCCCGCCGAGCCGCAGCGCGCTGGACTTCCTCGACGCTCCCAAGCGGCTGGGGTCGTTCCTGGACGGCCGGTTCATCAAGCTGCTGATGGCGCCGGCGAAGGTCGGCGGCCGGGCCGGGGTGAAGTTCCTCAACATCGGGATGTCGATGATGACCGGCACCCTGAGCAAGGTGATGGGCGCCTCGCTGCTGCGCGACGTGCAGACGTTCGTGGCGGCCATGGACACCATGTTCGGCGGCTTCAGGACCCGCGCGGACGCCACGTACCGGCTGCTGCAGGCCCCGGGCACGGCGTTCCTGGTGGTCGCGGCCCCGGAGCGGGACGCGCTGCGCGAGGCGTCGTACTTCGTGGAGCGGCTCGCGTCGGAGGACATGCCGCTGGCCGGGCTGGTGCTGAACCGGGTGCACGGCAGCGGCGCGGACCGGCTCACGGCGGAGCGCGCGCTGGCGGCGGCGGAGGCCCTTGAGGACGCGGACGCTCCCGATGACCCCGCGGATGCCCCGAGCGCCGGCGGCGAAAATCTTGACGGCGGCGGCATTGTCGATCACCCCGCCGGGAAAGCTGTTGCAGGCGGCTCCGAAGGGGCCCGTGACACGCGTGACAGCGCTGCTCGCGGCCGTACGGAGGGAGGGCAGGACCAGGACCGTGCGGAACGGCTCACCGCCGGACTGCTGAGGCTGCACGCCGAGCGTATGCAGGTGGTCGCGCGTGAACGGCGCACCCGTGACCGCTTCGTCTCCGTGCACCCCGAGGTGCCCATGGTGGACGTCACCGCTCTGCCCGGCGACGTGCACGACCTGGACGGGCTGCGCGCGATCGGCCTGCGCCTGGGCGGCGACGCGTCCGCCGCGGCGTGAGGCCCCTGCCGGTGCCCGCGGCGGCGCCCACGGAGGGCGGCGCGGACACGGCGTGTTGCTGATCCGCGCCGCGTGCGGTCCGGCCCGCGGCGGCGAATCCGCGGCCCGGGGCCCGCGACGGCGAATCCCGCGCGGTCAGCCCGCGGCGGCGTAGTCCTCGTCGTCGCCGAGCGGCAGCAGGCCCGTGCTGCGCTCGTACTCGGTGCGGGCGGTCTCCAGCAGCCGGCGCCATGAGGTGACGGTGGGGCGGCGGCGCAGCAGCGCCCGGCGCTCACGCTCCGTCATGCCCCCCCATACGCCGAACTCGACGCGGTTGTCGAGCGCGTCGGCCAGGCACTCGGTCCGCACCGGGCAGCCGGTGCACACCGCCTTGGCCCGGTTCTGGGCCGCGCCCTGGACGAAGAGCTCGTCCGGATCAGTCGTCCTGCACGCCGCCTGCGTGCTCCAGTCGGTTACCCAGCTACCCATGCTGGTGCCGTCCTCTCCCGAATCGAGGCTCCCCCACGGCGGCAACCGGCATATTCACCGTCGCCAGTTGAGGACGTTACGGAAGGTAGGCGCGGCGCAACAGCCCTTTCAGGCCCAATCTTGCATGGCCCGAATGGACTATGCGTGCACGGGAGATCACCCGCCGGAGTGATCGACGGCGGATACGGACCTTTCGGTCATTTCCCCCCAGGGTGACTGTTCCGAGCGGCAAGACCCTGGTCATATGCCCAAATTCGGGCAGTTCTCATCACTCACAAGAGTGAGGGTGGAGGGCAGCGACGCGGGCGGCGATCGCGTCCTGTCCGTTACAGAGTAGGCGAACAGATGGGCGCACGTCCTCAGAATTGGCACGTAGGCTGCTCCCCATGGCTCACAAGCGTTCCGGCGGGGGGCTGTCGACGGCCCAGCAGGCCGCCAAGTTCCTCGGTGTCAGCGTGCTGGCCGGTGTCGTGCTCGCGGGAATCGCCCTGCCGGCCGCCGGCGCACTCGGTCTGTCCGCCAAGGGCACGGCCAAGGGATTCGACGACCTGCCCGGTGAGCTGAAGGCGCCGGCGTTGAGCCAGGCGTCGAAGATCCTCGACGCCGACGGCGGCCTGATCGCGACCGTCTACTCGCGCGACCGCACCGTCGTCCCGATCGACCAGATGAGCCCGAACATACTGAAGGCCATCGTCGACATCGAGGACGCGCGGTACTACAAGCACGGCGCGCTCGACCTCAAGGGCATCCTGCGCGCGCTGAGCCACAACGCCTCCGACGGCGGCACCCAGGGCGCCTCCACGCTGACCCAGCAGTACGTGAAGAACGTCTTCGTGGAGCAGGCCGGCGACGACCCGGACAAGGTCGCCCAGGCCACCGAGCAGACCGTGGGCCGCAAGATCAAGGAGATGAAGTACGCGATCCAGGTCGAGAAGGAGCTGGGCAAGAAGAAGATCCTGGAGAACTACCTCAACATCACCTTCTTCGGCGAGCAGGCCTACGGCATCGAGGCCGCCTCGGAGCGCTACTTCAGCGTCCACGCCAAGAACCTCAGCCTCACCCAGGCCGCGCTGCTGGCCGGCCTGGTCCAGTCGCCGAGCCGCTACGACCCGGTCAACGACGAGCAGGAGGCGATGAACCGCCGCAACACCGTGCTCGCCCGCATGGCACAGCTCGGCGACATCACCCCGGCGCAGTCGGCCGCCGCCCAGAAGCAGCCGCTGGGCCTGAAGGTCAGCAAGCCGCGCAACGGCTGCATCACCGCGGTCAACGGCGCCGGCTTCTTCTGCGACTACGTGCGCGAGACGTTCCTGCAGAACGCCGCCTTCGGCAAGACGAAGGAGGAGCGCGCACAGCGCTGGAACACCGGCGGCCTGACCATCAGGACCACGCTGGAGCCCAAGGCCCAGCGGGCGCTGCTGCACGGCATCTCCGAGCACGTCTACAAGAGCGACGCGATCGCCGCCGCCGACACCATGGTGGAGCCCGGCACCGGCAAGATCATCGCCATGGGCCAGAGCAAGCCCTACGGCTTCGGCAAGAACGAGACCCAGATCAACCTGTCGGTCGACAAGAGCATGGGCAACAGCGGCGGCTTCCAGAACGGCTCGACGTTCAAGCCGATCACCGCGGCGGCGGCCCTGGACGCGGGCTACCAGCCGTCCCAGACCTACCCCTCGCCGTACAAGCTGGACACCTACCCCGACGTCACCACCTGCAGCGGCCAGACGCTGCACTACACGGACGTCGGCACGCAGAACGAGATGACCACCGAGGTCGGCCCGTACTCCATGCCGGACGCGCTGAAGCACTCGATCAACACGTACTTCGTCGCCCTGGAGCACGACCTGGGCCTGTGCCCGATCATGAACATGGCCTCCCGGCTGGGCTTCGTGCGGGCCGACGGCAAGCCGCTGCAGGAGGGCGCCGCGCTCACCCTGGGCGTCAACGAGGTGTCGCCGCTCACCGTGGCCAGCGCCTACGCCGCCTTCGCCAACCGCGGCGTCTACTGCACGCCGATCGCCATCAACGCGGTGACCGACTCGCACGGCAAGCAGCTCAAGGTGCCGCACACCATCTGCTCCCGGGCCATGTCGCAGAAGACCGCGGACACCCTGAACAGCATGCTCAAGGGCGTCGTCGACGACGGTACGGGCACCGCGGCCGACCTGCCGGGCCGCGACACCGCGGGCAAGACCGGTACCACCGACGACCGCAAGGACGCCTGGTTCGCCGGCTACACCCCGAGCCTGGCCTCGGCGGTGTGGATGGGCGACCCGTTCGGCGCCGGTCCGCACGGCACCCGTCTGACCATGAAGGAGCACAACGGCGTGCCGATCAAGATCGGCCCGGAGTCGTTCGACAAGGTCGAGGGCGCGACCGGCCCCGCGCCGATCTGGAAGGACGCGATGAGCGGCGCGCTGGACGGCACGCCGGCGGAGAACTTCGTCACGGTGCAGCTGCCCGGCTCGGCGCCCAAGGGCGGCGACCAGGGCGGCAACCAGGGCCAGGGCGGCGACCAGGGGGCGACGCAGGGCACCGGCCAGGGACCGGGCGGCGGCGACAACAAGCCCGGCGGCGGGCACGGCCACGGCCACGGCGCGACCGTCATGGGCGCGACGACCGGCCTGATCACCGGGGGCGCGGCGGGCGGCGTCACCGGCGGGACGGCGGGCGGCACGACGGCGGGCGCGACCGCCGGCACGGCGGGTGCGTCGGGCGGCGGGACGACGGACGGGTCGACGGGGGCGTCGTGGCCGCCGTTGCTGCCGTCCGGCGGGAAGGGGAACGGGGGGACGGCGTAGGGGGTCGCGGCGGCGTGCGTCGACGCGCGGCTCGGTAAGGGGCGCTCACCAGGGGTGGGCGCCCCTTACGCATGGGCTGGGCTACGCATGGGCCGGGCTACGCCTGGGCTGCGCGGGCCGGCGGGCCGTTCGCCGGGGCGGCAGGGCCGACGGGCCGTTCGCCGGGGCGGCCGGGGGTGGGCGCGGCAGGCGCGGGGCCTTCGTACCCGGCAGGGTCAGCCGGCGAGCTGCTTCCTGACCTCGGCGGCGACGCGCCCGCCCTCCGCGCGGTCGGCGACCTTGGGGCCGACGGTCTTCATGACCAGGCCCATCGCCTTGGGCCCCTGCGCGCCGCTCTCGGCGATGGCGGCCCGCACGACCTCGGCCAGCTCCTCGTCGCTCAGCTGCTGCGGCAGGTACGCGGCGAGCACCGCGCCCTCGGCCTTCTCACGCTCCGCGGACTCCGCCCGGCCGCCCTGCGCGAAGGCGTCCGCGGCCTCGCGCCGCTTCTTCGCCTCGCGGGCGATCACCTTCAGCACCTCGTCGTCGGAGAGCGTACGGGCGGTGGCGCCCGCGACCTCCTCCTTCGTGATGGCGGAGAGGGTCAGCCGGAGCGTGGCGGAGACCAGCTCGTCGCGGCTCTTGATGGCCGCGGTGAGGTCGTCCTGCAGTCGCTGTTTGAGCGTCGTGGTCATGCTGCGATTTTCGCACCGCGCGGGGACGGCCGCTGGCATTAACCGGCGGGGCGGGAGCAGGAGCGGGGCGGGGCCAAGGGCGGGGCGGGAGCGCGAGCGGGGTCGGGACCAGGAGCGGGGCGGGAGCAGGAGCGGGGCGGGTGCGGGGAGCGGTGGAAGCGGGGTGGGGCCGCGCCCGGGGCCCGGGAACCGCGCGGACTCTGACACGATGTCCGTATGCGCGCGCGATACGGAATCCCCCTTGGCGTAACGGCGGTCGGCGCGGCCTGCGTGGCGTACGCGGCCGGTTTCGAGGCCCGGTCCTTCCGGCTGCGCCGCGTCCAGGTCCCCGTACTGCCACCCGGAATGCGTCCGATCCGCATCCTCCAGCTCTCCGACATCCACATGGTCTCGGGGCAGACGAAGAAGCGGCGCTGGCTGCAGTCGCTGGCCGGGCTGCGCCCGGACCTGGTGGTGAACACCGGGGACAACCTGTCCGACCCCACCGCCGTGCCCGAAGTGCTGGACGCGCTGGGCCCGTTGATGCAGTTCCCGGGGACGTACGTCTTCGGGTCGAACGACTACTACGGCCCGAAGTTCCGCAACCCCGGTCGGTATCTGGTGGAGAAGGCCCGCGGCCAGCACGGGCTGAACGGCAAGAGCCACAGCGCGCACGGGGTGATCAGGAACCCGTGGGGGGACCTGCGGGACGCCTTCGACGCGGCCGGGTGGGTGGGGCTGAGCAACTCCCGGGGTCGGATCAAGCTGGACCACGGGCCGGTGCTGGGGCTGACCGGGCTGGACGACCCGCACATCAAGCGCGACCGCTACGCCAAGGTGGCGGGCGGCCCCGACCCCGACGCGGACTTCACCCTGGCCCTGGTCCACGCGCCGTACCTGCGCGTCCTGGACGCGTTCACCGCGGACCGCTACCCGCTGATCCTGGCCGGCCACACCCACGGCGGCCAGATCTGCATCCCCTTCTACGGCGCGCTGGTCACCAACTGCGACCTGGACACCGACCGGGTGAAGGGCCTGTCCACCCACACGGCCACCGGCTTCACCTCCCACCTCCACGTCTCCGCGGGCTGCGGCGCCAACCGCTTCACCCCGGTCCGCTTCGCCTGCCCCCCCGAGGCCACCCTCCTCACCCTCACCCCCGCCTGACCCGCCCCTCCCCCGCCCCCGGCGGCCCCCCCGAAACCGGATTTCGCCTCCGGCCCCCGGTCCGCTAAAGTAAACCCCGTTGCACCGGGGTGTGGCGCAGCTTGGTAGCGCGCTTCGTTCGGGACGAAGAGGCCGTGGGTTCAAATCCCGCCACCCCGACTTCGGTAACGCAGGTGAAGGGCCGTTCCTCCGCAGGTCAGCGGGGGGCGGCCCTTCGTCTTTGCCAGGTGTTGCAGGGTGAGGCGACGTCTCAGGCACCGCCGGAATACCCCTCGGCACCCTCTCAGTCCTTCAAGATCACACCCAACTCACACCCAGAATCCGCGAGAGGTAGCCGAGAAGTACCGCAGGTCACAGCATCGGGTGCAACTCCGGTCACGCCCGCAGGCGAGCACCGGCGCCATGGCCCCGTCATCAGACACGCAGACCCCCACCGGCCGCCTGCCCGTACGCGCCGCGTGCTGGGCGTACCGACAGGTGGCCGGTGGGGGTCACGGGCGCGAGGGGCCTGCGCCTCGTCAAACAACAGGCCCCCGCGCCACCGCCGCGTACGGCTCAGCGGGGGTCGATCCCCAGAGCCATGTGCGGGTATCCCGCGTGGATGCGGTCCCCGAGCTTGATGTCCAGGCCGTCGATGAACTTCTGGATCCGGTCGGTGGCCTGCTCGATGGTGTCGGCCTCCCCCTTGAACTCGAACTCCACGAAGGTCCCCAGGCCGGCCACGGTGTCGAAGGCCACCGCGATGTCGTCGAGGTGCCACTCCTCGCGGACCTTGTCGACCTCGGTCAGCGGTGTGAAGTCCAGGGCCGCCAGGGTGCGGCGGACGGCTTCGGCATCGGCCACCACGGTCTCGAACTCGTCGCAGTGGGTCTTGATCTTCTCGTCCAGGGGGTGCCAGCGCTTGAAGTTCAGGGAGGCCTGGTCGTCCTCGACGCGCACGCGCAGCCACTCCGAGATGCTGGGGGCGGCGAGGAAGTCCCGGTGCGGGGCGTTGTAGTAGCTGTCCACCTGGCGGGTGGGGGCTCCGGACGTCGCGCCGCGGGCGGTCAGGGCGGCCTTGAAGTCGTCCGGCTCGCTCAGCAGCCGGAACTTCTGCTCGACCTCGATGTACTGCATGACGCTCCTAGCGCTCGTAGGTGTGGGATGGCACGGGGAACAGCATCTCCCGTACCGGCTCCATGAGTTGACGGATGGCGTGAAGGTCCCCCGATGTGAGGGACCGCTCGGCGGCCGTGACGGTCTCGGTGATCTGGTCCGCGTCGCGGAACCCGAGCAGGGCCACCGCATCGGGGTCCGCCTGGAGCGCGTACTGCACGGCCGCTCGGGTCAGGGAGCAGTCCGGGCCGAGCTGCCGTTGCAACTCGCTGAGGGCGGCGTGCAGCGCGTCCAGGACGTCCACGGCGAAGCGGGGGTCACCGCGACGGTGGTCCCCGGGCGGGAACGCGGGAGGGCGCCGCGGGTCGTAGGCGCCGGTCAGGAGTCCTTGGCCGAGGACCTGCTTCATGAGCACGCCCACGCCATGGCGGCGCGCGAACCGGAAGATGTCCGTCTCCTGCGGGCCGTACAGGGGGCTGAGGGTGCTGTGCCGCACGGCCAGGACGTCCGGCCGGATGCGGTCGAACAGCTCCAGCCACCGGGCGATCCGCGGCCCGTGGGGGTGGTGGGGGTCGGCCGCCCACTGCTCTGTGAACTCGTGCGGCGCGCGCATGCCCACCGCACGGACCCGCGCCTCAGCACGCAGGCCGCCTACCGTCTCTACCGCCTGGTCCAGGTAGCGGTCGCCGGGGCCGAAGTCCGGGCTGTGCAGGAAGTAGACGTCCAGGTACCCGGTGCCCAGGTTCTCGGTGGTGGTCTCGAACTGCCGCAGGATCTGCCGGTGCTCGTAAGGGTGGACGGCGGTGCCGGCGAAGAACCCGACCTTGCTGCACACCACGACGCGCTTGCGGTCGATCTGCCGCAAGAGGCGGCCCACCAGGCGCTCGGACTGGCCCATGCCGTACACGTCGGCGGTGTCGTACAGGGTGATCCCTAGGTCGAAGGCTCGGCCCAGGCCCTCGAAGGCCCGGCCCTCGTCGACGCCAGCCCACCCGATGGGCACGCCGCGGTTGGTGGCCGAGCCGCCGATGGTCCAGCATCCGGCGCCGATCGCCGAGACGTCACGGTCCAGGCCGGGAAGGTGTCGCATGTCCATGGGGCCTCCTTTCAGGTTCCGCAGGGGTCGGCCGCGTTGATCGACCGCCATTCCTCGGCGCGCTCCCACCGGCCGTGCTCGTGGCGTAGCGTCTGAGCGTGACGTTCCGGCAGCCCCCCGGCCACGTCCGCCACGGTCTTGGCCATGCGCTCGCGCAGCTCCTCCACCTCCTGGTCCAGCAGGGCCCGGATGCGTCGCTCCAGTCCCTGGTGCTGGACGGGCAGCCGGGCGGCCGGCGCCTCCCGCGCGGCGGCGATCATCCCTCCCAGAACGGTGTAAGCGGCGTCCTTGAGGACCACCCGGGCACCGCGCACCCGGTGGCGCGGCTCGCCGTCGAGGATCTTCTCCAGGGACTTGAGGGTGTAGTCCAAGGCGAAGTGGCGGTCCACCCACAGCTGCGCCCACTGGCTGCACACCCCGATCCGCCAGTCCGCGAACTGCGCGTCCTGACGGCCCATCGACGGCCGCACCTCCCCGGCCAGCCCCGCGCGCTGCACCTGCTTGGTATACGCGGCGCCGATCAGGCACTCCATGGACACCAGCATGTAGGAGATGCCGGTGTGCAAGGCCCGGCCGGTGGCGTGGGCCCGCACCCACTCCGGGTCCCGCACCCCGGCGACGATCTCCTCGACCGGCACGCCCGGCATGGGGCGCAGCAGCAGGTCCGTACGCCCCTGGTAGGCGTACGTGGCCTCCAGCTCCTGGAGCGTCATCAGGTGGTCGAACGTGATGTACGTGTACCTCGTGGGCACGCCGAGCGCGGACAGGGTGCGGATGGCCAAGGCGTTCTGCTCGCCGCCGGTCTCCTTGTTGAAGCGGTCCAGGATCGAGTCCACGCCGGACTCCACGCCGAACAGGCAGCGCCGCAGCCCCCGCTCCACCAGCGTGCGCCACATGCCGGCGCGCTCGACATGCCAGGCGAAGTCCCGCTCCGGGTGGGTGACCTGGTCGATGCGGCAGCTCGTCTCCCACTTGAACCCGGCCCCGTGCAGCACCTCGGCCATCTCCAGCGCGCGGGGTACGGCGTCCGGGCCGCGGCCGATGAACTCCTCATCCACCAGGTACAGCGTCCGGGAGATGTCCGGGTGCCGGTCGAACACCGCGCCCATGGCTCCGAGCATCCACCCGAAGTCCGCGGGGGTGCCCCCGGCCCACTGACCCTTGTGGCCGCGCGGGCAGAAGCTGCAGAAATTGGTGCAGCCGCGCGAGGCCTCCAGTTGGGCAACGCCGTGGTGCTCGAACGTCGCCGGCAGCAGGTCCAGCTCCGGCAGGAAGTCGTCCTGCGCGCGGCTGACCGGCTTGGCCGTGCGGCGCCGCCCGATGGCGAGGGTGCCCTCGCCGCGGGCGGCCCCGTTGTAGCCGATCCCATGGACGTCGCCCAGCGGCAGGTCGCCGTGCCAGTGGGCCAGCAGGTCCTGCACCGTCAGCTCCCCGCCGCCCCGGGCGATCAGCAACTTCGGGTAGCGGTCCAGCAGCAGGCCCTCATTGCGCGCGGTCAGGCTGCCACCGGCGATGACCAGCGGCGGCGCCGGCAGCGCGTACGCCGCGTCCAGCAGCTCCGTCATGAGGTCGTGCTGCCCGAACGTGGCGCTGATCCCGAGGATGTCCGGGGCCTCCTCGGTCAGGAGCCGGATCAGGTCCGGCAGGGTGACGCCGAGCTGCATGTCCGCCAGGCCGACCGTGCCCATGAGAGTGGCGCGGGCCGCGCGCGCCACGTCGGAGATACCCAGCGGGAAGCGGGGTAGGGGGAAGTTCTCCGGGTGGTACAGCGCGGCCAGCAGCACCACGGGGCGGCTGAGCCGGTACACGGCCTGATCGTCCACCCGGGCCGGGGACAGCCAGCCCTCCGCGTCCTTGAGGTGGATGTGCCCCTCAGCCCACCCCGGCCAGGCCCGGGTGCGGTGCGGCTGGCCGGACAGGTCCGCCAGCGTCCAACGGCCGTCCAGCCGCTCGATGCCGACTAAGCGGCGGTCCAGTGTCCCGGCGACCCGCACCCTGCCGGCCCGGCCGGTGAGCGCGGTCTCCAGGTGCCGGCGCAGGCGCTCCGGGTCCAGCAGCAGCAAGTCGTCCACGCGGCCCAGGTTCAGGCCGGTGGTCTGGTGGACGGCCTCAGCGAGTAGTTCCGCTGCCCGCTCGGTGGGGCCAGTAGCGATGGTGTGTTCCTGCACGGTGCCTCCTCATATCGGTGGAGAGGGAGGGTGGAGCGCCGGCCTCATGCGGCCAGGCGCACGTCCACGAAGTGCGGCAGGTGGTCGGACGGAGAGGGCGGTGGCCGTACCGCCGTACGGCCACCGCCATGAGGTCCCCGGCCCGTCCCCGTCAGGGCGCGGGGGATCTAGCTGCGGCTACGCCGCGTCGGCGATGCGGTGACCCTCGAACCGGTATCCGCGCAGGGTCGGGTCCTTGACGGCCGCCTTGGCCTCCCGGACGCGCCGGGCGATGTACGGCGCGCAGCGGGCGTCCAGCTCCTCGTCGGCCAGGAGCTTGTAGTCGACCAGCTCCGGGTCCTCGCCCTCCGGCGTGCCGCCCGCGTTGAGCACGATCTTGTCCAGCTCACCCGGCGCCAGGCGGTGGAAGAACACGAGGGTGGTGGCCTCGGCGGACCGGCCCGGGTTGTCCGGCACCCAGTCGGTGATGAGCAGCGTGTGCGGGATGAGCGTGAGCCCGATCTCCTCCCGGGCCTCCCGGACGGCGGCGAGGTGCGGCGGTTCGTTGCTGTGGGCGCCGCCGCCGACCAGGTGGTACACGCCGTCCTTGTAGCTCGGCTGCACCAGCAGGGCGCGATCCTGGTCGTCCAAAATCAACCAGGCGCCGCCGTTGCGGCGCTGGCCGGGGTGCTGTAAGTCCGTATCGCGGTGTGCCACGGTGTTCTCCTGTCGTAGTGGTTCTTCTGTGGAGCCCGTCCCGGCCGGTGACCCGTCATCGACCGGCCGGGGCGGGGGTTCATCAGCGGCCGGCAAGGGGTCGCCAGGCTGCTGCGGCATGGGGTGCGGCTCAGGCGCTTCGCAGGCCGGGCACCGCTTGCGCTCCAGCACGACGATGGGGCAGTTGAGCGCGTCGGCGATCTTGATGAGGTTGGCGGGGGTGGCGCTGCGCCAGCCGTGTTCGATCTCGCCCATGAGCTGTTCGCTGATGCCGACCAGGCGGGCGAGCTGGCGCTTGGTCAGCCCGGCCTTCTGGCGTGCCCAGGCGACGGCTTCCGGCTCGTGGTACAGCGTGCTCGGGCGGGTGCGGACCCTGGGCATCACGCGCGCGCGGTGTGGTCCCAGGGGTCGTCCACCTGCCACGTATGGCCGCCGTCGTGGAACTCGAACTCCGAGCAGATCGCCTGCTGCTCGGGGTCGGTGGCCGGGCAGTCGGGCAGGACGAAGACGACCTCGGGGGCGTCGGTCGCGTTCCACCGGGTCCACACGCCGGTCGTCTCGGTGGCCTCCACGATGAAGGCCCAGTGGTCGCCGGTCGGATGGGCCTGGAGGGTGCAGCGCACGTCCCGGATCTCGGCCGGGTCGATCCCCGTGCGGTTGGCGTACCGAGCCGCCGTCACGGTGAGGCTGGTGGGTATGGTGACCAGTTCTCCGCAGATGGGCGGACGGCCGGCCTCCTCGTCGGGGTGCTTATCGGCCGAGCTGCGGGGTTCCTCGGTGGTGGTTGCCATTGCCGTGAATCGGTCCCTCGGGTCGTTGCTTCAGTGGAGCCCGTCCCCGGCTGGCGACCGGTCGTCAGCGAGCTGGGGACGGGAGTTCATTCGGTGCAGATGCCGCGCTGGACATCCGCGAGCGCCAGCTCCTCCAGGCGCCGGATGCACTCCTCGCAGGCGTGAAAGGCACCAGTGCCGTAGACGGTCTGCACGGGGCCGAGCCACAGCACCAGCCGGTCGGTGCTCTCGCACCGCCAGCACAGCCCCCGCATCCACGCGCGGCCGCGCACGGTCAGCCCCCGCGGCGGCCGGGGCGTACCGGCCTGCCCCCGGCGCAGCTCGTGTCCTGCGCCCCTTGGGCGGGGCCGGCGCTGGGCAGCTCCTCGCCCGGGTCGTCCGGCTCGGGGGGTGGGAGCACCTCGAAGACGGTGAGCTTCGACCCCGCCGCCAGGTACACGGGGTCGTGGTGGGCCAGATCGACCATGCGGCCAGCGACGCCCACCTGCCGCAAGTTGGTGATGCGGTAGGCCCGCCCGTCCACGCCCACCCAGTCGTTGAGCTGCAACTGATTCGGCCCCCGCTCCTGCGGGTTGACCAGGCGGGAGCCGTCGCTCAAGGCCCAGCCGGGGGGCCGCTGGGGGGCGTTGGCGGTGGTGGGGGTGCTGATGGCCGTTCTCCTTCGGTGTGTGGTCGCGCTGCCCGGCCGCCGGAGCACGGTCGGCGGCCGGGCGCGCACCGGTCCCCGCCACCCGGGGACCGGTCGGCCCACCCCGGCCCGTGCCACGGGGGAGGCACGTGGACGGCGCCAACCCGTAGAGCGCCGCTGGCCGGGGTGGGGGTCTTATCTGGTGGCGACACCGAGCGTCAGGGCGATCACCAGGCAGGCCGCGGCCACCATGCAGACCACCTGCTCGGTACGGTTCACCCCGACCCCCGCTGGACGGCCCGCAGGTGCCGGCCCTCGCCGCCCGCGGCGGTCCTGGCCCAGCAGCGCGGGCAGGCGTACGAGCGGTACAGAGAGCCGGACGGTCCCTCGAACACCTCCACCAGGTGACCGTCCCTGGTCGGGGCCCGGCAGTGCTGGCACACCCTCACCGGCCCGAGCACGGCGGCCTCCTCCAGCGGGCCGATGACGAACTCGATGCTGACGCGCAGCGCGTGGGGGTCGGTGTACTGGGGCAGCTCCAGCGGGGAGCGCAACCACCGGGTGCCGTCGTGGTAGCCGTCCGGGCCGGGAACGAGGAGCCGGTGCCCGTGCCCGTAGCGCACGACCCGGGCGGCCGAGGCGTCCGGCCAGTCCGCGGCGCCATCGGCGGAGAGCATCCACACCAGGTGCCGGCGCAGGCTCCTCGAAGACGGGGCCGGCCTTGTCGCCGAGCACATCCAGCACCTGCCGGCCCCAGTCCGCGGGCAGCGACAGCGCGGCCCAGGTGGGCGCGATGCGTACCGGCCCGATCGGCCCGTCAGGCAGGAAGTGAGGGAGGGCCGCGGTCGTGGTTGCCCGTATCACCTGGCCACCTCCGTGCCCGGACGACGGAGCGTGCACCAGGTGGTGGTCCCGTCGTCGCCGATGCCCCAGGAGGAGGCAAGGGCCGCGACGATGAACAGCCCCCGGCCGTTCTCGCTGTCGGTGTCGCTCTCAACGGCCCGGGGCCGGTAGGAAGTGCCGCCGTTCACCGCGAGCGTGATTGTCTTGGTGGTCAGGATGAGGCGGAAGGCGATCTCCGCGGCCTCGCCGTATCGCAGGGCGTTCGTCACCAGCTCGCTCACGATGAGCTGGGCGTCCTGGACGGGCTCGCCACTCATGCCCCAGGTCGTAAGCTTGGCGGCCACGATCCGGCGCAGGGAGCCGACCCAGCGTCCGTCCGTCTCCGGAGTGCTTCCGCTGTGGTCGTCAGCCCGCGTGACGCGAATGCCGAGGTCGTCACAGACGTCGGTCATGCAGGCGTCGGGGACGATGCACTCGGGCCCTTTGTCCGATAACAACCGAACCACCACCGCACTTTGAAGCATCGTCATGCCGGCCTCAGATTCGCTCGGCGGGCCCCCAGCGGGCTGCTCAAAGGGGCAGCCAGAGACCCGGACACTCTCAGTGGGGCCGACAACGGCCTGTAGTTGCGCCGCGTCTGCCCGCAACCAGCTTGCTCCTTCGGTCGCAGGCGATGCAATACCGCTGCGCAATATTGTGATCGCAAGCGCCATAGGTGCGAACCTCTGTGTGGATAGCGTGGTGCGCCGACGACGTGCGAGACTGCACCCATGGCGCAGAAGCGGACCACTCCGACGGTGAGAAGGCGACGTATTGGCGCCCAGATGCGCCGCTGGCGTCTGACGACACCGCTCACCGCAGCTCAGGCCGCGAAGAAGCTGGGCACGGACACCGGGCGCTTCTCACGCCTGGAGCGCGGCGTGTACCGGATCTCCGCAGAGGAGATCCGCACCCTCGCGGAGATCTACGGGCTCAATGATGCCGAGGGCGTGGAGGAAGTCATCCGCGCCAATCAGGAGGAGCCCGGCTGGTGGGCCGCCTACGGCGACCGTCTGTCGGAGAGCTACCGGGACTTCATCGAGCTGGAGGCAGACGCACGGACGATCCGCATCCACCACCCGGTGATCATCCCCGGTTTGCTCCAAAGCCCGCCGTACATCCACGAGATGCTGACCCGTGGGCCCGGCGCGGTACGGCGCAATGAAGCCGAGATGCTGGTCAACGTCCGCATCGGTCGACAGCTCATCGTCACCCGGGATGAAAATCCGGTTGACGTCCACGCTCTCGTCCCGGAGGCTGCCTTCCACGCGCAGTTCGCAGAGGGATCACTCGTCATGCGGGACCAGCTCCAACGGCTGCTCCTACTCTCGGACCTTCCCAACGTCACGCTGCAGATCGTCCCGCTCACCACGCATCCCAGCTTCGGCTCCAGCGGGCCCATGACGCTCATGACCTACCGTCACCCGTGGGTGCCGATCGCCAGCGTGGACAACGCCCTGGGCGGGCACCACACAGAAGACCCTGCGGAGGTGGATTTCCTGGAGAAAGACTTCAGGGAAACCGCGTCCATCGCTCTTCCCGTGGAACGGTCGCGGGAGGTCATCGCCGAGCACCTGGAGGGACTCAACAAGTGACCAGAAACAGCATCGCGGCACCGGATCTGCGCGGTGCCGCCTGGAAGAAGTCGTCGTACAGCGGCAACAACCAGTCTCAGTGCGTCGAGGTCGCGGACGTGATAGCGACCTTCGGCGGCGTCGGCGTCCGCGACTCGAAGAACCCGGACGGCCCGGCCCTGCTGTTCCCGCAGCAGGCCTTCGCCGACTTCCTCGCGGAAGTGGCGGCCGGCCGCTTCGACGTGTGATCCAACCTCCACAGCCCGCTTCCCCCAGGCCGTATCCGGGGGAAGCGGGCTGTGGGGTTACATGGGCACCCGAACAGGAACCGGGCAGGCCCAGTGTTCACCCGCCGGGGCCGCGCTGACCGGCAAACCACCGAAGTTCACCGCGAGGGGGCTCCCCCTCCCCCCTCCGTGGCCGGGGGCGCCCGGTGCTCCGGGTCATCGCACTCCGGGCACAACCGGGCCAGCCGCCGGTTCGTCCGGTCCACCGCGTCCCGCAGGCTGGCCCCGTCGTTGGGGTGCACCTCGTGCACCACGATGCCGACCCGCTGCTCGATCGTGTCCAGGCGTTCCATCACGCCGGGCCGTGCCGGCACTCCGGGCCGCGCCGGGACGCCCTGCCAGTCGTCCACGACCTGTTCCAGGCGCCGCAGGACTGCGAACAGCCGGCGCAGGCCCTGAAAGCCGCCGACCAAGGCGCCGACGACCGCGATTGCCGCCCCGGCCCACACGACCGCGGTGTCGAGCGGGCCGATCCCCGTCGTGCCGTCGCCGAGCGGCCTCATGGTCAGCTCGGGGTGGGCTGCAGGCGCGCGGCGAGACGGTCGATCACCCGGTCCGCCAGGGTGTCGCCGAGCTGGGCGGTGATGCGATCCGCGAGCGCCTGCACCTGGCCGTCCGTCAGGACCGGACCACCGACCGCTTTGATCTCGGCCAGCAGCTTGGCGTAGTGGTCGTCGCCGTACCGCAGGAGGTCGCCGGCGCGCCGCGACGGGTCCGTGCCCGGCGCCGCGGTCGGGCTGTTCTCGGTGTGGTCCCAGATGGCTTTCACGAGCTTGGCGATAGCGTCGGGGGTCAGGTCGACCGTGGTCATCTCGTCCTCCGTGGTGTGGGTGCCGGCGGCCATCGCCAGCAGCTTCGTGATAGGGAAGGCGCCCGGGTCCCCATGCGAGTTTTCCGGGACGTGCGAGTGCCCGCACACCCCGCGGAAGCTGGTCCACTGCGCCGGGGTCATGCGGGCCGGGCTCGCCCCGTAGGAGGCCGGACTCACGCCGGGGCGGCGCGGGTCCGGGCCGTACGCCAGCCACACCGGCGGCGCGGCCAGCGGGACTCCATGGTTGGTGTGCAGCCACGCCACGAAGGCCGCGACCTGCTCCAGCGCCCAGTCCGGGGGCTCGGGCCAGTACACATAGTCGACCCCGGCGAGCGCGCTCCCCCAGGCGCCGCGGTGCGCCGCAACGCACGTCCCCACCAACTCGACCTGCGCGCAGTTCAGCGTGTTCGTCTCCACCCCGCCCGCGCGGTTCTCCAGGGCCCGAGCCGAGACGTCGATGTCGAAGTGCTGGTGCCAGACCAGGCGGCGGCCGCGCATGTCCGGCACGGCGGTCAGCGTCGGGGCCTGCTCACCGCCGCCGTAGTCCGGCAGACCCGTCGACTCCGTGGTGTGCATGACCAGCGCGTTGACGGCCATCGGAGAGCCCGGCCACCGGTCCTGCCACCAGTAGTCCGTGGACGCACCCGGGTAGCGCTGCGGCCGCGTCACGACCGACCCTCCGCAATCTGCTCGCCCCCGACGTACCCGGCAAGCCGCGCCGCCGTGGCCGGAGGAATCCCCGCGGCCGTGAGCGCGTCGAAGTCCTCGGCGGCCCGCGCCTGCTCGGCCTGCTGCAGCTCCGCCACGAACTGGGCCGTGCCCTGCTCCAAGGCAGCCACCAGCGAGTCATACTGCGCCTTCGTGATCGCGATGGCGCCGGGCGGAGGCTGCGGGTCGACGACGCCGCCGTCTACCACCACCGTCCGTTGCGTCACCGACCCGTCCGGCAGCCGGTAGTAGAACATCATCTGCTTCACGGCGCTCTCCCTCACGTCAGAACCCATGCCTTGATCGACCACTGGACCCGGTCGTAGACCGCGCCTCCCGCGCCCCGGGCCATGCCGATCGTGGTGACCTGGTTGACCGTGCCGCCGGGCGGCACCGACACCCGGAACGTCTGCGCCAGCTGCGCGTGCACGTTGGTGATCGTGGTCGTACCGGTGTTCGCCGTGAACCACATCTCGTCGCCGTTGATCGCGTACGCCGCGCTCGCCCCGCCCGGCAGGATGAAGCTGCCGTCGGCCGACACGGTCACGATCGCCGTCGCGGCCCGGCACGGGTCCGGATTCGCCAGCGCCAGCGTGTTCGTGACGACCGTCGTAAGCGACGAGGGCACCGCGATATTGGGATAGTTGGTGTTCGCGCCGTCCTCGAAGTACGCGACCTGCTTGGGCGGGTCTGTCCGCAGATTCCCGGCGCTGTCGCAGTACACGCCGCCCGCCGCGGTGTCCACGGTGCACGCGAACGGCCACGTCTGCACTTTCGCGGCCAGCGGCGACGATCCAGAGCCGTCACCTGTCAGCCCGCACCCCGTGGACACCGTAGCGGCGCCGGTCGGCACGAACAGCCCGCCATCGGCGGCCACCGTGGCGTTGTTGCCCGCCTGCCCCGACAAGGCCGTAGAGAAGGTGCCAGTCGCCTGGTCGTAGGCGACGCCGGCCGCGGCGTGCAGGCAGCCCCGCACCTCTGTGCAGTCGGTCTGCGCGGAGATCACGTACGGGTTCGCGGCCGAGCCCGTACCGCTCACCGCGACGTTGTCGCCCGCGGTGATCTGCGCGCCGCTCTGCCCGCTGCCGCAGCCGCACCTGGCCAAGACCCCCACCTCCGGTGGTTTCCTCGGCCCGGCCCACAACCAGCAGCTCACCGCCGAGAATACCGCCGGGTGCTGCCCGTCAGCCGTACAGCTCGATGACAACCAGGCCGTCGCCCCCGTCCTGCCCGTTCACCGCGCCTCCGTAGGACAGCGCGCCGCCCGCGCCCGCGCCGCGCCCGCGCGAGGCCGTCCCCCCGCCCTCGGACGCGCGCGCCACGCCGCCCTGCCCGAGCTGGGAATTCCCACCCGCCCCCGCGAGTCCCTTCCCGCCGGTCAGGCGAAGCGCGCCGCCGGAGTTTCCCCCGCCGCTGATCTGCTGGCCCGTACCAGCCGCGGGGCCGACCACGCCCGAGGTCGTGTCCGGCGTCGTCCCGGAGACCATGGAAGCGGTGCCGCCGTCTCCGCCCGGCGCGGTCACGAACCCCCCGAAGCTGCTGGAGCCGCCGGCGCCGCCGGAGTTGTTCCCGGTGCCCCCCACCCCGCCCGCGCCGACGACGATCGACTCCACCGCGCCGAGTGCCGCCGCCTCGATGATCGACAGCGACCAGCCGCCGCCGGCCCCGCCCGGCCGGGCGATGCACTCGCCGCTGTCGGCGTCCGCCCCGGCGCTGCCGCCGCCCGCGCCCTGCACCTGCACGCGCACCCGCGCGAGCCACGGATAGTCGTCCTTGACGAACTGCTCAACCCCGGGGACGTCGAACACGAGCATCTCGCGTAGCCCCATCGTGCCGGGCGTCAAGCACAGCTCGCCGTCGTCCAAGACCTTGAAATATGCGTCGCACACGCACACGGACGCCATGGCACACCTCACCTTGCGGATGGCGCCCGGCCCACAACCAGCAGCACCCCAGCTTAGGCCGGGGCCGCTGGAGTCGCGGTCAGGTGCACGGGCACCCCGGCCGGGGCCGGTGCTCCGGCCGCGGTCCACACGCGTACGACCGCGGCCGTGGCGCTGACCTCCTCCACGACGGCGAGCAGCGGCACCGCCCCGGCCGGCGTGGCGGTCACGACCGGTGGCTGCGGCCAGCGCCTCGGCAGCACCCACCGTGCGCGCCCCTGGGAATCTGTCTGGATCACCGCGGCGGCCGTGACCGCCGCTGGCGGGGCCGAGGGACTGTCGGGGGGCGCCGGTGGCACCGCAGCAGCTGCGGGGACCGGCCGGCTGCGGCGGCGTGTCGTGGACCGGGTGCGCCGGTCGAGGTCCCGGAGCAGGCCGCCGAGGGGGTTGCCGGCGATGCGGCGGGCGGGGGTTCCGCGCATGCCCATCAGGCTGCCTCCGCCCCGGTCGCGGCGACCTGGACCTGCACGCTCTCCGCGCCTGGCTGACCGCCGCTGTCGCCGTCCTCGGTGACTTTCAAGCCGACGATCTTCAGCCGCTGGGAGATGTCGCGGCAGGTGGTTGTGGTGGTGACGTCCAGGCACCAGCCCGGCACCAGGGCGGGGACGCTGATCGCGGCCTGGGGGTCGATCGTGACCTGCTGGGTGTCGATGAACACCGGCACCGGCAGCGAGGTGGACAGCTTCGAGCGGGCGGCGGCGGTGGCCGCCGCGTTCGTCTTGAGCGAGGTCTGCTCCTCGTAGCGCTCCAGCAGCCCGTAGTACGGGTGGATGCCTCCGGCCTCGCCGAGGACGTCGCCGTCCTCCGCGCCGGCGACGACCCAGCGGGTGGCCAGGGCCGCCCCGTCCTCCTCCACCCGCAGCCCGTCCGGCAGGTCCGCGTCCGTCAGCCGCCCCACGGACACGGCGTGCGTCTCCGGCATTAGCAGGATCTTGGAGCCGACCGCGGTGTAGTCCAGGCCGGTCTCGGCCAGGTCCCGCAGGTGGTCGCCGGTCTGCCCGATCCCCCGGTCGTAGGCGCGCGCGCCGCGCACCCCGCTCGGGGCGATGATCTGCACGCTGTGCCCGGGATCGTCGGGCGCGAAGCCGTCCTCGATGAGCGCGGCGGCGATCTGCGCCAGGTCCGCGTCGTCCCCGAAGACGAGGTCCTGGTGGGGAACGCGGCGGTCGAGCCAGCCGAGGACGTCGACGGCCTGGACCTGGATCTCGCCCAGCCCCCAGCTCACGTCCACGATCGGGCCGCTCCACACCGGCCGGCCGTCGCGCCAGATGGCCAGGCTGTGCCGCCAGGACCGCACGGCGGACAGCGTGCGGCAGCAGTCCCCGTCCGGCTGGATGATCACCTCGGCGGTGCTGACGTCGTCCAGCACCCGGGTCCACTCCACGTGGATGAGGACCTCGGCGCGCGCGACCATGGCCCCGGACCGGTCGATGATCGCGGCGGTGTGGGTGCCGCATCCGGCGACGGCCATGTCAGAACCCCCGCCCCGAGACGCCCACCGAGATGATCGCGTCGGCCGCGGGCGGGTTGGACACGTCGGACTCGATGCACAGGCAGTACCGGTCGCAGTCCAGCGCGGGCCACGACGGCGGCGCCCCGTTCTGGCCGTACACGTCCGCCGAGGACTCGCAGGAACCGCCGCACTCCACCACCGCCCGGCCGATCTGCCCGTCCAGGGTGAGCGCCCCGCCCGCGGGCACGTACCGGACCGTCCACGTCGCCGCCGGGTCGCAGCGGCCCGCGTCGGCGATCTCCTCGCACGTCAGGGCGGCGTCGGTGTCCGCCCGCTCGAACAAGGAGAGGGTCACGTTCCGCAGGTCCGCCGAGCCGGCGCGGACGGTGATCATGGGGGCGTCGACCGCCCACCGCGGCCGGCCGGACACGTCCAGGTCGTAGCAGTCGCGCTCCACCGCCAGCGGCAGGCAGAAGCAGCTGCCGGGGGCGTCGGCCGTGGGAGGGGCGGGCGGGCGGCACAACGGGTCCGCACAGCCTGCCGCCGGGTCGGGGCAGGCCGCGAGCCGGCATCCGCCCCCGCACCCCTCACCGGCAGCGGAGTGCAGGCACCAGGTCACGCACGTGTCCGTGCCGTCCGCCGGCGGCGGCACCTCGAGCAACGGGGCCGTGTCGGTCCACAGCCACGGCACCCCGGCGGTCAGGACGATCTCCACGGTGAGGATGTCCGCGCCGGCCTGGCACGCCCCGGCCGCGCAGCCGTCCCCGGTCCGCGCGGTCACCGTGGGGCCCTGCGCCAGCGCGACGCGGCGCACGGTGCGCCGGTGCCGCGCGTTGAACTCCTCCGCGGTCACCTCCTGACCGGGGCAGCAGTTGTACAGCGTCAGGCAGTCCCCGTCGCAGCCCGACCCGCCGCCGCACCCGGCCAGGGCCTCGCCGAGCCAGTGCAGCCCGTAGTCCACGCCGCAGCACGTCGAACCGAGCAGGATGCCGGTGATCGTGATCGTGCCCGGCTGCACCCGTGCCGGGCCGATGCTCGCGCCGCCGGCGACCGCCGCGGTCGACGACCGGCGCACCGGGTAGTCGTCCAGGCCGTCCACGCTGAGGACCATCAGCCCCGCGAACTCGGCGGACTCCGGGACGTCGGGGTCGTACCACGGCGCCTCGTCGGACGCGGGGTCGGTGTACGGCAGGTCACCGACCAGGTCCGCGGTGAACGTCGGACAGCTGCACGCGCCGCCCGAGGTGAGCGGGGAGCCGACCGACTGCAAGTAGGCGTCCAGGCGGGCGTGGTTGGCGATCTCCACACCGCCCAGGGCCAGGTACCACTCCAGCGCCATGTCTACAGCCACCCTCCTGCCGTGGCGAGCCGCGAGACGACGCGGTGCGCGGTCGCGTGCGCGTCGCCGGCCTCGTGGATCGTGAAGTGGTTGACCACCTGCGGGCCCGCGGTGCGGGGGCTCGTCCCGGTCATCCGGTCCAGCAGCGCGGTCAGCCCGGACTGCTCGGCGAGCTGCGCGGCGCGCTGCGGCCGGGTCAGCGGGATGACGACCTCGGGCCCGGCCTCGCCGATCAGCGCGCGCGTCGGGCCGGTCACGATGCCGCCGTTGGCCAGGCCCGGGATCAGATCCCGCACCCCGGACGGCAACCCGCTCTTGATCTTCGCGGCGATGTCGCCGCCGATGTTCCTCACCGCCTTGGAGATCGCCCCCGGCAGACCGGAGAAGAGGCGGACGATACCGGCGATCAGCCCGGTGACTGCCTTGGTCACGGCCGACCCCGCCGACGAGAACGCGCCGGCGACGACCCGGCCCACGCCCGACAGGGCCGATCCGATCCGCCCGGGCAGCCCGGCCAGGTAGGCGACGACCCGCCCGCCGAATGACGTTGTCGAGGCGTACGCGGACGTGCCGGCCGACCGGAACGCCCCGGCCACCACACCCCCGAGTGCACCCAAAGCGTGGCCGGTGCGCCCCGGCAGGGCGGCGAAGAACGCGACCGTCGCGGCCCCCCACGTCGCAAGCGCGGCCAGCGTGGCCGATCCAGCCGCGGCGAACGCCCCGGCCACGACGGTGCCGAGCGCTGCCAGGGCTCCGCCGACGCGGCCCGGCAGCGCGGCGAAGAACGCCCCCACCGTCAGACCGAAGGCGGCCACCGCGGCGAGCGAGACTGTGAACGCGGTCGTGAACGCGGCTGCCAGGACGGGGCCGAGGCTCACCAGGGCGCCTGCGATGTCGGTCGGCAGCCGGAAGAACAGGAAGATCACGCCGGCGAGGGCGGTCAGCAGGCCGATCACCGCGTACGCCACCGCGCTGGTGAACGCGTCGTACAGCAGCCCGGGCAGCGCCTGGAGCGCGGCGAGGATCAGTCCGGGCAGCGCGACGAACGCGGCGACGACGGCCGCGGTCGCCGCCGACAGCGCACCGCCCAGGACCGATGCGAGCGAGGACAGGGCGGAGCCGAGCTGGCCGGGCAGCGCTACGAAGAACTGGCCGACCGCCTGCAGGCCGGCCTCGACCACCGGGATTGCGGCGGCGATCGCCGAGGAGAACGCTCCGGCGATCACCGAGCCCAGCGCGGACAGCCCCGCGGTGATCAGCCCCGGCAGGGCGTGGATGCCGTTGTAAACCCCCGTCAGCGCCTTGGCCAGGTTCACGATGACCGCGACCACCGCGCGGACGATCGGGACGGTGGTCCTGATGTAGACCCACGACGCGAAGGCCAGGCCGACGCGCAGGATCGGCGCCTCGATCCGCACGAGCAAGGCGTCGAACGGCACGATCGCCTTGAGCAGGTCCGCCAGCGGCGGCAGCAGCGGCACCAGGGCCGCCACCAGGGCGTTGAACGCGTCGACGACCGGCGGCAGCGACGGCAGCAGCGAGGTCAGGACCAGCGCGACCAGCGGCGCCAGCGCGGCGACGGCCTCGTTGAGCGCGCCGCCGACAGAGTCCAGCAGCGGCACCAGGGCCTGGGCCGCGGACCCCAGCGCGTCGCCGAGCGCGGCCGCGACCTGGCTCACCGCCGGCAGAAGCGGCTGGACCGCGGCGAGCAGGCCGTCCAGGAACCGCGTCAGCGGCGGCAGAAGCGGCAGGACGATCTTGAGTGCCGCTGCCAGCACCGTCGACAGCAGCACCCCCAACTGGTCGATCAGCGGGGAGAGCTGACTGCCGAGGCTCGCCAGGACCGGGCCCAGAGCAGCGGCCAGCGTCCCGAACGCCGGGACCACCGCGCTGACCAGGACCCCGGCCAGCTGCACGAACGGCGGCAGCAGAGCCCCCAGCCCGGCCGCGAGCGGCGCAAGCCCGGCCAGCGCGGGCACGAGCGCGCCGGTCACCGCCCCGACCAGCTGAACGATCTGCGGCAGCACCGCGGCGAGCCCGGCCCCCAGCGCCTTCCCAACGGACGCTCCGGCGCCGGCCACCCCGGTGGCGAACGCGCCGAGAGCTCCGGTGAGCTGCGGCAGGATCTGGACGAGCGGCCCGGCCAGCGACGACAGCAGCGGCCCGAGAACACCGGTGGCGATCTTCAGGGCGTCGCCGACGACCGCGTTGGCCGCGACGCTCAGCTGCGTCAGCAGCGGCAGAACCGGCTGGATCGTCTGCCGCAGCGCGGCGAAGACCTGGACCAGCGCCCCGACCTGGCTGCCGCCCCCGGCCGCCAGCGCGCCGAGCACGTCGCCGACCAGGCCGCCGATCTGGACCAGCAGCCCGCCCAGCTGACGAAAAACCCCCAGGGCCCCCTGCACCCAGGCGACGGCCCGCCCGCCGGCCGCGGCCTCCTGCAGGAACGCGCCCAGCCGGATACCGACGCTGCCGATCGCGTCGCCGACCTGCGTCCCGAACGCCGACGTGATCGCCGCGCCGAGCTGGACGAACCCGGCGACGACCGGCTCAATGCCGATCGCCAGCCCGCGCGTCGCCTCGGCCGTGCCAGCGAGGATCTGCCGGACGGATTCGACCGCGGTGGCGGACTTGAGGAAGAACGCCACCGACGCGCCGGCCGCGCCGAACAGGTTCGCGATCAGCGACAGGCCGCTCTTCAGCGGCCCCGCGAGCGCCTTGGCTACCGCGGTGATCTGCCCGGCCAGCGGCTCGAACAGCGCGCCTTGGACGCTGCTGCGCAGGGAGTCGAAAGCGGGCTTGAGAGCGCGCAGCTCCCGGGCGGCGGCCTGGGCGTTCGGCGAGAGCGACTTGAGCGCCTCGTCGAACTTTTTCTCGTCGTCGCCCAGCGCCGCGCCGAACGCGTCACCGACGCCGGTGAGGGCCAGGCGCAGGGCACCGAATGCCGCCGCACCGCCCAGGATCGCGGCGGGCAGCGCCGCGGCGATCCCGACCAGCGGAGTCAGCGACGCGGCGAACGAGGCGACCTGGCTCGCCGCGGACAGCGCGGCGGTCCCGATCGCCGCGAACTTCAAGCCCTTGAGCAGGACCCCGCCGACGCTCCCCGCCAGGGACAGCAGTCCCCGCAGCGACCTGGTGAACAGGTTGCCGTCGGCGGTGACCGGCACCGACAGTGCCGGCAGGTGGTGCGCCCGCAGCCGCGCATCGAACCCGGTGAGGTCCGGGGAGACCGGGACGTTGATGCCGCCCAAGCCCCGTAGGCCGGCCAGCAACTGGGCGTCGAACCGGGCCAGATCCGGCGAGACCGGGACGTTGATGCTGCCCAGGCCGCGCAACCCGGCCAGCAGCTCGGCATCGAACCGAGACAGGTCCGGAGAGACCTGGACCTGAACGCGGACGCTGCGCAGCTGCCGCTCGATCGAGCGGCCGATGCCACGGATCTGACGGTCGATCGCCGACGCGATCCGGTCGCCGAGCGCGCGGGCCTCGGCGGGAATGCCGGAGTCGTCCAGCTCGATCCGGATCCGCGCCGATCCGTCGACGTCGTCGGCCACCGGGCATCTCCACGTGTGACGTGGTGGATGCCCGGCCCAAAACCAGCGGCAGCCCGGCTATGCCGGGCGGTATGCCCAGGTTAGCGGCCGCCCTGCCGCATGGCGGCAAGCTCGGCGTCCTCCGCGGCGACCTGGGCCAGCACCGCAGTGGCAGACGAAGGCGCGCCCGCTACCGGGCCCCTGGCCGGCGGCCGGCGGCCGGGCGGAGGCGCGTACAGCTGGGCGCGAATCCGGGACCGCTCGGTGTCATCCTCGGCCGTCTGGTACATCGACACCTCGGCGGCGTTGAGGAGCCGCCTCAGCGGCCACGCGCGCGGGTCGATCCCCTGGAGCGCGAGGACGCCGTCCCAGGTGTCCCACCCCGCGGCGATGTGGTCGAGGAGGCGGGCGACGACGTAGGAGGGCGCGAGCCGTCGTTACCCCCGTAGATCTCCATGGCCCACTCCAGCAACTGCATCACGATCCGGTTCGGCAACTTGACGTCGGCGAACCGGGCGGCCGACTCCGGCAGCATCAGCGACGCCAGGAAGTCCCGGACGGCACCGATCGCCTCGCGCAGATCCGACGTCTGGAGCAGCGCCAGATCGTTGCCGCCTCCGAGCTGGAGCCCGGAGTACCGGTCTTTCAACTGCTCGTACGAATCAAGGAACGCGTCGCCGTCGACCTCGGGCTGGAACTCCAGCACCAGGTCATCGCCGATCTCGGCGACGTGCGGCTCGGTGTGAAGGGAAAAGCGTTTCGTGGCCATGGCGCAGCTCCACGCGGTACGTGGTGGATGCCCGGCCCAAAACCAGCAGCAAACCGCAGCGTACCGGCACAGACCGTCGCACTTGCCCGGCCCGGACGGTCACCCGCCCCGGGGCCGGCCAGGCCCGCACAGTGGCCTACAGGGCTTCTCGCAGGGCATCGCCCAGGAAGTCGGTCGCCCGGTTCCCCGGGTGCCGCACGTACGCCGCGTACACCGTCCGGCCGCCGACCTCGAACCGCAGCACCCGCCGGCGCGGCCGGATGATGTGCGGCCTCGTGCCGTGGATGACGTACTGCGACGCGGGGTGCTCGCTCACGACGTAGGCGACCAGGCCGCGACCAGTGTCCTCGACGCGGGTGGTGATGTGGTCGGCCATCGTGCCCGGCGCGAGCTGCCGCGCCCGCACCGCGACCCGCTCGGCACGGCGCTGCAGCAGCCGCGCGCCGATCCCGCCCGGCCGCCTGAGCGCGCGCTCGATCACTGTCGGGTCGATGTCCACACGGACGCTCACGGCGACTCCTCGCTCGGACAGGCGTAGCAGCCCGGAATGGCCACGGTGACGCGCTGCTCGACGCCCACACAGCCGCCGTCCGGCCCCAGGATCTTGGACTGCCCCAAGACGAACCTGCGGCCGCGCGGCGCCGTGCCCGGAAGGCAGCACGTCAGCGCGTTGGCGACAGTGGCCATGTCGGTGTAGACGACCTTCGCCGACGCGGCGATCTCCTCGCACGACGGCGGACAGCCCTCGTCGTTCAGCGTCGGCGTGCACCGCAACAGCGTGATGACGAACTCCGCGGCCGTCGTGGGCGGAGGCGTACACCCGCGCAGCCCCAACACGGTCTGGTCGACGGCGGGGAAGTTCGTGGACGGGTAGATCCGGGCCACGTTGACCGTGAGCTGGCCGCACTTCCCCAGCCCCTCGCACGCCCCGTCACAGTCGTCCCACGCCGCCGTACCGGGCACCACACACGACCGCTCGGGACAGCCCGGCTGACCCTCGACCACCGCGGCCGTGGCCTCCAGCTCGGCGCACAGGCACGCGAGGACGACTTCGGCCAGGTCGAAGATCGCCGTGGGGTTCATGGCCATTGCTGCATCCTCGGCCGCCGCAGGTCCGGGCTGTAGACCCGCGACGCCGACGGCTGGTTGTAGGGATTGACGGTGGCGAGCCACATGTCCACGCCCGGCAGCCCGGTCCGGCCGGCGGCGAACACGATCGTCGGGTCGAACGTCTCGACGGTGACGCCCTGGCGGTACGCCAACGTGGAGCCCTGGCGGGCGAGCTTGGTGGTGTTCCCCGGCAGCCGGCACTGCTGGCCGGGCAGGCACGCCTTGACCAGCTCGCACGTCAGCTCCGACACGGCGGCGATGGCGGCCTCGTCCAGATGCAGCCCGATCCGGTACGTCACGCACACGGTGCCCGGCTCGCCGCACGGCAACGTCATGTCCTGGCACTCCGGCCAACAGCCGCCGTCGGTGCGCACGAGCAGGTTCGGGACGTCGACCCGGTATGCCTCGGGCGCCAGGGCCTCGCCGTCGACCAGGACCTCGGTGACGTCGTACACGGGCCCGTCAAGGCGGACCTCGCACAGCTCGGTGCACGAGCACGACGACCGGCACCCGCACGTCGCCGCGTTCCGCCACACCCCGTCAGGCCCGAGGTAGGGGGTCCACCCGCCGGTCGACGGGCCGAACGTCGCCCACGATCGCATGGTGTCCAGGCACGGACGCCCGCAAGGTCTCACCGTGACGGGGCAGGACGGGCCCCAGCGGCGCCCGGACAGCCGCCACAGGGTGATGGATGCGACGCGCCGCCACCGTTCGATCAGGGCGTCGTCTGTGCCTTCCGGCAGGTCACAACAGGCCGGCTCGAACGGCCACGGGTCGCACACGTCCGGGGTCACCGGCCCCGGTCCTTCTCGTACGGTCCGGGCACGGGGAACGCGGCGCGGATGAAACGGCCGACCAGTCCGTGCGCGAAGGTGTCCGGCGACGTGGACAGAAACGGCGCGCTCTGCGGGAATTGCGGCGACCTGGTGAGGATCTTCGGGTCGGAGATCTCCCGCCCGCCGACCTGATGGAGGTTGCCGTACAGCGTCCGCTTGTGCAGCACCTCCAGGTGCGCCCCGACCTCCAGGGTCTCCCGCACGCGGGCCTTCGTCATCGGCATCGGCACATGCAGCTCGTAGCTGAGCGGCTGACGGTGCCCCAACTCGCCCAGTAGCTCCCTCGTTTCGCGCAGCCCCCGCAGGTACGAGCCGTTGGGGCGGTGGGCGTAGTACCGCTCGACGCGGTCCAGCGGCCCGCGGTGCAGCACCGGCATGGACACCAGCGGCCGCATCAGGAAGAAGTCGTCGTTGAAGTACAGGAACTCCTCCGACACCTCCTCGTGCTCCACGGCCGCGCGCAGATTGGCCGTGGAGCCCTTGTACTTCGTCGCCTGCGGCTCGACCGGGATGTGGCCGGCGTGGCGCACCCACGGCGGCATGTGCCCGGCGATCCACACCCGGCCGTGCGGCAGGTTGGCCAGAGAGCGCAGGCTGTAGCGCAACTCCTGGTTGGTGTTGCCCGGCCGGACCGGGTACACGATGTCGGGCGCGGCCATCGGTCAGGACGAGGTGTCGCAGAGCACGGGCACGTAGTCCGTGCTGGGCTCGGGCGGCTGGATCGACGTCACCAGGATGCGGCGGTGGCAGTCCGCGCCGAGCGGCGACAGCATCGGCCCCGCCGTCCCGGCCGCGTCCTGCGCGAGTACGTCGTACGGGCCCTCGCCCCACTTGCCGCCCGCCCGCGTTGCCGCGTCCAGCGTCAAGTTCACCGCGCCGTCCGCCAGCGTCAGGTCACCGATCTGCCCGTTGGTCAGCCACGGCGACAGGATGTAGATCCACGCGCCGTCTCCGGTCGCCTCCTCCGGGCACACGTCCTCGCCCAGCACGTCGGCCCACACCTCCAGCGCGAAACCCGCGCGGCACGGGATGGAGCACGAGTCGAAACCGATCGGGGCGCCGTCGAACCCGAACACGACCGGGCTGCCGGTCATGATCTCGATCATCTCGGGCGACGCCTGGAAGAAGGTGTACGTGACGTCGAAGCCGTTGAAGGTCGGGCAGCCCTTCTTGAAGCCGCAGGTCCGCCCGTTGGCGGCCTTGAACTGGATGTCGGTGCCGTCGTCGACGTTCGCCTTGTACTCCACCGACGCGAAGCAGTCGGTCACGTAGCTGTTTTCGGGCCCGCAGACGGGCCGGCCGCACGCGTCCACCCTGGTGATCCGGACGGTCGCCGCGTTGGAGATCAGGGGTCCCGACATGGGGGCCTCCACCAGATGAGTGTGAGAGGCCCGGCCCAAAACCAGCGGCGACGCTCCCAGCATAGCCAGGAAGCGTCGCCGCGGGCCGTGGACGGTTACGCCAGAACTTCCTGGACGTCGGACAGGTTCCGCACCGGCATCCGCTCGTAGTCCTGCCCGGTCTCGGCGAGCCGGGAGTAGAACTCCTCCTCGGTGATCTCCGTCCAGTCGTCCGGCGGGGGCAGCACGCCACCGGACCGCATCAGGGACGTACCAGAGGGCGAGGCGTAGAACTTCACGGGGCGCTCCTTACGGGGTGTTCGTCTGGGTGTCAATCGTGGCGTCCGACACCCACGAGTGGATGGCCGTGATCTGCCCCGCTGTGACGCTGACCGCCGGGAACATGATCACCGAGGCGCCGGTGCCGGCCGGGATGCCCCAGCCCGACCAGTTCACCGAGCCGTTGCCGCGCTCGCGGTGCGCCGCGCCGACCGCGTTGATGTGCCCCCACAACGGGCGGATCTGGAGCGCGCCGCCGTCGACCTGGACGGCCACACCGAGCTGGAAGGCCGCGGCGGCGTTGTGCTCGATGTCCCACGTCCCGGCGTTCGTGATCTCGTAGCCCCAGGTACGGCAGTCGTTCCCCAAAAAGTTGGGCGGAACGTTGAACTGCTGGTTCGCGCCCGGGTCGATGATCACCCACCCGCCGGTCGGGCCGATCGGCGTGAGGAACCCGCCGGCGAAGTGCTCGACGTAGATATGGTCCATCGCGCTGTAGTGATCGGGCGGCGTCCACAGCTGCCCCGTGCCCGGGTCGCACTTGAGCGTCGAGTGCGTCGCCGCGTCGCACCCCCAGTCGTCGGTCCACGCAGCCTGGCCGGCAGCCGGGTTGACGGTGAACGGGTCCGCCGTCGTGCCCGCTCCGGTCAGGCCGCAGTCCACGGCCACGGGCGGCACGAACAGGCGGTTGTCGGTGCCCATGGTCAGCCGGTTACCGGCCTCGGACGACGGGGCCACCAGGAGGCCGGTGGGGCCTGCTTCCAGTCCGTTCGGCTCCGGCGCCACGATGGCGTCCGCCTTCACGATGTACGGATCGGCGGCCGTGCCGGTGCCGGTGACCGTGGTGTCCACGGTGGTCGTGTCGCCGGCCTGGACGACGGTCGGGGCTGCCGCGCCCGGCGTCGGGGTGAACAGGCCGCCGTCGGAGCCGATGACCGTGGTGTTGCCCGGGTCGGCGGACAGCTCGACGCCGAACGTGCCCGTCGCGGGGTCGTAGGTGGCCGGGCCGGTCGCCGAGAAGCAGCCGCGTACGTCGTCGCACTCCAGCGACAGCCCGCCCGGCCCCGACCCGAGGAGGTTCGTCCCACCACCCGGGGGCGCCGGGTCGAGCTTGACCGCGGCGGTCACGTCGTACGGGTCGGCCGCGGTGCCAGTGCCCGACAGCGTCAGGTCGACCGTCGAGGAGTCCGTCACCTCCAGGGCGGTCGCGGCTCCGCCGGAGGCCGGCGGCGCGAACAGCCCGCCGTCGGTGCCGAAGGCCACGGAGTTGCCCGCGTCGGCGGACAGCCGGGCCGTGATAACCCCGGTTGCCGGGTCGTACCCTGCTCCGTCCCCGGCGGAGAAGCAGCCGCGTACGTCGTCGCACTCCAGCGACAGCCCGCCCGGCCCCGCTCCGAGGAGGTTCGTCCCGCCGCCTGGGGGCGCCGGGTCGAGGATGACGGCCGCGCCGACCTCGTACGGGTCGGCCGCGGTGCCGGTACCGGACACCGTCACGTCGACGGTCGGCGAGTCCTGGGCCTGGACGACGGTCGGGGCCGCCGCGCCGGGGGGCGGCGTGAACAGGCCGCCGTCCGAGCCGATGACCGTGGTGTTGCCCGGGTCGGCGGACAGCTCGACGCCGAACGTGCCGGTGGCCGGGTCGTAGGTGGCCGGGCCGGTCGCGGAGAAGCAGCCGCGTACGTCGTCGCACTCCAGCGACAGCCCGCCCGGCCCCGCTCCGAGGAGGTTCGTCCCGCCGCCTGGGGGCGCCGGGTCGAGGATGACGGCCGCGCTCACCTCGTACGGGTCGGCCGCGGTGCCGGTACCGGACACGGTCACGTCGACCGTGGTGGAGTCCTGCGGCTCCACGATCGTCGCCGCCGCGGCCGGAGCGAACAGCCCGCCGTCGGTACCGAAGGTGACGACGTTCCCGGCGTCGGTCGACGGCCGCGCGTCGATCTCGCCGGTTGCCGGGTCGTAGGCGATGCCGTCCCCGCCGGTCAGGCAGCCGCGCACGTCCGCGCACTCGACGTAAACGCCGTTCGGTCCGGCGTGCGCCAGATTCGAGCCGCCGCCGGGCGGGGCCGGATCGAGGATGACGTCCGAGCTGATCACGTAGGGGTCGGCGGCGGTCCCGGTACCGGCAACGGTGGTGTCCACCGTCGTGGTGTCGGCGGCCTGGACCGGGGTGGGCGTGCCCGCGTCGGCACTGATGACGTACGGCGTCGTGGGCGATCCGTTGCCGTCGACCGTCACCCCCGGTCCGGCGGTGACAGAGCAGTTGCAGCGCGGGGCGCCGCAGCATGAGGCCATGGGGAGGCTCCTCGATCGTGAAGGGAGGAGCGCCCGGCCCACAACCAGCGGCGTCCAGTCGAGTCTAGGCGCGCGGGGCGCGGTTCAGGGGGCCACGGCGTGCGCGTGGACAGTGACCCCTTGGGCGGCCACACCAGGGCCGAGAACGCTGATCCCCAGCACGGTCACGCCCGTGGTCACCAGCACCTCGAACGTCGTCGCCGCCGCGGTGTTGGAGATGATCCGCGCCGTGCGCACGCCGACCGACGCCGCCTCGATCGCATGGGTGACGACCGGGGGCACCCCGAACGCCCCCGCCGGCCAGATGAACGTGACGTGGCCGTTGGAGTCCGTGACGCCCGTGGCCCGTTCGATCCGCTGCGGCAGCGCCTCGTAGTCCCCGGCCGTGCCCATCAGATCTCGCGCGTGCTGCTGACGAGGAAGTCGGCCCCGGCCACGCCCGTGAACACGAACGCGTCCTGCAACGACTCGCCCGCCTTGCCGCCGGTGTCCACACCCCACGACAGCGACGTCCCCGCAGCCACGGCCACGGCCGCGCCGCCGCCGATCGCCACCGTCGGGCTCCCGGCGTAGACGACGAGCGTCACCGATCGGGCACCGGCCGGGATCGTGACCGTGCCCGCGCCGCTCTGCCGCTGGAGCGTGGAGTCGATCAGCGGGGCGGCCGGCGCCGCCCGCTGCTCGCAGCGCCGTACGGTCCCGACCGCGGTGTAGTCGGCGCCGTCGAGGGTCGCGTCCTCGGGGACCAGGGCCCCGGTGTCATCGACGGTGAAACGGCGCAGGAACGCGCCGTTGTCGTCGCACAGGATCTCCGGCTCGGCATCTTGCCTACCGGCGACGCTCCCGCCCGTTCCGGCCACGGCTCGCCTCCTTCGGCTGCTCGCCGCCGGTCTGTGGCACGGCCGCGGTACGGGCCGCCTCGGCGGCGGCCGTCTGCACCTCGGCCCATTCCTCGGCGGTGATCTCCTCGTGCCCGGCGTTCAGGAGCACGGCGGCCCCCTCCTCGGTGAGGTTGCCGTGCTGCTGGACGCCGCCGTCCTGGTCGCGGAAGTAGCGGGTGGTCATGCTGTCCCCTAGTCGCTGATCTTGACGTAACTGACGGTGGCGACAACGCCGACCGCGTCACCGCTCTGGAACGTGGTTCCGGCGACCGCCCCGTATGCCTGGACGGTGTCGCCGCTGTTGAGCGCCACGCGGGCGCGCAGCAGCGTGGACGCGGACTGCGCCGTGAAGAAACTGTCAGCAGTCGAGTAGCTGAAGACGAGCACGGGGCGGTCCAGGACGACCGTGGAGTTCACCCGAAGCTGCGCCGTAAGGCCGGCGTCAAAGGCGTTCCGCGCGATCCCGCCGCCCATGTTCATCACGGCCCGCGCGTCCACGAACACCTCATAAACGCCGGCCTCTGGGACCGTGACGGTGGAGAGCTGCACGGGTACACCCAGGGCCACACTGCCGTAGAAGGCGCTGCCTTCTGACCCCTGCCCGTAGGCCGGGGACAGGCGGGCCCCGATGGCGAAGGTGTCGGCCGGCCCCTCGGTGACGTCGATGTCCACCGACCGCGCCGTCCCGGCCGGGACCGGGGCGCCGCCCGTGACGGGCACGACGTTCGTCGTGTCCGTAGGCGTCGGCACGTACAGGCGGCCGTCCGATCCGAGCGCGAGCGCGTTGCCCGCCTGCGCCGAGGGCGCCACGAGGAGGCCGTCAGGGGCGACCTCCAGGGCGTTCGGGTCGGCCGCGAGGTTGACCGTGGCGAGGAGAGCGTTACCGGCCGTGCCGTCGCCCTCCAGGTCCACGGTGGGGGTGTCCTGGACGGTGACCGCGGCCAGGCCGCCGCCCCCTCCTCCGCTGCTGGAGCCGCCTCCGCAACACCACATCTTCGCACCCATGGGCTACCTCCTCCTTGATCGTGGTCTGTGGCCCGGCAATCTGGCCGGGCCACAGAGGTTCCGTCAGCCGTCGAGCGTGTCCTTGTGCGTGAACGACACGATGTAGTCCGATCCCGGCTGCCCGGTGAAGCTGATCCCGTTCGGGGCGATCACGGCGTCATCCACATCCGCGACACTCCACGTGAGGGACACCCCCGCCGGGACAAGCGCGGGACCGCTGCCGCTGTTGACCTGCACGTCCCCTGCCAGGACGACGAGCGTGACCGACTGGAGGCCGGGGAAGGCGTCGGTCGGCGAATACGGGGTGGTGTTGTCCGTGAACCGCTCCGCGCCCGTGCGGACGTTCGTGTCGGCCGCTTCACCCTCGCATTCCACGACGGCCTGCGTCACAGGTGGCGTGAACGGGGTGCCGTCGGCGGTCTCCAGCCGAGACGACACGAAGTCGCCCGTAGTGGCGTCGTACACGTTGACCCGGTACGCGTAGCCGCGCGGTGACTGGTCGTTGAAGATGTCGCGCACGCACATGCGGGTCCGGGTCACCGAGAACCGGGCGGCGGGCTCGTCCTCGGCGGCGGGGCAGTCGATCGGGTTGGCCGGGGCGTAGGGCGCTTCGAAGTCGCCATCCTCATACGTACCGACGAGGAGCGGCGCGCCGACGCCCTCGGGGTCGACCGACCACAGCTCGACGTATCGGACCTCTCCGATGCCGTCGCCGTCCAGGTCGTCGCACCCGCACCGCTCGACCAGTTGCCGGCCGCTCGCCGTCGTGCCGCCGTCGTCGCAGCAGTCGCCCGTGCACGGGACGATGACCGCGCCTGTGACGACCTGCCCGGTGTTGGCGTCGCGGACCGTCGGCAGGCCGGTCACCGGGTCCACCGTGACGAACCCGGCAGACGTCCCGCCGTCCCCGCCGGCCGCGCCGATCTCGACGGCGAAGGTCACCGTGCCGTTTCCGGACAGGGTGACGACGGTGCCGTCGGCGAAGTCGAGCCGGTCGAACGCGGTCGGGGTGTCCGTGATGATCGTCCCGGCGTATCCGGCCGGGGCGTGCCAGGTGAGGGTGTGCGGTCCGGCGGTCTGGGTGAGCTGCCCGCCCGCGTAGGCCAGGCCGTCCGCTGCACCCTCGACGGTGGCGGTGACCTCCTGGCCGCCGCAGTCGAGCGTGAGGAGCGCTTCGTAACCGGCGGTGACCAGGCCGATCTCACGCCATCCGATGTCCACGTTCACTGAACCTTCGGACGGCGGGACCTTCGCGATGTTCGACAGGCGCATGATGGCAACGCCGTCCACCTGCCCGCCGAGGTCCGTGAGGCACGCAAGGTCGTAGTTGTTGGAGGTCGGGCGGCAGGCGTTGAGCGGCCCGGTCCACAACGTGTTCCCGTCGGAGTCCAGCAGGGTCAGCGTCGCCGACCCGATGCCGTCGCGGTCGATGAGGCTGTTCCCGAACGCGTTCCACAGGTTCACGCCCGTCACATTGCTCGCGGGCGGGGTGATCGTGTAGTCGATGACGACGCCGGTGTCGCCCTGGAAGTCGTTGCAGTTGATGACGCCGAGGCCGGTGTCCGGGCCGCCCGCCGCGCTGGTGTCGCCGTTGTAGGTGGACTCCGGGCGGACCCCCCAGCCCTGCGGGTTCTCCACGACCACGGCGTCCGTGATGTCCGGGGCGGTCAGCTCGGTGAGCGTCACGGTGTCACAGGTGACAGGCGGGACGGTGGGGGCGGTGTAGCAGACCGGGGTGAGGCTCGCCGTCGTGCTGTCCGGGCAGACGGAGACGCTGCCCCCGGCCGGGATGGTCGCCGGGTCTCCGGTGACAGCGTCGACCAGGCGCGGCGCCCCGGTTGCGACTCCCGCCGTGTCGTAGACCTGCTCGGCGCGCACCCGCTGCACCACCGCGCCCGTGCTGTCGAGGATGCACAGGGGCCAGGACTCAACGTCGAACCCTGCGTCGCCGCCCGTGCCTCCGGGGCACGGCACGATCGTGGAGTCCTCCGGGATGCCCGGCTGCGGGTTGCCGTCCCCGTCGAGGTAGGTGATCGAGCCGTCCGAGCAGGTGGTACGGAGCCACTGCTCGAACGCGGACGCGTCGACGTCGTACGTCACCACCAGGTGCATCATCACGCCGGTTGCGCCGCTACCGAACACGGTCTCCTGGCCGTGCAGGTAGATGGTGTTCGTGCCCGCCTGTGCGCCCGGCACAGCGGCCGGGCCGAAGGTGTAAGCCGCGTCGTTGTGGTCCGCGCCGACGGGCTGCCAGGGGCCCTCGTTGAGCCGCCACTCCACCGCCATCTGGTCGGCGTTGAGGACGGTGGACTCGACCTGGATGGTGGCCGGGTCCGCGAACGCCGGCAGCTCGAAGGAGGCCCGCGCGTACCAATCCGGGTTGGCCGCTGTCAGGTCCGGCCCCTCGTTGGGCAGGCCGGTGCTGACGGTCGAACTGTTGGGGTGCTGCGACACCCAGTGCGCCGTGCCGCCCGGCGTGCCCGGGTCGGTCACGGTCCAGCCGGGGAAGACGCCGACCTGGTACATGTCGTACCAGGGGCCGGCGAGGCTCATGGACGACCACTTCCACACCGGGTCCACGTCGCCGGTCGTGCGGTTCTCGGCGTTGCTGATGAACTCCACGACCCCGGAGGGGCGCACGCACAGGGGCGTGCTCGTGCAGTCCACGGGGCGGCACTGGCCCACGGTGCCGGTCGGGTCCGGGACGTAGTCCGCGCCGTCGAGGGTGTAGTCGTTGTAGCCGGTGATGATGCCGGTGGCGTCTCGGTGGTAGTCCCGCACGAACTCCGTGACCGTGCCGTCCACGGCGGTGTGGCACAGGCTCACCGTCTCAGAGGTCGGGCAGCAGGCCGCGGGCTCGGGCTCGGTGGTGGCGGGCTGGCACTGGACGGCCACGCCGCCGACGTCGTACGGCGCTCCGTCCAGGGTGCTGTCGTAGTGGGTGACGACCGTGCCGGTCTCGCAGTCCGTGACGATGTTCCGGAGGAACTGGACGGGTACGGCGTCGGTGCAGCCCTCCAGCTCCAGCGTGGCCGTGAACTGGCAGGCCGTCCAGCTCTTGGCGCCGAGGTGGTAGGTCTCCAACATGAGCGCGACGCGGATGTCTCCGGCGGTGATCTCGGCCGGGGTGACGGGCGCGGTGACGGTGAGAGTGCCCTGCCAGCCGACCGGGGCCCACGCCAGCGCGTTGTGCGCGGCGATCTGCGTCGTCCCCCGGAACAGGCGCAGGGCGCCGTCCCAGTCCTGGCCCGTGTCGGGGCCGTCGTTGCGTACGCGGACGGAGATCGTCAGGTTGGCGGTCGCCTCCTCGCAGCCGGTCAGGTCGGCCGTGAGCCGCCCGGTGGCAGCCAGGTGCTCCTGAGCTGGGCCCGGTCCGGCCGGGTAGATGAGCGTGCCTCCAGACCACAGCGGACCGTAGGGTCCGGGGTGGTTCTGGAACTGGGTCTGCCCGACCGCCGCCACGGTGGAGTCCGTGATCGTCGGGGCGACCGCCGTAACGCCGTCAGTCGGCGCGTCACACAGGAGGACGGTGGTCGTGTTGTGGCACGTCTCTGGGTCCGTGCTGCTGCTCACCCCGGTCTGGCACTGGTCGACGGTCCCGGCCGGGAGGTAGGGGGTGATCCCGTCCAGGAGGGTGTCCGTCACGGTGGGCGTGCCGTCGCAGGAGCGGCAGAGGTGCCGCAGGAACGGGCCGCCGGGCACCACGGAGACGGCGCCCGCCCAGTAGGTGAAGAAGATGCCGCACCGGGCGACACGGCTGTTCGGCGCCGGGGCCGTCGTGAAGGTCGTGACGGCGCTGGAGGTGCGGAAGCGGGCGCTGCCGATCACCTGCGGGTCCGTCGTGTACGAGCACGGGTCGGCGGGGCTGCCGTCAGACGTTCGGGTCAGCACGCCGGTTGCCGGGTCGTAGGCGTACCCGGTCGGCAGTGAGACCGGCTCCAGGCCGGCGGGGAGCTGCGCATGGTTCAGCGCCGGCTGCGTCGCGCTGTAGGCGACGTATACGGAGAACTCCACGAACGAGGGCCGGGAGAACGTCCACTTCGTCGGCGTGGTCGTGGCGAGGGGGAAGGACGGCAGGCCCCACCAGGAGCCGTCCGCGTTGTTCCTCTGCGGCGCATACGTGGCGTTGCTGGGGCTTGTGGACGTCCAGCTCACCCCGTTGGACAGGGTGCCGGAGGCGGCTGTCCCGGTGATCCGTACGGGCGCCGCGGTGGGCACGTCGCACAGGAGCAGCGTTTCGCAGTCGGTGCAGCTGTCTGGCTGGCAGACGCCCACGGTGCCGGTCGGGTCCGGGGTGTAGGCGGTGCCATCCAGGAGGTAGTCCGAGTGCGCGGTGATGGCGCCCGTCTCGTCCCGGCGGTAGTCGCGGACGAACTGGGTGACCGTGCCGTCCGTGGCGGTGTGGCACAGCACCACGGCGTCCTGCTCGGGCTGCGCCGTCCCGGTCGGGCAGGTGGTGACGGTGACCCCGGCCGGCGGGGTGTAGGTGTCGCCGGTGACGGCGTCGACCAGGCGCACGGAGGCGATGGCGCCGGTGTCGTCGTAGGTGTACTCCACGAGGACCAGGCCGACCACGTCACCCGTGGCGTCCTCCAGGGCGCAGAACGTTCCGGAGACCTGGATGGAGCGGGAGTCCCCGCACGCCACGGTGCCCACGGGGACGGTGCCCGCGGTCCACGCGCCGCTGGTGAGGTTGAGCCACCCCTCGCTGGTGATGGTGCCGGTGCAGTCCCGGACCACGGTCACGGCGATGGGCGTCCCGTCCGCGAGGCACAGGCCCACGCTGGTGACGGGGGTGGTGGGGGAGGCACAGCCCGGGTCGGCAGGGCACGGGACCAGGGTGGGGGCGGTGACCTCCGCGCCGGTCTCCACGTCCACGTACCGGACGGCGGGGTCATCGCACCCGGCACAGCGCACCACGGCGGCCGGGCGCACGCTGGTGCCGTCGTCGTAGCAGACCTGGCCGAGGACCAGCGGCGCGGCCGGCGCCCCGTCGTCGGTGGGGCAGTCCACGGGGTTGGCCGGGGTGTAGGGCTGGGTGAAGTCTCCGTCAAGCCAGGAGCCGAGGAGCGCCGGGTCCTCCTGGCCGCCCGGGTCTACGGACCAGAGCTCCACGTACCGGTTGATGAGCGTCCCGTCCCCGTTGACGTCATCACACCCGCAGCGCTCCACGACCTGGAGGCCGCCGGTGGAGCTGGTGGGGCCGCACACGCCTACGGTGGCGGTCGATGTGTCGTAGGTGGTGACGCCGTCCAGGGTGGTGTCCGTGACCGTGGCGGTGCCGGTGCAGGTGCGGCAGATGTGCCGCAGAAACGGCACCGGCACCGGGTCAACGTGGACAGCGCCGAAGAACCAGGTTCCGAACTCCGCGCAGGGGGACGCAGTCGACCGCTCACCGAGGTACAGCAGGGTGAACGATTCCACGGGTCCCGCCAGACGGAACCGCGCCGATACGCCCTCTGTCGGATTCGTCAGACCGGCACAGTCCCCGGCACGCGTGTCATCGACCGACACGATGCTCGTGGCCGGATCGTAGGAGTAGCCCGGAGGCAGGCTGATGGGTTCGGCCCCCGGCGGAAGCTTCGCACGGTTACCGCCCACGGTGTCCTCGTACGCGGTCCACATCAGGAACACGGAGAACTCGACCGCAGCTGACCGGTTGAACGTCCACGTGGTCGGCCCCACCGGCTGGTTCGGGAAGATGGCCGTCCTCCACCAGGCCCCGTCTTCGGTCGCGCGGTCGGACACGTCCGGAGCGTTCTGGCTGCCGGTCACCTGCCAGGCCACACCATTGGCGAGCGTGCCGCCCGAAACATCCAGGCCCTGAATGACCTCATCGCCACCCAGCGGCTGGTCACACAGCAGGACGGTCTCGCAGGAGCACTGCTCCGGCGGCGGGCACGGCTGGAGCGTGCCCTGCACGAGGTAGTCCGCGCCGGTGACCGGGTTCACGGTGCGAGTACCGACCCGTAGCCCGGTGCTGGTGTCGTAGACGGCCTCCACGAGGGCCTGTGCGGCGACTGTGCCGTCCGCCAGCACGTCGCACAGCAGCGACCCCTCAACGTCCATACGCGCCGCGGCGGGTGCGCTGAGCACCACCGGGCTACCGCATCCGCATCCGCTCACAGCGTGATCTCCTTGGTGTACGTGACGGTCACGGTGCCGTCGACGGCGGTGATGACCAGCGGGCCGGTCAGGCGGGCGTGAACGTCGCGGGCGACCGTCCAGGCGGCGGTCTCGCCGTCCGTCAGCGGGCTGGTGCCGTCCGCCGTGGTGACGGTGCCGGTGCCGGTGCCGCCGGACGCCGTGGCGGTGACGGCCTGGAGTGTCGGCACGGTGGCGCCGTCCCAGGACTGGCCGGGGGCGAGGACCAGGCGGCCGGCTTGGACGCCGAAGACGTCGGGGGCGCCGAGGTCTGCGTTGCAGTCGATCGGGGCGACCGGCGCGTACGGGGCGGAGTAGTCCGGCAGGTAGGCGCCGATGCTGGTGACCGCGCCCGAGCAGTCGACCGCCAGCAGCTCGACGTAGTCGGTGTCGGCGGCGCCGTCGCCGTCCGCGTCGTCGCACCGGCACGACTCCAGCACCGACTGGGCCGGGCAGTCCGGTTCCGGCGGGCACAGCCGGACCGTCCCCACTGCCTCGTAGCCGGTGCCATCGAGGTGGTAGTCGGTGTGGCCGACGATCAGCGTGTTCTCATCGCGCCGGTAGTCCCGGACGAACGGGCCGTTGTCGTCGCACAGCACGACGAGATCGGCGTCGGGCTGGGCCTGGCCGGTGGGACAGGTCCGCAGCTCGCCTTGCAGGTGGTAGGTGCTGCCGTCGGCCGGGTTGAGCAGCTGCACGGAGGCGAGGGAGCCGTCCGGGTTGTAGGCGTACTGGACGAGGGCCAGGCCGAGGACGTCACCGGTCGCCGGGTCGGTGTCGCACAGCACGCCGGCGAGTTCGAACGCCCCGGGGTCGGTGCAGGCCCCGGTGCCGGCCGGGGGCGCGCCCGCGCTGTACTGCCCGGTCTGGAGGTTGAGCCAGCCGTCACGGGTGGTGGTGCCGTCGCAGGCGCGGGAGACGATGACGGCGATCGGATCGCCGTCGGCGAGGCACAGTCCGACGAGGGCGAGCGGCGGGCTCGGGTCGCAGTTCGGGCAGGCGCCGACGTTGCCCTGCACCAGGTGCGGTGTCTGCCCGTCGAGGGCGACGTCCTCGTACGAGGCGGTCCCGGCGACGAACGTGTACCGGCGCAGGAAGGGGCCCGAGTCGTCGCATAGGAGCATCGTCTCCAGGTCGGGGCACCCGTACGTGCAGGTCACCGGCGCGACGGGCACGTACGGCGTCGAGGGGTCGTCCCGGTAGGTGAGCACGAGGGTGGCCGTGCCGTCGGCGGCCACGCACCACAGCTCGCTGTAGGTCGTGTCCGCGGTGCCGTCGCCGGTGGTGTCGTCGCAGAGCTGTCGGCAGATCGTCTCGACGCACCCGGAAGTCGGCGCGGTCTCGCAGGGGCCGGCGTCGGCGGGGGCCGGGCCCGCGGTGAACACGCCGGTGGCGGGGTCGACCCAGCCGACGACGGCCGGGTCCTGCGCGGCCGTGCCGCAGGTGACGCACGGGGACCTCACCACGACCAGGACCGCGGTGCCGTCCGCGCGGCACAGCGGCGAGGTGGCGATCGACGGGGAGCAGTTGCACGCCCCGGGGGTGCCACCTCCGCCCGGCTCGCAGGGGATCGGCTCGACCGGCATCCGTCAGTCCTCCGGGTGCTTCTGGCGGCGATGGGCGTCCCGGCCGCGCTCGGTGGTGAACTCCTTGTCACAGCCGGGGCACGGGAACACGCCGTCCGGCAGGTCGGCAGGCTCGTCGGCAGGGTCCGGGGCGGGCAGCGGCGTGGAGTCAGGCCCGTACGCCTCGGCGGGCACCTCGGGCAGCGGCTCGCCGGGCACGGCTTCCCGCACCTCGGAGAAACCGGCCGCGGTGGCGACGCCGAGAAGTTCGCCGGCGTTCTGCTCGTCCTCCAGGGGCGACACGTACCGGTGGCCGTCCACGGTGGCGCCGATCAGCACCGGCTCGGGCACGTCGGTGAACAGGTGGGGCGGGACGGCGAACGTCGAGGTGCCGACGGTGCGGACCTTCGGAGTCTGGGCTGTGGCCCACACGGCGAAGGCGCGGCGCAGCTGCGGGGTGGGCTGGACATGGATCATCGGGCGCACGGCCCCTCCCAAGGTCAGGGGCACAGGGCCACGTTGATGGCGCAGATGGAGCAGGTGGTGCCGACGACGACGGTGCGCTCCGCGAGGACGCGCTGGTCGTTGTAGCGGCGGTCGATGGAGGGTCCGGCGCGGTCGGGGATGACGTCGACGGGGCCGCGGCGGACGACGACCGGGCCGGAGATGTACAGCCACGCCGTGCCCGGGTCGGCGGGGACGCCGCCGGGACCGCTGTTCTCGTAGGAGTAGCCGGCGCCGATGATCGCGCAGTTCCCCGCGAGCGTGGACGGCGTCCCGCCGGTCAGGGAGAGGACGTTGCAGCAGCCGAGCAGGGCGGCAGCGCCCGCGGGGACGTGCAGGACGCCGATCCCGCCGTACGTCTCGGCAAGGCACCCCTCCAGCGCGGCGACTCCGGCCGCGAGGTTCACAGGACCGTCGGGCGGGGTGAGGTCGACAGCGCGGGGCGCGAGGCCGTCTCGCCAGAAAGCGGCCTCGATCGCGCGCTGCTCGCCGAGCTCCAGTGTCGCCCTGACCTGCTGGACGGCCTCGGCGTACGACCAGCCCATGGTGGAGCAGATCGCGCCCGCGTAGATCGTGTGCGGCGCGGCGTGCTCCGTCTGCGGCGAGCAGAACTCCTTGGGCGGGGAAGACCCCAGCGGGCCCGGGGACTCATCGCCCGGGGACTCCTCCGCGCACCAGTCGGTGTCGCGGACGGGGCAGCAGCCCAGGCTCATCCACTCAACGCCGTTGAGCTGGTGGATCTCGTCGTCGGTGACGTCGATGATGTCGGCGCAGCCGCCGAGGATGCCGTGCGGCAGCGGCGTGCCGGGGATGGCCTCGACACGGGCGCGCAGACCGGGTGACGGCACGGGCCGACCTCCTCACGTGGAACGGGGGGCGCCGGGCCGGCCTCGTGGACGGGGCGGGGCCGGTCCCGGCAGTTGTGGGTGGTCAGGCGATCGGGCAGTCGATGCCGAGCTGCTCGCCGGTGCGGCCATCCGGGCACACCGGCACGGTCACGACCCGCGCCTCGGAGTTGCGGGCGATCAGCGCGGTGCACTCCTCGGTGAAGAGGGCGGTGAAGTCGTTGGTCTGGAACTTGGTCGAGTCGTGGATCACGCCGAGGCTGATCTCGCCGCCGCGGCCGGCCTCGAACGTGCCGGCCGGGTAGATCAGGAACGGGATCGAGGCGGGCCAGGTGGTGGCCGGGTTCGTGCCGCCGATCTGAGTGGGAACGGCCGGGTTGAGGCCGCGGGCCCACTGGATGGAGATGCCGAGCTGGGCGAACGCGCTGATGATCTCCTGGACGTTGATGTCCGCGACGCTGACGCCGTTCTGGCGGGCGATGTCGGCCAGCATGAGGTTCTTGCTCCACCAGGGGAAGACGACCTCGATGCTGATGTTCTGGCAGAGGCTCAGCTTCTCGGTGAGGTCGGCGGCCTGGAGCGCAACGGCGGCGAACAGTGCAGAGAACGCACCGAACGTCGGCGCGATGGTGACTGCGGTGGACGCGGCGAGGGCGGCGGTGAACAGCTCCTGCTTGATGCGGATCTCGTGGGCGATCATGGCCTGGGACTGGTAGAACGCCACCAGCTCGGGGAAGTGGCGCTGGGTCAGGATGCCCGCCTCAAGGCAGGCGCCGATGGCCTCGCAGCGCACCTCCACCGGGTCGGGGCACGGAATTTTGAAGCAGGGTTTCGGGTTGCCGGCGATGTCGTCGGCCTCGGTGTGCACCCAGGTGAGGGTGGAGACGTCGAGGGACGGCATGGGGAAGTACCTGAGTCCGCCGCGGGCGAGCTGGATCTCGGGCAGGTCCCACAGCATCTCCGGGCAGGACATCCCGGTCAGCGTGTACACGGTCTCGGAAGGCGCGCACCAGCCGCCGGACGCGACGAGGTTGCCGCCTTCCAAACGGTTCTGCTCGCCGGCGAGGATGACGGCGCGGGTGCCCTCCGTGCCGCTGGAGCTGTCGTTGACGATCAGCTCCTTCTGGAAGGGCAGCCGGTAGGAGGCGGTCAGGCCGACGCCGCCGCCTGCGGTCTTGAGGGCGTTGGCGCGGCGGATGATGCCCTCGGTGACGCCGTCCATGTCGAGGGCCTGGCCCGGGGAGTAGCCGGGGACGTCCACCGAGGCGGTGATCTCAGGGCGCGGGTTGGGGTCCTGGGGGAGGACGGAGGGCTGGCGGCGGCGCACGCCGGACAGGTCGATGGTGCGGCGCGGCTGCGCGGCCGAGGCGGTGGCGTCCGGCTCCGGCGTGGCCGGGGTCTCCGCGGCCAGCTCGGGGTCGGTGTCGTCGCTGGGCTCGGCGGGGGTCTCGGCCGGGGCGTCGCCGCGGACCTGGGCGGCGAGCGCGTCGATCTCGGCTGCTGCGGCTTCGGCGGCTGCGTCGCGGGTGGCCTGTTCGGTGCGGATCGCATCGACGCCGGCAGCCAGCGCGCGGAGGGCGGCCAGGTCGTCGGTGGTGAACGTCGCGCTGTTGCTGAGGGCGTCGAAGGCGCGGACCGCACCTTCGAGCGCGGCTGCCAGTTCCTCGGCCGAGAGCGCGGCGAGGTCGTCGGGGAGGGTGAACTCGGGCTCGTCGGCCACGCGAGTCTCCTGGTGGTGCGTAGGAGACTCGGCCCGAAACCAGACAGTCGGTGGGTTCTACGGGAATGGTAGCTGGCATGGCACGCGCCGGGGCGCGGCGCGTGCCGTACGCCGTGGCGTCACATCAGGAGGTGACGGACGCCTTCGTGCTGGTGGTGGCCGGTGCGGTCTTGCCGCCGGGCAGGACCTCCTCCACGGTGCTGTCCTTGTAGCGTTTTGCCACCGCCTCCGCCGTGGGCTTGCTGGTCGAGGAGTAGACCACCTTCCCTTCCGGGGTGGTGACCTTGTAGGTGGTCTTGTTCTTGTTGCCGCATGCGCAGCCCATGGGGTCCTCCGTTGAGTTAGGCCGCCCGGTCGGCGGCGAGTTCGGCTCGTGCGGGCGCGAGCAGTTGGGAGAGTTGGTCGATTTCGGCGCGCACGCTGGCTTCGCGCTGTGCGGCGCGTGCCGCGAGGGCGTCGGCGAAGGCGTCGAGCACGGCGGGTTGGGTCAGCGCGGTGACGATGCCGGACATCTCGGGGAGGCTGTCCGGACGCGCGGTGTCCTGTGCGGGCGGCGTGTTGTCCGGCTGTCCGGACACGGTGTCCGTGCTGGTCGCGGCGGCGGACGCCGAGGCTGCGAGGGCGAGGTTGGAGCGCTCGGCCACGGCCGAGGCGAGCAGTGGGGAGGAGTGTCCGGGCACGGGGACGGACAGCACTGCGCGCAGCTGCCAGCGTCCGCCGGCGCCCTGCTTCATGTGGTAGCTGGGCTGGCACGCGGCGAACACCTGCCGGTCCCACTCGCTGAGCCAGGGTGCGGCGGCGCCGGAGAACCACATGCCCCTGTCGTTCTGGCCGACGGTGACGATGCCGGCGACGGTGCGGGTGTCGTCGAACTGGCAGGCGGAGGTCTCGCATTCGGCGCCGTCGCGGTGGTGGCCGACGTTCATCGTCATGGCTCCGGCGCGGATGGTGCGGCCGTTGTCCAGGCGGAACTTGGCGCGCAGGAAGTGGCTGGTGTCGATCTGGCCGAGGGACTCGATCGTGAGGTTCCGGCCGGGGAAACCGGCGTGGGGCTCGCCGGTCTGTGCGACCCAGCCGTAGATCCGGCCGGCCGCGTAGTGGACGCCGCCGGAGCCGGGCGGCAGCTCCTCGGGGGTGGGTTCGCGGAACCACTCGGCGGGCATCGGGTCGGTGTCCCGCATCGCGGTCCACGCGGACGCTTCCAGTTCGGCGGCGGCCGCGGTCTGGTCGTCGTCCCATGGGGCGTGCAGGCCGGGGTCGTCCAGGGCGTCGGCGAGGCGGGCGTAGAGGTCGCTGACGCGGTGGCGGAGCTGGTCCTGCTCGTCGGCGGGGACGTCGGCGCCGCCTTGGGAGCCCTGGAGCACGGCGGCGACGGCGAAGACCCCGCGCGGGATGATCTGCAGCCTGTTGTCGATGACGTCGGCGTGGCCGAGCTTGTAGGCGGCGAGCGTGGCCGGGTCGCGGTCCGGGTCACGGTAGAGGAAGGCGCGGCCGAGGCGGTCGGCGTCGACCTTGTCGTCCTCGCCTGTTGCCCACGCCAGGACGCGGGAGGCGGCGGCGGGCCCGTCCCATTCGTGCTCGCGGTCCTTGAGGATCGGCAGGTCGGTGTCACCGGACATCGCCGCGGTCACCTCGTCCTCGGGCAGGGTGCTCGCGCCGATGTACAGGCCGCGGGCCAGGCGCACGATCCGGCCGGCGTCGCAGGCACGGCGCAGGTGGGAGCGGGCCTGCTCGACGGTGATGCCGACCGCGTCGGCGACCTCGCGGGCGCTGACCGCGATCGGGGCGCTGGACACGTGCGCTACAACCTGGTCGTGGACGGTGCCGGACGCAGCGAGTTCGGTTTCGGCCGGGCGGGCTGCGGCGGCGGTGCCTTCGGCGGGCGGGTCGAGGACGATACGGGCGCGGTTGTAGGCCGGCAGCGTGACCAGGGTGGCGCCGCGGACCCGGGCCCGGGTCACGCGCATCAGCAGGTCGCCGGCGGACTCGGAGTGCACGACTTCGCCTTGGTCGGGTTGGTCGGGGTCGCCGGCCGCGGCGGTCAGGGTGATCCCTGCGGCGGTGAGCGCGGTACGGACAGCGGTCGCGGGGATAGTGCCGTCCGGGGCGGTGGTCCATTCCACGGTGTGGCCGGTGCGCAGCAGCGCGGCCCCGGCGGCCGTCCACGTCCGGGTGGGGGCGGTGGCGCGCATCGCCCAGGCACCGTCCGGGAGCTGGGTGATGCTGGCCTGCCCGAGTTCCGCGGACAGGAAGACCACGGTGCTTCCCTCGGAGTCGTCGTCGCCCTCGGGTGAGCGGCGGTCGATGAACTCCACGCTCACGTCATCGAGGTCCACCGAGATGCCGAGCGGGGCACCTTGGTCCAGGAGGTCGGCGGCTTCCATGCCGGACCAGCGGGTGAGGTAGAGGTCGCCGGTCGCGGTGATGCGGCCCCCGTCGCGGGCAAGGGTCTTGATCGCGCCGGCGAGTTCGGCCCCTTCGTGGCCGCCGAGCATCTCGTCGGCGTACTGCAGCGGCCACGGGCCTTCCTCCCAGTACAGGGCGCCGGCCGCGAAGACGCGGCCGTCGCCGGTCTCCTCGTCCTCGTAAGCGAGGGCGGTCTCGCCGGGGGTGGACCAGGTGCGGACGGGCGCGAAGCGCTCGGCGTCGTCCGCGGTGCCGGCGGCCGTGAGCGGGCCGAGGTGGATGTCCGTGGCGTCCCCGCCGAAGGTGACCCTGATCCGGTCGAAGGTGACAGGGCCGAGACGGCCCTCAAGCTCGGGGAGCAGTGCGGGGTCGTCGCTGTAGGCGGCGCAGATGTGCGGTACCCACGGGCTGTGCTGCTCCGGCAGCATGTCGGCGTCGATGCTGGAGGTGAGCAGGGCGTCGGCGGCGGCCTGGTGGAGCTGCGCCAGGTACGGGGCCTGATCGGGGCGGTCGCTCGTGCGCTGGTCGCCCACGGACCACACCCACGACGGTTCGTCGCCGCCTGCGTTCCAGTGGGCGGCACCGAACGCGGTCGCGATGAGGGGGCCGGTCATGTAGTCCTGCGCCCAGGCCGTGAGGCTCGCGATGAGGCTGGCGCGGTCCTCTGCGCTGAAGTCGGCGCCGTCCGGGCCGAGGTAGTACAGCGTCAGGTGCAGCTCCTCGGCCGTCTCGCCGCCGGGCACGGCCAGGCGCTGCGCCTCGGCGTCGGACGGCACGAGCGCGATCATCGCGCCTTGGAGGTGACTGCCGTCAGCGGCAGCGGTGTGTGAGGCCATCGGGGCTGTTCTCCTTGGATCAGAAAATGCGGCCGGTGGGGCTTCCTGGGAATCGTCGGCGTGTGGGCGGGCGCGGGCCGGGTCGATACCAAACGCGGCGAACGCTGCGGCGACCTCGGTGTGGCTGCTCGGACGCGGAGCCCTGTGGCTGTACGGGCGTAGCGCCCGTTGGTTGGCGGCGAGCCACCCGGCGAGCTGGGCCTGACGCTGCACTGCCTCGGCGCCGGTGGGCGGCGCCTCCTGCGGCTGGTTGTTCTCCAGGCGGTCGGCCAAACCGTCGAGGGCGAGGGCGCGGGCGGCTTCGGCGGGGGTGGCCGCGGTGATCAGGTTCTCGGCGAACTGCCGGTGAGCGGCCGCCAGGCGGGACTCGGCGGGCCGCAGCTGGAGGCGCAGCTGGCACCGGCAGTTGACGACCAGCTCCGGCGGAGCGGTCGGGTCGCCCGGGTGCGCCATGGAGACGCCGGCCACCGTGAACGGGTCGTCCAACAGCTGGACTTGTCCGTCAACATCGTCATGGGCCTCGCGGACCTTGGTGTCGCGGCGGGTGCGCCACTGCTTGACGATGGGCCGGTCCGGTCCGGTCAGCGCCCGCGCGGCCGCCAGAGTTGCGGTGTTCCAGGCGCGGCCGGCCTCGGTCGCGGCAATCCGCCGCCCTCGGGCGTCCCCGAGCTGCGCGGCATCCCTGGAGAACACCGCGCGCAGCCGGGCCCGCAGTTGGTCCATGTCCTCTCCGGCATCGACGCCGTCCGCGAGGGCCTGCACAGCCGCCGCCGACAGGCGGTCCCCGACCGCGTTCAGCAGGTGCTCCGTGGTGGTGACGTACTGGCCGATCCCGGCCGGCAGGTCCTCGCCCCGATCGTGGCGGCCGGGCAGGTCGTCCCAGCCGTCCGGCAGGTCGGCGTCGACCTGGTCGGCGGCATGGCCGGCGGCGGTCTGCGCCGTGCCGAGCAGGCGCCGCAGCAGCGCCGGGATGCCGGCGCGCCACATCCCCGCGATCCGCGACACGCTGAAACGCGCGGCGACCAGCTCGGTGGCGTCCGCCAGCGCGGCCGCGAACTGCTGGGCGACGTCGTCCAGCAGCGCGCCGACCGCCGCCTCGAAGGCCTCTTCCTCGGCAGCGAGCGCGGCTTGCGCAGCGTCAGCCATCGCCCACCCCCGCGGCGTTGGGGCACGCTTCCGGCGCGGGGCCGATGTAGAGGGCGGCCGGGCCTGTGGTGCCCAGCGATGCCGCGCCAGCGTCATCGTGGACGGTGACGCTGCTGATGCCCGGGACCCGTTGGAGGGTGACGGTGCGCAGGCCACCGCAGTCGGAACACAGGTCGAGGTGGTGCAAGGGCAGGCCGCCTTGGTCGAGCGAGGGGTCACGATCCGGCATGAGCGGCCTCCTGCGGTACGGACTCGCAGTTCAGGCAGAAGACCCAGCCGCCGGCCCGCTTGATACCGGTGGTGGTGCGCACCGTGACCTGCACGACGGACAGCGAATGGGGGTCGCCGCAGTCGGGGCACTTCTGCCAGTCCACGGCCACGGCGAACGGGCCCTCACCGCCCTCCTCCTCCATGTGCCGTTCCTCGGCGTCGATCTGCCAGGCCGCAACCTCTTCGGCCAAGGACCGCTGCGGGCAGTGGGAGCACCAGCCGTGGACGCGGTGGGCCGGGATGCTGTGCCCCAGCGGAACATCAGTGGCGGTCATGCCGCCTCCAGGACGCCGGTGCCCGCGCATCCGGCGATGACCGGGCGGACGTGCGTCGGGTCGTACGCGACTCCCGCCGCCATCAGTTCGCGCAGGTAGGCGTGCAGGGTGGCGTGCAGGCAGTCCGCGCTGGCCCCGTATCGGGCGGCGATGTCCGGGGCGCGGTCCAGGACGCCGTCCAGGAGGTGGAGGTTGTCGACGTCCTCCCGGGTGATGGGGTACACGGTGTGCCGGATGGCCGCGGTGATGCTGCGTGCCTCCGCACGGCGGTCACGCGGGCACGCCGGGGTTCGGCGCAATTTCTCCCCGGCACTGGACAGCGCGTGCCAGAGCAGCCCGTCGACCGCTGCGACCAGGGCATCGCTCGGGCCCGGCATGCCCGCGGCGGTCACATCGGGGGTGTTCTCGGCGGCCGGCGGAGTGTCAGGCCGGGCCGGCGGGTTGGTGGTCTCATCGACGGGCAGAGGGGTGCGGGGCATGGGGGTGTCCTCCTGCTCCTGGTCGTCATCGGCCGGGGTGCGGCGGGCGTGGGCGGCGGTTTCGGCGTCGGGGGCGTCGTCCTCGGTGAACCCGGTCTCCCGGCGCAGCGCCCGCCCGTTGATGCCGCCGGCCTGGAAGACCTCGATCGCGGTCTGGGCGCGGTTGGTGCGCACGCGCAGCGGGGAGGTGTCGGCCCACACCACCCACTCCTCCGCGTCGGGCAGCCGGTCTGCTTCCAGAAGGGGACGCAGCCACTGGGTGGTGTAGGCGTTGCAGACCACGTCCAGGCGCGGCTCGACGCCGAGCTTGATCGCCTCCTCCTGCAGGGACCAGGTGGTCCAGTGGTTGACGTCGCCTTGGCCCAGCAGGATCTCGGCGGGGATGTCCGCGCCGACCGCGATTCGGCCGATGGCCTCTTGCCGGAGCTTGAGCAGCAGCTCGTCGAAGTCGCTGTCCATCTTGAGGTGCTGGATGGCGGCGATTGCCTCGGCGGGCAGTTCCACGAGGATGGGGACGGTCGCGGCTGCGGACTCGGGGTCGCGGATGGCGGTGGAGGCCACCTCCATCAGCACGTCGATCAAGTCGTCCTCGGCGGCCCCCTCCGGCCCGACCTTGGTGGGGAAGCGGGCGCCCTTGGGGATGAACAGCAGGCCGCGGCCAGTGAGCCGGGAGAGGGCGACGGCGCGGACGGCCGCGGACAGCAGCCGCAGCTCCTCCAGGATGTCCAGGCAGCCGAGCATGGGGGAGTCGGCTTGGAGATGGTCGGCCGGGTCGGGGTCCCAGACGCGGATGGCGACGGGCGCTTGCGGGTCGAGCGGCTGCCCGTCCGGTGGGGCGGCGGGGATCAGGACACTGTCGCCGTCGATCTTGGCCTCAAGGCTCCCCGCGCCGCGGTTGGAGACCTCCAGCACGGACCTGACATGCCAGACCAGGGCTGTGTCGCGGGGCTGAACGATCGTCCAGCCCTCGCCGGCAACGGCCAAGTGCCGGCCGTACTCGCGTAGGTGCTGTCGGCGTCCGTCAGGGCCGCCGGCGATCGCAGCGACGTACTCAGTCGCGGGGTGGCTGCTCGGTGCGGCGGCGATCGTGCCGTCGGAGCGGGCGCGGCCGGCCCGAAGGATGGTGCGGGACATGGCGTTGCCCACCCAGTTCGCGTACGACCGGACTTCGGGGACTGCCCGGTAGCAGTCCCATGCCTGGCGCTGACGGCCGATACTGCTGGTCCTGGCGGTGGTCTTGGCCGTGGCCACCGTGTAGCGCGCGGCGGACCCGACGAGCTCGCTCACCCGGCGCCCCCGCACTCATCCCCGGGGCCGGCGTCGTCGTCGGTGGTGCAGACGGGGTGGCCGCTGCACACGGTGCAGGCGCGGCGACAGCACCGCGCACGGCTCTCCTTGCGGTGATCGAGCCACTGCGTCCAGCCCCAGAACGCGAGCGCGGCGACGACGGTGAGGACCTGGGCGAGGTTGTCGCTCACGAGCCCGTCCGGGTGTCGTCCCACCGGTTGAGGAGCACCGCGCCGCCGGCGACGGCCAGCCACTCGACGCCGTGGACCAGGACGGGGGCGGCGTCCCAGGTGCCGGTGACGAGCAGCCAGACCGCCAGCAGTGCGCCGCTGATCCACCAGCCGGAGCAGTAGACGCACGAGATCAGGGTCACGACGGCCGCGCGGAAGGCGGACTGCGGGCGGTTCTGCTGCCAGGCGTCGATCCGGGCGCGGACCGGGTCGAGGATCGAGTCGTGCACGACGAGTTGCGTGCCCCTGTAGCCCGCGAGGGCGAGGAGGGCGAGCGTGGTGATGCTGATCATGTGCGTTCCCCGATGGCGATCGTCCGGCCGAGTCAGGCGGGGATGATAAGCCATCCGGGACGGTGGGGTCCGTCGCGATCCGCGCAGGTCAGACCCGGTTTTTAGATCAAAAACTCACGGGGTGTCGGCGGGGACGGGCGGCACGTCGGGGGCGTCGATGTCCGGGTAGATCTCCCGGTAGTCCGCGCGGCGTTCCGCGTAGTGGGCGCGCCCGGTGTCGGTGAGGACGTAGGCGCGCCGCTCCACGTTGATCCAGTGCGGCGGCTGGCCCGGGTAGGCCCGGTTCACCTTGCTCCAGGTCTTCCGCACCCGCAGGTACGGCCTGTTGCCGCGCCGCAGTTCGCCCTCGACCAGGTAGCCGTGGGTGCCGTGCCACAGCTCATCGGTGCGCAGGCCCTCCTCGCCGGCCGCCACGACCTTGCAGAACTCGCGCCACAGCCACTCGGACAGCGCCCACTTGGGTTTCACCCAGGGCGGCCCATAGCCGAGGCCGGCGCGGGCGGCGGCGCGCCCGGCCGGGGTGATCCGCACGCACACGATGGTGGAGAGCACACCGGGCACGTGGTCGACCTCGACCAGGCCGCGGGTCGCCAGCGCGGTAAGGGTGGACCCGGCGCCCGGGTCGTGGACGCCCTTCGACCGCAGCCGGCGGGCGAGGGCGGAGCTCGCGCTGTTCAGCGGCAGACGCCGCCAGACCCGGGCGGGCGTGCTGTCCCAGGTGCGGGCCGACTCCGCCTGGTGGGCCTCTTCGCGCGCCTGGTCCTCGTGGTAGATCGCCTCCAGGTAGGTCCGCTGACGTGTGTTCAGCCGGTCCCATGCTGTCTGCGCCTTCGAGGTGGCCAAGGTGGGCGGGTCCTTCTGTGCCGGATGGTCGACGTCAGAACAGGGCCATCGCATCGGCCGCTGCGGCGTCAGGCTCGGGTTCGGGTTCGGGTTCGACGGCGGGGATCTCCATCTGCCCGTACGGCAGGTCCACGATCTCCAGTGACCCGGCGCACGACAGCAGGTGCCCCTGGGCGTCGCGGCGGGCGTCGGGGGCGTCGTGCCGCCAGATCCGGCCCTTGCTGAGGCGGCCGGCGACCATGCCGGCCGCGATCCGGCGCGTGCAGCTCGGGCATTCCACGCGGGGCAGCTTCATCACCCATCCAGTGTGGCCGGGTTGGTCCCGGTACCGCCACCGGTTCAGGGCGCAGGCCGCCGGGCGCACCGTGGCTCTCCGTTCCCGGAGAGCCACAGCCAGCCGCACTGCGGTGCGGGACCTTACGGCACTACCCGAACCCCACGGAACCGGTAGCCGTCCTGATCGGCGGGCTCCCATTCCAAGCGCACGACCTGACTTTGATCCAGCTTCCGAAAGCCGTCCATCTCAATGACTCCGAATCCGACCCAGCGTCCGCCAGGCGTCTCCGGTGAGTCGACGACTCCCCAGCCCGCGTCGTCGTGCCATTCCCTCACCGTCGCTTCAACCATGCGACGATCATGTCCCCGGCGTACCCGTGGCAAGCAGCTTGGCGAGGCGGGCGCGCTCCCGCAGCCGGGCGTTCGCCTCGTCGGTGCCGAGCAGACCGGCGACGAGGCGGGCCCCGACCCGCTGCCGGATACCTTCGGGCACCCCCTCGGCGGTCATGGCCGGCCCGAGGTGGTCGAGGACCTCCCGCAGACGGTGCACCTGAGCCACGTACTCGGCGTCGTACAACGCGGCGTGCTCGGCCTCGGGATGGCGGTGCAGGTACTCGCGGACCAGCGCGTCACCATCGAAATGCTCCATATCGGCAGTCTCGCACGCTCGGTGACCGCCGCTCACTTCCCGTTCCTCCGCTTGTGGGAGCCGGCCGACGGCACTGGGCTCAGCACAACTCGCCGGGCTCGTACTTCACGACTTGCCCGGCGGCCCGGTCCCACGCCCACACGGGAGTCTCCCGCCACAACCGTGGGTAGTCCTCCCTCGTCGGCACGACGTGAGGGTTCTCCGCCTGGTCGGCTTCCACCGGCAGCCCCGTGTCGACGTTTACCCACTCCGTGACCACCTTGCTCGGTCTCCAGGCGGCGTTCCCCACGAGAATCGCGTCGAGGACGCCGATCTCGTACCTGCCGGAGCGACACGGGATCCGCCACTCCCGCTCGTGCAACCACGTCGAGCCCGCTTCCGTGCGCATCGCCCAGTGCCCCAGGTCGTGCCGCCGGAAGGTGTCGAACACCGGCCCAGGAACGTACGCGACGGCTCCGCCGCCCCTGCTGTTGGCGTGCGCCCGGTTGGTGACGATCCCCCACGGCCCGAACATCATCATCGCTATCAGGTACGCGAGCTGTTCGGGGGTGCTCTCGGACAGGCACACGCACGGCATGCCCGCCTCGCCAACGCTGAACGGCGGGAAGGCCCGGACCTGCTCGTCCCGCAGGATGGCGTTGAGCCGGGCCGGGCCGCTCATCTTCTGTATCTCCGCTGGCACCCAGTTGGCGAAGACGCCGTTCCTCGCGGTGAAGTGGTACAGGTGATCGCTCTGCGCGGGACCGACGAACCCGAGCTCCGTCAGCAAGCTCCACCCCTCTGTCTCAACTCTGCTGCCACGGCACCATCGTGGCGTGTCGCCCGGTCCCGCGAGGCCCGTTCGTCCGCCTTGCTACTCCGAGATCCGCCGGCCGTACCGGCTGGCGGACGGCGGCTGCTGCCGCGTGCCCGGGTTCGGGGCTTGCGGCAGCGGGGCGTGGACGATCGCGCCGTTGTTGGCGTCGGGGATCAGGCCGTAGACGAGGATCACGGAGGCGTCGATCCGGCCGGGGCTGTCGGGGTCGGTGTCCTGCCACGTCGCCCATTCGTTCTCCAGATCCGTGAACGCCCCGCGCAGCCTGACCCGGTCCTGCACCATCTGCTGCGCGACGGGGGCCGCGCGCAGCAGCTTGCCCTGCTTGGCGCGCACCGGGTCAATCAGCGGCATCAGGTGCCCCTTGGGGATCACCCCGTCGCGTTGCAACGTCTCCCACGACGTCTCCAGCGCGAGGACTGCCATGTCGCGGCCGAAGTTCCACTCCACGTAGATCACGCTGGCGTTCGTCTCGAACGCCAGGACACACGCGGTGGTGGACCACTCGGCCGACGACATCGCTGCCGACATGTCGTGGGTGATCCACACCCGCTTGTCGTCGCCGAGGAAGCCACCGATGACGCCGGCGACGTCCCGGCCGCCACCGGAGGGGTCGACGGCCACAGCGATCTTCTGTGGCTCGACGCTGCCCCCGGGGTCGCGGATGAGGCGCAGCAGGTCGCGGGAGACCAGCGCGCCTTCGGTCGGCTGCGGGTCGCCCTGCGCCATGGAGTGCCAGTCGCGGACGCTGGAGGTCGCCTTCACGTCCGCCCACCAGGCCAGGAGCGCCCGGCGGTTCTTCGTGCGGATCTTCGGGTGCGGCAGCGGATCGCCATCCTCGCGACTGAGCGGGTCCGGGCCGAACTTGCTCGGGTTGGCGATCGCCGGGAGGTGCACGACCTTCCACCGGCCGCCTTCCTCCAGCCGGCCTTCCTCCTCCAACCTCCGCCCCGAGAAGTCGTCGGGGTGCCAGCGGGTCTGCACGACCGCCACCGCGTTCCGGTCCGGCTGGAGACGCTTGAGCGCAGCGGACGACCACCAGTCCTGAACGTGCTCGCGCGACGCCGCCGATTCGGCATCGGCACGGTCCTTGTGAGGGTCGTCAACCACGAGCACGTTCACGTCGAAGCCGGTCAGGCCCGACCCGATCGACACCGACCGGACACCGCCGCCCGCGGTGGTGTCGTAATCCTGCGCCGCCGACGAGCCGGCCAGCAGCTCAAGGTCGTACTCGCCGCCGTACTCGGTGATGTAGCGGCGGATCGCCTTGCCGCGTCGCATCGCCAGGTCGTCGGAGTACGAGGTGACCGCGACCCGGTCCTCACCGTGCCGGCACAGCCACCAGAACGGGAACCACTCGGCGACCAGGCTGGACTTGCCGACCTGCGACGGCGTCCACACCATCAGTCGGTCGTAGTCGCCGCGCTCCAGACCGACCAGGGCGTCCGCGATGACCCGCAGGTGCGGGCGCATCCGGTACACCCGCTCCAAGCCCCGGGCGAGCGTCACCGGGTCGCGCAGCAGGTCGCGGGCCATCGCCTTCTTCGCAGCCTGGAGCCGCTGGTACACCTCGGCGTCGGGGAGGTGTGCCAGCTCGTCAGGCGACAGCGCCGTGCTCACTCTTCGGTGTCATCCTCGTCGGGCAGGCCGTCGTCATCGTCGTCATCGACGGCGCCGTTCAGCGCCCTGGTGCGACGCTGCACCGCCGCGGCCAGCTCCTCGATCCGCACGCGCCGCTGCTCGGCGGGCATCTCTGCGAACTCGGCGAGCTGGACGGCGAGCGGGTTCCCGCCCTGCCCGGTGACGGCGATCGTCTCCGTGGGGTCGCCGAACAGGACACGCCTGTGCCGCATCGCCACGTCCATCAGGCGGATGAAGTCGCCCGGGGACAGGTCCTCGGCGCGCAGCGTCCCCAGGCGCTGCGCGAGTTTGCCGATCGCCGCGCCCAGGATCTTCGCGTCGGCTTCGGCGGCCTTGCGGCGCTCCTCCAGCCACGTCGCCTCGTACAGCCGGTCCAGGTGCCGGTCCCACGCCTCAACGCGCTCACGCCACCGGTACTCGGCCGCCGTGTTCCTCACGTGCCCGTGCGCGAGTGTCAGGTTCTCCGCAGTCTTTGCCAGGGTGCGGGCGCGCCCGAGGTCCCGGTACGTGACGAACTGTCCGTGTTTGCGGGCTGACTCCTTGGGCTGGCGTTCCCAGGGGTCCAGTTCGGGGCTGAGCGTGATCGGGGGGTTCGTGGTCACGGCTGACCGTCCGGGGCGTAGTTGGTGCCGGACAGGTACTCACCCGCCAGACGTTCCAGGAGACGCCAGCCCTGCCCCTGCTCGATGTCGCCGCGTCCCTCTGCCGCGCTGATGGCCTTGTTGATGATGACGGCGGCGGGGGCGGGGAGGGTGCGGGCGCCGAGGACGGTCTCCAGGCCGACGTGTCCGGTGTGCAGGGGGGTGCCGTCTGGGGACTGGTAGCCGGCCTGGAGGTCGCCGAGGTGGTTCTCGACGATGGTGAGGATGGCGTGCAGGGCGGTGGCGACGTTGCCGACCTTGTGGGCGGCGTGGGTGGAGGCGAGGGTGTCGAGGGTCTGTTCGTAGTCGGCGCGGGCGGCGAGCCAGGAGGCGTTCTGGCCGATGCGGGCCTGCTCGAAGGCGGCACGGGCGGCTTCGAGCTCCGGGGGCAGGAAGATCAGCGAGACGGTGGCGAAGTCCAGGTTCGCTTCCGACAGGCCCTCGGGGCTCACCTCGGCGAGGAGGTTCAGCGTCTCGTCGTCCAGGCCGGAGTAGGCCCGCCAGTCGACGTCCTCGATCTGGTCGTAGAGCTGCTTGAGGGTGGCGGCGTCGTCCTGGCCGGCGATGCTGTTGTGGGAGAGCTGGCGGGCGATCAGCTCGTCCCGCTGCTGCTTGTCGTCGATCAGCATGCAGTCGATTTCGTCGAGGCCGGCTTCGACGGCGGCGCCGGTGCGGTGGTTGCCGGACAGGATCAGCTCGCGGCCCTCGGGGTACTCGCCGGCGCCGTAGATCAGCGGGACGCTGGTGAGGCAGCCGTCGGCCTTCACGTTGGCGACGAGCCGGTCCCACTCCTCCTTGCGCATGTACCGGGCGTTCATGGGGAGCGGGGTGAGGAGCCGCGGGTCCCGCTTTACGAGGCGGGGCCGGATCGTCTGGGCGGGCCGGGGGGTGTCGGTCATCGGTCGTCGTCCTTCTTGATGTCGCTGCCGTGCTTGCGCTTCCACAGGGCCAGGGCCTCGGCGAGGTCGTACGCGCCGAGGGGGCCGCCGTACTGGAGCTGGTAGCGGTGGATGCCGTCGCCCGGGTCCTTCGGGGTGGCCTCGGTGCGCTTCTGGAGGCGCACGCCGGGGATGCCCCGCCCGTACTTCGCGCTGTTGGGCCGGTCCGTGAACGCGGTCGTCGCCCAGCCGGTGATCCGCTTGGACAGGGACCGCTGGACGAGGAGCTGCGCCTCCTTCGTGGAGGCGGCCATTACGATCAGCTTGGCCAGGCGCCGGTACCGGGTCCACGACACCGGGAAGTCCGACATCAGGTAGGCCGTGTTCGGGTCGAACTTGGGTGGGAGGTACGCGAACGCGCCGATCAGCTTCCCGTCGACGGCGACACCGCACGCGATCAGCGGGCTGCCTGGCTTGATCGACTTCGACATGAACTGTGATCGGACGGCAGCGAACTGGCCGCCCGTCAGGACGTGCAAGCTCATGCGGTCGCCCAGCGGCTCGTCCTGGCCGATCTTCGGCATACGGATGGGCTCGACGGGCTGCCTCGGGCGGACGATGCGGCGCGGCCCGGACGCGGCGTACACGTAGATCGGCAGGCCGCGGTTCGCGGTCTGTACGACGCCGGCGAGCCGGTGACGCAGCTCCGGCCGCTCGATGTGCAGGCCCAGCACCCAGTTGGGCCGGTCCTGCACCTGCTCGATGATCCGTTCCTTGCCGTCCTCGTCCAGTTCGCCGAAGACCGGCTCGGGCCAGTCGAAGGCCGCGTCGATCGGAGCGAACTGGCTGGTGTAGTCGCCGCTGTTGTGCATGGCGAAGCCCTCGCCGATGTACGTGCCCGTGGTCGTCATGATCGACTGGATCGGGCGGGGGCCGACCCGCTCGACGGCGACGACCTTCACGCGCGGGTTTCCGCGTGACCGGACGCTCAGCCGCTCGACCTCCAGCCGCTGGAGGCGGGTGATCAGCCGCTCGGGCCGCAGGGTGCCGAGCGCCCGCAGCATCTCGGGCCAGCCGCCCGCGACGTCGATGCCGTGCACGCCGCTGGGGCGCGGGCTCACCGAGGTGTCGAAGCCCAGTTCCTTGAGCCATGCGGCGAACTGGTCGGCGGCCGGGCCGGGCAGCTGAGCGATGCCCGTCTTGGACGCCGACTTGCCCAGGTACACCGAGCCCTCGCCGTCGAACATTCCGGCCAGCCACCCGGCCTCGTACGTCCGGGCCGGCTTCCACGTGTCCGTCAGGCGGATTACGTACGGGGCCTCTTCGAGCAGCCGGTCAGCGCGCACCCAACGTCGTGGCGTCGGGCTCGGCCGGTTGAACCGGTCGGCGAGCCACGGGTGATCCTCGGTGCACACGATCTCCGTGCCGTCCTCCAGGACGACGCGCACGCACTCCTTCACGGCGGGCTCAGAGCGCACGATCTCCGACCAGCGCAGCCGTCGGTGCACCCGGCCGTCGGGCACCTCCTCGTCGAAAGCGAGGAGCCGGTCACCGGCGCGCAGCTCGCCGCACGGCACCCACCGCAGGTCGGCGGTAAGTAGTCGGTGCTCGGGCGACAGGCAGTAGAACGGCGGGAACATCACGACGGGCGCCTCGGGCGGGACGGCGTCGGTCAGGTAGTCGCGGACGTCGCCGGCGTAGAACGACCCGAGTTTGGTCTCCAGGTTGCGCAGCTTGGTCGACGTCTTCTCGTGCATGCGCGGCCACTGGTCCTTGGTGGCCTGGATCATCCGCCGGAAGTACGCGCCGTCCTTGCCGACCCATTGGAGGAAGCGGGTGCCGAGCATGAGGGTGGCGAGGAGATCGGCGCGGTCCTCCAGGTAGGGGTGCAGCCAGCCGAGTTCGTCTTCGTACTCGGGGCGCAGCGTGTACCGCAGCTCGTCGCCGGCGAGGAACCAGCCGAGCGCGCACGAGTACGCCTGGATGTCGTTGCCGTGGACGCGCCGGTCGTTGCCGAACCGGGTGTTGAGCACCCGCTCGATCGTCATGTTGCCCGAGCAGCCGACGTAGATGTCTTCGCCAGGCCACTGCCCGGCGTGCTCGTAGATGATCGAGCGGAGGGGCGCGGGGATCGAGCCGTGGAACATGGCCTGCTCCTTGGGGGTCCTGCCGAGATGGGCGGCGATGGTAGCCGACCCGCAGGCCCCTCCCGTGGGCATCGGTGCAGGCCAGGGAGCTACGACGAAGCCCCCGAGCGGCCGGGGCCGTTCGGGGGCTTCGAGGTGGAGCGCCGGCCTGGATTTGCACCAGGACCTCCCACCCGGAAGGTGGGCGTGCTGCTGTTGCACTACCAGCGCGAGGTCGGCTGCGCCGCTGCTCAGGACAGCCGAACACGAGACGTGATGATACACGTGCGCTCGGTGGTCGTGGGTGGTCATGGGGTCTCTCCTGGGGTGTCGGGTGGGTTGGGATTCGAGCGGCTGTCGGGCGGCGGCGGGGCCTGTGGCCGCCTCGTTTCCGCCGCTTGAGGGGCAGTGAGCTGGGGCCCATGAACCGCTTGGAACGGCAGGTGGGGCCGCGACCGGGTGTCGGTCGCGGCCCCACGGGGAGCGCGGAGGCTACTCGGCGGCGGGCGCCTGGTCCTCGTCGTCGTCTTCGGGCTGCTGGTCCTCGGCGGCGGGGGCGCCGGGCGACTTCGGGCACAGCCACCAGGCGGTCAGTTCCTCGCGGACGTGGGCCAGGGCGTCGGTCTCGTTCTCGAAGTACGTCGAGTCGGGGTCGCAGCCGCAGCGGATGTGCAGGACGCCGACCTCCAGTGTCCGCAGCTCGATGCCCTCACCGGCTTCGATGACGTACGGCTCGCCGCCGCCCGGGGCGGTCACGTGATAGAGGGCCGGGAACCCGGTCTCGGTGCCCTCGATCCGGATCAGTCGGGCGATGGCCTGCGGGGTGAGGACGAGGGTCACGCCGTCGGTTGTCTCGACCTTGTACGGCGGGATGATCTCCAGGCCGCACGCGACCCGGTTCTCGGCGATCTCGGTGGCGCGGTCTCGGCGGACCCGGGCGATCTCCAGGAACGCCATGCCGACCGCTTCGCGGCGGGTTCCGCCTGCGGCCCACACCTTCCGGTTGCCGTTGACGTCGCGGACTTCCCAGGCGTCGGGGCCGGGCTCGCCGGTGCGGTAGACGGCCATCTCCCAGTCGGTGACGTTGGTGTGCGTGGGGGTGTCCTCCGGGAAGTCGCCGGGGACGGTGAACAGGTAGCCGATCCGGCCGAACGGCAGGTGCGCGGCGAACCGCTCGGGGCCGTACGCGTCGTACTGGGCCTGATCAGTGGTGGCGCTCATGGTGGGGCTGCCCTTCCGTTGCAACTCGGGTGGTGGTGGAGGGGAGGCGCCGGGCGGGGTGTGCGGCCCCCGCCCGGCGCCCGCCGGTCAGAACGGGGCGTTGGCATCGCAGGCGGGGCACAGGCCGCCGGGGGTCGGGGTGCACGGCTGGTGCGGTTCGGCGTCCCCGTCGGTGACGCAGTGGGCGCAGCCCTGCGGGTGGTGCCAGTGGCCGGTGAGCACGGCCAGGGCCTCGTCCAGGGAGGCGGCGCCGATCACGCGGACGCCCACGGTGGCCGCGTCGTCCACGGCCCGGGTCGGGACGATGACCGTGGGGGTGCCGCCGGAGGCCGCGGTGCGGACCACGTTGGTCAGGTCGTACGGGACTCGCAGCGAGCCGTCGAGGCCGAGTTCACCGACCAGGGCGGCACCGACCAGGCAGTCCGCGGGGAACTGGCCGGCCGCCGCGAGGACCGAGCAGGCGATGGCCAGGTCAAGGCCGCTCGTGCCGACGCTGCTGCCGTCCTTGGTGAGCGGGGTGAGGCGGACGAGGACGTTCGCCTCGGGCCAGGCCAAGCCGCTGTTGATGATCCCGGCGCGTACGCGGTCCCTGGTCTCGTTCGGGGAGCGCACGGGCAGGCCGTCCACGTTGAAGACGGGCAGGCCGGGCGTGGTGCTCGCCTGGATGCGGTAGCCGCTGTCGCGGGTCGCCGACAGGGTGTGCACGCGGCCGAACGGCTCGGGCTCGCCGGTGGGCGGCTGGGGGGCGGGCTCGGCCTTGTAGTTGTCGAGCTGGCTGTCGTCGGCCAGGCCGTACGAGCCGATCCCGGACTGCTCGCGGAGGTCGTTCACGAGCTTGTCGACGGCCGCGCGGGCGCTGGTGGCGTGCTCGGTGTGGACGGACCCGAACGCGTCGAAGGCGTCGATCTCGATCTCTTGGAGCGCGATGGCGCGCTTCGTGGCGTCCGTCGGGGCGGGGGCGACGTCCCACAGGCAGTAGTTCGTGCCGCGGTCCTGGCCGATGATGATGAACTCGCGGGTCTCGGTGGTGGTGTTGGTGCTCACGCGTGCCTCCTGTGATCTGAAAGGGGGGTACGGTGGGCCTCACGTGCCTGGTCGGGTTGTGAGGCCCTTCGGTGCCGGGCCGTTGGGCGGCCGGTGGATTCCCAGTGCTTTCGCGCCCCACCGGCCGCCGCCAGCTAGCAGACCTTCGAGTACGTGCAGCTCTGCGCGGTGTAGCCGCGGCGCTTGCAGTGGCCGCACCAGTGGATGCCGATCTCGCCCGTCCTCTTCTGCTCGACCACGTCCATGCCGGTCAGCAGCTCGGCGCGGATCTCGGCGCGCACCTGGAAGCCAGACAGCAGGTCCTCGTGGATCGACTCGGGCTGGCCGGGGGCCTTGGTGACCCGCAGCACGTAGTACGGGGCGTCGTCCTCGATCACCAGGTGGGGCAGGGCGGTGTTCACGTCGCGCTCGGTGGTGGCGAGGTCGGTCCGTCGGATCGTTGCGCGCATGGCTGGCTCCCTTGCTGGGTGGTGGGGGGTGGTGAGTGGATCTACTTCCATCATTCCCCAAGTTCACTTTGGTTAACCCATTTTGGAAAAAGGGTTTGGGGAATGTTCGCCCAGCTCAGGCGGCCAGAGTCATCGAGAGGGGACCACGTCCCTCGGCGAACCGGGGCAGCTCCTCACCGGTGATCGCCTCGTACAGCGCGCAGTACAGGTTCTCCGCGACGCCCGGGGTGACGGCATTCCCAAGCTGCCGCACCTGGTGCCGCTTCGAGCCCATGATCTTGTACCCCGCCCGGAAGGCCATCGCCCGCGCGATCTCGTGCGGCTGGAGCATCCGGAACAGCACGTCGTCAATGTTGAAGTCGACCGCCGCCTTCACCAGCGCGTACCGGTCTCGCGTCGGCAGGGCGCCGATCGGCTCGGTCAGTTCCCGGGCCCGGCCGTTGCCGTAGTACGGCACGAGCAGGTGGTCCGGCGCGGTCACCAACCCGTGGTGGTTGCCGCCGGCCGAGACGGTGTGGAGCGGGGCGCTGATGTGCCGGGCCTTCTCCTTGTCGCCGCCGCCCCGCATCGGGATCACGAACGGCGGGAGGTAGGCCAGCGCGGTCTCCAGCCGGGCGGTCTGGGTGCGCAGCGGGTCGTCCACGCTCATCGGCTTCTTGCCGTCGCGGCCCTCGCAGGGCACGAGGATCGGGGGGACCACGATGCCGTCGGTCTCGACGGTCGTGCGGGTCGACATCGGCCGGTCCAGGGTGACGGCCTTGTCCCGCCAGGTGCCGCCGGTCGGGACGAGCAGCGGGCCGGGCGCGGCCTGCGGGGCGGCGTCACCGAGCCCGCCGAACAGCGCGTCCTGGCTGTCGGCGCGGCCCTCGATCACGTGGATCGTGTCGGTGCAGTCGTAGCCGTACTCGTCGGCCATGCGGAGCGTCTGGGCGGACAGCTCCCGGGTGACGTCCAGGGTGAAGTGGGGGCTCAGCCAGCCGTTCCACCGGTTGTGGGGGTCGAGCTGGCAGTCGAACGGGCCGAACGTGTCGTCGATGCAGACGCGGGTCTCGATCATCTCGTGGTCCTTGCTGTGTGAGGCGGTCGGTTGGGTGCCCGGCGGGCGGGGATTCCCGCCCCTGCCCGCCGGGCTGAGGATCAGGCGTCGAAGAGGGTGGGCGGCGCCTGCTTGCGGTGCGCGCCCAACTCGGGGACTTCATCGCCGGTCTGCTCGGTCCACCACTTGGCGAAGTGGAGCCGGTGGCACCAGTCGTCGGGCGGGGTCAGGCGGTCCAGCCGGTCGAAGCACAGGAGGACCAGTGGGCTGTCGAGCTCGTTGGCGCCCGCGATGCCCGCCAGCTCCTGCTCGATGCGCTGAAAGCCGTGGCCGTTGAGCAGCCGGCGGTACCCCCACTCGTAGGCGTCCTGCACGTTGATCTTGAGGAGGTCACGGGTGGGGGTGATGAGCCGCGCGTGGCCGCCGAGCTGGTAGCTGAGGGGGAAGCGCGGGTGGCCGGCCGTGGTCCGAACCGGTGTGCCCATGTGCGGGGCGAACTCCTGGTACGTGCAGGTCGCGAGGCGCAGATCGCTCATCCTGGTTTGTCCTTTCGTGTGATGTGGGGGAGGGAAGGTAGCTGTGGTGGTGGCATGACCCCCGGTCGTAGTGGTTAGTGGGTGGACACTATGACTAACGTGTGGGCCCACCTGGAGTACCGGGTACGACCGGGGAAATCGCAGAAAGTTGCAGGTCATCGGCCTACGCGGCCATGTCGAAGAGGTCGAGCTGCTTCGGCTGGCGCCGCAGCCAGTCGTGCGTGCGCAGCGGGCCGCCTGCGTACCCGGGGACGTAGACCAGGCAGGTCCGGATGTCCGTCCCGACGGACGCGAAGCTGCCGTCCGGCAGGGGCTCGATCTCGCCGCCGACCTCTTCGACCACCGCGCGGAACTCGGTCGAGGCCCGGTCGCTCCACCACAGCAGCCCGGCGGACATGACGGACACGAGGATGCCGTCGTCCTTCATGAACCCGATCGCGTGCTTGATGTGCGCCAGGCCGTCGGCGAAGGGCGGGTTCATCACGATCCGGTCGAAGCCCTCCTCGTAGTCGAGCGGGTCGAGGTCGAGGAAGTCACGGGCGATGACGCGCCGGGAGTCACCCTGCTTGCGCAGCAGCTCCGCCCGGTTCGGGTCGAGTTCGACGCTGTCGACCAGGCCGCCGCGGCGGGCGAGTTCGGCGGTCAGGGCGCCCGCTCCGGCCGAGGGCTCCAGGACGGTCATCCCGGCGTAGATCCCGGCCGCGTCGCAGACCTGCATCACGAGCTGGTGGGGCGTCGGGAACCAGCCCTGCTCGAAGCGGGTGGGGTACTCGCCGGCCGCGAGGAACTGCCGGAAGTCCTCCTCGATCCGGTGCGGGAAGACGTGCGCGCGGACCGCCTTGCGGCCGTCCCACCGGCCGCCCATCTCCTTGAGGACCGTGTTCACCTGCGCGTACGTCGCGCGGTCCAGCTCGAACGGGATGCGCACCAGGTCGCCGCTGATGACGGTGCGGGAGTCGGTCAGGGTGCGGAGGACGTCGGTCGGGAAGCGCATGGGGCAGTCCTTTCGGAGAGGGGTGGACCACCCGCCGCATAGTGCCTGGACACTATGCGGCGGGCAGTTGAAGAGGAGGGAGGGTCAGGCGGCGTCGGTCTCGGCGACGGCGGCCGGGTTGATCTCGATCCCGCTGGCTCGCACCGAGGCGATCGCCTGCGCCTTGGTCAGGTTGCCGATGACCTGCCCGGCGAGCTTGCGCAGGTGCCCGATCCGCTTGCTGTGGGCCTCGACGCCTCCGGCGGCTCCGGCCAGGAGGAGAGCCAGCTCCTCGGGGTCGGCGGTCGCCAGCTCGGCCAGGATCTCGCCGGCGACCGACAAGCGCTCGATCTTCTTCGTCAGCTTCGACCGCTCGGAGATGATCCGCTCACGCTCCTCCTGGGGAACGTCGTGGTCTCCAAGGATCGACTCCTGGACGTCGCCCTTCTTGGCCGGGTTCTCCTCGCTGAGGACGAAGAACGAGCCCTGCGACTCGCGGCGCTCCTCCTCGGCGCGGCATGCCTTGACGAACGCTTCGGCCTCCCGGTCGCCGGCGAACCCGCCCTGGGTGTACCGGCTGAGGAACCGCATCTGGTTCGCGTCGCTGAGCTGCGCCGCGTACCAGGCCAGGTTGACGCCGAGGATGCCCTTGGACATGGCGTCCTGCGCCGGGGCGCACAGCTTGAGGAGGTCGATGCGCCATCCGACGTACGCCGGGGACTTGCCGCACATCCGGCCGATCTCCTCGATCTCGTACCCGGCCGTCTCCAGATCCTTGAAGGACTTCGCCTCTTCCATGGGCGTCATGTCCGCGCGGCCGACGTTCTCGGCGACCTGCTTGGCGAGGAGTTCGCGGGACCCGGCGACCGCGCCGTGCAGGACGAGGGCGGTCATCTTGGTGAGGCCGGCCATCTTCGCCGCGCGCCACCGGCGCTCGCCCATGATGATCTGGTACCGCCTGGTGCCGGGGTTGTACCAGACGCTGATGGGCTGGAGCTGGCCGAGTTCGCGCATGGAGCCGGCCAGCTCCTCCAGTTTTGCCTGGTCGAACAGCTTGCGCGGCTGGTCCAAGTCGCGGTCGATCCGGTCGATCGGGATCGTCTTCTGGGTGGCCGCCTTCTCGGCGGCCGCGGCGGCCGTCTCGGCGACGACCTCGCGGCGCTTGCTGACCTTGGTGGGCTCGACCACCCTCTTCGCGGGCGCCTTGCGGGGCGCCTTCTTCGCGGGGGCCTTCTCGATGACCTCGGGGGCGGGGGTGGTGGTGCTGTCGGTCATGGTCTCTGGCCTCTCACTGTGCGGTGTGGAGCTTAGTGGGTGGACACTATGACTAACTTCAGAAGACCCCTGGGGTACCGGGTTGGACGAAGAAAATCGCAGGTCAGACGCGGTTTTTTCGGCCCCCTCTGGCGGAGCCTCTGTCCTCTTCGGGGTCACCTCGGCGGGCGCCTGGTCCTCATCCGCCTCGGCGGCCAGGGCCTCCGCCATCTCGGCCGCGCTCCTGCGGCCGGTCACCATGTCCCACTGGATGAGGTAGACGTCCGGGCCGGGCACGGACACGCTCCTCGGGTTGGACCGCAGCACCTCGTGCCAGCGGCCCTCGGCCTGGACGTAGTCGCCCTTCTTGAAGTCGGACCGTCCCCAGACCTTCGGCGCCTTGGGTTCCGGCGCCGGCTCGACCACCGCCGGTGTCTCGTCGATGGCGGGTTCCGGCGCCTGCGGCTCCTGGTCGACCGCCGCGGCGGGCTCCTGCGGCTTCGGCTCGACGGACCGCACGAAGCCACCGCGGTCCCGGGAGACCGTCCAGTCGTCCTTGCCGCACACGTAGCCGCGCTCGCCCAGCACCCGCGCGATCTCGGCCTGGAGCGACTTCGACCACACCGCCCGGTGGAACCTCTCGCCTTCCGGCGCGGTGATCGTCACCGGCTCGAAGTCCTTGTGCGGGCGGCTGTTGCCATTGAGCCACGTCACGGTCGCCTCGGCGCCGCCTAGCGGGCACGTGACGAGGACCCGCTTCGCCACCTTCGGATCGCTGCTGGCCTTCCTCGACTTCCCCTTCTGCTGGAACTTCGCCGCCGCCCGGGCCTCGCGCACCGCGCTGGCCGGCTGCTCCATCGAGGCGGCGTCGGCGGACTTCGTACCGGGCACCTTCCCGTCCGCGAGGAACGCGTTCATCGCCGCCTCCGGGCAGCGGGCGCGCACCTGCGTGTAGTCCGCGGTGTGCGTGCCGACCCGGCCGCCGTCGAACGTGGCGTCCTCCAGGCTCATCACCTGCTTCGGCGCGAGCCGAAGGTTCCACGCGATGCTCAACGTCTTGGGGTTGACCCGGGCCACCTGGTACCAGGAGCCCGAGTAGCGCACGTAGTCGCCGGGAGCAAAGTCGTCCGGCCCCCAGATCTTCACGCCCTCGGCCTTGGCCTTCTCTACGATCTGCTCCCAGTGCGCGATCTCCTCGGTCAGGTCGAGGATCAGCCGGGCGTGCCGGTCGACCGAGGACCAGCCCTTCTCGACGGCCTCCGCGTGGTGGCGCTCCTGCGCCCGCAGGTCGGCGCGCAGCCGCTCCAGCCGCCGCAGCGTGCGGTGTGGGTCGTTGCGGTGCTTCGCGTAGTTCTCGGACGCCCGGGTGCGGTCCGCCCAGTACGCGGCGCGGTCCCGCTCCTCGAACGACTTCCGCATGTTCGTGTCGATCCGCTCGGCGTCGCGGCGCGCGCGGCGCTCGCTGTGGTGGCCGACGAGGATCGGCTGCCCGAACTCGAACCGCTTCGAGATCTGGTCGGCCTTCTCGCGCCGGGCGTCGGCCGAGGCAACGGCGCGGCCCGCGCGCTCGCTGAACCGCTCGACCCGGTCCTCGGCGCGTTCCTCGCGGGCGGCCTCGGCCTCCGCGAAAGACCGCCGCACCTCCTCCTTGATCTCGACGGTCACCTCGTGGCCGGCCGCGCGCAGGGCCTCGGCCGCGCCGTTGATCCGCCACATCTGGGCTTCCTTGTCCTGCGACCGCCGGATGTAGAGCCCGTCGACGTTGCGCGAGAACCAGAAGCCGTGATCGCGGACGATCTCGAAGACGCCGTCTCCCTTGCTGGAGCCGGTGAGGATCGTGCCCTCCGCTCGCGTGTGGGTGATCTCGATGGTCGCCATGGGGCGCACCTCCTGGGTGGAAGAAGGGGGGTGGGGCCGGGTGGCCCCGCCCGGGGGGGGATCAGTGGACGCGGGTGGCGTTCAGGGCGGCCTCCACGATCGGGAAGGTCTGGCCCCACGTGGCCGCCACGGACAGGAACTCGGTGCCGCCGTAGCCGAGGCGGCCGGTGATCTCGGCCTGCACGGGCTCGTCGCTCTTGCGCAGCTCGACGTAGTACGTGTAGCCGCCGTGGCTCACCTCGGTGATCCACTCGGAGCCGTTGACCAGCTTCCAGTAGGTCGAGCTGGCCGCTGCGGTGAAGACGGCGGAGATCGTGGCGGCTTCCATGGCTGACTCCCTATTCTGGGGGTTAGTGGGTGGACACTATGACTAACTTCCGAACACCCCTGGGGTACCGGGTTGATCGCAGGAAATCGGAGAAAGTTGCAGGTCAGATGGCCTTGCCGAGCTGGGCGCGGGCCTCCAGCCGGGCGTCCGCCCAGGCGTGCAGCAGGGCCGTGCCCGCCTCGCCGGCCGCCTCGCCCGGCGCCTTGCCGCCCTCGATGGCGGCCACGTACCGGCGGCCGATGAACTCCACGGCGCTCGCCCGGGTGAAGGTCTCGACCAGGCCCTCCAGGTCGAGGTGCGGGAAGGACTCGTGGAGCGACAGGGCCGCGAAGGCGGCGATCCTGCCGACCGCGTCGCCGAGGTCGCTGGCCTCGCAGGCGGTGGGGATCTGGGTGGCGCTCATGGCTGGGACCTTCCTGGAGGAGGGGGCGGGGCCGGTGGGCCCCGCCTGGTGAACGAGGGTCAGGCGGCGAGGATCGCCTCGCCGACCGCGGTGAGGCTGACCGGCTGGCCGTGGAACAGCGGGCGGCTGGTGTCCTGCTTCGCCCAGCCCTGCGCGATCACGAACTCGACCATGTCCTTGCGGGGCCGCTCGCCGCGCTCGACCTCGACCCGGGTGGCCGCGACCCTGAACTCCTGGAGCCTCACGCCGTTGTCCCGGATGGCCTCCAGGGTCCGCTTCTGGGCCGGGGTCACCTTCGGCACCTCCACCGGGGCGGGCGCCGGCTCCGGGGTGGGCTCCGGCTCCTCGGCCGGGGGCTCGTCCTCGGTGATCTCCATGCCGTCCGTGGCGGACAGGAAGCGGCGCAGCCCGTCCTGCTCGGCGAGGCGCTGCGCGTTGGAGACCAGGCTCGTGCTCATCCCGAATCCCCACTGGAGCAGCGTCTCGATGGCTTCTTCGCGCTGCTTGGCCAGGCCCTCGATCGGTCCGTGGACCTCGATGCGCTTCATGAGCTGGCGCCAGGGCTTCGCGATGCCCGCGCTGACCAGGGCGGCGTCCATGAGGCCGTCGAGGCTCGCACCGTCGACCGTGAGCGCGTTGGTCAGCCGGGTGCGGGCCTTGGCGTCCTGGTCGAAGACGTCCTCGGCGCGGCTGGTGAGGACGCGGTAGGCGGTGGTGACGTTCATGGCGGGCTCCTTGGGGGTGGTGTTAGTGGGTGGACACTATGACTAACGCTGTATCCCCCGTGGGGTACCGGGGTGACGCAAAGAAATCAGGGAAGTTTTCGCAGGTCAGAGCCCTGTGGGGTCAACGTGCGGGCCGTGCGAGCCCCGCGCCTTAGTGGGGAGGCACTAAGCTGCGCGGCATGGAACGCCCCGAACTCCCCGCCGTCTTCGCCGCCCTCGCCGAGCTGGCCGGTGAGCCCACCGTCGAGCGCGCGCAGGTCCTCGGCCGCGCACTCAAGGCCGTCCCCGACCTGTCCGCGTGGATCCGCTCCGAGAGGCAGCGCACGGTGCGCGCCCTGCTCGACATGCCGCAGCACAGCGCCAAGACCCTGTCCGGCCCGCTGGAGGTCACCCCCCAGCGCGTCCACGACATCGCCGCCGGGCACCGCGCGACCGAGAACAGGCGAGCAGCCGCCGCGAAGGCGGCGGCCAAGGACTGACCTGCCCGCGCGGGTCAGCACGCTGCACCGAAGAGGTCGAGCTGCTCGGCGTCGTCGGGCGCGGTGGTCAGCTCGGGCATCGGCGCCGGGAGCGGCCGGGGTGTGTTCGGCAGCTCCGGGCGCGACGTCGGGCGCTCGGCTTCGGCGCGCAGCTCGGCGACCAGGTCGGCCGCGATGCCGTGCTCGGCGATCTCCTCGTCGGTGGGCACCCAGCCGGCCGGGCGACTGCGGCCGAGGCGGTGCGTGATGCCCTGCACCCGCGCCCACACGTCCCACAGCCGCTCGTCGCGCGCCTCCCAGGCGTGTAGCTCCTCCATCGCGGTGTACGTCGCTTCCCGCTCGGCCAGGCGCAGCCGGTACTGCTCCTCGGCGGACGCGCTCTGGTTGGTGTGCAGCTCGCCGCCTAGGAGCGGGCGCAGGGGCTGTACGTCGGCGGGGCCCTTCGGGACCGGCACCGGGCGGTAGACCCGCCACAGGTGCAGCGCCTCGCGGCCGTCAGCGGTGACGCTGACTCGCTTCGAGTCGGGCCCGAACGGCTCGGAGATGACGAGGAGTCCGGCGTCGACCAGCGGCTTGAGCCGGGCGGGCTCGACGCGCCGACCGGCGTAGCCGGGCTGGGGGAAGAAGCGCAGCGCGCCCGAGCGGTACTGGAGCTGGACGGCCGCCGCGACGGCCATCAGCTCGGCCTGGTGGGTCGACCAGCCGAGCGCTTCGGCCCGCTTGCGGCCCCATGCCCGCTCGCGGGCTCCCTCGAGGACGCGCTCCGCCACGGAGCCGGCCGCGGGTGCCTCGGGCGCGGCCGGGGCGGGCTCGGGCTCGACGGGCGCGGGCGGCGTGGCCGGGGTCGGCGAGGTCTCGCGGACCCGGGCGCCGTAGTTGGCGACGGTAATCATCGGGCGGTCGCCGCTCGGGTAGCGCACCGAGACGCGGAACGGGTACGGGCCTTCGCCGGCCAGGCGCTCGATCTCATCGGCCTGGGCGGCGATCGTCTCGTCCGTGTGGCGGGTGAGGGCGAGGACGAAGGTGCCGATCCGCTCGCCGTTGCGGTACTCGCCGGTGACGCGGAAGTCATCGCCCTGGACCAGGCCGAGGCTGCGCAGGATGCGGGCGATGGCCACGGTCGGGGTCTTGGGTGGGGTGGTGGGGCTCACGGCGTCTCCCGGAGGGGTATTAGTGGGTGGGCACTATGATTAACGCTGAGGGCAGGCTGAGGTACCGGTGTCCGGACAGGAAATCCGCAGGTGAGAGCACTGTCCGATGGTTGTCCGGGCAGTGTCCGGACAACCGCCCGGACACGTCCGGGGACGTGTCCGGACAGCCCGCTCAGGTGAGGTCGGCGAGCAGCACGGTCGCGTTGTCCGCGTACGGGTCCTCGGGGTCCTCGGCCTTCGACCGCTGGATCGACGTCTCGACCGCGAGGTCCACGAACTCGGTGGCGACCTGGCCGATCGGGTCGTGCTCCAGCTCGACGTACAGGTCATTCCCGTCCTCCAGGTGCGGTTCGTACGCACCGTCGGAGAGCAGGGCGAGGCGGCACGGCCCGTCGAGCGGGACGCTCCAGGTCTCGATCGCCGGGTGGTTGTACTTCGCCATCGCCTGGTCGTCGGTGAGCACCCCGCCGAGGTACGAGGTGATCATGTTGCGGTTGCCGCCTTCCGGGTACAGCGCGGTCGGGGGGTAGACCCGGCGTGCGTTGTGGTCCTCGGTCAACCGGTGGGCGATGCCGCGCCGCAGGAGGTAGGCGCGGACGTCTCCGCACCAGGCAAGTTGCAGCGGCTCGCCGGGCACGTAGAGCGCGACGAGCGCGGCGGCCGAGGGCATCCAGCGCGCCATCTCCGGGTCGTGGCGGTCGAGGTCGGCCGCGTAGTCGGCGTAGATGTGGCGCAGGCCGGCCTCCGCGTCCGCGCGGCGGGAGGCGGCGCGGGCCAGGCGGCGGGCCGCGGTGCGCGTCCACTCGCGGACCCGGCTCCCGTCGCCGATCCCGTCGAGCACGACGAAGGCGCGGGCGCCGCTGGGCGCGGTGTGGATGGCCGTGGCGTCGCACTGGAAGGAGCGGAGGCCGATCGCCTGGGCGGTGGCGTAGGTGCGCATGGGGGGGTCCGTTCTGTCGGTAGGTCAGGCGGCGATGAGGAAGGCGTCGGCCTGGACGGTGGCGATGAGCCGCCAGATCTCGCCGGGGGTGATGTCGAAGGGGACGGGCAGCTCGGCGACGAGCTGGTCACCGTCGAAGACCGCGAGCCGGCCGGGGAGGTGCTGGCCGGTGCGCGCGCCCCGCAGCGGCCGGTAGACCGTGGGGTGCGCGTCGATCCGGCCATGGAGCTCCACCGCGGCGGCCAGCTCGGCATGCTCGGCGTGCACGTCGATCAGCGCGATCAGCGCAGCCCGCACCACGTCCTCGTCGCGGCTGTCGAGGTGTCCGGCCTCGGTGACGGCCAGGAGGCGGGCGCGCAGCGCGCGTTCGCGGCGGGCGTGCGCCGGGTCGGCGGGCATCAGGTCGGCCATGCCCGGGTTGTAGCCGGTCAGCGGGGCGGACGCGTAGCCGATGACGTCGGTCGGGAAGCCCTCGGGGGCGGTCGTACGGGCGCGCCACAGGATCGTCTGGGCGCGCTCGGCGATGTCGTGGCTGCCGCCGAGGCCGAGGAGAACCGCGGCGGCCTGGCCGAGCTGGTGGGCGGTCAGGCGCAGTTCCCTGCCCTGCGGGTGGCCCTGGGCACGGCCCCGGATGACGCCGGCGAGGAGGCGGGCGCGGGTGGCGGCCTTCACGTACTGGTTCATGGCGCGGGTCCTCTCTGCGGGTGGGGGTCAGCTGGCGATTTCGAGGGCGTGCACGGCGATCCGGTGCTTGCACATGTAGATCGCTTTGAGGCCGGCCGGGCAGTTGCAGGCGGCGCGGGCGGTCCGGTAGTTGCTGCCGCCGTCGCTGGAGACGACGAGGAACACGCGGTTCTTGCCGGTGCGGCGCAGGGGGACGACCGCGCCCTGCTCCAGCAGCTCGACCGCCTTCTCGACCAGGTGCGGCTTGTACTGGCCCAGCTCGGGGGCCTTGGTGGCGCGGCGGATCTTCCTCCTGCACTTCGGGCCGTAGCCGTCGGGTGAGGGGCAGCGCAGGATGCGGTGGCACTTGAGGCATCGGGTGGGGTGGGGGGTGGCGTCCTGTGCGCTCATCGCGGGCCTCGCCTTACTGGGTGGTTTGTGGTGACAACTTCATTCTTTCCCAAGTCAACTTTGGGAAACCAATTTGGGTAAAGATGGGAGGCAAAGGGTCGGCAAAGATCGCAGGTCCCGGGCATGTCCGGCGGCCGGGCCGGACAGCACGACGCCCCGCCCTCCACCTGGGAGGACGGGGCGTCAGCCGTGTCCGGACTACTGTCCGGACGTGTCCGGCTCGCCGTCCGGCCGCTCGCACGAGCCGTGGGTGTCGCAGTTGCAGCGCCCGCACCCGACGCACATCTGGTCGGCTTCCAGGCCGCACCGCCCGCACCCGCCGGTCTCGTCCAGTTCCTCGTCGTCCAGCGCGAGCGTCAGCTCGACCAGCGAGTCCCGGGTGAACCGGAGCCGGCGCACGCACCCGCCGTCGCAGTACGCGCTCTCGCCGAGACCGACGTACAGGCTCTCGTGGCCCTCGCATGCGTAGTCCGAGGGGTTCTCGGCGGGCGCGACCTTCACCGTCAGGTCGTAGACCTCGATCACACCGACGCCTTCGACGTCGGCGCGGGAGCGGACGGCGCCGACCTCGGCGATCATGTCGCTGTCGTTGTCGACCTGCTTGCCCTGGGCGCGGGCCACCCCGTAGATGAGGGTGCGCAGCTCGCCGCCGTCCTTCGCGGTGAACGTCTTCTCCTCGAAGGCGGGGTGCTCGATGGTGACCTCGTACATGGCGTTCTCCTCGGTGCTCGCGGGGCGGTGGTCGAGCGGGGCGGGCCGGGCGGCCCGCCCCGTGGAGCTGGGGGTCAGCGGGCCGGGGTCTGGGCGGCGTCCGGCTGCGGGCGGTGCGCGAAGACGCACAGGGACGAGGGGCGCAGCGGCTCGACGGCCCAACCCGCGTCCTTGAAGCGGTCCGCGAGGGCGTCGAGCGCCGGGCCGTGCCAGCCGTCGTCCCGGCGCCGGGCCAGGCCGCGCTCCAGCCAGTACGCGGCGACCAGGCCGTGGCCGCGGGGCTCGACCGCGAACCCGCGCACCGGCAGGTCGGTGTCGGAGGGGTCGGTCATGTCGTGCTCGTCGGTCAGCGTCGCGCACGCCAGGCCGTCGAGAACACCGAGGGCAGCGCCGACGTCGGGGGTGCCGCAGTGCCTCGGGGCGCAGCCGCGCGCGACGTTCGCCAGGTGGGCGGGCCGACGATCGGCGGCCTCCACCGCGGCGGCGTACCCCGGGCAGTGCTTGCGCAGGAACTCGATTGCGGCCGTGAGCCGCGCCAGGGCCGCCCGCCACTGCGGGTCCTCCGGGTCGGGGTCGCTGGCCACCCGCGTGGAGGCTTCGTTCGCGGCCTGGAGCATGTCGTTCACCTGCCGCACGGTGGGCTCGGCGTCCGGGGCGTGGTCGTCCCGAAAGGCGACGTGCAGCTCCCGGGCCTGCTCGCCGGCGAGCCGGGCGGACTCGGCGTATCGGCCCTCGCCGACCTCGCTGATCGGCACGGCCAGCGTGTGCAGCTCGCCGTGTCGGACGGTCAAGGCGACCGGCCACGCCAGGTTCAGGATGCCGACCACTTTCTCCGAGGCGATGACCAGCACGTCGCCGTCGCGGATCTCGTCGTTCCACTGCGTCGCGTCGTACGCCTCGCGGGTGCTGTCGAAGCGGTGCGCGCGCGGGTCGGTGACCGGCGCCTTGGCGGCGGCCTCCTCAGCTTCGCGGCGTTCGGCGATCCGCTCGGCGGCCTCCGCGCAGCCCTTGCAGAGCACGGGCACCCGGGCGGCCTGCTCCTCGTTGAGCCTGCGCTCGACCGGCTCGTGGCAGAGGGTGATCACCGCCGCCGGGTCCGCGAAGTGCGGCTCGAAGTCGTTCTTGCTGTGGGCCAGGTCGACGTCGGCCCGCCGGGCGAGCGCGCGGATCTCCTCGTTGCGGTCGCCGGGCTCGATCGAGTCGGCGAAGGCGCGGGCGGCGGCGGTCAGGGGAGAGGCGGGCTCGGCGCGCTCGGCGGCCAGCTTCTCGGCGTGGGCCACGCAGTGGGAGCAGAAGCGGGGCGCGGCGGCGGCCTCGGCGTCGGTCATGCGCGCGCCGGTTTGCCGGGTGCAGACGGCCGGGGCGCCTTCGGTCTCCGCGTAGTGGGGGAGGGCGGTGGTGGCGCTGCGGACCGGGATGAGGCCGGCCAGCTCGTGGAGGGGGCGGGTGTTGGTCATGGCGCGTGGCCTCTCGGGTGGGTGGTGAGTGGTTCAATCACCATCATACCCAAATGAACTTAGGTAAACCGACTTGGGTAAAGTTTTCGCAGGTAGATCGGCCCCAAGCCCGCTACGGCTACCGCGTTTGCCAAACCCCGCTTGTGGAATACTCGAACCTATGGCCACCAAGAAGACGCCCCGTCCCCCGTACGAGCCGAGCGACGACCTGCGCACCGCGCTGGCCGAGCTGGCGGCCGAGGAGGTGTCGTACGAGGAGAAGCGGCAGGCCACACGCAAGGCGGTCGCCGACGAGCTGCGCGCCTCCGGGCAGTCGCACGGCCGGGTCGCCGAGCACACGCCGTGGACCGAGGAGACCGTGCGCGGCATCGCCACCGAGTACGACGTGCCGCCGAAGACGCCCGGCAAGGTGCCACCCCCCTACGAGCCGAGCCCCGAGTTCACCGCCGCGCTGGCCGCGTGGGCGAAGGCGGAGGAGGAGTTGGGGAAGAAGCGCACGGCCGCGCGCAAGGCGGTCGCCGACGAACTGCGCACGTCCGGCGTCTCCCAGGCCAAAGTCGCCGCCCACACCCCGTGGACAGAGGCGACCGTCCGCACGATCGCCCGGGAGTACAAGGTCCCGCCGCTGCGCAAGCCGACGGTGCGCTCGATCCGCGACTGACCCGGGTCAGCCCTTCCGGGCCGGGTCACCCTGGCCGGCCTTCGCCTGAATCCGGGCGATCTCCACCTTCGCCCGCGCGAGCACCGCGGTGACCGCGACCACGCAGCCGCCGAGCAGAACCCACACGAACGCCGTCGTACCCGCCATGACGCCACCCTCCGACCTGCAACCTGGGCGGGGGAGCGTACCGCCTCCGGACATGCCGAGAGCCGCACACGAACGTGTGCGGCTCTCGTGTGCCCGGCCCCGCCCCAGCGGCGCCGGGGGCCTACCCCAGCCGGACCGCGATGCCGACGACGATGACGAGCGTCATCAGCGCGCCGGCGACCCACTGCCCGAGCGGGATGTCGGTGAAGCGAAACGGTTCGGGCTCGATCACCCGCTCGCCGTCGGGGACGTGGCCGCCGTGGAACAGCACGCGGTGCTTGCGGCGCTCCTCGTCCAGCCCCGTGCGCGTCAGCACCGGCGGCGACGTCGTGCGGCACTGGCCGCATCGGTACTGGAGGCTCATCCCGACTCCTGCTCTCATTTCAGATCACCCCCCATCATGGCGGACAGGTCGGACCTGCGGGTACCAGTCGTCACTTCTTCTCCCTGCGGCTGGGGTGGTACTCGATCGTCCAGACGGACGGCCCCCGGTCGACGTCCTGGACGAAGCGGTGGCCGCGCGCCAGGTCCTCCGCCGTCCAGTCGTTGCCGTCTACAGCCAACCCCTCTTCGGGGGCGTTGGCGGCGTTGTTGGCGTTGGCGTTGGCGGGCTGACCTGCGGCAACACCGGACCCCTGGGGGGCGGCCAGGGGAGGGGGCGGGGCCGGGAAGTCGTCGCGGTGCACGCCGGGCCCATTCCCGACTGGTGTTCGGACCCCCGGGCGGTGGGGGATTCCGGCCCCGTCCAGCACCCTCTTCACGGCCTGGGAATCGGGCAGACCGAGGTGCTTGTACAGGGCCGTGTGGAGTACCCCACTGCCCCCTCGATAGAGGTGGTGCAGGGCCGCCGCGATGGCCTCCCGGGAGGGGTCGGCGGCGGCCTCCTCCGGCGCATCTTCCGGGGCTTCAGGGGAGCCCTCTTCCGGGTCCTCCTCGGCGTCCTCGGCGGGGGTGTCGGCGCGGCGCGTGAAGCGGGCCAGCAGACGGGTCCGCGCGGGCGCGGGCGCGGCCTCGTTCACGACCTCGGTCGTCGTCTCCTCGGCGGCCGGGGCCGGCTTCTTCGCTGGGGCCTTCCCCTTGCCCTTGTCGGCGGCCTTCTTCGCGGGCTTGCTCTTGGGGAGCGCAATCCGGCCGGTGGCCGCGAGGACCACGGCGGCCAGGAACGCCGCGCCGATCACCCACGGGGCGATCGGGAAGGTCGCCGCGGTGCTCGCCGTGCCGTATGCGACGAAGCCGGCCGCGCCGAACCGGGCGCCGACGCTGCCGTGCTTGCCGTACTTCCCCGACAGCCAGCCGAGGAGGAGCGCCAGGAGCACGCGCAGCCCGCGCAGGTACCAGGCCGTCATCTTCACCAGGTCGCGCAGGAGTCGGCCGGCCCCCGGATCAGCGGCGGCCCGGCGACGCGCCCTGCCTCGACGGCGAGCGGGCCGAGCTCGGCGAGCGGGCGCACGTCGTAGTACGGCTTCAAGTCCGGCATCCAGCCGCGCCGCTCCCCCTCCTCGTCCTCCTTGTCCTCGACGTCGACCAGGTCCTCGACCTCGTCGGCGTCGTCGTCCTGGTCGACATCGGCGAGCAGCTCTTCGGCGGCCGGGATGTCGGCCGCGGGGGACGGGGCGACGGGGGGCGGGACGGGCACAGGCCACTCCGCCGGGCCCGGCGTCTCGTTGGGGCCGAACTCGGGGTCGGGAACGGCGTGCAGGTGAGCGGGGCTCATGACGCGAGCTGATGAGCGGCGGCGGCGACCCTCTCGGCGAGGATGCCGAGGCCGCCGTTGGCGCTGACGGCGACGTACCAAAACGCGATGCCCATCATGACCACGCCGCGACGGCTGAGCTTCTTCCACGCGATGATCGCCAGCATGCACAGGCCGATCGCGGGGAGCGTCATCCCGGGGATGAAGCTGTTGACGACCTTGATCAGGTCGTTGACCAGCCCGCGCACGAGGGAGAAGGGCCAGCCGGCGGCGGCGTAGGACGCTCCGGCGAGGACCGACAGGGCGAGGCACCATCCCCAGCTGAGCGCATTGGCCTGGCCGTCGCCCTTGGTGCCGACGATCAGCACGACGGTCAGGACGGCGGCCAGTCCGACCGGACCGAGGGTGCCGATGAGCGAGTTCATGATCTGTTCCTTCGCGGGTGAGATCAGACGGGGAGGTGGGGCGTGCCGTACAGCAGCGAGCCGACGACCATCGAGACCATGGGGATGCGGGCGGCGAGCGCGAACGGCGGGAGCCAGCGGCGGGTCTTGTGGTCCCACGCCCAGACGCCGATGGCGACGCCGTACCAGATCACGACGTAGAACGCCATCCACGAGTGGTAGGTGTGCACGAGGTAGGCGACCTCGGCGGTGAAGAACTGGGGGACTCCGAGCGCGAAGCCGCCGGCGAGCGCCGTGCCGTTGTAGAGCAGCCAGCGGGACTGCGAGGAGCGGCTGATCCACCAGTCGACCAGGGACTGCTTCGGGGCGGGCTTGCTCTTGAGGTAGCCGGGGCGCGCGTACGTCTTCTCTCCGGACCCGCGCACGCTCCAGCGGCGGCGGATCGCGGCCGGGACTTCTCCCCCGTCGCCGTCCTGCTCGACATCGGCGTCCTTGACGTCCTCCAGTTCGTCGTAGTCGTCGGGGACGGGGAGCTGCGTCTCGCAGTCCGCGCACCAGTACGCGACGAGCTGCCCGGTCGGCTGCGACCGGACCGCGTGCGGGTTGGGGTGCTCGCACGAGCCCTTGCGCGCCGTCGCAGGCGCGGGGGCCGGGGAAGCGGCGGGCACGTCGGGGTACAGCTCCTCCTTGCAGTCCGGGCACCAGAACGGGACCTGTTCGCCGGTCTCCCCCAGTTGGAAGGTGCTCGGGTTGGGATGCGTGCACACGGGACCGGCGATGACCGGCTTGGGCTCCCACCAGGCCGGGGCGCGGTCGCCGGGCCGCAGCGGGGCCGGCTGCGCCGGGACCGCCGCGGCGACCGGCACGGTCGGCGCACTCTCGGGCTCGGCGGGCGCGGGCTCGGGCTCGGGCTGCGCCTGGTCCTCGTCGGGCTCGGCGGCCTCGTCCGGAGTCACAGCGTCGGTGAGGCGCTGGAGCAGCGTCCGGGGGCGGAGGTCCACAGGGTCACTTCCTTCGGTACGCGGGGAAGAGGGCGGCGGCGCGGGGGCCGGGGTGCTCCCCCGCCGCGCGGTAGCGGCGGTCCAGGGAGTGCAGGACGGCGAGGACCTGGTGGGCCGGGACGATACGAATGGAATCGAGCACCCATTCGCCTCGGGGGTGCGGACTTTCCGCCGGACCTTCCATGGACACGAGCGGGATCACCGGACACCCGAGGGCAGCGGACACGGCGCGGGCCTCGTGGCGGATACCGTCGAGCCGCGCGCTGACGTCCCGGTCGCCGTGCAGGAGGCGGCCGCCGACGACCCGGAGCGGGTAGCGGGCGGACCACTTCTTGCTGTCGAGGACGACTACGACGCCGCGCGGGCTGACCAGCAGGTGATCCACGTTGGCCCGGCCGGTCGGCAGGGCGCGGTCGTGAAGGACCGTCCATCCCTGGCGGGCGAGGGGCTTGAGGCGGGCCGCGGTGCGCTTCTCCCCCACCGAACCGGCGGCCCACTGCTTCGCCTGGCGACCGCGCACGGTCTGGACGCCGAGGAGTTCGGCGAGGCGGACCAGCGGACTGCGGAGGCGGCGGGCCTGGGCGGCTGCGGAGGAGCCCGCGCCGGGGCGCTGCTGGGCCTGGAGGTACCAGGCGACGGCAGCGGCCACGACGAGGAGCATGACCATCACGTGGTCTCTCCCAGCACCCGGCGCAACACCTCGGCTTGGTCCTGATCGCCGCTCTCGGTGATCAGCGCCAAGGCCCGGGACAGATCGGCTTCGTCTACCTTGGCCTGCAAGGCCAGTACGGCGACCAGATCCTGTTCCCCCTGCTCGGAGATCAGGGCCAAGATCCCGCTGAGGTTGCCGGTCTGAGCAGCCAGTACCGCCAGTACATCGGCGAGGTCCTGCTCACCGTTCTTGGCCACTGCGCCCAGAGCGGCAGCGAGTTCGTCGCTGCTGTTCACGATGCTTTCGCCTTTCGGGTGGGGTCGATGCGCTGCGCGGTGCGGCGCACGGAGTCGGCGAGGGACGGCCGGTCCGGGTGGCCGGCCGCCTTCACGGCGGCGACCAGCTCGGCGTCGGTGACGTCGGAGTTCGCCGCGATCTCCTTCCTGCAGATCGCGGCGATCGCCGGGCGCGTGATCTCCGCGACCTGCGGCACGGGCCCGGGCTGCTCCTCGCCGCCCTGGTCCTCAGCGGCCGGAGGGACCGGAGGGACCGAATCGGACGGGGCCGGAACGGGAGCCGGGGTGGGCTTGGGCTGTCCGGACGTCGGCGGGACAGGGCTGCTGACCGGCTCGGACACCGTCCGGACAACCGGCGGCGGCTCGTCCGGCGGGGTCAGGCTCCGCGCGGCCTCGGCCCGGCTCAGGATCGCGTCGGCTGCCTGGAACTCGGCGCCGCCGACGGCCCGCTGGTACGCGGCCCGCCGGTTGAGCCTGCGGACCCGGGCGGCGAGCAGCGCGCGCCCGGCGAGCTTCTGCTCCTGCTCGGCCACCCAGTGGGCCACGCCGGCGTCCAGCGGGACGGCGTACTCGCGCAACAGCAGCCACCACGCGCCCTTGGCGATCAGGTCGACGCACGCGCCGAACGCGCCCGCCCACTGCTGGTGCAGCGTGTGGCCGTACGCGGCGACCGCGCCCATGCTGAGCAGCAGGAAGAACCACCCGGCGACCTTCGCGGGGCGGGCCCGGTCGGGCGCGGTGCGGTTCAGCCACTCGATCGCCAGGCAGTAGATCCAGGCGATGGCGAACACCGAGCCCATGCCGTACGAGATGACGGCGGGCACGAGCGGGTGGAGGAGGCCGCCGAGGCTGGCGGTGCCGCCGATCACGGCGATGGCGGTGAAGGTGATCGCGATGCCGGTGACGCCGCGCAGGATCAGCTCGTCCCACTCGCGCGGCGGGACCGGCTCCCACCCGTCGACGCTCACCCGGCGCGTCGAGGGGACACCGTCGATGACGGTCGTCTCCTCGCGGAACCGCGGGACCTTGCGGTACTTCACGCCTTCGATGCGCGGCTGCTGATCGGGGGCCTGGTCCATCGCTCTACCTCTCGTGTGCGATACGGGGATGGCCGACCTGCCCCGGGTGGGGCGGGCCGGCCGGTTCCGCCGCTAGAGCCCGTGGCGTTCGCGCTCCTGGCGGCGGTCGTTGTCCTCCCACGCCTGACCGGCGCGGGCGGAGTCGCGGACGTCGATCGCTCGCCCGATCCGTCGCTTGATCTGCTTCTTGGTGGCGAGGTCGGCGGCGAGCTGGCGGTCATTGCCGCCCCTCATCCAGTCGGGGACGATCTTCATCGCGGCCCCCGATCGGCACCGGCGGCCTGCGAGCCGTGCTCGGCCGCGGTCGCGTCGGCGTTCTTGACGGCCTGCGGGTCGCGCTGGGCGGCACCGGCCTTGTAGGCGGCGGCGGCCTTCTCCTGCTCGGACATCAGCGCACCCCCGCCACGGCCGCGACGATCAGGACGGCGAGCGCGAGGCTGGACTCAGTCCAGCCCTTGCACTTCGAGCAGACGAACTGGCGGCCGTCGCGGCGCATGGTGCGCGCACAGCACTTCGGGGCGCTGGCCATCAGGCACCCGCCTTCGAGGCGGGGCGCGACTCGGGGACGGTCGGCTTCGGGTCGGGCTGGGTGCGCTGGCCGGGGATTCCGGTGATGCGGGGGATGGCGGGATCGTTCGGGCCGTCGGGCCAGTCGTGGCCCGCCGTGGCGGCGCGGCGGAGGATCAGCGCGAACTCGCCGCGCGTGGTGCCGGGCACCAGCTCGGGCGCGGTGGCCAGCGCCGCCTTGGCGAGGGCCTGCGCCGTGCCGTCCAAGCTGCGGCCGGTGAGCTTGTACGCCTCCGCGCCGAAGGCGACGAGCAGCGAGGACTGCTCCAGCTCCTCGGTGGGGTTGGTCTTGGTGAAGTGGTCGGCGACGGCGACCAGGACGCGGCTAACGTCCTCTCGGTCTCGGCCCACGGCGTTCAGATCAGTAACCTGTGCCATGCGTCAGCTCCTGTCGGTAGCAGGTCTGGCGTGGCCCCCGGTCGGCGTTTCCTAGGCCCCGACCGGGGGCGACTTGTTGGCGCGAGAGTGGCGCTCGATTGCCCAATTTACGGGAGTCCCGTAAATTGAGCAACCGGCCATGTGAAAGAGGGTCCGGATGGCCGACGAACTGGCAGGCGGCGAGGAAGAGGTACGGCGCGTGTTCGACGCACTGGATGGCCTCAAGGCCATCGAGGATCCGAAGGTGCGGGCACGAGCGATCACGGCGTTCCTGAAGGAACAGCAGCCCCGGCTACGGGAGCTGAGCCGACTGCGGCGTGAGTACGTCCAGGAGCAGCGCAAGCAGAAAGTCCCCCGCTGGAAGATCGGCGAGGACATCGGCGTGTCTGCCTCGACCGTCCAGGACATCGAGCACGGCTACTCCGGCTCCGGCCGGACGCGGCCACCGAAGGACGAGGCGACGAGTGACGCTACAGAAGAAGTCGGAGACGAGTAGGCCAGCCGCCGTTTACCGCCTGTGGGCGGAAGACGGGACGCTGCTCTACATCGGGTCGGCGTACGACCCGGAGGAGCGGTGTAAGGATCACCGCGACAAGCCGTGGTGGCCGTTGGTGCACTCGCGGTCCGAGGAGAGGCAGGACAGCTGAGTGGGGGCCTACATCGCGGAGTTGGAGCAGATCCGGGCCGAGCAGCCACCGCACAACGTGATGGGCACGGCTCGGTACACGGCCCCGGACAGCCCCGGGCTGCGCTGGCGGAACGGTCTCAACGGCGTTCGCGCCCGCGCTCTGCGTGACGCGCGCCGCCTGCGCCAGGAGACCTGGTGCGCTGGGAAGAAGGACGGGTTGCCGGAAGCCGAGGTGTTCCGCCTGGGCGATCTGACCTACATCGCTGTTTTGGAGGCGTCGGGGGCGTGGACCGCCCGGGTGGCCGAACTGCGGGGCGAGCACACACGCAGGTACGGCCCCTCCTCGCGATGACGCGGTTCGTCCTCGTCCGGGTGATGTGCCGCGATTCCCCGTTGGTGATCTGATCTGTGGGTCTATCGTGCGGTCCGCTCAGGATCACCGCACGCAGGAGGAAAGCGGGCATGACGACCACACCAGACCAGCAGCCACCGCAGTACGCGGGGCCGCCCCCCACCGTGATCATCAACAACAGCTCGTCGGCGTCGGCCGCCGCTTCGACGGTCGTCGGCGGGTACGGCGCGGTCCGTCGGCGGCGCCAGTCGTTGTGGGTCCACTTCTGGCTGCTGATGTTCACGGCTGGGATCGGCAACGTCTTCTACGCGGTGCACGTCCACCGGTGGAACCGCGACCGCGGCCTGTGACCGGCTGACCGACTCCTGCTCGGCCCCTGGGTCGACGTAACGAGGCCCTTCCCGTGCGCGAACTACGGGAAGGGCCTTCGTGGTTGCAGGGCCGCCGGTTGTGATCCCGCGCCGCGCGACAGGTCTTACCGCCTGCGGCTGCCCGCCAGGCGCTGCGCGAGCAGCGGCCGGCCCTGCGCGCGCCAGGGTAGCCGGTCCGGACTGTCCGGACACGGTGTCCGGGCAATGTCCCAGCCGTTCAGGGCTGTGTCCGGTGTCCGGCGGCGATGGCGGCGGCGAGGCCGATCCATCCCTTGTGCCACGCCTGGTCGAGCAGCGCCCCGGCGCGCGGGTCCTTGGTGAGCCAGTCCTTCTTGCCCATGTCGTGGGCGATGCGGACCAGGAGCGGGGCGTCCGGGTCGGTCCGGGCCCAGTGTCCGGCGCAACGGTCGGCGACGTAGTGCGTCAGCGCCGACACCGCCAGGCCGGCCGCCGCGCGCCGCCAGTCCAGGCCGAGGCCGAAGCGCCGGTCAGCCGCCCACAGGGCGGCGGCCTGGGTGGCCGTGTACGAGGTGACGTGCCGTGCGCACGCGGCAGCGCCTTCCGGGCCGTGCTTGCCCTTCGCGACGGCGTCGCTGTTGCGCTGGACGATGTAGTCGCCGACTTCGTGGGCCGAGGTGAGGACGCCGTAGGCGACGGCGAAACGGACGGCTGCGCTGCTGATGGTCGACTGCATGATGGGACTCCTTCGGTTGATCTCCAGGTTTCCGGCGGTCGCGCTGCCGTACTGCCCACGGCTGGGCGGTACGGGTGTGGCATCCCGCACGGCGCGCGAGAGCGGCCCCTCTTCTCCGGGTGGGAGGCAGGGGCCGCTCTCGGTGTCCGGACGGTGTCCGGGCTGGTCAGACGGTTGTCCGCTGGGCGGGCGCGGGGAATCCGGCTGCTGGGGGCCGGCTGGTGTCGGTCGACAGGAACAGGCTGGTGCCCCACTCGACGTGGTACTCGGCCGGTTCGTCGCAGGCACGCGGCCACGCGCGGGCCTCGGTCGTCGGGATGGCCTCGCCGAGCGCCAGCACGCTGTGACCGGGCAGAACGTCGACCTTGTGCTCGTCGACGTCGAGGCGCTTCCACCGGGGGACGAGGAGGTACAGCGTCTCCCCGCCGGGCGTCTTCGCCCAGGCGTCGACGGCCTGCCACGTTCCCCGGCGCTGCCACAGCCCTTGCGCCAGCGCCGGGAGGACGAGCCGGTTCGGGTGGTCGTCGGGCGCGGCGAACGCGACCAGGCCGGGGGCGGCCCGTGCGTACGGGAACGGGCCGGTGGACTCGTACACGGCGGGCTGGTGGGTGCGGTAGACGTAGGCGAGCATCACCGGCTCGTCGAACCGGTACGTGACCGCCTGCTGGTGGTCGGGCTCGTCTTCGTCGCCGGCGTACGGCGTGATCCGCACGGCCACGCACGGCGCGTACGTCGGCGGGCTCGACACGATGTCGTCACCGGACACGGCGCGGCTCCTTCCGGTTCCGGCCGCGCGGCGGCGGGCCGTACGGGCTCGCCCACGCCGGCCGGTCGCGGTGCGCCGCGGCGGCCTGCTGGGCGACGGGCTGGAACGCGCGGACAAGGTCGGCCATCGCCGCGGCGGCGGCCTTCGCGATCGGCTGGAACGCCTCGATCACCTTCCGCATCGGGGCGAACGCTTCGGCGAGCACCGCGTTGGCTTCGACGATGACGAGGTGCGTGTGCGGGCCGGTCTCGCGGCGGCGTCGCTGGACAACGGCGGTGGCGGCCTCGTCGGCGGTGAGGCCGTGGTTGCGGACGAGGCGGGAGATCAGCAGCAGTGCGGCGCGGGCGCTGGCCTGCTCGGGCGTCATGGGCGCGGGTCCTTCCGAAGGAGGTCGGCGGGCAGGTCGAACGCGGAGCGGATCGCTTCGGCGACCTCGGCGCGGCGGCCGGCCGGGGGCGGAGCCGGCTCCGGCTCCGGCTCGGGTGGGTGGAGCTCGGCGGCGACGGCGGCCAGGCCCTCGGCGAAGGCGGCGCCCATGAGGTGGCGCGGCACCCGGGCCCGGTACTCGACGCGGACACCGCCGGGCGTGTCCGGACACTCGCTGTCCGGGCGTGTCCGGACGGTGTCCGCCCTGGTGGGCAGCGGTCCGCAGTCGACGGTCTCGCCGACGTCCAGGCCCGTCCGGACGTGTCCGCCGGACCTGTCCGGACGCTGCACGGACGCGGCGTCGTCGGGGGTCGTCACGGGGTTGCCTCCTGCCGGTCGACGGCGGTCAGGGTGGCCTCGGCGCGGGCTTTGCCGTCGGCGTCGGTGATGACGTCGAACGTCCACGGGGAGCCGTCGCCGGTGCTGAGCAGGCTCCAGCCGGTGCACTCGCCGGCGTCGTCGTAGTGCATGGCCAGCGCGAGGCCGCGGGGGTGGAGCGCCACGCGGTTGAGGAGCCACAGCAGGCCGGAGTCGCGTAGCTCGGCCAGGGGACGGGGCTCGCCCGGCGGGCGGTGCGGGGGGACGTTGGGCGGGGCCGGGGGCTCGGCGGACTTGACGTCGTAGGACTGCGGGAGGCACATGCGGGCGCCGCCGTAGCCGTCCAGGAGCAAACTTGGGTCGTCGGCCAGGCCGATGAGCCGTCCCTGCCACACGGCCTTGTCCGTCGGGTGGGTGACGGTCACCCAGCCGCCCATGTAGCCGAGTAGGGTGTCGCGGTCCGTCATGACTCACCGCCAGTGCGGGCCCGGCGGGCGGCCAGCTCCTCGGGGCAGTTGACGGTCCGGCAGCCCTCTTCGACGTAGCAGCCGTGCACGCAGCGCGCCCGGTTGTAGTGCGGGTCCTCGTCGCGGCGTGGTGCCCGCCGCGGCGGGACGGTGGGCCGCTTGTGCCAGCCCATCGGCTCATCCTGCGTCTCGGGATCCCAGGCGGCGACGCTGTCCGCGACGGCCTGCGGGTCGCGCGGGTAGCACCAGCCGTGGTCGTACGCCCAGGCACCGTCTTCGTTCTTCGGCACAGCGACCAGCCGGATGTTGAGGCCATGCCACAGCCACAGGTAGCGGTGCGTGGCGTCGGCGGCGAGTTCGTAGCCTTCCCAGTGCTCATCCAGGATCGGCGGTTCGTTGATCTGCACGGTGGTCCCTTCGGTCAGGACAGGTTGCGGTCGGGCGGCGGTAGCTCGGACCAGCCGAACGGGGACTCGCCCCGGTCCTGGTCGCAGACGACACCGGCGATCTCGGCGAAGAGGGCGTCAGCTCCCGGCGGCGGGGCCGGGGCGGTTGTGGTCGGTTTCACCGGGTTTCCTTCCACCAGAGGAGCATGGGGCAGTAGGGGTCGTGGCGTTCGCCGAGGCTGGTCCACCAGGTCTCGCAGCGGCACTCGGGCGGCAGGGCGGACGCCCTCTCGATCGCGGCCAGCTCGTCGACCGGCCCGACGTACGGCGCTCCGTGCCGGTAAACGGCGACGACGCGCAGGAGGCGCGCAGCGTGGCAGAACTCGCGGCGCACGGCGAGGAGCAGCCCGGCCGACGTGGAGAACAGGCCGGCCGCGTACAGGAAGTCGCCAGACGCGAGCGCGGAGGCACCGGCCCAGGCCGCGAGCAGGTACGCCATCGCGTACAGCGAGACCAACACCATGCGGGCCGCGTTCACCAGGTCTTCCCTTCCTCGCGCTGGCGGCGCTTTCGCGCGACCTCGTACTCGGCGGTCGCGGCGGCCATCGCGAACACCGCCCTGATGGCTTCGGCCAGGTCGTCGGTGCCGTAGCGGTCGGACGGCTCGGCGACCGCCCAGAACAAGGCGTGCGCGGTGTCCTGGTCGCGGTTCGCCCAGGCGGTGACGAAGTGGGCGGCGAACCGCAGCGGCGGTGGCAGCAGCTCGGCGTCGGCCGGTCCGTCCGGGCCGATGACCTCCATGCCGAACGAGCTGCCTGGGCTGGCCTCGCGGGCGTCGCTGGACGCGACTTCGGCGAGGGAGCCGAGGAGCGCGTACGTCGAGCGCGGTCCGGCGTCGACGAGCGGCTGGAGCAGCGCCAGGCCGCGTTCGGTGTCGCCGGCGACGCTGTGCGCCAGCGCGTCCAGGATGGTCTGTGCTTCGGTGGCGGGCATTGCGTCGGGTCCTTTCGGTCGTACGGTGGGGGGCCAGCCCGCCCCCGGTTGCCACGGGGGCGAGCTGGCTGGTCGTCAGGCGACGCGGCGCTCAGCGCCACAGCCGCACGTCTCGGTCCGCAGGTAGTGATCGCGCCGACAGGGATGGCAGCGCCACATGAATCCGGCGCGCAGCGCCACCCTCGTCACCGCGTTGGTCTCGGTGGCGGTGGTGGCCTCGGCGAGGAGCAGCGTCACGGCCTGCGACTTCAGCTCGTCGTCCAGCACGGGGGACTCGATCACGGCGTGATCTCCAGTTCTTCCAGGGGTTGTCCGCTGTCGATGTGGGCGTGCAGCTCGCGCAGGCGGGCCAGCGCCCGGCCGTCGCGGCGGTTGAGCGCCCTGCGGGCGGGCTCGGGCAGTGCGGCCCAGCAGGCGCCGCACAGGTACCAGCGGGACGGCTTCGGGGTCCGGCAGGCCCGGCACGGGGTCGCCGTGTACGCGCCGCGCGGCAAGGACTGGCCGGTCACCGCTCGTCCCCCGCCTGCCGGGTGGCCATCTCGTCGTAGGTGTCGAACAGCTCCGGCCAGTCGTCGCCCGGGTGCAGCACCTCGGGCGGGAGCCGCCGCTGGGCGACGGCCAGGCGCACGCCGATGTGCCGGTGGCCGACGGCGGCCAGCCACCCGGCGCACGCGATCTCGCGGCCCTCCGGCGTCTTGTGGCACGCGAACAGCGGCGCCCCGATGCCGGGCTCGTGGCCTTCGCGCTGCTCGCTGGTGACGCGCAGCTCCTCGTACCGCGACGCCGGGAACTCGCCGGGCTCGACGTCCTTACGCCACGGGCAGTTCCCGCACGGGCGGCGCCGGTACGGCACGGCCCCCGAGACGCACCGGGCGGTCACGCGGCAGCCCCGGGTAGGGCGGCGCGGAGCTTGGCCAGGTGCTCGGCGTGCGCGCGGCCGACCTCCGGGGTGCAGTACCGGGCGAGGACCGCGGGGTCCATGCCGCTGCGGCATTCCGGGCCGATGCCGAGCGTCTTCGACGTCTCGTCGCGCAGTGCCCGCCCGCAGCTCCAGCACCGCGTCCGCAGGTCCGCGAAGCAGCGGGCCGCGACCTCGGGCCGGCCGCGATGGCGGCCACGACCTTCTCCAGGTACGCGCGCCGCGTCTTCGACCAGGCCGACACGAACTCGACGCGGTCCAGCGGGTCGGCGGGGAGCTGCCACCGCTGCGGGATCGGCGGGCCGTAGACCGCCCTCGCCGGCCAGGGCCGCAGCGAGTTCGCCCGCGCGGTGCGTACGCGCCGCCAGTACGTGACCGTGGTGTCGTCGTCCGGGTCCAGGAGGGCGTAGTACCCGTCCTCGACCCGATCCAGCTCGGGCCACTCCAGGGTCGCCGTCATCGGTCACCTGCCGTGTCGTCGCCGAACAGGCCGGACAGCTCGTCGGCGTGATCAGTCAGCCAGTCGCTGGCGTACTGCCGGGCGAGGCGGGTGGGCACGCCGCCCTCCTCGTACATGTCGACCAGGTGCTCCGCGACGGTGCGGGTCTCGGCGTCCGCGTCCGGTTCGTCGGCGATGGGCCTCCACCGTCGGACGACGTCGTACCGCGGCTCGACCTCCTCGGCCTCGACGGTGTCGCCGTACCAGCCGTGGTTTTCCGGGGGCGGGCCGAGTTCGTAGTCACCCGTGTCCAGCTCGGCTTCGTAGGTGACGGCGTAGGTCTTGTCGTCGTCGGCGCGGAAGACGCAACGGCGCTGCATCGAGTACTTGAGCGTCGTCACCGGCTCGTCGGCGAGCACGGTCTCGCTGTACTCGATTTCCTCCGGGCTGTCCGGCGGGACGCCGAGGTCCGCCAGCTGGGCGCGGGTGAACTGCCGCATGGGCATTCAGATCTCTCCTTCATCGGTGTGCACCTCGGCCGCCGGTACGGCGAGCTGCTGCTTCGAGGGGTGACGGCCGCCGACGATGAGCGCGCGGGTGACCGCCTGCGGGCCGTACCGTTCGGTGGCCGCGTCCTGGCCGTGCTCCTCGATGTGCCGAAGCACGTCGCCGGGCACGAAGTCGTTGGGGATAGGGCGAGCCGGCCGCCGGTGCGCGGACCCGCACAGCAGGCATCCGTTCTCGGCCGTCGGGTCGACGGGGCTGCCGGGGTGCCGCAGGCAGCGGTTCGCCCGCGCGGTGCGCACGCGCCGCCAGTACGTGACCGTGCCCTCGTCGTCCGGGTCGAGGATCGCGTAGTAGCCGTCCTCGATGGCGTCCAGCTGCGGCCATTCCAGAGTGGCTGTCATCAGCTGTCGTCTCCTTCGTCGTTGGGCTCGGCCGCCGTGTGCTGAGGTTGGGGGGTGGGCCAGGTGCCGGCCGCGATCTGCTGCGAGCGGTGGGTGAGCAGCGCCTCCAGGAAGTCGATGTGCCGTTCCAGGCCGCGGCGGTCCGCGCGCCGGGCCACGATGTGGGCCTGGATCGCGTCGGTGCTGGCGTTCTTCGCGAAGCTGTCTAGGTACCGGCGCTGGACCGGGGCCGGGCTGTTCTGGGTGGCCGCTCTTGGAGCCGGGGCGCTGGCCGCGCCGGTCGGCGGGGTGTCGCCCTCGATCCAGGCGCCCAGCGCCTCGGCGTGCGCCGCGCGAGCCTTCTCCGTCGCGGCTTCCGCCCGCTCCGCCTCCTGCCGCAGGTCGGCGAGGTGTGGCGGCGGGGTGTCGCCCTCGATCCAGGCGCCCAGCGCCTCGGCGTGCGCCGCGCGAGCCTTCTCCGTCGCGGCTTCCGCCCGCTCCGCCTCCTGCCGCAGGTCGGCGAGGTGTGGCGCGTGACCCTCCAGCCGGTCGCGCAGCAAGTCCGGCATGATCGCGGTGAGCTTGGCCGGGGTGCGCTTGACCCCGTGACCGGGATCCAGGCACAGGCGGAGGAAGTCACGTACTTCCTCCTCGGTCTGAAACTGCATCAGGCGTCATCTCCTTCGTCGTTGGGCTCGGCCGCCATGGCGCCGGGCCGCTTGGTGGAGGGGTGGCGGCCACCGAGGAGCAGCGCGCGGGTGACTGCCTGCGGCCCGTACCGATCGGTGGCCGCGTCCTGGCCGTGCTCCTCGATGTGCCGAAGCACGTCGCCGGGCACGAAGTCATTGGGGAGAGGTCGAGCCGGCCGCCGCCGCGCGCTGCCGCACAGCAGGCAGCCGTTCTCGGCCGTCGGATCGACCGGGCTACCGGGGTGCCGCAGACAGCGGTTCGCCCTCGCGGAACCACGGGCCGCAGCGACCGCCGCGCGGGCTTTCTCGATCTCGGCCGCCAGCTCGGTGAGCGTGTCGTCGGTCACCTCGCGCCAGGTCGCGTACTCGCACAGGGCGCGCAGGGACGCGCCGATCGCGGGCAGGAACTCCGGGTTCACGCGCTGCTCACCGAGCCCAGCTCGGCGCGCTGCTGGTCGGCGGCGTACACGCAGTCCGGGCACAGGTCGCTGTTCCGCAGCCGGTGTTTCCGGCCGCAGCCGCACACCCGCAGCGGGGCTGTCGGGTCCTCGGCGGGCCACTGGGGGCGCTCACGGCGGCTCTGGGGGGCTCCCTGGCCACCACCAGCCAGCGGCAGTAGGAACGTGCCCTGGACCGGCTTCTCGGCCGCCGCCTTGCGGGCCTTCGCCGCCTCGGCCTCCTTGCGGAGACAGCCGCCGCACTGGTCCCGGTCCGGCCGCAGGATGCGCTGACCGCACTCGCAGAACTTCACCGCCACGTCGGCGGCGCCGTTCTCGAGACCGCCCGGCCGCGCAGCGGTCGCGGTCGTCTCCTGCCGCTCGGGCGAATCGTCTTCGCCTCGCTCGCCCGCGCGCTCCTGTGGTTGAGGTACTACACCAGCCATCTCTTGGGGTAGTTCCTGGGTACTACCTGGGTTGTTCGGGCCGCTGTGGCCCGAACCATTCGGGCCGCTGTGGCCCGAACCCATACGGGCCGCTGTGGCCCGAACCTCGTCGTCCAGGTCGGCATCCAAGTTCGGGCCGCTGTGGCCCGAACTTCCGTCCTCCGGGTCGCCCTCAGAGTTCGGGCCGCTGTGGCCCGAACTTTCGCCATCGTCCGACTTCTTCGGGCGGGCCGTCTCCTTGAGGTAGTGGGCGGCTGCCTCCCACCCCGGCCACGGGCAGTTCACCAGCATGTAGAGCGTCGGCTTGCCCCTGCGCCGCTCCCCGATCACCGCCACGACGCCCGCCCGGATCGCCGCCTCCAGGTACCGCCGAGCGTCCTTCTCGCGACACCCGGAAGCCTTGGCGATGTCCTGGATACGGATCGGCTTCCCGTCGCCGGAGAACCGCAACTGGCCGCTCGCGGACGCCATCGCCCGCATCGCGTACAGCGTCGTCAGGAACCCGCCCTTGAGGGACGTCGGCATGTCCCGCGTCCACTTCCAGGCCAGGGCGTTGCCGAACTCGTGCGGCGGGCATCCGGGAGCGCGCCCGGTGTCCTGCTGCTCGTTCGTCACGGCGTCTCTTCTCGGTCGTGCGGAGGGTGGTGGGGGGAGGTCAGGCAGGGGAGGGCCAACGCCAGATCGGCGGGCTTTCCTTGATCCCTAATGTGTACACTAGCGTACGCTCACGTACATGGGCTAGCCTCTGCGTATGCCTGCGAACACAACCGCCGAGATCGGTGTCCGCGACCTGCGAACCCAGCTGTCCGACGTGCTGCACGAGAGCACCGTCCGAGGCCGGATCACCTACGTGACCAGCCGCGGCCGGCGAGTTGCGGCGATCGTGCCGGTGGAGATCGCGGAGGCCGCCGAGAGCGCCCAGCAGCCGGGGGAACAGCCCTCGGCCTGACCGAGGAGAACCGCCGTGCCGCCGCTCGAAGACCAGCCGACAGCCGTGTACCGCCTCTACGGGGCCGACGGGACACTGCTGTACATCGGCTTGACCAACTCGCCTGAGACGCGCTGGAAGTACCACGCGCTGACGAAGGAGTGGTGGCCGCTCGTCGCGCGGAAGACCGTGGATTGGCGCCCGAACAGGCTCGATGCGGAGCGCACCGAAGCCGCAGCGATCCAGGCAGAAGGACCGCGGCACAACTGCATCCACTCGCCTGTCGGACCCGACGACATGCCGCTCCGGGACGCGCGGAGTGCGCTCGGTCCGCCGGTGGACAGCGTGCGAAACCACGGAGAGCACCGCTGGATCACGCGGCACGGCCGCCGAGCGGCGGTCGTCGTGCCGCTCGGCTTCTACGAGCAGGCCCTTGCGGACCGCGCCGCCCGGGGCGAGACCCCCGCCGGCTGACGTCACGACCGGCCCCCCGCCCTGCGGCGGTACGCGGTCAGGTCGAGCACGCCCGGCGGCAGGACCGCCGGGCGCTTCTGCGTTGCCCTGCGCTGCCGGGCCGTGCACGTCGCCACGTGCGGGACGTACAACTTCTCCCAGGCCATGATCGGCAGTTCGTCGGTGGGACGCCGGGACCGAAACGTTCCCGTCCCGTCGCGGTACGCCGCGGTGTTCCCCGTCTCGTCCGGCTCCGGGTCGACGGCAAGGCGCTTCCCGGCGTCGGTGACCGTCCAGAGCACTTCGCGGTAGCAGTCCCTACAGATGGCGCGGGTGCCCATCTGCGTCTCCTTCCAGGGGGAACCGGCGAGGTCGCCCCGCCGGGTCGGCGGGGCGGAACGCGCGTCAGTCGTCGTCGCAGAAGTCGCTGTCGTGGTGACCGTGGTGATGGCCGTGCTTCTTGGCCTTGGTCTTGCTCGGGCTCGGGGTCGGGGTGTGAGTCGCCGAGCCCTGGGGGGCGTGGTACGACGCGACCGGCCGGGATGGAGCCGCGGGGGTGGCCGGCTTCTTCACCAGCGAGGGGGCCTCGTGTGCGGGCGCCGCTGCCGGGGCCTTGCGCAGCGACCGCGAGTGCGGGTGCGGGCGCGGGTGCGGCTTCTCGTACGCAGCGAGCGCGAACGCGTCGCAGTCGTCGTCGTGGTGGCCGTGGACCTTCGTGCAGCCCGCCACGACGACCAGGACGACCAGGGCGGCGAGGGCGACCAGACCCGCGACGAGCCTGTGCCGGGCGGACACCGGGTGGCCGGTCACTGCTCGGCCGCCTTCGCCCGGCGCCGGCGGGAGCAGAGCACCACATCGGCCTCCAGCAGCAGTACCCGCGTCAGGCAGAACGACAGGTCGTGCTCGTCCGCCAGCGACCGGATCGACGCGGACTCGTCCTCGTTGTAGGTCTTCGCCATCGCGGCGCGGACGCGGTCGCGTTCCTCGCCGCGCAGCCTCGGCCGCCGGATCTGGTCGTGCCGGGCGCCGCGCCGCTCCTGGGCGGGCGTCTGGTCAGTGCTCATCGGTGTCGGTTCCCTTCGTCGGGTGGTGTCGTGCGGCCTGGGCATCCAGCCCGGCCGCGTAGGTCGTCAGCGACCAAAGCGACTCGGCCCGCTCAGCGGGCGAAGCTCCGGCCGCCGCCACGAGAGCGGTGACGTGGTCGTGGTCGTGGTTCGCGTAGGCCGTGACCAGTCGGACCGCGAACAGCCGCGGCGGGTGCTCTGCGGCGTCGCCGAGCTGGTCGAGGACCCATGCCTCGCCGCGCTCGGCGTCCGGCTGCTGGTACATGGCGCGCAGGGCGCGTGCCGCGGTGTCGGCGATGACCCGGCACGCGGCCAGCAGGTCGAGTGCGTCGGCCTGGTCGGTGATCTGGCCGGCGATCTCGGCGGCCAGGCTGTCGTTACCGGCGCGGGCGGCCTCCAGGGCCTCCCGTGTCCAGTGCGTCAGCAGTCCCGGGCTCAGCACGCCCGCCCCCCGGTCAACTGCCCCTGCGTCGCGTACGCCTGGACGATCGAGGCGACGTCGGCGAGCGCGGCCTCGGCGCACACCTTGTCGGCCGGGGTGCCCTTGTCGTCCCGCAGGTGCGTCGGGTGCCCGCAGTACCGGCACGGCCGTGCGTCGTGCGCCCAGTGCTCGGACGACGTCCAGTTCAGGCAGCCGTTCACCGGCAGCGGCGATGGCGCGAGCGGCGGGACGGACAGCAGCGGAGCGGGCTTACGCCGCCGAGGAGGCATCGGCCTTCGCCTTCTCTCGCTCCTGGCGGCGCTGCCGCTCGGCGGCGCGACGGGCCTGCCGCAGCAGCTCGGCCCGTTCGTCCTCGTCGAGGCCGCCCCACACGCCGTAGTCCTCGCGGTACGTCAGGGCGTGCCCGAGGCAGTCGGGTTGCACCGGGCACCGCTCGCAGAACGACTTGGCGTAGGCGGCTTCCACGGAGGCCGGCACACCTCCCTTGCCGGCGGGGAAGAACTCGGCGGTGTCGATGCCTCTGCACGCCGCGTCGTCGCTCCAGTGGTGCGGCCGGGGCAGGGTCACGTGATCGGCGGGGCGGGGGATTCGGGGCATGGCGCTGCTCCTTGATCGGTCATCTCCCGGACATGTCCGGACAGGCCACAGCGGGCATGTCCGGACGGTGTCCGCGCAGGTCGGGGCGGGGTCCGGACACCACGGCCGCTATGTCCGGCGGCGTGTCCGAGTCCTGTCCGGACGTGTCCGGACGCCGTGTCCGGCGGTGTCGCCCGCGGGGCGTGAGGCGCACGCCAGCGGCGAGAGCCGCCCCCGCGGCGAGGACCGGCACCCACACGTGGGCCGTCGACACCACGGCGTCGCCGACCGTGATGTACGCCACGAACACGTCAACCCACGTCATGGCGCGAGCCCCATCTCTTCCCGCCAGCGGGACACCGTCCGGGCGGACATCCCCAGCCGCGCGGCGATCTCCCCCGCGTCCTTCTCCGCCTCCGTCATGACCTGCACGGCCCGCCGCCGCTCCTCGTCGGTGAGCTGCGGACACACCCCCCGGCACAGCGCGGCACGCTCGACAGCGACCAGGTCGATGCCCCTGTCCCACGTCACGCCGGGGAGGATCACGCCGCGCCCCCTTCCCGGATCACGCGGTCGGCCAGGTGCCCGCCGGCCACGCAGCACGGGTAGTCGCACGTCGGCCGCACGTTGCCCTCCGGCTCACGGCCGTGGTGCCAGCGGAAGCTGAGCCGGTACGCCGTCTCGACCTGGCCGCGCCACGCCACCACGGGCGTGCCGCGCTGCCCGGTCGACCCCGACCAGTGCAGGTGACCGCCCTCCACGGCGACGGTCCGCTCGGCGAACGCGTCCTCCCACGACTGCGCCGAGGACCGGCGGCCCCGGCCGGGCACCGAAGCACCCGGCCGGGCCTCGCCGGCGGAGTCGAGCGCCGCAGCGATCTCCTCCTCCGTCACCGCCATCACCCCCGCTTCCGGGGCGCACGGCGGCGCGGCTTCGCGGCGACGTTGAAGCGGTCCAGCGACGAGACGTGCCGGACCACGACGACGACCGTGCGGGGGTGCTCGGCGTCGAGTTCGAGGACGCCGTACTTCGCCGTGAACTGGGCGTCGTCGATCCAGCCGATCCCGTTCCCGGCGTCGCAGATGTGCTTGATCAGGTTGTCCGTGTCGATGCGCTGCCGGTTCGGCCGGAACAGCACGCACCCGAGAGCGAGGTTCCCCGTCCACGGCTGGCGAAAGGACCGCCGCAGGTGCCACGCGGTCCGCTGTTCCGCCGCCGTGTCCTCGTCGGTCTTGTAGACCTGCCCGCCCTTCGAGAACCGCGGCCGGGCCTTCGCCGCCGGGTCTCCGTCGAAGACGAGCACCTTGTACTCACGAACCCCGGGCGCGAGGACGGCCGCCAGCCGCCGGGCCCGCTCCTGGTCCAACTCCCGGCCACCGGCGGGCAGCAGACTGGCCGCCGTCGGCGTTTCTGCAGAGCCGCCCTCGCGCTGCGGAGGGATCTTCGCCGCGTCGCCGCTCATTCGACGTCACCGCCGCTGGTGTCCATCCAGCCCTGCGGCAGCGGCGCGGCCTGACGGAACCCCGTGAGGACCAGCTTGTCGGCGTGGTCGGCGTGGCAGTTCGCGTCGGCCGCCAACCACAGGCCCGGCAGCGCGTCGACGTCCAGGCCGGTGTCCGTGACCAACTGGTCGAGCAGCACCGTCACCGGCTCATCCGGCCGCCACGGGGCGACTTCCACGCGGGCCGTGCGCGTCTTCTTGTCGACGTCGAGGACCTGCACGGCCGCCGGGGCGCGCACGTCGTCCTTCGACGCCAGGTACGTGTGCCCGAGCGGCGTGATCGCCGGGATGCCGTGCACGAGCTGCGCCAGGCCACGGAACTTGAGCTGCCTGAACACCTCGTCGTCGGCCTCGGCCGGCCCCTTCGCCAGCGCCCGCAGCAGGTCCTCCGCCGCCTGGTCGACGGGCATCTCGTGCGCCATCCGCGTCACACGAACCTGCGCCGCCCGCCACGCCGCCGTGTGCCTGGTCGTCTCCGCCGAGCACGGGCAGCCGCCGACCATCTCGCGGTGCTCGTCGTCGACGTGCCCGTTGCACCGCATGATGCTGTGCCGCCCCTTCTCGCACAACGCCGCTGTGCAGCACCCGCAACGCGGGCAGTCCGGCTGCGCGGGACGGACGTACTCCGGGCCGAACGACTCATCCATGGGTTGCTCCTGACGTCGTTGTCGGGGTGATGGCCTTGCAGGAGCGGCAGCGGCGCGCGCCTGCGTCGAGGGAGTGAGGGGTCTCACGGCCCTCAGCGGGGCACCAGGCGAGCAGCGGGCCGCGCCGGAACCCAGCGCCGGCCAGGGGCCGCCGGTGCGGCCCGCGCACCAGCGACACCAGGGCGGTCAGGGCGGCGCTCACCGGCCCCACCCCGCCAACGGGATCAGCGGCCACTCCTCGCGGACCGTGGCGGCGCGGTGCGCCTGGCCGCTGGCCTTGAAGTGCTCGCGCAGCCCGGACTGCTGGCCGGCCGCCCATCCGACTTGCCGCTCGTGCAGCTCGGGCAGCGGCGTCTTCCCGATCCACGGGTACTCGTCGGCGAGCGCCAGGGTCACCGCGCACGCGGCGACCGCATCGGCCCCCGCGTCGTGCGCGCCGCCGTGGACCACGCTGTACCGGGCGCACAAGTCCTCAAGGCGTCGCTGGCCGCGCTGGTACCGGTCGCAGTGCTTGTCGAGCACGCGCGGGTCCAGGACGAGCGGCGCCGACGCGGAGAACAGCGAGTACAGGCCGTACCGCTCGGCCTCCCTCTCCAGCATCGTGAGGTCGAACGGCGCGTTCATCACGACGAGGGGCTGACCGGCCTCGACGGCGGCGACCAGGGCGGCGATCACCTCGGCCACGACCTCGGCGGCCGGGCGGCCCTCGGCGCGGGCGCGTTCCGTCGAGATGCCGTGAATGCGGGCCGCCCCGGGCGGGATCTCCACGCCGGGGTCGGCGAGCCAAGACCGGACTCGTCTCGGTCCGTTGTCCCACTCCACGACGGCGCCCGAGACGATCCGGTCGACCTCCGGATCAACGCCGGTGGTCTCGAAGTCGAGGCCCGCGATGGGCCCCACGGTCCAGCTCATCCGTTACTCTCCGACGTGTACCGACCCGTCTCCGGGTCGCGCTGGCGGTTGAAGTAGGAGTGCGGGCGTCGGTTCTTCTGCTGCGTCGAGCGGTCCGCCCACCGGCAGTTGCCGGGCTCGTAACCCCGGTCGTTGTCGATGCGGTCCAGCTCCATGCCGGCCGGGCGCTCGCCCATGTCCGCGAGGAAGTTGGCGAAGTCGCGCCACCGCTCGCAGACGGTGATCCCACGCCCGCCGTAGTCGGCCCACCGCTGGTGGGTCGGCCGGGTGCAGCGGCCCACCATGTCCGCCCACGTCATGTAGATCGACGTGTGCGAGTGACCGTGGGTAGTGCTGCGCGCGGCGGTGACTTCGCGCCGGAGGCAACCGCAGGACCGCGTCTTGCCCCACTCGCCGAACAGCACGGTCCGAGGGGTGCCGCAGTCGCATACGCACTGCACGTGCTTCTCGCCCGGAACCCGGGGGACGGTCACGACCAGGCGGCCGTGACGCGTCCCCACGGGAAGGGGCTTGGGGGCCGGACTCACCGACGCGACCCCTTGCGGCTCTTGCGGGTCGTCCGGCGCGGCTGCGACCTCTTGCGCGGCAACGTCCACACCCGGGCGTCCTGCGGGTCCTGAGACTCCTCGGCCTGCTCGTGGGCCTCGTCCGCCTCGGCCAGGAGGTACGTCTCCTCGGCCGGGGCGTGGACGATCTGAACCTCACCGGCGTCCCCGGCGTCGTCCGCCTTGAGCAGCGCGACCAGCTCGGCGCTCATGGGCACGACCTTGTGCAGACGGCGCAGCGGCGACTTCCGCCACATCGCGTCGAAGTCCGTGTGCCAGAACGAGTCGTTCGCCCCGGACGCCTTCGCCCGCTGGTACGCCGAGCTGTACTCGTCGCGGATCTCCTCGGCGTCCTCCCGCGACAGGATGATCACCTGCGAGCGGGCACCCGACGCCATCCAGCAGAACGCGTAGGCCAGGATCGGCTTCCCGCGCTCCTTCTTCGACAGGTCCACGCGCGGCTTGTGCGTGAAGTCCAAGGGCGCCGGGGCGGTCGGCTCGTAGTTCCACTCGTCGTTCTCGTGGATCATCCCGACGTGCACCGAGCCGACCCGCCCGGAGCGGTACATCAGCTCGACATAGCCCTGCGCCATCGGCACGAACACAGCGAGCTTGCCCTCGCGCTTGATCACCGCGTGCCGGCCGTCCGGCAGCAGACCGAAGCGGGCGCAGGTCAGGAGCGCCTGACGCAGCGACGCCGGGGTGCACCGCACCAGGCCCGGCAGGGCAGCCCGCACGGCGGACAGGAACGCCTTCACATCGATGTGCGACGGCAGGGCCTTCGTGAAGTCCTCGCCGTACTGCTCCAGCCACGTCAGGGCCTTGTCGGCGACGTCGTCGCCCTCGGCCTGGGCCGATGCGTGGAGCTGGGCCGGGACCGGCCCGGCGGTGTCCTCGGCGAGGGACTGCACCGTCGCGTCGACGGCAGGCGGCTCGGTAGTGGCCGCGCGCACGCGGTCCTTGAGGGTGGACAGAGCCATGGGTCAGATTCCCTTCGCGGGCACGACGAGGCGGCGGGCGCGGAACTTCGCGTAGACCTCGGGGTCCTCGGCCTTGAGCCGGTCCATGTCGAGGGCGGGCACCATCCGCGTGTACTTCTCGACCAGCTCGGGGTGCGCCGTGGCGAACTGCTTCGACGCGAAGGTGCCGTTGCCCTTCCACGTCCACGCCGGCTGGCCGCCCGCCTTCGCGATCTCGTTCTCGCCGGTGAGCAGCTTCATCTCCGACTCGACGAGCCGCAGTTCCTCCGCGAGGGCCTTCTCGCGGGCCTTGATCTCGGCGTGCCGGGCGCGCAGCTCCTTGGCCTTCGCCACGTCGATCTCGGCGATCGTCTCGGCCTTCACCGACCAGAGCTTGGCCAGCAGGTCAGTGGTCGCCTCCAGGCCGTCAGCCGGGGGCTCGATCCCCTCGACCACGTGCCGCTGGAACCACTTCCCGCAGTAGTCGACCAGGTACTCGACCATCTCCTCGTCGCGCTCCAGCCGGACCCAGCGGAGCTTGTTGCCGCCGACGAGCGCGGCCACGAAGCCGTGGTCCCAGCCGCCGACCGCCATGCCCCAGTGGCACTGGATCGCGGGGGCGTCGGGAACAGCCCCGTCCTCCCACTGATCCGCCTGGTACTCGCTGCGGTTTTTGCACTCCAGCAGCCCGGACGCCGGGCCCGGCCGCTCGAAGGTGTACCGGTCGACGTTCACCCGCATCCACGGGCGGTCGAGGTGCACGAGCGTGCCGGGGGCCACCGCCGTGGCGACGCCGGACCGCTTCGTGAAGAGGTGGGCGATGAAGCCCTCGATCTCGCGGCCGACCTCCGCGTACTCGTTGTCCGTGAACGTCGGGCGGCCGTGTTTCTCCTCGAAGACGTGGCGCGGGCCGGTGTACTTCCCGCCCAGGCCAAGGATTCCGGCGACGTCGGAGCCGCCGATGCCCTCGCGGCGGACGGCCAGCCACTCGTCGTGGGAGGCACCGGCGGGCAGCAGCAGCCGCGCGGTGGGGGCGTCAACCAGGCCGCGAGGCGCACCGTCGCCGAGGTCGAACAGGGTGGGCTCGATGGTCGTCGTCACTTCGTGTCCTTACGGGTGCTGCAGAGGCGGCGCAGGCCGGCCAGGGCTTCGATCTCGGCGGCGGTCTGGACGGGGTCCACGGCGGTCCACACCGCGGTGGCCAGGTCCTCGCCCTGGTCGACGACGGCGAGGGCGCGGGCCATGCAGGTCCGGAACCACCTCGGGTCATCGCTCAGGCGGACGCGCGGCTCGGCGACGTCGCCGATGAGTCGGGTGTCAGGCAACGGGGACCGTCTCCTTCCGGCACGTGGTGCACCGCAGGGACACGAACTCGCCGTCATGGCCGAGGTAGTTGATCCGGCCGTGCTCGCACTCGGTGCAGGCGGCGCGGGCGGCGGCCAGCTCGGCGAGGAACACGGCTGCCTGCCGGGCGGACATGCGGCCCGACCGGTGCGCCAGCTCCTCCTGGACGCGGCGGGCGGCCTCGCCGTGCCCGCGCATGTCGAGGAACTGCGCGGCCTGCTTCGCGTGCAGGCCCCGGATCTCGGCCGCCGCCGCGTTCAGCAACGTGACGGCCTCGGTGTACTCGCCGGCGTCGGCGGGACCGGCGCCCACCGCGCGGGCGGCGTCGCGCTGCTCGGCCTCTTCGAGCTCGGCGACGAGCTTGCGGTACTCGGCCAGGACGGAGGCGTACGAGTCGACGTGGCCGCACGCGTTGCTCCACTTGTCGACCACGTACCAGTCGCCGTCCTCGTGGAACCGGAACGGGACCGCGTCGCCGCGGGGGCCGCCGCAGCGCGGGCACTCGGGGCCGACGGTGACGGTCACCACCCGCACGCCGACGTACTCGGTGCCGGACCCGCGGTCGCAGACCCGGTAGGTCATGGACGTCGGGCGGGGCTCCACGGCGGGGGCACCGGCTACGTAGCGGACCCACACCGCCGTGCCGCCGTCCTCGTGCAGGAAGGAGTACGCCTCGAACGTTCCGGGCGGCGCGTACGCCGGCATCCGCTGGGCCCTCGGGATGCGCAGGACAGTGCTCTTGGCACCGGTCGACGCTGGGTAGACGCCGGCGAGCTGCCACAAGCCACGCTGGGCCTTGGCGGCCCTGGCGACTGCGGCGTGGTCGAACCTCGATGCGCGCGCCATCAGTTGGCACCGCCCCTCTCGCTGGCCGATCGGTCGGCCTGCCGGGGCAGCGTCGTCAGGGCGCGCCGCGTGGGCAGTTGGGAGGGGTGGCGCAGCTTCGCGCACAAAAGGCACGTTCGTGGGTCGTGCGCAGGGCTAAAGTTCGTGCTCACGGTTCCTCGATTCGATGACTGGTTGAGGTTCCGGCGACGCTGGGGGCGGCGATCAAGGCCCGGCATGGCCAGTCGTCCCCCGGCGGCGCCGTTCAGGAAGCGCGCTGCTGGACGGGATCGGCGAGCGGGCGCACGGCCGTCATCTCGCTGATCTCGCAGATGTTTTGGCCGGTGAAGGTCACCCTGTTCCCGCCGTCGTTGAACGGGACTTCGCGGGCGTACGCCTTGCGCCTGAGCTGAAGAGCCGACCAGGGCAGGAAGTCCGCGGCCTCCTCCGGGGTGTAGTGGAAGAACCGGCCCTCCGGAGTGCCCGGGTAGGGCACATCCCGGTCACCGGTCTTCTTCAAGACCGGCGCCTGCCGCTTGTCTTTCGTCCCCTTGGCGGGCCGCTCGTGCTTCACGGTCTGCGGAGACGGCGTGAGGGTCGCGCCTTCCGCGCGGGTGATGTCGCTCACCGGGACGGCCAGGGCCTCCGCGATGCGGACGGCCAGGTCGTCGCGGGCGCCGGCGCGCCCCCGCTCGATGCGCGAGAGCTGACTCGGAGATGTCTGCGCGAGTTGGGCCAGGCGCCGCAGGCTCATGTTCTGAACTTCCCGCAGTGCGCGAATGGCCGTTCCATTCGGTGTCACGGTCAGAAACTGTACCTGAGTTGCGCATGGTTGGCAGACGTTTGGGGCACTTCTGCGTTCAGAAACTACGCATTCACTCGCATGGCCTCACGGTGGACCGGCACACCTCTGACGTTCCACGCGCAACGGATGCGCCCGTTTGCGCTGTTCGTGCGCTCTTGCTGTTGCACCGCCGTACGGCATCATGGGTTGCATGGAGAGGAACTGGCCTCGTCTCGGCGAGAAGCTGAAGGCGGCACGTGCCGACATGGAGCAGCAGGAGGCGGCAGCACGGATCGGCGTGAAACGTGGCGCCCTGCGCAACATCGAGCAGGGGAAGATCGCGAAGGTCACCCCCACCGTGCTCGCCTATGCGCGACTGGTCGGGTGGACTGAGGACTCGGTGAACCGCGTCCTCGACGGCGGCGAGCCCGTCATGGCGGACGCAGGGCCGGAGGTGGCCATCTCCGAGGCGCCGGCGGCGGAAGTGTCGGACCTGTCCCTGCGGGTTCGGCAGGCACTCAGGGAGGGGCCGCTCATCGAGTCCCGCGTAACCGAAGTGACCACGCCTTCTGGGCAGGTGACAGCCACGATCGTGGTCCGCGGGGAGGAGGGCACCCCGCCGGAGGAACTGCTCGCCGTGCTCAGGTCGTTGAAGATCGCCGTGACCGTAGGGCCCGGTTAGTAGGACTAGTTCACCCTTGCGGGTGGGTTTGCGTTACTTCTCCCATATCTTTGCCGCCTTTTCACGATTCACGATTAAATCGTCCTAACCGGATGGCGGTTGGGAGAACGCATGGCGAATGAGCCTTGCGGCCGTGCACAGCGAGTGTCAGGAGTGCCGAGGGAAGTCGTTGCCTGGATCGATCATGATCGGCAGCCCAACCTTCTCCTCCTCAACGCGGACTGCTTCACGGCGCAAGAAGAAGCGGCGATGACCGCAGTCCTGGGGGAGAGGGAGTACACCCCCCTCCAGGTATTGAGTGTCCTGGGGAAGGCAGAGGGGTGAGTGCACATGGCGTACGCGGAGAAACGAACCGCCAGGGGGAAGATCTACTTCCGAGCCTGCTTCCAGCGGCCGGACCGCAAGGCACAGGACTACATCAAGGACGCGGACGGCCGGGCCGTCCGGTACCCGACCAAGACGACCGCGCAGAAGGCCGCCGAAAAGGCCGAGGCCGACGCGTTCGAGGCGGCGAAGAAGGGCCGTTGGGTGCCCCCCGAGCAGGAGGCCGCCGCCGCTCGCGTCACCTTCGGCGCCTTCGCTCAGGAGCAGATGAACGAGCTGAGCCTCGCGGACTCCACCATGCAGAACTACCCCAGGTCTCTGGCCCACCTCCTGCCGACCTTCGGGGACACGGTGATCCGGGACATCACCGAGAGCATGGTCAACACCTGGGAGCGCGAACAGCTCACCCACTCCGCGCCGAGCAGCGTCCGCACCTACCGGGCGTTACTCCACCGCCTCCTGGCGGACGCCGTAGACGCGGGCCACGCGGACAAGAACGTGGCCGAGCGGCGCCGCGGCCGGGGGCGCCGGCACGGGCGCGGGGGGCACCGTGGCCCTGAGAAGGCCATCACCACCATGCTGGGCTCCCTGCTCATCGCCGAGCGCGCCAGCCTGCTGTCCGGCCGGGACGACGAGTTCGTGGCCCACATCCACAAGACCTACACCGGCATGAGGTGGGGGAACTGGTCGGCCTGGAGACGCAGTACGCGCGCCAGGAAGCCCGGTCCTTCCGGATCGAGTGGCAGTTGTACGAGCTGGACACCGGCGGCTTCTCCCGCTGCCCGCCCAAGGACGACAGCTACCGCAGCATCGACGCGCCGCCCTTCCTCGCGCGCCTCGTCGGCGAGCACGTCGCCCGCACCAAGCCCACCCCTTGCCCCTGCCACGGCCTGACGTACGTCTACAGCGGCCGAGGCCGGGGCGGCACCCGCCAGCAGGGGCCCACGCTGCGCCAGGTCGCCGAGCTCGCCGGGGTGTCCACGGGCACCGTCTCCAACGTGCTCAACCGGCCGGAGACGGTGAAGGAGGCAACGCGCGCCCGGGTGGAGAAGGCGATCGCGGAGGTGGGGTTCGTCCGCCAGGTCGGCCCGTCCAGGGAGGCCGCGCACTGGCGCCGATCCGGACACGCCGCGTGGATCTTCACCCCGGCCGCCACCGGTTGGTACCCCCCGAAGGCGCCGGCCGTGGCCCACCCGGTGCCGGTCACCGGCGGCCCCTGGCCCGGCGTGCCCGTGCGCGGCCGAGGCGCAGCCGGCCGCGCGGAGGCCTGCTGGCTGCCGATCAAGGACCGGCTGACCCGGCACGGCTTGCGGCACGGACACCGCACCCTCATGGAGGAGCTGGGCACGCCCAAGGTCCTCATGGACGAGCGGATGGGCCACGAGGACAGCTCGGTGTCCGCCCGCTACGCCCACGTGACGGACGCCATGCGGGCCAAGCTGGTAGCGGACCTGACCGAGGTGTGGGAGGAGTCCCTGGACGCCCGCCTCGCGCTGTGCCCGACATCCCCTGTGCCGGTGCTCAACCGGCTGTTGCAGGAGCGTGCCGCCGCGGCGTGACACCCCGGCACAAGATCACACCCAGTTGACACCCCACACCCCGGAACAGGCCCGGCAGGACCGGCCCCACACACCCCCTGGAGGCACTATGGTGCAGGTCACAGCGTTGCAGCCCCGAGCGATAGTTGCGGCGCGCACCTATTTCGGGACGAAGAGGCCGTGGGTTCAAATCCCGCCACCCCGACTCGGTAAGCAGCAGGTCAGGGCCCTGATCCTTCCAAGGATCGGGGCCCTGAGTCGTTCCTAGGGCCGTCTTGGGAGCCCTTTGGGAGCCAACCCCGACATCCGGCTCCCAGGGCGGGAGCGGCCCGGCTGGGCGGAATGCCTGAGACGGCCCTCACGACGGCGCTACGGTCGCCTCCACGGACTGCCGACCCGGGGGGATCCACATGCAGGAAAGATCAGCGGAACGGGGCTCGGAGGCCGTGCCGACGTCCGGACCTCTCATCGCCGGCGAAGTCTCGCTGCCGGAGGTCATGGCCCGGCTCAAGCAGGACCGCCCGGTCTTCTACTCCGAGCGGGACCTGCAACACAGCTTCGCGCGCGTGCTGTGGGAGCTGGCCCCCGATATCCGATCCAGGCTGGAGGTGCGCCAGAACGCACCGGACGCCGTCGGCGCCGAATATCTCGACCTGCTCTGCATCGGCCATGCAGTCCGCACGGCCATCGAGTTCAAGTACTTCACAGCGGAGTGGATCGGAGCAGTCGGGCAGCCTCCAGAGGAGTACGCGCTGAAGTCCCACGATTCCGACGACGTAGCCCGGCTCCGCTTCGTTTCCGACATCGCGAGGCTTGAGCGCTTCGGCAATCGCCCCGACCAGAACGGCCTGGCCCTCCTCATCACCAACGCAGTTAGCCTCTGGACACCGTCAAAGCGGGACACTACCCGGGACCGCGAATTCCGCATCCACCCGGGCCGCACCCTCACGGGCCGACTCCTCTGGGGCGGCGGCGACTACCCGCGAAACACGCGAACCCTCCGCGGCACCTACCCCCTCAACTGGCAGCCGTACTCACTGCAAGACGGCCCCCGGGGCGAGTTCCGCTACCTCGCCGTCTCCGTCGCCGCAGAGCTCACACCACCTCTCACGCCCCAGCCCTAAGTGCTCGAGAGCTATCCCGTGAGCTTCTTCGACCCAGCTAGCACAGTCGAAACGGAGGACCTCAGTGAGCACTTACGCCGGACCATTCTGTGATGACGCAATCCCGATGAGTGCCTACGAGGAGCAGGTATGGGACACGCTCAACGGGCGCAGGGAGCGCCGCAACAACCGCCGTGGGCTGCCGGACTGGGCGAATCCGCGCTCGGCCGCACCGGTGAAGTCGCAAGAAACGCCGTGAACCAGGTGAGGGACGCTGTGCCAGAGGGGGTCAAGAGACCGATCCGCCGCGCCGGTGACGCGGTCGCCAACAAAGCGGCGCGGCCGGGGCCCTCGCAGCTGTGACCGCGCTGCTCGAGCCGGCCACTGAGCGGCGTCAAACGTCGAATGGTTGCAGCTGTCCTTCAGCGTCGGCGTCCGGTGCCTCCGACTCCAGGTTTGGTACTGGCTGTTCCACCGGCGATGCATCCTGCGCGTCGTCTGAATCGTCCGAAGCAGTGGGCCGGCCCGCCTCCCCGCTTCTCCCGTTTCCGCCTCCGCCTCGTCGTCCTTCGGTGTCGGCAGGACGTACTCCTGCGCCAGGCCGGCCAAGTGGAGTGGCAGGGGCAGGGCAAGGGCCTGGTCGTAGTCCGAGGGCTGGCGGAGAACGTGGGCAAGAAGTGCAAGGGACTTCGGGTCGTCGCCATCGCCCCGGTGGCAACCGATGACGGCAATCTCCAGCAACCCCGGCATCCAGGCCGCCTGGCCTGTGTCAATGGTGGGTTCGCCCTTGCGCTCGCCCTGAGCGATCGGCCGGGGCGAGAGCTTGTCAGCGGTCACTGCCGCGTGCTTGAACTGCACGGGCTTAGCCGTCGTGCTGAAGAAGACGCGGGCGTCCTCGGCGGCACCCTCCGGCACCCACAAGCCCTGTTGGATACCGTTCGGCTTGCCCTTTTGGGCTTTCCCCCACCACTGCGGTGTCTCGTTCCGGGCGCCTGCGCGGACTCGGACCAACCGCAGGTCGGGGTCGAGGCGACGAGCGGGCGCAAGCCCATCTTGCAGGCGATCCCGTTCGATCCGGCCGTCCTGGAGCCAGGTCCAGTGCGAGCGGGCGTTGTGCGCCTCGGCGAACAGGACGGTTGGTGCGGTGCGCAGGGACGTACGCAGGCCCTGAAGCCACTCGGCGGCCTCACGGCGCTGCCGTTCGCGTTCTTGGTAGAGCTTCGGGCGTTCCACCTCACCCCCCGTCTCCGCCTCATCGGGGCCGGCAGCGCCGTCCCGTGGTCCGCGCTGGCCGGGCACAACGGACGTGACCTCTGCCTTCGTGGTCAACCTCAGCAGGAGCTCGGGGTAGGGGACCCAGGCACCGGCGCCGGAACGCGCCTCGGGGTCCCAGCCTTCGATGCGGGCCGCGCCGGTGACCTCGGGGTCGGGGGTGACCATGACGCCGACCGGGACGTAGGCGGCCCAGCGATTCCGGGTCGTGCGGTTCTTGCGGACCATCCACAGCGCAGCGTGCCGCAGGCCGTCGGGCAGTCCTTCGTTTACAGCATGCCATGGCACGGTGCGCGCGCCGAGCTGCCGCAGACCATCGTTCCAGGCGCTGAGAGTACGGTGCCTCAGGCTGGACGCTGTCTCCGCACCTTTACCGTTCTCGTCGCCCGCCACGGGCACCGTGATGAACTGCGTGACGAAGCCAGCCTTGGCACAGCCGAGTCGCATGGCGAACTTCGGATCGTGCAGTCTGCTCGGGTAGGACGCGGGGCGGCCGATCTCCACCACAGCGAGAGCTGGCGCATCGGTGGTGCGTTCCGCGGCCAGCCACTGTGCGGCGCTGTCACGGCGGGCTGCGGTTGCGGCGGCCACCTGGGCATCCTTGATGCGAGTGCCGGTGGGCAAGTCGAGGGGGGCAAGGAGACTGTCGGCGGTGCGGTCACCGAGCCCAACGAGCGGGCGCAGACAGTGAACCCTCACAGTCAGCTCCGGAGCGGACCATTCGTGGACAACCGGCGCGCCAGCCGTGGCGTTGTCGTACTGCTGTGCAGTGAAGGAACCGCCGTCTCCCTTGAGGCCGAGATGCTCTGCGAGTGAGGTCAGGGCGGCATTACGCAGCCGCGATGACTGCCACAGGAGCCGTGCCTCAAGCACGGGAGCGCCGCCCTGACGCACCACGCCGTTGAGGGCGTCCAATGCGTAGGCTGTCGCCAGCCGGCGCTGGGTGCACTGTTCCGCTTCGACCGACTCCTTGTCGCCCTTGGGGATGTTCGCGGGTGTGCCACGGTCGATCAGCGAGAGGTCCGGGGCTCGGCGCAGCTCGGACGTGAGAGCGCCTTCCGCCCAGGCTGTGAGCTGCGAGAGCTGGTGCGCCATGAAGCCGGTGCCCACGTCGTGCCGGCCCATCGCGGTGCGGTGCAAGACACCGGCTCGGGCGTCGTCGCGCAGCCAGGACGCGGGGTCGGTCAGGATCGCGTCGACGTCCGGGAAGGGCTCACCCAGGGGGAGCCCGGCGAGCATCGCCGCAGGGCCGCCCGCGCGCCAACGTTCGGCGAAGTCGCCCTTCTCACCCAGCTCCTTATCCCAGTAGCGCTCCAGACGAGCAATGGCGAACCGCTCACTACGGGGGGTGCCCGGCAGGAACGGCCTGCGCGGACGCAGCAGGACGGTGGTGCTCACGCCCCATGGGAGGTGCAAACGGCCCGTTTTGGCACTGGTACGAGTGGCCCAGCGGCGAACCGACCAGCGGAGGTTGAAGCGCGGCAGCGGGTCGAACGGCACAGTCTGAAGGGTGATCGATAGCGTCACCGACCACCAGGAGTCATGCTTCTCGTCAGGCCCAGCGAACCGGATCGGCTCGGAAACAAGTTGTGCACCCTGGTCGCGCGGCCCGCGCGGCATGGCTCGGAAGAAGAGCTGCCCACCGTCGTACGGGTACGGTCCCAAGGCAAGGATCCGGCGGGCCAGCCAGTCGGGGCTGAGGCTGTATTGGTGCGCTGACGGACGCGCGGTGCCACCTGGCGTCGCGTCATGCGGCATGAGTTCGTGGTGGACTGTCTCCCAGCGTGGCGGATGGGCGGCCAGTTCTGCGATGGTCTCCTGCAGCAGGCCCCGAAACTCGGGCTCGGGCCGCAGGTCACGCAGCCAGTGCTTCAGCACGGTGTCCAAGACCGGGCCGGGGAGCGGGTCGGGGAGGTCGGCGGGCGCACACAGCCAGTGGGCCGGCGCGTCCGGGTTGCGGTCGTGGAAGGGACGTGGCAGCGCGAGGACATCGGGGGCGAAAGCCTGCAGAACCTGTTCCAGGCGCCAGGTCGGTGCTGTCTTCCACGGCTCTTTGCCCGCTGCTACCCGGGGCGCGTTACACAGGGTCAGCACCGCGTCCCGCCACTGCTCGGGGAAGGGCAGTACGCGGTAGGGCGCGGTATGAGAGGCGAAGGCGTCGGCCGGGCACCAGGCTGTGGTGCGCGCGGAGCGATAGACGGGCGGCATGGAACAACTCCTCGCAAGGTGAAGCGGGGGTCAGCGGTGGGTCATCGTGCTGAGGGCGTTGTAGAACGGCTGATACAGGAGACGGACCAGTGCGCGAGCCTCCGGGTCGAGGTGGGGCAGGGCAGTGTCAAGCCCGGCCTGTCCGGTGTGAGGCGGGTCCGACAAATAGGGATCGAGGATTCCGGCGAGTGCATGGAGCAGGCCGTCGGTGCCCGGCACCTCGGTCACTGAGGACGGCTGGCCCATGCTGCCGGGTGCGAGCTGTCTCGCCAGGCGAGGCGAGAAGGCGGCATCGACGAACACCACACGGGCGGGCACTCCGCCTCGCACCAGACGGCCGATGACCTGCCACAGCGTTACAAGCTGGTCCCAGGCAAAGGCCCGCTTCTCCCAGACGGGCAGTGAGCTGTAGGCGTACCGGCGGTTGAGCAGTCGTCGCCATTCGCGGCGGCCCTGGTGGCGCAGAGCTCGGGCCGCCTCATCGAGCGAACCTTCCTTCTCCATGAGTTCGGTGAGCGTGTGGGGACCGTCGAGGCTGTCGCGGCGCGGCTGGTCGCGCAGCATGCCGCTCAACCAGTCGTTGACGGCGAATACGGACAAGTCGAGGTCGTCAGGGCGAGGGTGGGGGCGGACCAAGAACAAGGCCGTGCCGAAGGCCGCTTTGCCCTCCTCGTTGAGAATGTTGTGGCCGCGCTCGACCGCCAGAAGCGGAGCGACCAGGACTTCCGCAGTTTGATCATCGGCGAAACGGGCCACGTCGCCACGCCGTAGTGTCGCGTGAGTGTCGTCCGACTGCCCCGGGGCAGTGCCGGCAGGTCCGTCGCTGTTGTGGGCCTCATCATCCGGGATAAGCGCACTCACCTTGCCGCGCCAGGCGTCGAACCGGTGCAGCGCCTCGGCCACCGCCGAAGCTTCCCGGTAACTGCCCACGAGGACCAGCGCTCGACGCCTGGTCGTCTCGGGAATACGGCTGATTTCCTGCCCCAGCACCGAAGTGCCGCCCGGCCCTGGTTCGCCAAGCCGCCGGGCCATAGCAACCGCCTGGGCAAGCCGGTCGCGAGGCGGTGTGCCGGAGAGGCTCATCGGACGGCCGTCGCGGTCGTAGAGGAAACGGGTGGCGAACGAGGTCTGGGCCACGGCAGCCAGGGACGCGTCGGTGGGCTTGAGGACGAGGCTCACCGGGACGCGGACGTGGGCACGGCTGGACTCGCCGGCCCAGCTGGTACCCGACATCAACACGACGTGCGGGCCACCCAGGCCGGTACCCGGATCGGCGCCGAGGCTGTTCAGGTTCAGCAGCAGCTCGCGCCCGACCCCAGCACACCGGAAGAAGCGCAGAGTGCCGCCGCGGCGACCGGCATCGTCGCGTTCCTCGCCATCCGGGAGGTACTGGTAGCCGAGGATGTTACCCATGGGCGCCTCGGGCACCAGCGGTGCGTAGTCCAGCGGAACGCGCCGGGCCAGCTCCCTGCCCTGAGAGTCCAGTCGCAGGGCGGCCTCCACGTGCGGCCACAGAAAGGTGAGTCGTTCCAACCTGTGGTGGAGCGTGCTGAGCAGCAGAAGGAACGAGAGCCGCAGGCACAGGACGTCCCACCAGTCCTTCGTCGGCTCGGACGGGGGCGCGGCGGATGCGGGCTGCTCAGCCCGTACTTCTTCCGTCACCCGGTCGACGAGCTGACCGGCCAGCTCTCGCACCCGCTCCCTCGTGCGGCCCGCTGCCATGTGGTGAAGCAGGGCGTCGGCCGTGTCGGTGAGGACACCGGTAAGCGGGTCAGGGGTATCGCCTTCTCCGAACGGATCATCGCGGAAGGCATCCCAAGCATCCTCGAGCAGGCGGCGGACCGGGGAGAGTGCGAGGTGCGGCAAAGTGCCAGGCTCGTGCACCACGTCGTCATAGCCCTCGTAGAGTTCAGCGCTGTCGTCGACCATCTCGTCCACGGCAGACGCCTCCCGTTCCGGCTGGCACCGGACGCCTTCGCGGTGGCGCTCGGCCACATCGCTGAACAGGTCATCGAGCAAGCTCTGCTGGAGAGTCCACGGGCTGAAGTAGGCGGGATCAGCCCACTCCCGGAGGTCCTCGTCCTTGATCAACAGAGCGCAGAGCGGGTCGACGGCAAGGGTGACAGTCCCCAGTGCCCGGTTCCATTGGGCGACCTGGCCGTCGGTCAACGGCAGGCGCGCACGCCTGCTCAGCTCCTCGATCTTGTAGCGGTTCAGTTGGTCGAGCCAGGAGTCGGTGTCGGGGCGAACCAGGGTGCCAGATGGGGTGAAGAGGCGGTCCAGCGCCATTTGCACGCTGTCCGCCTCGTCCACGAAAATCAGGTCGCTGCGCAGACACGCCAGTTCCAGCTGGCGTAGCCGCTCGTCGTTGAGGTGCGCGGGCACCTGGCTCTGCACCAGGCTTGCCGGGTTCGCCACCCAGATCAAAGCGTCGACCTGCGCGCGGGCAGCCGCGTGGCGCGGGCATTCGGCCCACAGAGGGCAGCCATGGGGGCGGCCGGGCAGGCGGTCCGGGGCGGGAGTCTGGCGAGATCCGGTGTTCCTCCGGTCGGGATTCCATTGCTCCAGGACGACCGATTCCGGTTCCGCCGGGCCGCGCTGTGGCTCGGGATGCAGCCGAGTGCATGGCGCGTCGCGGTATTGCAGCGGATCGCCGTCGACACCGCGCAGACCGCTCACCGCGCAGGCGGTGCTCAGCAGGTCGAAACCGGGGTCGTCGTGGTCGAGGAGGTTGTCGAATCCTCGGGCGGACAGCCGCCGGTGCAGCCGCTGGACGTGTTGTTCACGTGTGGTGGCGCCAAGTACAGGCGCGACGGCGATGTCGAGTGCCTCGAAGAGACCGCACAGCCGTAGCTGTTCGGCGACGTCGCCGACGACGAGGGTGGTGCGCAGCGGGATCTCACGCCGGGCGGCCCAGACGGCCACCAGAATCATGAACGTGCTCTTGCCGGCACCAACCATGCCTGCCAGGTGCACCATGCCAGCCAGTTCGAACTCGTCGGCCTCGATATAGTTCGTTCCCTCGGCATTGCGGGGCGCGAACCTGACCCCCTCCAGCCGCTGTTCCCAATGACCGGGATGCGGGACCTCGGCCTCGCGCTCGCGCTCGTCCATCCACCGGGCCGTTGCGCACAGTTCGATGCGGCGCACGCTGAGCGGCTCGCCGCCCCCGGGCCGTTCTGCGGCAAGGTCGTGGCCGGCGGGGTTGGCGCGGACTAGCTGCTCGGGAATGGTGACCGAGGCATTGCGGCGGCGTTCCTGGAAGGAACTCGTCCCTGCTGGCGCCAATTTGAGGGCGCGGGTGAGGAGGTCCGGTAGCCGGCGAAGGGCCTGGTCGTAGACGTCCATCCGGCGCCCGGCCACCATCGGCACCAGGGGTCGGGGACCGCCGGGAGCTCCGGTGGGCGGCAGCTCGTAAGCCCGCAGTCGGTCGGAGACCAACCGGTAGGAATCCAGTGCTTGCCGCCAGGCGCGCCGCCGCAGCGGCCATAGGAGGTGCCGGGCAGCGGCGAGGGCCATGCGCTGCCACGGCTGCTGCGCCAGCCCGGCGCGATGCGCAAACGGATAGCCGCCAAATAGCACATAGGCGTCCACAGCATCCGCCGTAGGGGCAATCCGTTCGAGCAGCCGCAGGCCCAACTCGACACGGCACAACTCGACCGGCCCGAATCCATCCGGAGCACCGGCCTCGGGCCACTCGCCTCCCAGCTCCCCCGCTACCACCTCGCACCAGGCTTTCTCGTCACGCATCTGTGCCCTCCTGGCTGTCGGTGCGGGTGCCACGGTGTGACTCGGCCAACCGCTGGCGGGCAGCCCGGGTCAATTCGTCATCGGTGAGCAGCCGTACGGCAGCGGCCGCCACGGGCCGGGCTCGCTGAAACGCCTGCTGATAGCCGGGGCGCTCGCGTACCCGGTAGACAGGCACCACCCAGAACGCTTCGTCGTACGGAGGATCGGGCCGCACTGGGCGGGCGGCACGACCGAGGAAGGCCGGGTGCGCCCAGTCTTTGACGTCGATAGCCCAGCGGTGGCCGTCTGGGAAGACCACAAGCAGGTCGTACGAATCGAAACCGGGCCACATGGTGACGTCGAGGCCCAGACCGGTGAGCCGGTCCTCCAGTTCCACCTCGGCCAGTCCGGGCCCGGTGACGTGTCGACGCAGCGGGCGCTCCAGCTGGTACACAGCGCCGGCGTGAGCCGCTTCGATCAGACGGCCGACCGGTGGGTCTCCCTGCCGTCGGCAGCGATCCCGCTCGCACCACCATTCACCGCCCGCAAGCGGCGTCAGCAGTGTTCCGCAGCGGCCGCACACCGCGTAATAGCCGTCCCGGCTCCAGGAAAGAGGGACCTCCGGGTAGATCAAGTCGATGAGCTCCCAGACCGGCTCCAGCGTGAAGTCGCCGTGCAGGGCGAAGAGTTCCTGGGCCGTCAGCACCGGCCGCCGCACTAGCAGGCTACGAAATTCGGTGTATGCGTCCTCCTCTCCGTGGCTGCGGCAGCGATCCAGAGCGGTCCTCATCACCTGCTGGTCGCGATGCCGGACAGCCGGGTCAGGCGCCAAACGCTCCCATTCGCTCCACTCATGGCATAGCTGTGTGGGGCGATGCGAGTAGCGGTCGAGCAGTACGTCGTCCGGGCCGACAGCGTCCGACGGCAGAGACAACGGCCAGTCCTCCAACGGGATGTCAGCACAACGCTGGACGAGTTCGGCAAGTGAAGCGGGTGGCCGGAGTCCGACGCGCAACCAAGCGACGACCGCCCGGTCCAGAGCGAGTTGGACGACGGGAGGGTACGGAAGACAGAAGGCATCCAACCCAGTGGTGTGGTCCAGGACGCACAAGGCCCGAGCTACCGTAGCCAGCAGCGGCACGCCGTCATGGGCAGCCCAGGCGTCGAGCGTTTCGGCGGACGAATCAAAGGCGGCAAAGGGACTCGCGGGCACGGGTTCCACTCCAGGTGGTGCGACAAGCGACATGACGGAAACAACGGGAACTTCCCTCAACCTGCGGCAGCCACGCGCTTTTTACCAGTGGCACACCAAGACAGCGCCTCGCAGCCCATGCAGTCGTAACCGGGCCGGGGCACCGCGTCGTAGCGGGTCTCGACGGACCAAGGCACGGTGTACGAGGCCAGGACGATACGGGCATGTTCGACCGTGGCCTCATCGCCCGGATCGAACTCCTCGAGGGACACCCCGTCCGGACGAAGAATCTCCAGTTCCACGCGGGACCGCCGCGAATCGCCGCCGAGCACCCCGGCCGCCAAGAGCAGTACCGAGAGGGCGAGCTGCGGATGCTTCTCCAACAGAACGGACCGACCGACCGGTGGAAACGCACTGGTCTTTGTCTCGCGGACGACCACGCCGCCGCGTTCCTCGTAGACCAGGTCGCACGAGGCGATGACCGTAACATCGGACTGTGGGTCATACGCCATCACTCGATGCTGCGGGCGGAACCGCGTCGCCGCCGGATTGTCGAGCGGGCACCTGGCCCGGTGGGCCCGGAGCATGCCGAGTGCGGGGGCCAGTTCGTCGTCGGTGAGGCCGGGCAGGTGTGCGGGCGGAGGCACCTCGCGGCATGGCGAAGCGCCCGCCATGGCGTGCCGGGCGTTGAGCCAGCCGTCGACGGCCCGGCCTCTGCGCACGGCCTCGCTTTCTTGAACGGAGGCTGGCAGCTTGAGTACCCGGGTCAGGTGATAGCGGGCAGGACAGTCACGGTGTGCTCTCAGATCGCTGACCGATACCGTGCGCCGCTTGCGAGGCTGCGTGGGAGGTGGGAGCTCGAGAAGAGCGGGCGCCCGCGGTACGACGGAGCACTTGGATAACACCTTGCAACCCGCGCAGTGGGCGCCGGCGATGCGGTCGCGGCCATCGAGAACGCGACCGAGCCGGGGCACGACGTGCTGCACATGCAAGTCCATGATCTCTTCAGCGGTCCAGTCCGCGAAGACGTCGGTCTCGGTTGTACGCAGAAGACGGACCCGGCCTTCGGTGAGGCCGGCGGAGTAGACCCGGACGCGTTCTGGCCGCGGCGGCGGCGCCTGGTGCCTGAGGGCCGGCGAGTGATGCCCGAAGGGAGGGATGCGGGCCGGAGTCCCGAAATACAGGACAGAGGCAACAGCGGCAAGTTCGGGCAGCGCGAGACGCTCCTTGGCATCTCCCTTGGCGGGAATCACGAGTTCACGCAGCGTCGCGTCGTCCGAGATGTACTGCCTCCCCCAGACAGTGCGCTCGTAATTGGTGATACCACGCCTGTCGGGCTCCTCAAGCGTGCGGAATGCGATCCATGGGTCCGGGGCGCGGTACGTGCGGGGCAGGTCGGCGCTGTTGCGGCATTCTTGGTCCCTTTGCCGGGCACCGAGGTAACGCTCGACGGCCTCCACCGACCAGGTCACGTGCTGCGGCAGGCACCGGGATCGCGTCCGTCGACACTGTTCCAGGGCCTCGTCGACGCTCTGCGCCGCGCCGGATTCCAGTTGGTCGAGCAGTTCCTGCACAAGCGCGAACGGGAACTCCTCGCGTGGGGTGTTGGACGGAACCCGTTTCGCAGCGAACACGTCGCGGCGAACGCTGAGGGCACGGTCCATCGAACAACCGGGCTCTTCGTCGCGCAGATGACGAACCGGGATACGGGCCAAGCGCCCAACGCCGACCGTACCGGGAGGGTTGCTCCAGGGCTGCACGGTGCCAACTCCTCGCAGTCTCGACGGTGAGGGCATCACCGTGACAGAGACCTGTGAACAAAGTCAAGGAACACAAGATTCTGCTGTAGCTTGATGCCTGACGGTTCGCCAGGAGAGGTAGGGAGTGGGCGTGGTGGAGCCATGGCCGGCGGGCAAGAAGCTCGCGGGCAGATTCAGCCGCGCCGGCGAAGGCGCCTGGGGCGGGATGGGGGTTGTCTATCAGGCGACCGACGACCGGCATGTCGAGCGGACGGTCGCAGTGAAGTTCCTGTGGCCTCGAGACCCGGAGGCCACCCTGCGCGGGTACCGGACTCCCACCCCACAAGAGCTACGGCGTTTCGACCGCGAGTGCGAAATGCACCAACGCTTCGGTGGCCGGGGCGTGCCGGCCTTCGTGCACGCCGATCTCTCACTGCCGCGCCCGTACCTCGTCACGGAGTATGTCAACGGCGTTGACCTATATGCTTTTCTCACCCGGAACAGACCCACACTGTCGGCTGCGGCGAGCGTAATCGTCCCGCTGCTAGAAGTGCTCGGTCGGGTGCACGGCGCGGACGTGGTGCACCGGGACGTCAAGCCAGCCAACATCCTGCTGGCCCGACGCGACGGCGTCGTATACCTCACGGACTTCGGCATCGCCCTGCCGAAGGATCCGGCGGCCACCCGGTACACCAACGGTCGGACGCCCGGCACGATCGGCTACATGGCCCCGGAGATCCACCGCGGCGAACGCAACCCGGGCCCGGAGGCCGATCTCTACAGTGTCGCCTGCATAGCGTTCCAGATGGTGACCGGGCGGCTGGTCTTCGAGGCTGGCCACTCCGATTACGACCTGGCTCGCCTGCACTGCGAGGAGCGGCCGCCGCTGCTCAGCGACGACATCCCCGGCCTACCGTCCGACATCGTGGATATTACGGACCGTATGCTCGCCAAATCGCCCGCGGATCGGCCACCTCTGGAGCTGGCGCTTGAGATCTGGCGGCCCCTGCTGCCCTCGCCGGGCGACCCCGCTCCACGCCCCGCCCTCGACCCGGACCCGACCCTGCCCCACCGCGTCTCAAAGGCCGCCGCCGCCCCACGCTCGGAACCGCTGCCCACGGGTCCACGCCGCCCTCGGGTGCATCGCCGACCCGTCGGCGGTCCCACGCGTTCCGTGCTCCGAAAGCTGCACTCCGAGGCCGAGATCGAAATCGAACGCGGAGAACCGGACAAGGCCGTCGACGAGCTGACCGCAATGCTGGTGCACGCCGAGCAGCACCTCCCTGGGGCGGTTCGCGAGGTGCAGGGGGCGCGCCTCGTCGTGGCCCGTGCTCACCTGCTACGCGGACAGACCGCCTCGGCGGGCCGCATCTGCCGGGATGTCGCGAGGCGACTCGCGGACGCATCTGCTGGGACCGAAACCGGCGACCTGCGAACACGGGCGCGGCTCGGCGTGGTCCAGGTGATGGCTGCGGAAGGAAGTCCGGTTCAGGCTATGGCCGACGCCTGGCTGGAGCTAGCCGAGGAACTTGTGGCCTGGCCCGGGTCGGGACCATCCCCTCAGACCATTGAGGTCTGCTGGGAAGTGGGACTCGAGGTGCAGGAACTTGTTCAGGACGCGGGGCAAGGTGAAGTGTCTTCGGTGCTGCCCCAGGCGATCCGCAAGCTGCTGGATCGCCTGCCAGGGCCAGCTTGACGAGCTCCGCGGAAACTGGCCCCATGCCTCTGCCGTGCTGCGCTCCTCACTCCCCCGTCAGCCTGCCCTGGGCCAGCAGCCCCGACAACATGCCTGATAGCACATCACCGTGCCTGCCCAGGTCGGCCACCGCCTCCCGGAACCGGACCAGTCGGCGGTAGACCTCCCCGATCCGCCGCTGCTGCGCCGACGGCGCACATAGAACGCGCAGCCGGCGTACGTCGACCCGAGAGGAAGAGGAGGCACGCGTCCCTGCCCGCTGGTCGTTGCCCGGCGCGTTTAGACACGCGGCGAGGAAGAACGGGTCGAGCAGTGCAGGATCGGTCCGCAGTCGGACGGTGTGGGCACCGAGTAGTCGCGGTCCGGCCGTTTCGACCCAGACGTCGAATTCGCCGAATGTGGTTACGACCACGACGTCGCCGAAAGACGTCAGGACCCCCAGTCCCTCAGCCTCCAACTCGGCAGCCTGCGCCGCGGCGACCCATGGTTCCTCGCCCCGTGTGGCCCATGGATTGACGACGCGCAGAGCATCATCCGCCGGCGCTCCCTGCTGGATCAGATCGTCAGCGAGAACCTTGCCAGGCGCCACGTCCAGAGCACCGGAACGCTCCAAATCACCCACGAAGGTGTAGCCGAAGTTGTCCGGTACTACGAGACTCGCCTCCTGTCCGCGAACGCCCTTGGCCGCATCATCCATGTCCATCAGCACCTTGTCCCAGCCGGACCAGGCACGGCGCAGCTCCACCGGCCCCACGGACCGCTCGGTCACGGTGCGGCGAGAAGGCGTCAGGTCAGTCTCTTCGCCCAGCAGTTCCGCGGTTGGCACCCGTGTGACGCCAGGAAGGTCACTTCCACGCAGGGCCGCCACAGTGCGCTGACGAAGACCGTCCCAGTCGACGGCCATGCCGCGACCGGTGAGCGCAGTAGTCCGGCAGTCCGCTGCGTCAACGAAAATCACGTCATCCGCGGGGACTTCACGGGGCGCCGCCAGCAGCCACAGGTGCAGCCCCACCCCATGCGGCGGCGCGCTCCCGGGCGGCAGCGCTACTACAGCTCGCACAACTCCGTTGCGCACCAACCCTGCTCGAATTCGCCGTCCGGCCCGGCGCGAAGCGACACTCGGCGGTAGGACGAGCACTGCGACGCCCCCAGGCTCCAGTACGGACAGACAGTGCTGTACCCATGCCAGCTCGGGCTCGGTCCGCGGTGGAGCGCCATACGTCCAGCGCGGATCGGTCGCCAGTTCGTCGTGCCCCCACGAACGTTCGTTGGACGGTGGATAGCTCAGAACCACATCGGCGCAGGAGGCATGCCGCAAAGGGGCATCAAGCATTGTGTCTGCAGACTGCACGTGTCGCTCAAAGCCCGCGAACTCCAGAGCCAGCCTTGCTCGAGTCAGGCGAGCCACAGCAGCATCGTTGTCGACCCCTGCCAGCGCAGGCGGAGGTACCTGCCCCGACCACCGCCGACCGGACGCAGCCAGCAGCGAACCCATTCCGCAAGCAGGGTCCAGCACCCGACGTACCGGCGCACTATGGTCGCGGAGTTCGGCCGCCAGAGCCACCATGGTGTCGGCCAGTTGGCGGGGAGTGACGATCAGCTGACGTACGTGGACAGCGTGCCAACGATCCAGTAGCACGGCGAAGGCCTCTTTAGGCGACTGACGAAGGGCCAGCCCCACGATCTCGTCTGCCAACCTCTTCTCGGCAGCTCCGGGTTCCGGGGCTCCGCGCGGCGGGTTCATCGCCGGGGTCGCAAGGCGCTCCCCCGCCCAGGCCAGTAGGTGGGCCATGCCGTCCCGGTCGCCGAGGTCCTCGATCCGCGGCCAGAGACGGTCCCAGCCGCTGGAGGATTCGTCAATCTTGCCGTGCCGCAGAAGCCAGGACTCCGCATCCGCCAACGAGAACAAAGGGCTGGCATCCGTGCCGCCGACTGGCTCTGGGAAGTCGCTACGCCGCCGCCTCCAGTTGCTCACGGCCGCGCGACCGACTCCGGCAAGCCGCGCGATCCCTGCAAGGCTGAGCGTGACCAGTTCGTCCTGCTGCTCCATGGCCATGGTCTCTCGTTTCAGGGATGGTGTGACTGGATGGGGCGGACACCTACGTACCCGACACACGGCGCGCACCCGACGAGCGCAGCCTACGCGTTGACTCTGTCAATGTTGCACCGCCAAGCTGTCGTTCCCTACACCGTGCCGGTTTCGGACCGGCCGCTACAGTGAGAGGGTAAATGCCGGGCCTTGGTGGCACTTCCCACCTCCCACCGGCTCGGTGTGGGTCCCGGCTATCCGCCACGCTGCTCACGGCCTGGGAATGATGATTGAGCTGAAATAACTAATGAACGGCCCGGAACTGCCACCGGTGCCACGGATGCGGGCGGAGCCCCAGCCAAGAGCGAGCTTCTAACCACACCGAGTTATGTCGTGAGGCCCCAGCCGCCGTCCTTCTTCGGGAGCCGATCGCATTTACCGGCTCCCGAACCTCGTCACTGACATGAGCCCAGACGCGCTCGCAACAGCGCGTCAAGCACCTGCACGGGCGACTTGGAGCAGATCGCCAGCCGGGCGTCGAGCCCTGCCTCCCATTGCGCGGTCAGGCCGGCCATCAGCCGTTTGCGCATGCCAGGGGTGACATGGGCGTAGCGGGCCGAGACGGAGCCGTCGATGTGGCCCATGCGCTCGTCCATGAGCACCTTCTCCGTGCCAAGGTCCTCCATTACCGTGCGGTGGGTGTGGCGAAGGCCGTGCGGAGTGAGCCCCTTGGCGATCGGCGTCCAGCAGGCGTCGGCACGTCCGCCGGCGCCTCGCCCGCGGGCTGGGATTCCCGGCCAGGGTTCGCCGATGAGGGGTACTGGGCGTGCTTTCTGCGGTGCTTTCTGGGGATACCAGCCGCTGACCGCAGGGGTGAACAGCCAGGTGGCGAAGCCGTTCCTGCGCCAGTGAGCCGTATGCCCAGATACGGTGCCGCCACGGACGAATCCGAGGTCCGCGATAGCCTTCTCCACCAGGGCACGGGTGGATTCGGTGACGCGGTCCGGGCGATTGAGCACGTTGGAAACCGTCCCCGTGGAGACTCCCGCGAGGCGTGCGACGTCGACGAGTTTCGCGCCCTGGTGGCCACCGGTGCGGGCCGCGCCCTGTCCGCGGAAGACGTAGGTCTTCCCGTGGCAGGCGCACGGCACCGGTTTGGTGCGGGCGATGTGGTTGGCGACCAGGGCCGACAGCCAGTCGGTCGAGTCGATGGTGCGGTAGCTGTCGTCCTTGGGCGGGCAGCGGGCGAACTCGCCGGTGTCCAGTTCGTACAGCTGCCACTCGACTCGGATGGAGGCTGGCCTGACAAACTCGGTCTCCAGGCCGACGATTTCGCCCCAGCGCATGCCGGTGTACGCCTTGAGTACCACGGCCACGAACTCGTCGTCGCGGCCGGAGAGCAGGGCTGCGCGCTCGGCGATCAGCAATACGCCGAGCGGGTCGGTGACGACCTTCTCCGGGCCGCGGTCACGGGAGCGGCCGGCTCGTTTGCCGCGGCCGCGCCGCCTGGCGGCCGGGTTGGACGTGATGAGTCCTTCGTCGATCGCGTCCTCGAAGATGAGGTGGAGGGTCGAGCGCCAGGTCTTGACGCTGGAGGCCGCGTACACGGCCCTCTCCTTCTTCTCCCAGACGTCTATGTCTCCGCGCAGGATGCCGGCGAGCGCCTTGTCCTCGAACTCGGGCAGCAGGTGTTCCTCGATGTGGCGGCGGTAGTTCTGCATGGTCGAGGCAGCCAGGTCCTGGGCCTCGTACCAGCGGTTCGCGTACTCGCCGAAGGTCTCCTGGCCCAGCGTCGGGTCGCGCCAGTCGCCGCGCCGATACTTGTTCTCGGCCTCACTCGCGGCTCGGTGCGCCTCCCCTTTGGTGGCGAACCTGATGGCCTTGCCGCTGCCGTCGACGACGGTGAGGTGCTTGCCGGGTGCGATCTTGTACCTGCCGCGCCAGTAGCTTCCGCGCTTCTCCGCGAAACCCACGGAGTCCCTCCCCTTCTTGTGTCGTCTAACTACGCGGCGATCTCGTACTGATCCCGCCGGGCTCGGCGAGGAGGCCGGGCGCGAAGCCGGACCGAAGTCGCAGCCGGCAGAGAAGAACGCTGCGGGGACGTGGGCTTGGCGGATCCGGGGAGTTGGGTGGGCTGCTGGGGGTGGGCCGGGCGAGTCTCGTGCATGCGGATGATCTCCGCGAGGTGATCGGCGCTGAAGCGGTAGGCGCGGCCGACGCGGGTGAAGGGGATCAGGCGCCGTCGGGCTCGGTCCTTGACCCACCAGGCGGAGCAGCCGAGGACGGCAGCGACTTCCTCGGGTCGGTATAGGCGAGGCGTTGGACTCTCAGCCGGGGAGCACTCGGATATGGGCAGCCGCCTGCCTATCTGGGTGCGGGTGGGGGTGGCGGCGGGCATGGCGTGGTGGCGCACGTGGCGTCCTGTTCTGGCTGGCTGCGGGAGCGGCAACTCCGTGGGCCTGCCGGTGTGGTGTTCAGGGATGGGCGGTGCGGTTTCGCGGGGGTGGTGGGGTGGGGTTATTCGGTGTCCTTGTGGTCGGGGGTGGGGCGGCGAGGGCGCTGCTGGTAGGGCTGGGGGAGGCCGGTGAGTTCTTCGGCGATGGCCAGGGAGGCGGCGGCGTCGGCTTCTTCGCGGACGTCGGGGTGTTCTTCGAGGTAGGCGTCGAGGGCGTCGCGGGCTTGAGCGGCGGCGAGGTTGGCCATGTGGGCGTCGCGGTAGGCGCGGCGGATGTCTTCGACGAGTTCCATGGCGCGGGTGTGGGCGGCAAGTCTTGGGGGGCCGACGAGGTTGGCCAGGGAGATGCCGAAGACCTCGGCGAAGCCGAGGGCGTCGTTGACGTTGACGCGGCGCTGGTGGTTTTCGATGCGCCAGACCGCGGAGGGGTTCATCTCGTAGCCGGCGGCGTTGAGGCGGTCAGAGACGGCGTTGGTGCTCCAGCCGCGGGCTTCGCGTTCGAGTTTGATGCGTACGGCGATGTTCTCCTCGCCGGCGAGTTGGGTGATGGCCGGGCCGGGCAGGTCCTGGCCGGGTTCCTGGTTCTGGTGGTTGGCGGCCACAACCCCAGCCTCCTTCCGTTCGTAGTACCTCTCTGCGGATCGCAGGAAGAGTACTAGGATACACGACGTTCTGCCGATTGCAAGTAGTTGCTGCGATCCGCAGGATTGTGGTATCGTCTTACCATCCCCGCTCCCTGCCCACCAACCCCCGGACCCGCCCCTGAAACGACCCCAAACGCGACAAAGCCCCCGGCGCTGAGAACGCCGGGGGCTGAAGCAAGAACCTCTGCTACGACCGCCCATCCCTGAACGACCACAACCGGCACACGGCCCCGGGGTTGCCGCCCCGAAGCCCGCCAGGAGAGGAACTTCCGTGTACCAGCGTACGGCCCCAGCCGCCGTGCCCGCACCCCCTGACCGTCATCGCGACGCGAAGGCGGGGTGGTGAGCGGTGGCGCGCATCCGCACCATCAAGCCCGAAGCCTTCGCCTCCGAGTCCCTGGCGGCAGTGTCCCTGTCCGCGGAGCGGACCTTCTTCGGCCTGCTCACCCAGGCCGATGACCACGGCCGCCTGCGCGACCAGCCCGCCGTCATCGCCGGCCTGCTGTGGTCCCTTCGTCCCGACCACGGACCCCTCGGCGTCGAAGACGACCTCACCCAACTCGCCGCCACAGACCTGATCTGCCGCTACGAAGGCCACGACGGCAAGCGATACCTGCACATCATCACCTGGCACCAGCACCAGAAGATCGACCGCCCCAGCGGGGCCCGCACGCCCCCCTGCCCCCAGCGCGACCACACCCCAACCGGCGCCCCGGCACGGAGCACGCGGCGAGTCCTCACCGAGGGCTCAGTGAGGGCTCACCGAGGACTCACCGAGCCCTCCACCGATCGCCGTGAGACGTCACCGAGTCATGAAGCCGCAGGCCAGACCGCGTTCGACGAGCCCTCGTCGAGGGCTCAGGGAGGGCTCAGTGAGCCCTCGCTGAGCCCTCACCGTCCGGATCTAGGACCTAGGATCGTGGATCTAGGATCTGTCCCTTCGGGGGGCGCAAGCGCCCCCGCGCCCACCCCCACCGTCTCGGCGAAGCAGCTGGTCGGCGAGTACATCGCCGCATGCGCCCACCGCCCGCCGGAGAAGTTCCTGGCCCGTCTGGGACGAGAGGTCAACCAGCTCCTGGCCGAAAACATCGCCGCTGACCACATACGGTCCGCCCTGGACCGCCTGCGCGCCAAGGGCCTGAGCCCCAGCGTGCTGCCCAGCCTGGTCAACGAGGCCATGAACGCCCTCCCCCACCAGGCCGGCAGCCGCCCCGCGCACCGGGCGTGGACCAACCCCACCGACGTCGAGAACGCCTACGGCGGTGACCTGTGACCACCACCACCCGCGAACCGCGCACCGCAGGCGGCGCGGTGAACCGCCTCGCCGCCATCCTCACCGCACGCGGCATCAACCCAGCCGCCCAGACAACCACCCCGGAACCGAAACCGGTCACCGCGGTACAGCTCGCCGACGCCCGCATCCCGCCCCGCTACCGCAGCGCACTGGCCGACCACTCCCGCGTCACCGCCTGGGCCGACGAGATCACCCGCACCGGCAGGCGCGGACCAGGCGGCGTTCCCGGCATCGCCACCGGCCCCTCGCTGCTGATCGCCGGACCGACCGGTACCGGCAAGACGTACCAGGCATACGGCGCCATCCGCGTGCTCCTCACGGCCGGAGTACGGCTGCGCTGGGAAGCCACCACCGCCGCCGACCTCTACGCAGCCCAACGCCCCCAGCAAGGACACGCCGACCCCGAACAGCAGCTCCAGCGCCTCGTCCGCACCCCGCTGCTGCTCCTGGACGACCTCGGCGCCGCCAAACAGTCCCCGTGGACCGAGGAACTGACCTACCGCCTGGTCAACCACCGCTACAACCATCTGCTGCCGACACTGGTCACAACCAACCTGCCCGTCGCCGACCTGCGCGAGGCCATCGGCGACCGCACCGCCTCCCGCCTGGCCGAAATGACCGACCGCGTCATCCTCACCGGCCACGACCGCAGAAGGCACCCCACCGCGTAACGCCCCCGCGCTTTCCACGACGCCCCTCCCGGTCAACCCCACCCCCCCACCACCTGTTCACGGCTCCGCTGACGCCTGCCCGCGTGCGGAACCCACGCCCTCCCGGAGACACCTGCATGCCCGAAACCGCCCGTTCCGCCCGCCCCGCCCACCGGGCCACCGCCTGGGACCGCGCCGCCATCACCGTCCTCGGCGGCGCCGGCTGCGCCCTCTCGTACGATGCCCTCCAGCAGATGGCCACCGCCATCCACATCCGCCCCACCCTGACCTACCTCTTCCCCACCGTCATCGACGGGTTCATCGCCTACGGGGTGCGCGCCCTCCTCGTCCTGCGGAGGGCACCCTTCCGCGCCCGCCTCTACATCTGGACCCTGTTCGCCACCGCCACCACCGCCAGCATCTGAGCCAACGCCCTCCACGCCGTCCGCCTCAACCAGCAAACCCACCAACCCGGACTCCACCTCGACAACACCACCGTCGGCATCCTGTCCACCCTCGCCCCACTCGCCCTGGCCGGCGCCGTCCACCTCCACATCCTCATCACCCGACACAGCACACCCGACCTCCCCCACCCCCAGCAGCCCTCGCCAGCCCCCGCAAGCGGAACCGAGCAGGAGCGGACCGTCGCTTCACCGCCTCAGCCGCAACCTGGTCCCGCGCCCGAACCTGAGCCGCGGCACGACAAGGAAGCCGAGCCCGCATCCGGCGGACCGGCTCCGGTCCGGCGGATCGGCCGACCGCCCAGCGCCGAACTCGACGCCCTCGTGGACCTGGTCCGCCCGGTCTTCTCCCTGCGCGAAAGCCCCACCCGGGCCATGGTCCGCGAGCACGTCCGCGCCGCCGGCCACACCCTCAGCGAGGACCGCCTCACCCACGTCATGCACATCCTGCGCCGCGACCGGCCAGGCCACTGACCGGAAGTCTCCGCAGGTCACCGGCGGACCAGCCCCAACTGGTCCGCCCAACCGGTCAAACCCGCCCGGCTCGTCCGCGGCCCCTGACCAGCGGTCCGCCACTCCCCCAAGCAGCACAACACGGCCGCGAGCACCCGTTCCGTCACGGAACATCAACAGCGTTCCGGGACAGAACGCGACCCAGTTCCGCGACAGAACGCCAAGACCCGTCACCGCGCGAACGGTCCGGACAGGCCCACCGCACGCCCGCCGCACGAAAGTCCCGCCTCGGACACCCGGTCCCGGACCAGCCACCGCGCCGCTACGGAACGCTCACCGGTGCCGAAGCCGAACCGCCTCCCGTCGCTGTTCATTTTCTGAACCGCACAGCTGTTCAGCGCCTGAACAGACCGCCTGTTCAGAAACTGAACCGCCCTGCCGACCTCCGCACCCCGGCGCAGCACCCGAACCAGGCAGCGCCATGCTCAAGACCGGCCCCACCGAAACGAAAGCCCCACCATGCCCAACAACGCCAGCAGCCACCCCGCCAACTACCCTGTACCGCGCAACTCCACGTCCGCCCAAGCCTCCGACGGCGCAACTGCCACGACCACCAACCCAGCTCCCGGCGGAGCAAGGTATGGCGTTGGACCGTCCAATGGCCGGTCCCGCGCAGGTTCCTCCGCCCCGGGGGTGGCGGAGGAACTCCGGCGCCAGGGGGCACCGGAGGGACCAACCGTCGTCGCCTCCGTCGAAGTGCCGCCCACCGTCGACTCGCCGAGTCTGATGCGCGCCGCTGCTGAAGCCGCCGTGCGCCGCGTCGCCCGCCGCCGTAAGCGTGACGGTACGCAGCGCACGTACCGCGTCGATGTCCGCTACAGCCGCGCCGAGCAGCAGGCCATCAAGGCCAAAGCCCGTTCCATGGAGATCGCCGGTGCGCACCTGGTCGGTGCGGTCGTCATGGCCTTCGTCGAAGGCACCCAGCCCCTGCCCGGTCGCCGTACCGAGACCGACGACCTGATCGACGAGCTCGTCGCCCTGCGCACCCAGGTCGCCCGGATCGGCACGAACGTCAACCAGATCGCGCACCGCCTCAACGCCGGCGGCACTCCCTACCCCGCCGACATCCCCCTGCTCGCCCAGGCCCAGCGCACCCTAGACACCGTACGTGCGGCCATTGCCGGCATCGAGACCACCGCCCACCACGCGGTCGGCCGGAAGGCGGCCTGAATGATCGCGAAGATCACCCGGGGCAAGCAGATGCGCCGCCTGCTGGCCTACCTCTACGACACCCACAAGGCCAAGGACCACACCGACCCGCACCTGGTCGCCTCCTGGGACGGCTTCGCCCCCGACCCCGGCCGCGACCCCAATTCCCAGACCGCGATGACACAGCTCACCAACGCCCTGGAGCTCCGTCTGTACCAGGCACGCGGCAAAGACCAGCAGGTGCCCGACAAACCGGTCTGGCAGTGCTCGGTCCGCGCCGCGCCCGAAGACCCCTTCCTCACCGACGCGCAGTGGGCCGACATCGCCCGCCGCGTCGTGGCCGCCACCGGCATCGCCCCCGACGGCGACTCGGACGGGTGTCGCTGGGTCGCCGTACGCCACGCCGACGACCACATCCACATCGCCGCCACCACCATCCGCGGCGACCTGCGCACCGCCCGCCACTGGAACGACTACCTGCGCGCCGACAAGGAACTCGAAGCCGTCGAGCGCGACTACCACCTGCGCATCGTCATCCGCGGCGACCGCACCGCCGCCCAGCGCCCCACCCGCGCCGAAACCGAGAAAGCCCACCGCACCGGCCACCACCACACCCCACGCGAACAGCTCCGCGCCACGCTGCGCACCGTCGTCGCGGTCTCCACCACCACCGAGGAGTTCTTCCACCACCTCACCCGCAGCGGCATCCTCGTTGAGGTACTGCGCTTTCCCTCCGGCGACATCCGCGGCTACAAAGTCGCCCTCGAAGGCGACACCAACGCAGCCGGCGAACCGGTCTGGTTCTCCGGCTCCACCCTGGCCCCCGACCTGTCCTACCCCCAGATCCACGCCCGCCTCACCACAACCCCACCCCAGCCCGCCCCCGTCGCCGGAGCGCCCCGGCCCAACCCCTGGCACCAGGCCACCGCAGCCATCGAACGCATCCCCCACCACCTCGAACATGCCACCGACACCGCCGCCCAGGCCCACATCACCGCCTTCGCCGAAGCCCTCGACGCCCTCCCCCTAGTCACCCCCAAAGCCATCCGCGCCCAGCTCCACGAGGCGGCTGCGGCCTTCGAACGCGCCAGCCGCTCTCGCATCAAAGCCGACCACCGGCACGCCCAAGCCCTACGAGGAGCCGTCCGCGCCATCGCCCGCCAGCCCCCCACCACCGACGGCGCCGCACTGGCGACGTTCCTCGACGCCGCCATCCTCGCCCTCATCGCCATCCAGCGCTGGCAGTCCGCCCGCCACCACAACCAGCAAGTCCAAGCCGCGCGCCGCACGCTCACCCACCTACAGGCCGCCTACGACCACACTGCCCCGGCGCCCCTGGCCACCCTCAACCAACGCCAGCCACCCCGGACCGTCATGCACCACCAGGCCACGCAGATGCGCCAGGCCGTCCCCGGCTACGCCGAACACATCCTCACCGACCCCGCCTGGCCCGCCCTCGCCACCGTCCTCACCGACGCCGAAGCAGCCGGCCACGACCCCGCCCGACTCCTCCAACAAGCAGCCGACCAACGTGCACTCGGCGACGCCCGCTCTCCAGCCCAGGTACTGACCTGGCGCATCCACCGCCTCACCCAACGCCCCGCCCCCAGCCCCCGAGCCAAAGCAGCCCAATCCCGCAGCACCGTCATCGGCAGGAGCACCTTGCCGTCGCGGCACGAGGAGGGTGGAGCGGCCAGCTCCGTTCGGGCTGGACAGCCAGACAACCGACCGCGACGGCGGTGACGGCTGCTGCTGCAGCCGTCGAAACCGGCACTTCCCGCTATGCAGCCGCCACGAAATCCCGGGCTCGCTCGTTGAAGTCCGCGACCAGCCGGTGGTTCCCGAACGGCTGCATCCGTCGCCGTAGGTCCTGAACCGCCTCAACGCACCGCGAGCTCTTCACCTGCCGCGAGAGGGACAGGGTGCGCAGGCCGACGGCGTGGGCAGCTTCGAGGTCGCCGCGTTGGAGGTGGGTGGCGGCCAGGGCGGCTTGGGACATGGCGCCGCGGCGGGCGCGGCGCTGGGCGCGGGCATGGTCGATGGACTGGCGTGCGTGCTGTTCGGCGGCGTCCGTATCGCCGAGGTCGCGGAAGGTGTTGGCGTGTTCGCCGTGGAGGTAGGCGGGGTCGATGAAGGTCGCCCACTCCTGCTCGTCCTCCAGGCGGACGCGGCTGTAGGCGGTCTCGGACTGCACGACGGCATGTGCGGCGCCGGTCTTGTCGCCGAGCTTGGCCAGTGCGCGGGCTTCCAGGGCCCACAGGTCGGCCAGGCACGCGGGCGAGGTGCCTTTGGCGAGTCCGGCGCGGCCGGCCTGGGCCAGGTGCCGCCCTTCCTCGGGGTTGCCCAGGAGGGTGGCCTGGTCGGCCATGCCGGCCAGTACGTGGGCGCCCAGGGCGGGGTTGCGGGATTCCTCGGACAGGCGCAGGGACTGCACCAGGTAGCGCTGGGCGATGCCGTGTTCGCCGTTGTCGTAGGCCATCCACCCGAGCAGGTAGGTCTGCTCGGCCGCGGCCTCGCACAGCGCCCGCCGTACCTCCTCGGTGTAGGTACGCCGTAGCAGCGGGAAGACGTGCTGGTTCATGTACTCGGCCAGGACCAGCCGCCCCGTGCCGCCGCCTTGCAGGACGTCCATGCGCTGGAACTCGCCGAACATGTTCCGTACGGCGACGACGTCTTCGAGACGCACTCGTGGGCCGGGGTCGGGGTGCTGGTCGAGGGTGTTGAGCAGCCAGTCGCGGGACGGCCCGACGGCCGCGACAGCGGCGAAGGGTGCTGCTGCCAGGAAGCTTCGACGGTCCACGTCCGCTCTCCCCAAGTCGGCGACTGCTTCCACCGTAACGGCGAACGAGGCGTTGTACGCCAGCGAGCGCTCCGCCGTACCGCTCTCACCGAGCCCGAGGTCGTAGGTGGTGACCCGGTAGCCGAAGCAGGCGGAGAAGACGTCGGCGAGGATCTCGGGCACCGGCGGCCGGGGCCGGTCGCCGGCCAGCCAGCGCCGCACCGCCGTGGCGTCCGGGGTCACGTGCGGCTGGCCCCATACCTGGGCTGCGGTTCTGACGCGGCGGGCCAGTTCCTTGTGGCTCATGCCTGAGCGGTCGAGCCATCTGGCGAGATCGGTGTTCGGCGACTTCATGGTGGGCCCTTACCCCTCAGATTGGCGCGGCCACGAGCGGTAGCGGGAGTGACACCCTTTGACACCCCTCACGACGGTACCCGCTCCCGGGTGGCGGCGGTTGGCTTGGTGGACAGACCACGAGTCGTCGCACCAAGGGGAGTTGGCGCCATGGGGAGCACAGCAGGCCGCCGTCCGTTACGGACCGGTCGCGCCCACCCGTACGCGAACGGTTGGGCGGGTGGTCAGCGATGCTGCAGCCTGTGACGCGGGAGTTCCTCCGGGAGGCCGTCGCCGTACCCGAGGCCCGTTCCTTCGTGCGCGACGTCCTGGACGCCTGGGGCGTCAGCGAGCGCTGTGACGACGTACTCACCTGTGTCTCGGAGCTGGCCACGAACGTCGTCCGCCACGACGAGACACACGGCCGCAGCTTCCACGTCGCGCTGTCCGGCCGGGACGGCCTGCTGCGGATCGAAGTGCACGACGCAAGCCGGCGGCACCCGGTGATCAAGTCGCCGGGTGCCGACAGTACGACCGGCCGCGGGCTACTGCTGGTCAACGAACTGTCCGACGGATGGGGCGTCGAGCCGCAGGACCCGCGCGGCAAAGTCGTATGGACAGAGTTCAAGATCGCCGCAGCTCAGGGTGTGACGCGCCCATGGTGAGCACCCCCGATGCCCCGGAACAGGCGCCCACAGCCGAGCTCATCGCCTCGTTAGCCGTCTGGCACTGGATCGCCGGCACGCCTGCCGGACCGGTGGCCTTCCTGCTGCTGGCTCGCCCACCGTCCGGGCATCTCGGCTCCCCGGCGAAGGCCGCGATCCGCATGTACGGGCTGGCCAAGTCGCTGCGGCTGGCCGAGTGCAGCAGGCGGCTGCCGGACATCGGACCCCGGCTGTACACATGCGGCCTGGATGCCTTCTTACGGCTCGACCGGTGCGAGCACCTGCTGCACGCCCCGATCGGTGACCTCTGGAGCGACTTCGCGCTGGGCGGCGGAACCGTAGCAGTGGCCGTCGGGCTGGACCCCCTGCGGGCGCGAGCCTCCAAGGAAGTGGTCCAGGCGTACATGACCGCCACAGCCCGGGCGGGCCGGCTGTTCATGGCAAGACCCGCCCCACGGCCGCGTCGGGGATTGACTGGTCGACGCCCGCCTACGAGGTGGGTGAGCCGCGATGAGCACCGACCTACGGCCCTGGCTGAGCAGGCTCGCCGCTCCCCGCATCACGCGCCTCCCACCGCCTGCGGAAACCGACGACGGCAATCACTGGACGACCGGCCGCTGCTGGCTGTGGTGCGGCCGAGAAGACACCCGAGTGCTGTGGATCGGCACCGGCACCGCCCCCGGCGGAGTGACCACGCACCTGTTCGCCTGTGCCTCCTGCGCCCAGTCCCTCTGCGACCAGATCCTTTCCGCCCAGCTCTGCGCCGACATCGGCGGCCACGACCTGCCCGGATACGCACACGTCGGAACTCCGCAGACCGCCCGCCTTCCGGCCCCACCCGGCGGCAGACACCGACGGCGTACGTGACCCGCGCCGACTCCCTGCACCACCACAGATTTCCGCCGGGATCCCGGCGGAACCACCAAACAGACACAGGAAGGAGTGTGCGATGCCCGACAATCCGGCCGCCTCACCCGAGGACGGCCTCCTCGTGGCGGTGGAGGCGCTGGCAAGCGTCCACAACCGGCACGACGTCACCCGGTCCGACCCGCCCCCGGACGGCGGCGGCGACAATCCCTGGCCCGACGGCGACTCCCTGAACCACCCCGCCTGACGACCACAGCACCCAGCCGCGGACCCGCACAAGCACCACGTGCGGGCCCGCGGCCCCACACACAACCCCACCCCACCCGTACAAGGGGGAGACATGGAACACCGCCTGATCACGGCCATGGAGGCGGCCCTCGGCTGGAAAGGCTCCGGCCCGCTCGGCGGGGACTTCGCCCGCGGCACGATCGACGATGCCGCCTTACCACAGCGCATCCTCACGCCCAACCGGCTCCTGGACCTGGCGATGCGCCGCAGCCTGTCCAACCCACAGTTCCGCTGCTTCCAGAACGGTGAGGAACTCCACCCCAACGCCTACCTCACCGACGAGGTCACCCTGCGCGGCCAGTCACTGCGCATGGTCAACACCCACCGCCTCGGCACCCTCCTGCGCCAAGGCGCCACCCTCGTCCTGGACCAGGTCAACACCTTCGACCCCACCATGGAAATCACCTGCCAGGCCCTGCAGTGGTGGTCGCGCGAACGCGTCCAGGTCAACGCCTACCTCACCACCAACGACGCCTCCGGCTTCCGCCTCCACTGGGACGACCACGACGTCCTCATCGTCCAGCTCGCCGGCGAGAAGCAGTGGGAAGTACGCGGCCCCTCCCGCACCGCGCCGCTCTACCGCGACGCCGACCGCAGCGACCAGCCCAGCAACGACATCGTCTGGTCCGGCACCATGCGCACAGGCGACGTCATGCACATCCCCCGCGGCTACTGGCACCAGGCCACCCGCAACGGCAACGGCCCCGGCAAAAGCCTCCACATGACCTTCGGCTTCGCCAAACGCACCGGCGTGAGCTGGCTGTCCTGGCTCGCCGACTGGTCCAGCGAACACGAAATCTTTCGCCACGACCTCGACCGCACCGGCCACACCAGCACCCAAGCCCTCACCGAAGCCGCTCTCGAACTCGTACGCCGACGCACCCCCGCAGACTTCCTGACCGCCCGCGAACAGGAAGCCCCCGTGCCCCGCCACGTACCGTTCCTTGACATCTTCGGCCCTCTGGAAGCCGTCGCCTGCATCACCCACTTCCCGCCCCAAGTCACCGACCACGGCGACACCGTCGAAGTCACCGCGGCAGGCAAGAAGCTCACCTTCCGCGCCAAGGCACTGCCCGCCCTGCGGCTGCTCCTCAGCGGCCACCCCGCCCACCTCACCCAAGCAGCCGCCCAGGTCGGCGCCGAGGTCGAACAGGTCGCCCACATCCTGGTCCAGGAGGAGCTGTGTGCCACCCTCACCCCCGAGTTGTCCTCGGGCTACACCGGTCTCGTCACGAACGCCGCACCCTGACCGCAGCCCTCGACCTCGACGTCACCACCATCGACACCAGCTTCAACTACCACCGCTTCACCGCCCACGAGACGCTCACGCGGGTGGCCGGCGACCTGCTCCCCAGGCTCACGATCTCCACCAAGGTCGGCTTCTTTCCCACCGGCAACGGCCAAGCCGAGCACTCCCTGGACCCCGGCCGCCTGCTCCAGGCCCTGGAGAAGACGAACACCGACCTCGGCCGACCCCCGGACCTGGTCTTCCTCCACAACCCCGAACGCAGCCTCGAACGGCACCGGGATCAGGCCGCCGAGGCCCTGGCGACCGCATGCGACGCACTGCGAGAGGCCGCGACGAGGGGGCTGTGCGGAGCCTGGGGCATCGCTTCCTGGGACCCGTCCCGACTACCCGAACTGATCGACACGACGACGCCCAGGCCAGACGTCCTCATGACCCGCACCGGCCTGACCGCGAACAGCGCGATGCTGGACGCCGCCGAGACCCTCACCGCCCAGTGGAAGCCGAACGCGCGGTGGGGCATGAGCCCCTTCGGCGGCAACACCGACGACCCGGTCTGGCAGACCTTCGACCCCCGCATCTTCCTGCAAGGACCCTCCGACGACATGAGCCGGTTGCAGGCCGCTTTCCGCCTCGCCTACCACCTGCCGCCCGTCACGACGGTCGCCGTCGGCACCGACAACCCCACCCACCTCCGCGAACTGCTCAACGCCCTCCCCCGGAAGGTCGACAGCACCGCGATCCACCAGTACAGATCGCTGCTCCGCGAGCGAGCCCGCCATCAGCCGGCCTGAAGCTCCTCCACCAACCGCTCCGCCGCCGCCCGCGCAGGCCCCAGCCGGGGATCCTCCGGATGCGCGTACGGACCGGCGATCTTCGCGCACGCGAACAGCATCATCACCTTGCCGTCCCGGCTGCTCAGATCACCAGCACGCTCACGCAGCACCCGCTCCGCGAGCGCCGGGACGCCAAGGGACTGCGCCCAAAGCGAGGCCGAGTCCAACCCCCGCGGAGCCATCCCCCAGTCCTCCCAATCGAACAGGCAGAACTGCGGCCCCGTGACGTTCGCCCAGTTCAAGTCCGCATGAGCCGGCACCCACCGCTCCGCCACCGTGTCCGGCACGTCGGGGAACGCCGACCGGATCACCTCATCCACATGCGCCTGGGTCACCATCACCGTGTCCGGCGTGGCCACCCTGGTAGTGCGCGCGGCGGCCAGCGCATCCAGCGAGCCATTCAACGCAGCCCACCACTCATCGGGAAGCCCAGGGTCCTCAATCAGCACCCCGCCCGGCTTCACGGGCTCCCCCGGCAGCAGATCCGTCTCATCCGCCCGCCACATCACCGCATCGCCCTCATCCCGCCACGACACAGCCCCTCGCCACTCGGGTTGAGCCACGCCCTCCAGCAAGGCCGCGCATTCCGCCCCATTCCAGCCTTGAGCCCCGATTTGAGCATACGGCCGCCGCTCAACACGCACCCAGGTGCCACGATCCGTCCGCACTCCGACAGTACGACGCTTCCGCACGACAGCGTCGTAATCAAAGCGAACCCGAAACATCTGCCGCACGCGCTCAAGGACCTCATCCACCGAGCCCTTGCGCAAGTCGACCGCAGGGGCTGAGGACACGGAAAGGGCCATACGAGCGACCGTAGCACTGCCTCCAGCATCCACAGCTTCGAATCCTGACTCGCCGAACGAGCTTCCTCATCCTGGGCTGATCCGGCGTCACATGATCAAACCGGATCAACACGACTCTTCGGGGCACTGACCCTGCCAAGCCCATCGCAACCACCCGATCGGACCTCGCGTTCGAAGCGCACCCCTCGCGGAACGACAACAGCGCCTGACACCCGAGGTCCGGTCACGGGGCATGGACTGTTGCAGTCGCCCTTGAGTCGCACCCCTCCATCAACCGCCTACCTTGATTTCTGAGCGCCTCCAGGGGCTGGCCCAAGAAGCGAATTCATCACGTTCAGGGCCGCCTTCTGACGTTGGACCTTCCTCGACCACACAGCTGGACAGACCACTCCGAAGAAGAACAAGAACCCCAGAACGAGGACCGGCGCCGCCGAAATGACGGCGATGGTCTTGTTTCCTTGAAGGGAGGCTGCGAAGGGGCCTGCACTGGTTGCCGCCACGCCGGCCGACGTAAGCCAGCGCGAAGTGCGCCTGGGAGGCGCGGCTCCAACCGCCTGAGCGGCTTCACCAGAGACAACACTCCCCGTACCCTCAAGCATGTAGTTCTCCGTATGGTCGATGGGGACTACGAGCAATGGCGGCTTCCTGCTGGCGCAGGGAGCCGTCCGCTCTTTCTGAAGCGCCGGCTCAGCCGATGTCGCAACGATCGCAGACCTTCACCAGGCCTGATTCCCGCAGAAAACTTCGCGGGACTCGTGTAGCCTTATGTTCCCGCAGGTCAGAGGGCACAAAAGGCCCTGCAATGTGATCCATGCCATGCTGCGCAGGAGGGAGAATGTGATGCATGTCACGGTGAGGGCATGCCGCGAAGGCTTCCGCTGAGCGGCGACGGCCCTTTGGTGTCCTTCGCCCGCGACCTTCGCGAGATGAGAGAGCGGACGCAGGGCACGGTTGAGGCGGCGGTGATTCGCGGCGCGTCACGGACAGCTGTCTACGCCGCCCTGAGCGGTACTCGCCTGCCGAGCATCCAGACTTTGGACACCATGGTCGAAGCTTGGACCGATGGTGGTGAGCCGGAACTGCAGCGGTGGCGCGAGCGACGTCGTGTCACCGAGGAGTCCCTGGCAGAGGCTGCACGGCTAAAAGGCGTTGCCACGGCACGCCGCACCCCCGAAGAGGAGGACTTCAATGAGCAGCTGCGCGCGGTGTGGCAGGAGTGCGGCAGTCCATCGACGGAAAGGGTTGCGCGGCACTGCGGTCTGAGCGCACGCAGCCTCGATTCCTACTTGGAAGGGCGGACGCTACCGACTGCCGCGCGCCTTCGCGAGCTCTTTGACGGGCTTTCGGCGGTGCGGGAGGACAGCGAGATCTCGTTGTCGTCGCAACGCGAAGCACTGGTCGATGAGGCGCTCTTCCGGGCACGCACAGCCCACAAGGAAGAGCGGATCAGGGTCCGACAGCTGGCAAAAGCCCTGCCCGGAGGGCAGCCAGCCGACTCAGACACTCCGCGTTTCGACGGCTTCGGAGCCGTGCCAGGAGTTCGCCCCGGGCAACGGTTCACCACCCGACGAGCGCTGGCCCAGGCCGGCGTGCACCGACAACTCATGGCCGGTATCGCTGGCAGAAAGGATCGCGGCGCGGAATCAATCGTACTCACTGGCACACACGCCGATGATGACCACGGTGATGTGATCATCTACACCGGCGAGGGCACGGTGAATTCGCAGACTGGCCACCAGACGCACGATCAGCAACTGACCCGGGGGAATGCAGCTCTCGCGGCGAGTGCCACCACCGGCCTCCCCGTTCGAGTGACCCGTGGGATCAACGCGGGCCCACACATTGGGTTGTACCGATACGACGGACTGTACAGAGTCGAGGACTACTGGTCTGAGCAAGGCCCACACGGTTACAGGGTGTGGCGCTTCCGCCTCGTTCAGCTCCCACCGGTGGAACAAAGCGAGGTTGCCCAGCCAGCACTCGCGCTGTCGGCGAATGCGCAGATACGAGAGCGCGATGATCGCCCTCGTTCGGTGTCGTCAGTACAGCGCGTCGTTCGAAGCACCGCAACCGCGAACCTCGTCAAGCGCATGCACGACTACACGTGTCAGGTATGTGGCATCCGCCTCCAGGGTGCGACAGGCGGATACGCCGAGGCAGCACACATTCGTCCGCTGGGATCGCCGCACGATGGTCCGGACGCGATGGAAAACGTGCTCTGTCTGTGCCCCAACCACCACGTGCTCCTGGACCAAGGCATGTTGATCATCAACGATGACCTCACTGTTGTGAACCGCGCGGACAGCACTGTGGTCGGCCGCCTCCGCGAAACCGCAGAACATCGGGTCGACAGGCGACACCTCGCACACCACCGAGTCCACCACGGGCTACCTACGGATGGAGCTGCCCAGTGACATACCGGGCACAAAACATGAGCGCGACAAGCCCTGTGTGCCCACATCTTTTCGGCGCCCCAGATGGCAGGCCGCGGAGGGCGAGCCCTTCAGCGAGGGGTGGCACGTGCTTCAAACCCGTGGGCCGAGAACCCTCTCCATCCTGACGCGCTGCAGCCTTCACCCACCACGAGCTGCTCGACGACGGGCGCGTTCTGAGCACTTGGAATCGGATGGAGCCCTTTGCCTCCCAGACCCGAATCTTCCAGGGAGGCTCAGCTCGCGAGTATGCCCTGCGCATGTTGGAGCAATACCGTACTGCGGCGGGCGGCCATGAGCCCACAGCCACCCCATGAACGCCTGCACAGCAGTCGACAGCCCTTGAGCTCGGCGTCAACCGCGCGTTCGCCGGGTTTCTCGGATGTGGCTGATGAGGTTGGCGTCCTTCTGGCACGCGCATTCCGGAGTGGGAGCCCAGTGGTCGGTCATCTGGCTAGGGCGGGGGCCGAAACGGGTGTCGTACTCGACGCGCCGCACGGGCCCGGTGACGAGGCCCGTGCTGCGGGCGATCCAGGCGCCAACGACCAGGCAGGCGGCCTGTTGGGCCACGAACGCGGCCGAGGGCCGGAAAGCATCGTTCGTGCCGCCGCCAAGCTCCGTGGAGTTGATTAGCCCGCACACCGGTCGGCCGAGGAACTGTTTTACGAGTTCGCGCTGTTGGTCGTCCAGGCCTTCCAGGTCCTGTTCGGTCAGCGGTTGCTGGCCGCGGGCGATCCGCGCGAGCGGGAGTCCGGTCAGTTCGTGGAGTCGCTGTTCCGCGCTCTTCCCGGTGTGGTTGGCCTTGTAGTAGCAGAACAGGCAGGGGCCGGTGGGCAGCGCCTCGTGCAGGGCGACGGTGGTGCCGACCGGGCCGCCGGTGCTGCCGTCCAGGGTGAGGTCGGCGTGCAGGCGCTGCAGGTCGTGCCGGGCGCCGACGCTGTCCAGTCCGCCGAGGACGGTCCGGGGCCACGGCAGGTTACCGGTGTCGACGGCTTCGATGGCGTCCTGGATCGTGCCGTGGAACGGGGTGACCTCGATCCGCCGCAGGCGCGCGGCGATCAGCTGCACCTTCGGCAGGAGCGCGGCCGCCTCGGCCAGGGTGCCGATGCTGTAGGAGGTGACGTTCGGCTTTTCGAAGACCTCCTTATCCACCACCGTCAGCTCGCCCGAGACCCGCAGCAGGTCCAGGATCAGGGCGATGCCGGTGCCGATCGCGCCGCTACCGCCCAGCAGCGTCCGCTCCAGCACGGGCGGCGGGGCGGTGGCGGTCCCGGGTTGCTCGCCGGGCAGGACGGGGCAGAAGTCCACCACCGGGGTGGCTTCGAACTTCCCCTCCGGCAGTCCGGCGACGACCTTGAACGCCTCGCCGGCCAGCATCGCTGCGGTGAGGACCGCGCCCAGCCCGGTGCCGGGTGCGTTGAGCTGGGGGAAAGGATGGCCGGCGTGCCGCAGCCGTGTCCCGTGCCCGTCCGGCACGCTGGCCACTGCGACGTCCGGCGGCGGCTCGGTGCCCACGTGCAGCCGCAGCGGCGTTTCGCCCGGGGGCGCGCCGATGTGAAGTGGCCGGTCCGGGTCGGTCCCGGCCGCCGTTTCCACCAGTTGGCGGACGAGTGCGTCGTCGAGCCGTCCCGGCCCGTGGCCGGGGTCCAGGCTCAGCCGGATCGGCCACCGGCGCAGGTCGGCCACCAGCACTTTGAGGGTCTCGGCGACCACGGGCATGCGTCCGTCCGCGGTCAGGTGAACGAGGCTGGCCTCCATCCGCTCTAGCAGAGTGAGCTCGTCGACGCCGGCGGCCAGGCCGCCCAAGCGCACGCTGCGACTGTAGTCAGTACGCACGGACGCCCTCCTCGTCGAACAGCACAGTGAGCACCGGGGGCAGCGCGACATCGATGACCGCGGCAGCGCAGGGCAACCAGTCCTGGTCGAAACGCCACCACCCCCACGACGCCGGGTCGGCGGGCGGTGCCGCATAGGTCGGAACGACGGCGCTGACGAACCCCGGCACCCGCAGCGAGTACAGGCGGTCGGTCCGCGACAGGAAAGCCTCCGCCGGGTGGGAGTGGATCATCGCCCGCGTCCGGTAGGACCGCTCCTCGGCGAAGGTGAACAGCCGGTCGTACGCGACGGCGCTGACCCTGAACAGCCCCGGGCCCCGCACGATCCCCGCCGTCCCGGCCACCGCCACGACCAGGACGTCCATCTCCGACCGCCCGGTCAGCAGCAGCGCGCCGGTCTCCTGATCGGCCAATCCGTGGCTCCGGGTCTCCCGGAGCACCGGGTCGACCGCGCCGGTCGGTAGGACCAGGCTCCTCGTGTCGGCGTTCATCCGGCACGCCTCCCGTCAACGCGGTCGATGTCGCCCTGCACGTTCTCCACCACGTACAGGAAGGGGTTGCCGGTGCTGCGCCAGGCGTGCGGTCCGGTGCCCCACTCAAGGTGGAGCTGCTGGCCCTCGGCGGTGAACGGCTTGCACACGTCGTTGGGGCCGCAGCGGTAGCCGTTCGCCCCCGGCCAGACGCTGGGCTCCCCGGTGGCATGGGCGCCGACCGACTCGACAAAGACGAGGGAGGGCGGCCGGTGCGGGTAGACCGTCCACTCGATCCGGGCTACGAAGGCCGCACGCTCGCTGTTGCTCGGCTGAATCTCGGCCCAGAACAGGCCGTCGGGGTCCTGGTCGCGGTGGTGGAGGCGGCCGGCGGTCGAGGCGAGGAACGCCTCGACCGCCGGGACGTCGTCCGCCAGCCGCAGACGGCTCTCGAGATCCACGACTGACTCCCGAGCCTCAGCCGTTGGTGGTCTCGGTACGCAGGCCCAGGTGCAGGGCCTTGGCGTGCCCGGCCAGCTCGCCCACCGTCGCCTCGGGCGGGATCTCGTGCCCGTCGTGGAACAGGTAGTAGCGGGTGGTGCCGTCGCTGGTGAAGCCGAAGGAGGCCATGGCGTCGGACAGGACACTCGCCGCGGTCACCTGCGGGGCATAGTCGTGCTGGTACGGGTGCCCGGCGAGGGAGGAGGTCACCGTGGTCTTGACGGTGTTGGGCTGAGGCATGTTGATCTCCTTGATCGTTCGGAGTGTTGAAGGAAAGCTTCGCTGATTCAGCAAAGCGTCACTGAGTCGCCAGTGGCTGGATTCAGTGTGATCACCTCGGAGTGATGCAGTCAAGCTTCATCGCCATATTGGTGAGCGCTACGCTGCCCGTATGAGCCCTGACCGGAGCCAGCTCTCCCTCCCAGACCCCGAAACGACCGGGCCGGACGCTGTCGAACAGTTCGACATCGCCGAACTCGGGCGTCTCCTCAAGGAGCGCCGCGGCCCCCTGTCCCTTCGGCAGGCCGCCGCCGAGGCGGGCGTCAGCTTCAGCACCCTCACCCGAGTCGAAGCCGGAGCCCAGCCCGACCTCGCCACCTTCACCCGCCTCTGCGCCTGGCTCGGCGTCCCCCCGAGCCGCTTCTTCACCCCGGCCGCGACCCGCCAAATCTCACCTCTCGACCAGGCCATCACCCATCTCCATGCCGACCCCCGGCTCACCGGCGACGCGGCGAACAAGATCAGCTCTGTCCTGCGAGGCCTCTACGAGGCCCTCGCCAAAGAAGCGGTCCCCGCCACCCCCGCCCTCGCCTGCCACCTCCGCGCCGCCTCGGTACTGCGCCCCGGCATCCCCCAGCGGCTCGCCGATCTGCTCACCGACATGAACACCGAACTCGAACGACTTGTCGAAGCGGGAGAACTGTGACCCTGCCCCGAGGCTTCAAGGCCAACGCCGAACGAGAAGCCCTCCGGCTGCGCCGCGAACTCAACCTCGGCGACACCGACGCCCTAGAGGTCGACGACCTCGCCAAGCATCTCAAGGTCAAGATCGTCAGTGCCGAGAAGCTCGTCACCCGCGACCGCCTCGAAGACCTCGAACGCGTCCAGGCCTATGCCTTCTCCGCCGCCACCTTCCAGATCGCCGGCAGTAACATCGTCGTCACCAACCCGCTCCGGACCCCGGGCCGCAGGGCCAGCGACGTGGCCCACGAGCTCTCCCACCTCATCCTCAAGCACGATCTCACCGAGATCCGCGAAGTCAGCGGCATGCCTTTCAGGACCTGCCGCCCCGACGAGGAGGAGCAGGCGACTGCCTTCGGTGGAACTCTGATGCTGCCCCGCCCGCTGCTGCTCAGCGCGGTTCGCCGCCAGTGGGGGCCGGCGCAGATCGCCGAGCACTACGGGGTGACCGAGGAGATGGCCCGCTACCGGTACAACACCACGGGCGTGGCCAAGCAGGTCCGCGTCCACTGACCGTGCTGGAGGCGCGCGCTGTTGGTCTGCCACTTACCACTGGGACGTGGCTCAGGAGGGGGCGAGCGGCCACAGTGGCACCCCGCCCTGGTTGCAGTTCTGGTTGCATTCACCCCCGTTCAGCGCCGTCCAGGGCCCGGAAAGCAAGCCACTCCAACGCAGGTCAGGACGTTTACGGCCGCCGCCGGACGGCCGGGCGAAGAGTTGGAAAGCGTGCTGGAGGTCATGGCGCAGCGGACGGGCCGCGCTGGCGCCCAGACGACGCGACCCGTTCACCCGCCACCGGGGGGCATCGGCTGCACACAGTTGGATTAGGGCGCAGCCCTTCCCGGGCCCCGGTAGCCTTCCTGGTGCTGATCAGCAGGTAGGGAGACTCCACAGTCATGTACGAACGCGGGATGCGAGTCCGGCTCCGAGACCGCTTGTGGGAAGTCGAAGGGGTCCGCGGCGCTGGCAGCGAGGCGTTCCTCGACTTGCGCCGTGCTGACGGGCGTCCCGGTCCGCGGCGTCTGACAGTGTTGCCGAGCCGGGAGCCAACGCTCCGCCCGGAAGCGGCGACCCGATTGCGGTTCGAGCCTGGCAACCCGATCCGCCTCAACGAGCTCCATGACGCCCTCGCACTCACTATGGCGCATGGCCGCGGAGACCTGCTGGCGGTCGAGCATGGCCGAATCGACGTCGAGCCCTACCAGCTCGTCCCCGTCCTGGTCGCCATGCGTCAGCCCCAAGTACGCCTGCTCGTCGCGGACGACGTTGGTCTGGGTAAGACCATCGAGGCTGGCCTGGTGCTGATGGAACTGGCCCGCCGCGGGCGTGCCGACCGCGTCCTGATCGCCTGCCCGGCCGGTCTACAGGATCAGTGGGGCGAGGAGATGCGCTTCCGATTCAATCTCGACTTCACCAAGGTCGACAGCAAGAAGTGGCTGGAGATCCGCCGCGACAACCCCACTACCGTCAGCCCGTGGACCGCAGTGCCTTACGCAGTGTCGTCCATCGACTACCTAAAGAACAACCTCACCGCGATCCAGAGCGCCCCGCCATTCGACGTTGTGATCATGGATGAGGCCCACCATGTAGCGCGCGCGTATGCGGGGAGGGGCGCTCCAGCGCCACCGACCGTAGCCGCCTGGCTCGGGCCCTGGCCGACCACAGCCGGGAGATGTTGTTGCTGTCGGCCACGCCACACAACGGTTACCAGGAATCCTTCGCAAGCCTGCTGCAGCTCCTCTCCCCACACCTGGCAGCCGACGACGGACGACTGGACACCGACCTGGTCCAGCCGTATATCGTGCGCCGCCTCAAGGACGAGGTCACTCGCGGTGAGCCGCCGCAACCGATCAGCCGACGCCTGCCGCCGAATCCCATCGAGGTGCGGCCGACCAGCCGGGAAAAGGAGATCCACCAACGGCTTCGCGGGCACAGCAAGCGCGTTCTTCACGCCCTGCGCGACACCGACTCCTATTACGTCCAGGCATTCGCCTTGGAAGTGCTTCGTAAGCGGGCTCTGTCCAGCCCGTACGCGCTGCTGCAGAGCCTTCGTCGCCGGGCGGAGAACCTCGGCATCCCGCCCGTCGAGCACACCGGCCGGCACCGCATGGACGTCCTGCAGCAGTACCGAGGAGACACCGCGCTGCCCGAGGAAGACCTGCGAGCTGCCGAGGAACTCGCGCTGGAGGGCGTGGCCGCCCATCTTCCCGAAGACGACCTACGCGAGGAACAGCGCCTGGTCAGCAAGCTTCTGGAGCAGGTCGAATCCCTCAGCCCGGGTGATGACAGCAAGCTCACCCGCCTGCAGGGATGGCTGGAGGGCTTTCGGGCCGGGCGGCGCGGCGAGCGCGTCATCTTGTTCACCGAGTACCGCGACACTTTGGACTACCTGGAGAAGAACCTGGGCCACAGCCCCTTGCTGCGGATCGACGGCACCATCCCATTGGCCAAGCGCCGCGAGGTACTGGAGCGCTTCTCCCGCACCCCAGGGGCGATCCTGCTGGCCACCGACGCGGCCGGCGAGGGGCTGAACCTCCAGGATGCCTGCCATGTGGTGGTCCACTACGAGCTGCCCTGGAATCCGAACCGGCTGGAGCAGCGCAACGGCCGCGTCGACCGCTACGGCCAGGAGCATGTCGTCGAGATCAGCTACCTCTACCTGGCCGAGACCCGCGACGAGGAGATCCTCCAGCGGCTGCGCGACAAGCTGTCCACCATCACCAAACAGCTCGGCTCCAGCAGCGATGTCCTGGGGGTAGCGGGCCGCAGCGACGTCATCGACGGCCTCCTCGAAGACGCCTCCGCCCACGATCTGGAGGAGCGCCTGGAGCGTGCGGTTCAGCAGGTCCGCGACTACCTCGAACGCAGCGGTGCCCTCGTCCTCATGCAGAGCATGCAGAACGAGAAACAGGTCGAAGAAGAAACCGTGGCTGCCCGTGAGCAGGCCCGCTGGCTGTTGCCGGACTTTGAGGAATTCCGGCAACTGGTGACCTCCGTGGTCCGACAGTGCGACGGCCAGGTCACCGGCAACGGAGAAATCGTGACCATCGAGCCGGGACCGCTCCTCAAGCAATATCCCCTCGTTCCCCAAGAAGCGTTTCAAGCCACATTCAGCCGTTCCGTCGCCCTGGAGCCGGAGCACCGCGGGATCGCCTTCCTCACCCCCGCCCACCCCCTGGTGCGCGCGGTCCTCCAGCGCGTCCGCACCCGCCTGTACGACGACCGCGACGGCGGCCGCGTCGCAGTCCGTCCCGTCGCCGGAGGCGGCAGTGGCTGGCTGTTCACCTATGTGGGCCGCATCACCTCCGACGACAACCGCGTCCTGGAAGAGCCCCTGGTCCCCGTCTTCGTCCCGCGCACGGATGCCGGTACCCCGGCCGCCCCCAGCCAGGACGCATCCGCCGACCTGCGCCGACTGCGACAGCGCCCCGCCCCCACCGGCAGCCTCGACCCGGTCGAGAGAGCCCGTCAGGAACTGTCCGCCGGTTTCGAGGCCGCTGTCCTGACCGGGCAGCAGGAAGCTTCCCGCCGCATCGCCGCACGAGCCGACGAACTACGAGAACAATTGACCGCCGAATCCCAACACCTACACGCCGACCTGGACCGCTGGCACGCCGCCGAACTCGCCGAAGCCGAACGGCGCTTCGCCACCGGAGCCGGTGACACCATCCAGCTCGGCCTCTTCGCCGACACCGGACACGGCGCCTTCCACACCGTCGACGAGGCCACCGCCGCCGTCGACGCCGAATTCGACCGACGCCGCAAGGCGCTCAGCCGAGGCTTCCAAGTCGCCGAGGTCACACCCGGCGAACCAGTCGGCTGCATCGTGTGCGTGGAGGTGTCCGAATGCTGAACATTACCGTCGCCGGCACCACCCTGTCGACGTACTACCTCTCCGATCCCGCCCTCTTCCTCCGCGAACAGCGCGACCGGATCGGGGCCGAGGACGCCACGGACGGCATCCGCCACGCCAAACGCGAACTGCGCCGCCTGGTCGCTGACATCGACGAGACCAGCACCGCCAGCGACACCCGCAAGCGTATGCTCAGCTGGCTCTCCTGCTTCGGCTGGGCTTTCCTCGGCAGCCTCCCAGCGATAGAGGAACCCGTCCTGGGCCGCGCACATGACACCGACGGTGAGTCTGCGACAGACGACCTCGTCTCTGTGCTCATTACCCCGCCCGGTCAGCACCTGGACGCATCCCCCACCGGTCGCCGGGCCGGCAAGCTGCGCCCGCAGCGCCAAGCCGAAGTCTGTGCCCGCGAGCACAAGCTCCCTGCCGTCCTGCTCAGCAACGGCACCGAACTGCGGGTGATCCGGCGCGACCCGGGACTTGGCGGCGAAGCCAGTTACCTCTCAGTCGACCTAGCCGGCCTGGCCGAACTCGGCGACGACCACGAATGGCGCGTCCTGTGGGCCCTGCTGCGCCCCGAAGCATTCATCCTCGATGACGCTGGCGAGATCCTGTGGAAGCGCGTCGAAGACGCCAGCTCTGACGCCGCCACCTCCGTCAGCGAAAACCTCTCCAGCGGTGTACGCACCGCCATCAGCGCCATCGCCAACGGTGCCTTGCACCACTGGCGGCTACATGGACAGGCCATTCCCGAGCCCCGTGACCTCTTCGCCGACGCCCTGAAGGTCGCCTACCGACTTCTGTTCGTCGCGTACGCGGAAGACCGCGGCCTCCTGCCCGTCGGCACACCTTCATACGACCGCGGCTACTCTCTGCGAGCCCTCCGCAAGGACATCCTCACTGCCGACGCGGCCTGGGAACCCGACGGCGGCTTCCTCTGGAACTCCCTGAGCGCCCAGTGGTCGCTGCTGCGCGACGGCATCGACGCCGGCGAACTCCAGATCACCGGCTTCAACGGCGGCCTCTTCGACCCCGCCAAGTGTCCACTCCTGGAGGCGCCTGACCTGACTGTCGGGGATACTTTTGTCCGCGACGCCATCGACGCTCTCTCCTGGACCGAAGCAGAGCGCAGCACCAACAAGAGCAAACCCCCAGTAGGGCGTCGAGCAGTCAATTACCGCGAACTCGGCGTCGAGCAACTCGGCAGCATTTACGAGGGCCTACTCTCCTTCGAGCCTCAAATCGCCGACACACCCAAGGTCCTCGCCCGCATCGGTCGCGGCCAATCCGCCCTGGTCCAAGTGCTCGGCACCGACCAGTTGCCGGAAAACGCCGAAATCATCGAGCCCTACGGCACCGGTACCTTCTACCTCTTCGAGGCGAGTGGCCAGCGCAAGGGCTCCGGCTCGTACTACACTGCCCGCCCCCTCGCGCACTTCGTCGTCGGTGAAACCCTGCGCCCCCTCGTCCAGGACGCCACCCCCGAGCAAATTCTCAGCCTCCGCATCTGCGACCCCGCTATGGGGTCCGGAGCTTTCCTCGTCCCTGCCGTCCACCAGCTGACCGAGGCATACGGCGAAGCGTTGGCACGGGATGGCGAGACACTCGATCACAAACTCGACGATGCCGAGCGCGCCGCCTACCGCCGCCTGATCGTCGAACGCTGCATCTACGGTGTGGACCTCAACCCCATGGCCGTCGAGCTCGCCAAAGTCTCCCTCTGGCTGACCACTGCGGCGGCCGGGAAGCCACTGTCCTTCCTCGACGCGCACCTGCGCTGCGGCAATGCGGTGATCGGTGCGGGAATCGACAGCTGGACAGGAGTCCCTTTGCCTGCTCAGGGAGGACGCGTCCAGCGCAAGGCCAGCACCATCGACGAGCTGCAGGACTCTCTTTTCGCAGTGGAAGAGCCCGACCTTTCCGCCCTTGTGCGAGTACGCGAGAAATTGGCACACGATCCGTCGGAGGACCGCCTGCAAGTCCGCGCCAAGGAGCAGCGCTTTGCGCGACTTCTCGACAGCGACGACTTCACCAGGCTACGCGCCCTAGGGGACTGGTGGGTTGCGCCGTTCTTCTACACCGAGCAACTCAAGAACAATTCAGGACAATGGCTCTCCGGGTATGACAGCATCAAGCGCGGTGAAGATCTACGGAGCGGATTGGCCGACATCCCAGGCCGGACGCGCACCGAGATTCGCCCCTTCCACTGGGAAGTGGAATTCCCCGAGGTATTTTTTGACGCCGATGGGGAGCGACGCGTCGACGCCGGCTTCGATGCCATGATCGGAAACCCTCCCTGGGAGGGCATTACCTTTAAGGCAGCAGAATTCTATGGCCGCTTTGACCCCTCATATTCACTCTTGAAGAAACAGGGAGAGCGCAGCCTCCGGCAGAGAGAACTCAACAAACGACGAGACATCGAAGCCGCAAAGAAGGACGAGGACACGAGGCTCGACGGCGTTAAGTCTTTCATCAAGTCCTCAGGGGCGTATACCATGCTGTACTCTCATGGAATCGCCTTCAACTATTATCGCACTTTCCTGGAGAAGGAAATCTCCCTACTGTCCCCTCAGGGGCGACTCGGACTGGTCATCGATTCCGGCGTCTCGTCGGACGTGTCGACAGCGGACCACCGCCGCGAACTCCTCGACCGGTTCACCATTGACCGCTTCGTCCTGTGCGATAACACGAAAGGAATTTTTCCGATTCACCGAAGCGAGCAGTTCCTACTGCTCGTCGCTGGCCGCGGTGGCCCCACGGACCCGCTACCTTTCGCGGCCGATGTGTCCGAGGTCGACCATCTACTCGACCTAGATTCCCGCGGACTGCCAATCTCACGCGCAACCCTTGAAGCGCTAGACCCTGAATCACTCGCCGTACCAGATGCCAGAGATCCCGCACTGCTTCATCTCATGGAGGCGATTTACAAGGACCGCCCATTTTTCCTGGATGAAATGCCAGCAGGCGGATGGAATATTGAATGGGGGCGCGAGTTCAACATCTCCGACGACCGCGCCTCCTTCGCCCCGGATGGCACCGGCATGCCGATGCGAGATGGAAAAGACATCCATCAATACGTCCACGAGTTCTCGGAACCGATCAACCGACTCAAGGAAGATATTGGCGAAGCCGCACTCGTAGGCCGAGCCCGAAAGCGCGCGAAGAAAAAGGATGTGCGATCCAGGACACGGTCCCGAGGGGAGCGCTTCTTGCGCACCCCGGGCCCCCGGCAAGGAACGCTTGAAATTCCTGCCGACTCATACCGTCCATGCCTGCGTAAGAAAGCACGTGCCGGTGATGAGCGCACCTTGATTTCCGCCATCCTCCCTCCAGGGACAGCAGTAACCGAGATGCACTTCTTCTATCGGTCCGTTTTTGACCACACGGCAAACGGCTACCGCACGTCCCTGAGCTCAGAAGCGATGGCATTCGTAGTTGCGCTACTGAACAGTCTAACGCTGGATTTCGTCGTCAGGAGGAAGGTATCAAGCACTGTGAGCAAAGCAATCATGTCAACGCTCCCCGTGCCTGACGTCCCCCTTGACCATGGAGACGGCGCTGAAGTGGTCCGGGTATCGGGACGCCTCACATGCCGTACCCCGGAGTTCCGTGAGCTGGCCGAAGTGCTCGGCGTGGAATGCGCCCCGCTTGCCAAAGATGAGGAGTACAACCTCCGGGCGGAACTCGATGCACGGGTGGCCCATCTCTACGGATTGTCGGCATCGCAGCTGGATTTGATCTTGGCCGACTTCCGGCAGAGCGCCGATTCCGAGGGCAGCCCGGTTCGCCCTGGCGAGGAGTACAAGCAGCTTGTCCGGGAGCACTTCGCGCGCTTGGCTGGCTGATCTTCGCCGCCGATGCAGGCGCTGTTGTCAGTACCCGCCACTACGCTCGACGTTCGAGTGCTACGTGGGCCTCCACACACAACGACAGGCCCACGTGCGCACCCAAGTGGTCAACAACGGGCGTAGGAGGAGCACGGGATGAACCCGCTGGAGCTGGCCGATCGGTTGCGCGAGGACTATCGGCGGTTCACCTGGACCACCTACCCGATTGCCGATCAGAGCCTGCGCTCCCGTCTGGAGCGGATGGTGGATGAAGAATCGCTTCTGTGGAACGGCCCTTACCTGTCCGTGCAGCCGCGCTACCAGCTGGACGCGACGCTCACCGAGCTCGCTGCCGACGTCGGCCTGCCGATGGAGGTCACCGGGGCCTTCCCTCGGGTGGAACGTTTGTTCACGCACCAGGTCACGGCGATCACTCGGATCCGCCAGGGCCTCAACACCCTGGTGGCCACAGGTACCGGCTCCGGTAAGACCGAGTCCTTCCTGATCCCTGTCATCGCGCATGCCTTCGACAACGGGCACCGGCCCGGGGTCAAGGCAATCGCCCTTTATCCGATGAATGCGCTGGTTAACGACCAGGAGGACCGTGTCAAGGCCGCCTGCGAGAAGCTCGGCCTGACCTATGGCGTATACACGGGGGCCACTCCGCAGCACGAGCGGACGCGGATGCAGGAGACGCCGCCGGACATCCTGCTGACCAACTACTCCATGCTGGAGTACATCCTCACCCGCCGGGATGATCGGGAGCTGTTCCGCAACGGCGTGCTGCGCCATCTGATTTTGGACGAGATCCACACCTACCAGGGGGCGCTGGGTACCGAGATCGCTGGCTTGGTGCGACGTCTGCGCGGCCACGTCGATGTCGACGGGCTGGTCTGCGTTGGGCTGTCCGCGACCGTGAGCGCCGGGGGCGACCACGACGTGGACCTGCAGCGCACCGCGGAGTTCGCCAGCAGCCTGTTCGCCGCTCCGTTCGACGTGAACGCCATCGTCGAAGAGACGGCCATCCCTCAGCCGGAACCGGACCACAGCGCGATCGGGCCAGCCCCCGACCGCGATCTGCTGCGCCGCGCCTTGGCCGACGGCGGGGACACTCAGCGCCTGCGGGCCGTGCTCGGTGATCCGCAGGCCAGCCCGGTGCTGGACTTGCTGCGCGCACACCTGGCACACCCCAGCACCGTCGACGAACTCGTGGACACCCTGGCGGTCCTTCCGCAGCGCGCTGGCGCCGACCGGGATGCCTTGGAGGACGAGGTCGCCGGATGGCTGCTGCTGGGCGCCGACACCCACACCCCGGCGGGCCCGCCCGTCCTGGAGGCCAAGGTCCACCTGTTCCTGCGCAGCCTACCCACCCCCGTACGCTGCGTCGGCGAGGCCGAGCACCTCCTGCTGGATGGCGCGACCACCTGCAGTCACACGGACTGCGGCGCGAAGGCCACCATGTCGTTGGGTGTATGCCTGGGCTGCGGCCAAGACTACGACCTGGAACGAGACGAACCCCACGGCCCGGTCGTCCGCTATGTCGCCCGCCGCCTGACGGCCGAGGAGCCCCTGGAGGTGCCACGGACGGGCAACAGGAACTGGTACCCGGCGCGTCGGTGCACGCGTTGCGGCAAGGACGCCAACGGTACGACCTGCCTGGGCTGCGGCACCGCCACCCGCGAGGTTTCCGTCGCGATCCCCGAGCCTGACCGTCCACTGACGCGCTGCCTGGTCTGCGGCTACCAGCGGTCGTCGCACGGCGCCGTTCAGGAATTCACCGCCCGCACTGCAGCGGCCGTCACCGCCGCCGCGTTCAGCCTGCACACCGGGCTGGCGGCACAGAGCGATGACGAGATGCTGCGCCGGCTTCTGATCTTCGCTGACTCGCGGCAGGACACCGCCTTCCAGGCCGGCGATCTGCGCGACCGCGCCCGCGCCGTGCAGGTGCGTCACCTCATCGTGGACAGCATCGCCGACCGTGTGCGTGCCCAGGATCCCCCCGCGAGTTTCAACAGTCTCGTCGAGGACGTCTTCCGGCGCGGTCAGATATCCGGGCTCTACGACGACCCGGCGGGCAAGGACGCCCGTCGCCGTGCCCTGCGCGTGTGTGAATGGGACCTGCTGGGCGAGCTCGCCAGCGATGAGCGGCGTCCCCCGACCCTGGAACGCCTGGGTCTGATTACGATCGGCTACCCGGGCCTGGAGGCCCTCAGCGACGATGCACTCAAGCCGATCACCGACACCCTCGGCGGGGGCACGGCGGCGGCCCGGTGGCTGTTGGCGCGCATGCTCGACCTGGTCCGCACGCGCGGCGGACTCGGCCACGATCTGCTTAACAAGCGCCTGGACGCGAAGACTGAGGCCGAGCTCATCGACGCCGGCGCCACCATGGGCATGGGTCATTCCGTCACCGGCTACGGGGAGACCACCGTCACGGTGGCCGGAGCCAACCCCTTGGCCTTGAGCCACCGGGGCGCCGCCGCCCGCCTGGTGAGGACTGCGTTCCCTCTGGTGACCAACTCGGATGCCCGTGAGCGCGGCGTGCGCAAAGCCGTGGACCTGCTGGCCGAGCACAATCTTCTGACCAGCACCCAGGTCGGCACCGGCAGGTCCCGCATTCAGCTGCGTCAGGTCAGGCCCCAGGCGGTGGAGGTGCGGCCCGCCTCCGAGACGATGTACCGGTGCGGCGCTTGCCGCGCCGTACAGCCCGGCCCTTCACCGCAGAACAGATGCGCCACCTTCAACTGCAAGGGCACCATGGCGTCCTGGCAGGGCGATCCCGACGACCACGAGCGGCTGCTGGCCGCCAGTGACGCCCCCCTGGTCGTCAAGGCCGAGGAGCACTCCGGCCAGGTGCCACTGGAGAATCGGGAAGACATAGAGGAACGGTTCAAGGACGGCGACCTCAATCTGCTGGTGTGCACGATGACGTTGGAACTGGGCGTTGACCTCGGCCAGCTCCTCGCCGTCATCTTGCGCAACGTGCCGCCGCGCCCGAGCAATTACGCCCAGCGCGCGGGCCGCGCCGGCCGCCGCGAGGAACGGGTCGCGCTGATCGTGACCTTTGCGGGTGGCATGCCGCACGACAGCTACTACTACGCCCGCCCCGTGGAGATGATCCGCGGTGCCATCCGCCCGCCGGCCTTCCTGCTGGACAACCAGCGCGTCCTGCAGCGCCACGCCCGTGCCATGGCCCTCGAACTCTGTGGCCAGAGCCTTCCCCAGTGGATGCGCGGCCTGGTCACCGAAGACGCAGCCGGACAGCTGCAGGGAATCGGCGAGGTCAAGATCGCCCTCACCGACGGACGGGATCGCATCTCGGCCCAGATCCACGCGGCCTTCCGCTTCGGCCTGGCTCAGGACGACCTTCCCTGGCTCACCGAAGACTGGGCCCGCGCGGTGGTCGACAACTGGATCACCGACCTCGACGAGGCCGTCGAGTCTTACCGCCTCCGGCAAAAGAGCCTGCTCGAGGAATGGACCCAGGCGACAAGCAAGCCGGGCAACAAGGAAGCCTCCCGCGCTGTCAGCAGCATCAGCGCCAGCCTGGAAGCCATGCGCAGCGGTGACCGCATCCGCGCCTACACGCTCTCCTATCTCAGCAACGTCGGATTCCTGCCCTCCTACGCCTTCCCCACCGACACCACCACCCTCTCCCTGCAGCGCGAGACGGCTGAACTCGCCCAGGACTCCGTCCAGGCGCTCAAGGACTACGCCCCCGGCCAGCTCGTCTACGCCCGCGGCGACAAGTGGCTCGTCGACCAAGTCGACTTCCGCCGCGCCAACCTCGTCAACTCCGACGGTGTTGGCGCGCTGGACTCCATCAACCTGTGCAACCGCTGCGACACCGTCAACGACTCCACCAGCGCGCACTGCCTGTCCTGCGACAGCGACGACCTGACCCCTCAGCACAGTGTCCCGATGCGTGCCATGCGCGCCTCACGCCGCCAGCGGATCTCGGCCGACGAAGAACACCGCTCCCGTTCCCCCTTCGAGGTCACCCATCACCTTGGCGCCCCCAACACCTCCGAGACGTACCTGTTCGAGCGCGACGGACTGGTCCTGCAGTGGGAGCGTGGCGCAGAGCTGACCATCCTCAACCGGGGCCGCATCGCCAGGAACCAGAGCAATAGCGAACGGTTCATCGTGTGCAGCAGCTGCGGACTGTGGTTCGACGCCATCCCCGGCCCTGCCCCCACACGCGCCCAGCGGGACCGCCAGAAGTTCCACGACACGATCTGCACCAACCACCAGCTTGTTCCCAGCATCCTGCAGGTCGAACGGCGCGTGGACTGCCTGCAGGTCCTCCCCGACCTGGAAGCACTGGACATCCGCCCGGACAACCTCGAGGAATTCCTCGCCAGCACCCGCGCCGCCCTGGACCTGGGCTGCCGCGTCATCCTGCAGGCCGGCGACGACGAAGTGGCCGGCTTCGACTGGCCCCGACCCGACCCGGAAGGCGAAGACGCCACCTTCCGCCTCGCCGTCTTGTACGAAGAGGTCCCCGGCGGCGCCGGCTACCTTCGCCAGCTCGCCGCCCGCTTCGGCGAAGTCGCCGCTGCCCTCGTCCCGGTCCTCGACGACTGCTCCTGCGAGCGCTCCTGCTATGCCTGCCTGCGCTCCTACGGAAACCAGCTCGAAGAAGACCTGCTCGACCGCCGCATCGCTGCCGACTTCCTGCGCCGCTTCATCAACGCGCCAGACGTCGACGGACACCGGGTACCCAGCTACGCTGACGCCTTCCACGGCCGTCCCCGCTCCGCCATCGAACGACGACTCGCCATTGCCCTGATGACGATCGGAGTCCCCCGCGGCGTGGCACAGCACTCGTGGGGTGACCGCGGATCCACCGACGGCACGCCCCGCCCGGTCACCATCGCCGACTTCGCCTGGCCGGAACAGAAGGTCGCCGTCTTCTGCGACGGCTGGAAGCACCACCACACCACCGAACGCCAGGCATCCGACAAGGCCAAGCGCGACTCCATGCGTACCCAGGGCTGGACTGTCCTGTCTTTCTGGGGCGGTCAGATCGTCCGCAACGCCGAACAGTGCGCGCAGGAGGTTCTGGCGCACCTGGCCGCCGAAGCCTGACGGAGTCAACTGCTTCCGGGTAGGCCGCCCACGCTGGCCTCCCCGGAAGCATCAGGTTTATGGGTGGCGGCGGGTAGGCCAGTGGGCAGCGAGGACTAAGTTGCGTTTGAAGGCGGCCGAGCGATTCAGGCAGGGCGAGGAGGGCACGGTTATCGCTCACGACCTGCAGGTCAGCGTCAGGTCGGTACAGCGTAGGCGTATGGACGTGCTCGCAGTGCTGGAGCATGAACTGGCCCAAGGACACGTCACGCGTGCCCCGCGTTTCGTCGGTGCCCCACCCTGGGAGCCGACTCGCTCTCGGGCCCTCTTCTAGGCCGCGCGAAACCAGTCGGTACCACCCCCCTGAACAGGGAAACAGCATCGAGCCAGGCAAGCTCATCGCCCGATCCTCATTCAGGGCGCAAGGGTCGTGGGTTCAATTCCCGCCACCCCAACTGTGAGGTTCGACGTGGACGCGGTGTCTTCTCTGAGTCGGTCTCGGCAGCCCGGTGAGCACCCCATGCGCATGCGGCAGTGCCACCTTCGTGTCAGCGCACGGAACCGAGATAGCGCTGAACGGTTCGCCTGGAGCAACCAAGCACTTGCGCAATGTCGTTGATCCGCCATCCGTCTCGGCCCAGACGGATGGCCGTGAGAGCTCGGTCCGGCAGGGGCGTTGCACTCTTGGCAAGCCGGAGCATTGCCGCGATACGGTCGCGTTCTGCCGGGCCGAGGCCGCCGTACCAACCGTGACGGGCTTCCGGGTCCTCCGCCCGCAGCGCCAGGGCTAGGCACTCCAAGCGGCCCCCGCAGCCGACGCATACGGCCAAGGGACCCTCGGCGGGCCGCTCCCCGTCCTCGGGATGGTAGAGACTCACGTCCACGCCCCTGCAAGCCGCACGGACTGAGTCCCGGTGCTGAGACGACTGGATCAGATCGCGAAGCTCCTGTTCGCGGCCGACGAGGAATTGCAGGCTGTCCATCGAGTGCTCCAGCTCGTGGCCATGTCCGGTCCACAGTGAATAGCCAGGGTGAGCTCGGAACTGCCCGGCGCACCCACTTGATGTCTTCCGGGGTCACGCCCGGTGTGACGGCAAGCGGCAGCGGCTTGCGGTTTCGGCCCCGAGGTGTACCGGCTTCCCAAGCAAAAGCCCGGAAAGCCGGCGTTGCCGCCCTCGCCCTGGTCGGGTGGGTGGGCCTCACCGTTCACCCGCGTCGCGGCTCCCGGCACGCGGCCGGGTTTCTATGCCTATCCGGAGAACTCCGGGGGCGAGCGATTCAAACGACCTCGTCCTGAGGCGGCGAATCTTCATCGGTCGACTGACCGTCGAACTCGTCGTCCGATTCCTCGGCTTCCTCGTCGTCACGGTCCGCATCGAGGTCGTACGGGTCCTCGGCGATAATCCCGTGTCGCTGGACACTCCGCTGTTGCCAGACAGGCAGCTTGAATAGGACGTCCTGCAGGACGTTTCGCCACGCCTCACAGTCGGCTCGGTCGGCGCCCAGCGAATCGATAGCACGGGTCCCATCGTCGGACCTGACCGCCTCCACGACCTTAACCGCACCCTCGACCGCCTGGATCGAAGTGGCCAGGTCATGCAGGGCATTCCCGAGAATCTCAGCCGCGTTCCGAGGGGCCGGTGTGGGTGATGGACCTTCGCCGGCGGGTGGGAAGGTTCGGCGGAGGTCCGCGTCGGTGACGAGGATGTCGCGGCCGTCGTCGTTCTGAGTGACCCGTCCTGTCTCGTCCACCTTGCGGGTCCTGCGCCCCGCCGCAGAGTCGAGGAGCGTCTGCTTCAGCTGGTGCACACCGTGCTGGGTACTGCGCATACGGTCGATGACCTCGCCTGGGTGCCGCCGATCGGGTTGATCGTTGTTGCTTGAGCCACGGTCACCCGTGAGCTGGCCGTTGATCACCAGGGGATAGGCGCTGCGGGCCGCGAGTTCCCGGGTCGCCGCGCCTGGCTCCCCCTTTGCCACCTCCTCAAGTGCGGCTTGGGCCAGCTCCTCCGTCCCACGGAAAGTGGCCTCCCAGTCCTTGGCCAGCTCACCCGGGAAGGCCGACTTCAGGTACTTCCGCATCCGTTCCCGCCTGCGGGAGTCCTCTTCCGAAACCGAGCGCATGACCAGAGAGGAAGCAACGTCGAGTAGCAGCTTGGTGGTGATGTTCTTGCGGGTGCTCTGTCCGGTGATGGCGACCCGCACAGCAGCGTGGATCGTCTGATTACGCTCGGCGAAGAGCCGGACAATTGCCGCCGCCCGGACGGACGGGTCGTCGTTGAATCCGGCCGCCATCGCCTGGTCGGGGGTCAGGGCACCGCGTAGCCAGTCGGCCTTGGCAGGAGTGATCAGTTTCCGCCGTTCGATCTCGTCCACCACGGCGTCGGCGAGGGCCTCGTTCTCTGCGGCTTCACCCCACGGCTTCGGGGAGTCGACGTGCCGAAGTGCGACCAACGACTTCACTGCGACTCCGAAGTCAGCGGTGGTGCCGTCATGCGGCTCGAAACCGACCAGCAGAAGCGCCGGAAGCCGTTCGCAACGCACGGTGACCGCCACCTCGGGGTCAACCTGTGCCGGGTCGCCTGCGGTCGTGATCGCCGCGTTGAGCTTGCGGATGTGGGAACGCAGCTTCGCCGTGTCCCGCAGGTACGGAACGTCGGCGGACCTGAGGTCGAGCAGGTCGTGGGCGCACGTCACTCGGCTCGACCCCTCGACCGTGACCGGAACCGTTACCCCGGGTGTGCTGTCCTCGTGCTGAAAAGCCGTCGCGGCCAGCCACACCTCTGTCATCACTCCCTGGTGACGGAGGGACTCGCGCCAATCGTTGTGGTCAAGCACGTACTCTTTGGACAGTTGTGCCGCCCACGCTAGGTGTTCCTGGTTCGCGAGCCTCTGCACGAGTTCCGGGCGACTCCCTGACGCCGCGATGGGCTCGGCCAACGGACGGAAGCGCGTGCTCTCGCCAGTGCCGATCAGGTTCGAGGCCGGGTGCCGGCGCGACGGACCGATCCGCGGGTTTCGCGGGTCTGGGATGATATACCGCGCCCATACGTCAGCCCGGATGGCCAGGATCACGCCGCCGGGCACCCGCAGCCGCTCGGGGACTCTGCCGCCCGGCGGGCAGCAGAGGGGTCGACGACAGCCTGCGCGAGCGCCAACGCTGCGGGCTCGCCCATGGTGAAGTGCTCGATGAGTTTGTCGGCAAGCTTCCGTGCTGCGGTCGCCAATGCAGGCAGGGGCAGCGCTTCGACAGGGCGGGGCAGTACGGTCTCGCCCGCGCCGGATGATGGCTCCATCAGGTGTTCTCCGATCTTCGTCCCGGGGTCCATCCAGGCACGCACCTGGACGCCGTGGTCGTCCAAGGAGATCGGTCACGCTGTTTCCCGTTCTCCCCCTCAGCTCGCCCGGGCAAGACCCGATGTGTCCGAGACGGCATCAGCACGCTCGACCGCACTTCCGAGACGTACCGGCTTCGACTGCCGGCGTTGCCGCCCACCGCCAACATGGCGAAGGTGAGGAGCTTGAGTCCGCTGATGTGACTGCCCGAAAACGCTAGCAGCAGGGGTGACACCCTCTCAGAGTCCCTTGGTTCCACACCCGTTGGGCGCACAATTGTGGTAGGTGGTTTTCGCGGGAACAGGGCTTCTTTGCCGCGGCTCATGACGACAGCGAGGTCCCACCGAGTGGTGTGGTCTTGCGGATCCCGTCGGCCCGGATGCCCTGTGGCCGATCGGCGCGGCCGAGCGACCATGGCAGCTTTGTGAGCCCGCCAGAGCGGCGCCCACAATGATCGATTTTCATCCTGAATTCGCAGGTCGGGCCGCTGGTGTGGGTGGCGATTGACGCGCTCGCGCTGCTCTCGGCCGTGATCGTTAGCAGGTGATCATCTGCCACGGGCCGGTTCGCGGATTCTGGGGTGGCGCATCCGGGCGTCTCGTAGGTTCCGCAGCGGGAGGGAGGCGCATGGTGGACGTGCTGACGTGGACGATCGAGCGGCGGATGCGGCTGACGGAGCGGGCGGAGCTGCTGCGCAAGGAACTGGCGGAGATCGACGTCGAGCTGGGCCGGCTGGAGGCGGCCGAGGTGGTGTTCGGGCAGTGGGCCGAGGCGACGGACGGAGGAAGGCGGCCGTCGGGCATCGTGGAGCCGGAGCCGGAGCCGGAGCCGGAGCCGGAGCCGGAGCGGGTGGTGGTGGTGACGCCGGGGGCGGCCGGGATGCGGCTGGTTCCCGACCGTGAGGAGGGCATGGGGGTGGAGGTGCTGACGCCGGAGTACCGGCGGATCATGGAGATCGTGACGGCTGCGGCGGGGCCGGTGATGGCCAAGGACGTCGCGCTCGCGCTGGGCCGGGAGAACACCCCGGGGAAGGTCGAGCCGGTCCGAGGGCAGTTGCGCAAGCTGTCCGGCCGGGGCTGGCTGGCCCGGAACGGCTCCGGGCGCTATCTGCCGTGCTGACCACGCTGACGCCGGGCGGATCGGCCGGTTTCGGCCGTAACGTGAGGACCCCCGGCAGGAGTTGGCGCCTGTGTGAAGAAGCAGCCGCCCGCCGGGGGCTCTCCCGGTGTTGTCTACCAGGTCCGGCTTCCCGTGTCGAAGCGGACCGTCGATCTCGTCGCCGGACTGATACGCCGGCGCCGCAAGCAGCTGGGCACGCGCTGGCGCAAGGCCGCCCCCGGCACCCAGGCGATCGTCGTGCTCGCTGTCCTGCGTCACGACCAGCGCCTGGCCGACATGGCCGGCGGCAACGCGGTCTCGGCCGCCACCGTCCGACGCTGGGTCCTCGAAGTACTCGACCTGCTGGCCGCGAAGGCCCCACGTCTGGACCGCGCCCTGAAGAAGATCGCCCGTTCCGGCGGTGCGGTGGTCCTGCTGGACGGCACCCTGGTCCGCACCCGCCGCCGCACCGGGGCGGCCAACCGCAAGAACTACAGCGGGAAACACAAGGCCCACGGCCTGCTCTTCCTTGCTCTCACCGATGAGAAGGGCAACCTGATCTGGATCTCCTCGGCCCGTCCCGGCCGGGCCAGCGAGATCACCGCCGCCCGCCACGACCACATCACCGCGCATCTGCGCGAGGCCGGCCTCGGCGCCCTTGCCGACCTCGGCTTCGTCGGACTGGACGACGACCCTGACGACAATCCCGTGATCATCACCGGCCGCAAGGCGACGCGCTCCCGCCGCCTCACCGACGCCGAGAGGGAGGCGAACCGGCTGGTCAGCCGCGAACGCGCCGCCGTTGAGCACGGCTTCGCGAACCTGAAGACCTGGCGCGTCCTGACCAAGGTCCGCATGAACGCCCGTCACGCCACCACCCTGCTGCGGGCCCTGCTCGTCCTAGCGAACTCCGAGGTCCGACGGTGACGAACGATCACCCCAAGACGATCAGGCCCTCGGCCTGCACGAGCACCCCGTCACGGACTCACACCAGTACCGCGACCTGCGAATTCAGGGTGAAACGATCTCAATGGTGATCTGAGCCCGCTGGTCGAGTGCCATGGCGCCAAGGATTCGTGTGAGCTGATACGGCGGGTCAGACGGACTCGGCGGTCGTTGGCTGATGCCCCGTTGGGAGCCACCTGGGAGCCGACCCGCTCCCCGAGTCTCTTCAAGACCACCCGAGACCACCGCACCCCAACGCCCTGACCAGGCAAAACAGCAAACCACCCGGTGTCGATCACGCCCGAACCTCATTCGGGACGAAGAGGCCGTGGGTTCAAATCCCGCCACCCCGACTCCAAAGCAGCAGGTCAGGGCCACATACGGATCTCCGTACGTGGCCCTGAGCCGTTCCCGGGCGGCCTCCTGGGTGCCGTTCGGGTGCCGCCTGGAGAGGGCCGCGCGGGGGTCAGGGCCGGCGGCCGGGGGGCGGCTCAGGCGGGGCGGGCTTCGAGGTGGAGTTGGACGAAGGCTTCCACCTTGGCTCGGATGATCGCGGGGTCGAACGGTTTGACCAGGTAGTCGACGGCTCCCGCGGTGTAGCCGCGGAACATGTGCGACGGGTCGTGGTCCATGGCCGTGAGGAAGATGATCGGGATGTTGCGGGTGCGGGCCCGGCGCTTGATGTGCAGCGCCGTCTCGTAGCCGTCCATGTCGGGCATCTGGACGTCGAGCAGGATGACGGCGAAGCCGCCGCCGTCCAGCAGTGCCTTGAGCGCGGCCTGGCCCGAGTCGGCCGTCAAGATGTCGTGGCCCAGGCCGGCCAGCACGGCTGTCAGCGTGAGCAGGTTGGCCGGCTTGTCGTCGACGGCGAGAATCCGCGCGGGTGCGTCCGGGGACGTATGAGCCGCGGGCGTCCGCAACGTTGCGGCAGGGTCCGGCCCGATCGGCGCAAGGGCCGGCAACGGGCCTTCGGCGATGGCGAGTTGGCGTTCGAGGACATTGCACCTGGATTCGGCGAGCATCACCCGCAGCCGGGTCTCCTCCAGCTCGGCTTCCAGCTTCCTGACCTGGTCCTCCAGCCGTCCGCGCTCGGCGAGCAGGTCACCCGCGGCGCCCGCAGCGCCCGCCGCTCCCGGTTCGCCCAACGGCGGCCGGAGGTATGCGCGTTCGGCCGACCACTGCGCTTCCAGCAGGTTGAGGCGGACTTCGAGGTCGGCGATGCGGTGCTGGCGGTCCAGCAACGCGTCGCCCAGTACGTCCTCCTGCGCGGTGGCGCGGCGTGCCTCCCGGTCGGCGTCGGCCAGTTGGCGCTGCAGCACCTGGACGCCGTCGGCCGGCGCGGCGCCTGCCTGGACCGCGCGGCGGTGCAGCTCCCGTACGTGGTCCAGGGTCAGCGGCGTGGCCGCCGCGCCGTGGTCGGTGGCCAGATCGGCGAAGAGGTCGACGACGAACTCCCACGGCGGCACCCGCGTGCCGCCGAGGTAGCGCGAGACGGTCCCCGCGTCCCGGTAACGCCGCGCCGCGTACCGTCGCACGGATACCCGCAGCCCGGTGAAGAGGGTGCGCAGCGCCTGCGCGAACGCCCGGCAGTCGTCGTCCAGTTCATCGGCCAGCGGCCGTAATTCGCCCATCGGGTCGGTTCCTCCTGTCAAGGGTCGCGCGCCGTGGGCGTTTGCGCCCCGGGTTGTGCGGCTTCGGGTCGAGCGGCTCCGCGCCACGCCGTTCCGGGTCAAGCATGGGGCCGACGTTGCTCACTCGGGTCCGGTTCTCCCGATAAGTCGGTCGAAGAAGGGAACCGCCAGGCCGAAGGACCCGGCTCCGTAGAGCACGCACTGGGTCGGCTCGGTGCCGCCCACCGCGGACAGGACCCCGGCGCCCAGTCCGGTCAATAAGGCCAGGGTGAGGACGAGCGCCGCCCTGACCGACAACAACGGAGTACGCACCGACGACCTCTTCCCGCGACGGGGGCCGCCGCATGTGACTGCCCGGCCGATCGGCCCGACGGCATCCAGCCTGGCGGCCCGCAACAGTGTTGCGGGCCGCAACGGACCTCGTGGCGGTGGACGGCAACGACGGGGCAGCGCCACGGGCGAGGCGGGGTGGGCGGTGGGCGGTGGCTTCTCCTGGGGTGCGCTCAGCCGGCGCGAAGGCGCAGCCGTGGGACGGGTGGGTGATATGGGGTGGGAGTGGCGTGCATCACGAATATCAGACAAAAGGAACTTGTGGTTCCGCTTGTCCGTCTGATCCGGGGAGGCCGATCGGGAAAGGCGGGCAGGGTCCGGTATGGGCGAGGCATTGGGCGATGACCGGCGCCCGGCGCGGGACGCGGGAGCGGGAGCAGGCGGCACGGCACCGGATGGAGGTACGGGCGGCGCGGCACCGGGTGCCGGTGCGGGTATGGGTGCGGGCTCGGACGCGACGTGGGCGCTGCCGGCACCGACGTCGATGGCGTCGGCGCCGACGTCGGCGCCAGGGCGTGGCGCGGGCGGCGCGGGCGGCGGAACGGGCTCGGCCTCCCGCTCCGACTTCGACTCGACCTCCGGCTCCGGCTCCGGCTCCAGCAAGATCGACCGCTCCAGCGAGAGCAACGCCAAAGCCACCCTCGACCTCAGCGTTCCGCAGGTCGCGGGCAGTGCGGTCGCCGCGGTCGTCGCCGCCAAGCTCGCGTCCAACCTCGGCGTCTACGGCACGATCGTCGGCGCCGGCGTCGTCAGCGTCCTCGGCACCTGCGGCGGTTCGATCCTGCAGCACGTCTTCCGGCGTACCGGCCGGCACATGCAGGAGGTCGCCGTGCAGGCGCGCCCCGGCGTCCGCCGGATTCGCGGGCGGACGCGACCCGGCCCCGGACCCGACCCCGAGGCCGCCACCGCCACCAGCCCCGGCCCCGAGCCGGGCACCGCCACCAGCCCCAGCCCCAGCCCCAGCATCGACGCCCACCGTGACGCGGATCACGACACCGCGGCCCCCGCCTACGGCGCCCCGACCGCGTACCGCGCCGGCGAACGCTCCCGCACGCGCAACTGGAAGCGCCCCGCCGCAGCCGTCGCGCTCGCCTTCGGGCTGACCATGGCCGGCATCACCGGCTACGAGGCCATCGCCGGCGAGAACATCAGCGGCCACGGCCACGGCACGACCATCGGCAACGCCGTCACCGGCCACAGCTCGTCCGGCTCCGGCGGCGGTCCCGCCACCACCCCCACGCCGTCCGATACGAGCACGGGTACGGGCCCGGCCACCGGAGACTCGGGGAGCACGACGGGCTCCCCGTCCCAGAGCCCCGCCACCCCGCGGGGCAGCGACCCCAGCGGCCGCCCCGGCTCCGGCGTCACCACCCCCTCGACCCCGCGCCCCACGATCACCCCGTCCGCCGGCGGTGGCGGGAGCGCGAGCGAGGGCACGGGCTCCGGGGGCGGTACGGGCGCCGGCGCCCCGCGCACCACTGCCCCCGCCTCGCCGCCCGCGACGTCCGAGCCGTCGACCTCGCCCACCCCGACCAACGGCTTCGGCTCCTCGGCCCGTTGAGCCGGTCGCGGGCCGGGCCGTCGACAATCCACCGCCGCTCGGAGGCGGTTACGGCCTGCGTCCGCGCAGAGCGACCAGCTCGGCGAGTTCGGCGTCGCTCAGCTCGCTCAACGCCCCTTCTCCGGAGCCGAGTACGGCGTCGGCCAGCTCGCGCTTATGGGCCAGGAGCGCGGCGATCCGCTCCTCGACGGTGCCTTCGGCGATCAGCTTGTAAACCTGGACCGGCCGCGTCTGGCCGATGCGGTAGGCCCGGTCGGTGGCCTGGTCCTCGACCGCGGGGTTCCACCAGCGGTCGTAATGCACGACGTGGGCGGCGCGGGTGAGGTTCAGGCCGGTGCCGGCGGCTTTGAGGGAGAGCAGGAAGACGCGCTCGGCGCCGGACTGGAACGCGTCGACCATCTCCTGCCGCCGCCCGACCGGGGTGCCGCCGTGCAGGAACAGGCTGTTCACACCGCGCGCGGCGAGGTGGCGCCGCAGGAGCCGTCCCATCGCCACGTACTGCGTGAAGACGAGCACCGAGCCGTCGTCGTTCACGTCGCCGCCGGTGCCGAGCACGGTGTCGAGGAGATCGTCCAGCATGCTCAACTTGCCTGAGCGGCCTCGGAGTTCGGCGGCGTCCGGCGGTTCCTCCAGGAATTGCGCGGGGTGGTTGCACACCTGCTTCAGGCCGGTGAGGAGCCGCATCACCAGGCCGCGGCGCGCCATGCCGCTCGCACCCTCGATGTCCGCCATCGATTCGCGGACCAGCGCCTGGTAGAGCGAGACCTGCTCCCTGGTCAGCGGGACCGGGCGGTCGATCTCGGTCTTGGGCGGCAGTTCGGGCGCGACGCCGGGGTCGGACTTGCGGCGTCGCAGGAGAAACGGGCGTACGAGCGCGGCGAGTTGGCGCATCGCCCGCTCGTCGCGGTCGCCCTCGACGGCCTTGGCGTAACGGTCGCGGAACGCCCCCTGCGTGCCGAGCAGTCCGGGCGTCGTCCAGTCGAGCAGCGCCCACAGCTCGGAGAGGTTGTTCTCCACCGGGGTGCCGGTGAGCGCGACCCGGCCGCGCGCGGGGATCAGGCGCAGGGCCTGCGCGGTGTGCGCGTGGGGGTTCTTGACGTGCTGGGCCTCGTCGGCGACCACCAGGCCCCAGGTGCGGGAGCCGAGGCGTACGGCGTCGCGGCGCATGGTGCCGTACGTGGTGAGGACGAAGCCGCGCGCGCAGGCCGTGTCCAACTCCCGCCCCGCGCCGTGGAATCGGTGGACGGGCTCGGTCGGGGCGAAACGCCTGATCTCACGCTCCCAGGTGCCGAGCAGCGACGCGGGGCAGACCACCAGCGTGGGTCCCGCGGCGGCCGGACGTTGCGCGCGACGCAGGTGCAGGGCGATGAGCGTGACCGTCTTGCCCAGGCCCATGTCGTCGGCGAGGCACGCGCCGAGGCCGAGCGAGGTCATGCGGTCCAGCCAGTCCAGGCCGCGGAGTTGATAGCCGCGGAGGGTCCCGACCAGGGTGCTCGGCGGTCCGCTCGGGGCAGGGAGGAGACGTCCGATGCGGTCGTGGTCGGCGGGGTCTTGCCGTGCGGCGGGGGCGAGGCGGTCGGCGCGGGCGAGGGCGGTTCGGCCGGCGTCGGCGCTCGGGTCTGCGGCGGCCGGGTCGAGGTCTGCGGCGGCGATGTCAGCGGCGGCGGGAGCGGCAGCTCCGGTGACCGGGGACGTCGCCGCCGGCTCGGGCTCGGCGATACACGCGCGCAGCTCCTCCAGCGCCCCGCCCGCCACCACCGCGACCTGCTCGCCGTCGACGTCCACCGAGCCCGTCAACGCCGCGCCGAGCGCCTCGATCCCCGACAGCGAACGCGCTTTCCCCCGCCGCGTGGTGCGCAGACGCCGCGCCAACTCGCCGTCCACCACCACCCAGCGGTTCCGCAACCGCACCACCGGCCGGTGTGCCTGCACCAGCCGCTCCACCTCCGCCTCGGACAACGTCTCCTCGCCGAGCGCGACCCGCCAGCGGAAGTCCACGAGACCACCGGCGGAGAGGAAGGAGGGTGCCGACGAGGCCGTGCCCGTGACGGGGCCGCCGCGGCCTTCGCGCGCTGGTTCGAGGTACGCGCGCGCCGTCAGACCGCGCACCAGCTCCTTCGGCCAGTGCACCACGACGCCGACCGCCGCGAGGCGTCCGGCCGCGCCGCCGAGCAGTTCGCCGGCCTCGGCGTCGGACAGGTCGAGGCCGGTCGGCGCGACGGCGTCCAGCAGCCGCTCCGCCGGCGCCCAGACGCGTGCGGCTCGGCGCAGCGCCACGTGGACATCGGCCCGCGCGTGCGGCCCGAACGCTTCGGGCGCCGCAGCCTCGCCGGCCCACAGCTCGGCCGCGTCCGCGAACACCGTCGGCGCGGCGAGGCTGCGCAACTGGACCACGGCGCGGAACCGTACGCCGTCCGCCGTCCCGGCTCGGGACCCCGCGTCAGCCGCGTCAGCCGCAACGTCCAACTCCACCCGCAACGACACCTCGAGCCGGCCCATCCCCCGGTCGCGGCGCACCGGCCCACGGGGACGCTCGGCGATCGACCGGCCGGCCTCCGCACCCTCGGTACGCCGCCCCGCCGAGGGCGCCTGCCCCTGCTCGGCCAGGCGTACGGCCTCCGCGAGCGGTACGCGTGCGGGTCGCGGCCGGCGCGCGGACCCGGCCTGCGGCGCGGCAGCGGCGAACGTCGGCCCCCCGCCCAGGTGCCGCGCGGCCGGCGTCCGGGCGAGCGCATCGGCAACGGCGTCCAGGAAGGCGCGCAACAGCGACTCCGCGTCCCGGAGCGGACGCGGGGACCCGTCGCCCGGCAGCGAAGCACCCGCGTCCTCTCCACCCCCGACCCTCGCCGCACGCGCCACCGGACGAGCCGACGACACGACGCCCGCTGTCTCGCCCACGGCGAGCAGGCTGTCGGCATCCGGCGCCAGGCCCGGCGTCCCGCCCGCCCCCGGCGTCACCGCCCTCGCCCTGCCCGCGCTCGGCGTCCCGTCCACGTCGAGCACGCCGTCCGCATCCGGCGCCACGCCCCCGCGCGCGCCCACGCCCAGCACGCCGTCCGCGTCCGGCGCCGGCGCCGCCCGCTTCCACGCCCATGCCTCGACGGGCATCGCCGCCGCGAGCGCGGCCGCCTTCTCCTCCTCGCCCGGGTCCAGCGCCGCGACACGCCAGGCGTCGTGGCCCGCCGGGGTGACTCCGGCCACCAGCCGCCCTCGGGCGAGCAGGCTCAGCCCCATCGTGGCCGCCGCGCCCCAGTACGCCGTGCTCGCCGACGCCCGGCCGGTCGCGCCCAGCGCACGGCAACGCGTGAGCAGCGGCACGGCCAGTTCCACCGGCACGCAGACGGCCTGTGCGACCTGGCCGCCCGAGGAGACCTCACCGGTACCGGTACGGTCGACCGCGATCCCTACCGGCTCCACGCCCAGATCCGGCAGGTCGCCGGTCGGCGACCAGAAGGCGACGAGCCCGCGCCGCGGTGGGTCCGCCGGCAGGAACGCGGCCTCCCCCGAGGCCAGCGCCGGCAACGCGCCGAGGAGCAATTGGCGTTCCGGCACCGCCGGCTCCGTCGCGACCGCGCCGCCCCACGCGCCCGCTGTCTCCGCCTCCGCGTCGTCAGCCTCGTCCTGGCCTGTCTGACCGGCGGGTTCACCCCTCCCGTCGTCATCGCGTCTTGCCAACCGCACCTCCTCCCCGGAGCTCGTTTCCGGACTCGTTCCGAACTCGTCCACCTGCCGAACCGTCCGCGCGACCACCGGCCGGGCCGGCCACCGGCAATCCCGCGGAACGCCTTGCCGAGCAGACCGTCGTCCCCCGGCCCGACCTGGCTCCCCCAGGCTAACCGGAGGGTCTGACAACGCCGGTCACGTAGCGTCACCGACGGCACGCGACGCCCCCGGGGCGTCCACGACGCGGCGCCCGAGGCGTCCACGGCCGCGGTCGCGCGGTTCTCGCCCGCTGACCCACCTGGCCTGTCACGCCTGTTCCACCCACGTGGCCGGGCGGCCTCCGGCTTGCCTCTCACGCGGCGAGATCACGGGCTGCTGAAGTGGATCACGGCGTACGCGCCGCTGGTGCGCCACGTCCGGCCGCTCGCGTCGAGCCCGGCGACCGTTTGCGGGTCCAGTCCCACCGCGACGTCGCACTTCATCGTGCGCAACGCCACCAGCGGCCCCGGAAAGTACGACGTGAGCCGGGCGAACGGCGTGGTGGCCGGCCACGTCCGGTCGCCCACCAGGCGCCGGTAGTTGAGGTCGCCCTTGGCGATGGTCACCGTGGCGGCGGCCAGTTCGGCGCGCAGGTCGTCGGGCATGTCGGCGTACGGAAGCGGCGCGCACGCGAACGGATGTGCGCGCACGGTCAGCCGGCCGTGCGCCACCGCCTCCCGCAGCCGTGCGCCGACCCGGCCCGCGTGTCCCGGCGCCTGGGTGATGCGCCGCAGGCAGTCGGCCACGTCCGCGGTCGTCGCGTCGGACACGAAGTACGGGTACGGCTTCACGTGCAGCACGACCGCGGCCGCGCGACGGGTCTGCAGCAGGTGGTCGGCGAGCAGCAGGTCGGGGATCAACTCGCGGCCGGCGTTGTCGGCGAGCACGCAGACGGTCGCGGGCGCGGGCCCCGCGGGCGCTGCGTGACCCCCGGGCGGCCGGGGGTGTCGCAGGTGACGCCAGAGCGCGTCGCTGTCGTCGGCGACGACGCGTTCCGAGCCGGGGTCGGCCGCGGAGTGGGACGCGGCCCGGGAGGAGAGGCGGAAGCCCAGGTCGGCGCGGTTGCCCCACAGCGCTCCGGTGAGCAGGGCCCGGTCCTGCTCCTCGGGCGGCATCGCCGCCACCTCGTCCAGCGCGGCCAGCTCCTCCTCGACCTCGGGGCCGCTCAACTCCGCGCGCTTGAACGGCCCGAACGGATCGATGCCCTGCCACGCCCCGGGCCCGAAGTAGCCAACGGCCTCCAGCAGCCTGCGGTAGAAATAGCTCTCCGCCCACAGGAACGGCACCTCGTACCACGGCCGGCCCACGTGCTCCCGGCCCCATTCGGCCCACCGGTCCGCATCGTGCGACCCGGCCGGCAGCGGGGCGACGACGCCTCCGGCGATCTCCTCCAGCAGCGCGTCCAGCCTCCGCTGCTGCTCCGGCGGATACGCGGTGGCCTCGCGCACCTGCCGGATCAGCGCGGGATGCCGCTCCGCCAGTACCGACCGGGCGAACGACCCTTCCTCCGCGCCCGTGATCACCGCCGCGCCGGTGTCCTCACCCGCCACCCCGACCGCCTCCGTCCACTCCGTCCGAGTGTCCACTCCGTTTGACTGTCCACTCCGTCCGGCTGTCCGCCTCGGCCGCCCCGGCCTTTCGGACCTTCCTGACCGTCTCGGCGGCGTGGGACGTCCAGGCCCCGGCCGCCCGTTCCGCGGGCCGTACCACCGTAAGGGCCCGCCTGGTCGGACATGTGCGGCGGCACGGTGGGCGGCCGGTCCCCGAGCCGGGGTGTGGCGCCCGGGGCTACTCGGTTGTCGTGGTGACGGCCAGGGCGGCGTCGCGGACGTCGGGGTCGGGGTGGACGCGGAGGGTGCGCAGGCGGGCTCGCCACGCGGGGGGCCAGCCGGTGCGGACGCCGAGGGCGTGGGTGAGGGCGACGGCGAACAGGCCGGTGGCGTGGTGGGGGGTGGCGGTGAGGTGGTCGACGGCGGTGAGCAGAATCTCGGGCCGGCCGGGGCGGCGCGCGGTGGAGAGGCGGTGGCGGAGCGTCTCCGCGGTGCGTGCGGCCAGGGCCTGGCCTATGTGCAGGGTGGCCAACTGGTCCAGGGCCGCGTGGAGTCGGGTGGGCGGGGCGTCGAGGTCGAGGGCGGCGGCCTGGAGGCGGGTGCCGTGCGGGACGAAGTCGGGGGTCCGGGACAGCAGTTCGGAGGCGCGCAGTGCCGCCTCGCGGTGGTGGGCGGTCGCGCCCATCGTGGCACCGGCCGCCAGGCGTGCGACGAGGTGGTCGACCCGCTGACGTGCGGGGCGGTCCCGGTCGGCGTCCGCGTCGAGTCCACGGGCGGCGGCTTCGGCGTCCGCGGTCGTGAGCCGGGTGAGCGCGTCCAGCAGCGGAGCGTCGCCCTCGGGGGCGGCAGTCAGCGCGACCAGGCCGTCCGCCGCCGCCCGCCAGGCCGAACGCCGGTCCAGGTCGACCACCCTGGCCAGCAGCAACGCCGCCGCCTCGGGATACCACGGTGCCCAGCGGGCGAGTTGGGTCGTCGCGCTGTCTGCGGTCTCGGTGTCGCTGCTGTCCGCGACCCGGCCCACCAGGCGGGCGTAGGCGGGGCGGTCGCCGTCCTGAAGGTCGTACGGCTGGACGCGCAGCACAGCGGCCTGGACGACCGGTGGCCCGTCCACGGCGCGTTCCAGCAGCTGTCGGGCGGCGGGCGCGCGCAGGAGGCCGACGGCCGCCGGCACGCATGCGGCGCGTACGTCCGGATGCTGTCCGAGCAGCGCGTATGCCTCGGCCACGACGGCCGCGGCGGTGTCGATGGGCAGTCGGGAGGCGGCGAGCCGCACCAGTTCCTTGCGGCTGGTGACCTTGGCCGTCGGCGCGGCGGGAGCGTGGCCGGCTCCGGGAGTGCGGTCGGTCGCGAGGGCGCCACCAGCCGTGGGCGCGGTGCCGGGCGGGGCGACGGGTGTGACGCTGTCCGAGGAGGCCAGGATCTCGGTCGAGTGCGCGGCGCCGGGCGGGGCCGCGGGGCTGGTACCGGGGGTCGCGTCCGTCACCTCCGCGAGCGCCCCCGGCAACAGCACCGCGCGCAGTTCGCTTTCCAGCTCCGTCGGGGCGATGAACCGCGACACGCGTGTCGTCGCGTAGAGGGCGACGCGCGCACGGTCGTGGCCGGCGTGGGCCAGCAGCAGCGGGAGGGCGTCGGCCGGGCGGTCGGTCCAGGCGAGCGCGCCGAGTGCGGCTTCGGCGAGGACCGTGTCCGGGGAGCCGGCGTAGCGGCGGGCGATGTCCGCGCCGTGGGCGGGGATGGTCGCGGCCGCGCGGATGTGCGCCGCCCGGGTGTGCTTGGGGAGCGAGGCGTCATCGGCGGCGCGTGCCAGGAGACGTGCCGCGGCGGCCTGTTGGCGGGGCAGCCAGCGGGCGGAGTCGGCGACGGGCGGCAGCCAGCGGGAGTCGGCGACCAGGAAGCGGCCGTACGGCGGGGTGTCGCCGAGGACGATGTCGAGCAGGTCGGTGCGGCGGCGGGTGAGGACGCGCAGGACCGGGGCGAGGACTGCGGCGGAGCGGTCGACGTCCAGCACGCGTGCGACGCGCGCGTCCCTGGCGGAGGGGTCGTCCAGCCACAGGTCCACGGCTTGGCGGGCGGTGGTGACGCCGCCGGAGCGGAAGGCCTGCCACAGGAGTTCCTGCAGCTGCGGCATGTGGTGGGCGCGGCGGCCGAGGGCGCGGGCGAGCGACAGCGCCAGCGAGTGGTCCGCCTTTTTCGCGCCCGCGTCCAGCCAGGGCCGCAGCGCGTCGAATACCTGGAACTCCTGGCCACGGCGCAGCATGGTGTGGAGGCGGCCGAGGTCGGCGCCCCCGGTGTGTCCCGACAGGCGGGTCAACGTCGTCAACGCCCAGGCCACCAGCGGTTGTCCGCCGCCGACCGCGTGCTCGCGCAGCACCGCGAGCGCGAGGTCGGACAGTGCGCGCCGGGTGCGGTAGGAGCTGTCGCGGGCCTCGATCGCGTCGACGGCGATGCGGTCGAGCAGCGCGGTGTCCGCATCGGCGAACAGGCTCGGCGGGACCTTCGCGAGAGTGTCGAGGGCGGGCCCGCGGACCGGTTCCTGCTCGTTGCGCAACCGCTGCAGGTCCTCCAGCAGAGCGGCGACGGCCGCGGCCTCACCGGACCTGGCGGCGTTGCGGACCAGCAGCGGGTACGCCACCGCGCGGTCCTCGGCGGCCGGGCGGCGGGTCGCGGCCAGGAGCCGCGGCCGGGCCTCCGTGACCGGCAGATACGCGACAGGCGCGAGGGCCGCGTCCCAGGAGGCGCCGCGCTCGTCGGCCTGCACGGCCATCCGGCGTGCCTCGGCCTGTGCGCGCCGGCGTGGCAGTGCGTCGAGGACGGCGTCCGCGAGACTGCTGCGGCTCAGATCCTGCCCGGCGGTCACCGTGTCGTAGAACGCCTCGCGGCGCGACGGCGGCAGCGCTCGCAACAGAAGGACGAGGGAGTCCGGGGTGTCGCGCCACGCCCGGCCCAGGTCGGCCAGTTCGGGTGTCCCCGCGCGCGCGAGCCGCCCGAGTGCGCTGCGGGAGAACAGGCCGCGCGCGGGAGCGGTCGACCGGTCCGGCGCGGTGACCAGCGCGATCGTCCGCCCGGGAGCGGCCTTGAGGAGCACGCCGAGGCAGTCACGCACGGGCGCGGGCAGGTGCGGCGGGCAGTGCGCTTCCAGCAGGTCGAGGACGCGATGCGGGCGGGCCCTGGCGGTGGCGGCGAACACGTCAGCGTTGCGCGCCCACCATGTCGTACGCAACGGTGCCGGGAGGTCGGCGAGTTGGCGGGCGACCTCGTCGAGCAGCAGGTCGGGGTGGGCGCGGCCGAGTGCGTGCCACCGGGTGACCGCGGGGAACAGCCGCGGCAGCAGGACCCGTACGGTCTCCGCTCCGCAGGCCGGCAGCAGCCGCGCGGCCTCCTCGTCGCCCCACGTGTCCGCCAGCGAGGCGACCAGCCGCTCGGCGAGAGCGCTGCGGCGGCCGGCCACGACCGCTCTCGCGATGCGCCGGCGTACCGCGGCCGGGGCGTCCCGCATGGCCCGTTCGAGCGCGTCGTCACTGATCGGAAGGCTCGACGCGGCGCTGAGCGCGGTGGCGCGCACAGCGGCGTCGGGGTCGGTGAGACGTGCCTCAAGAAAGTCGACGTCGCCGACGATCGTCGCGGCCACGACCGCGAGCCGGCGTCCGTACGGGTCCCGGACGTCCAGCTCGTCCAGATACGGCCGGATCCCGCTCGCGTCCGCGGTGTCTCCGGCCTGTTCGCGCGCCAGCTCCCGTGCCCATACCGCGAGCGCTCGTGCACGCGCGGGATAGGCAAGCGGATCGAGCGCGGCGTACAGCGCGTCCACGACGGCACGAGGACCGCCGGACCGCCGCCCGGCACGCGCACGGCCGAGGCCGATGCGCCCACCGAGGCCGCCACGATCGCGCGGATCACGGGAAGCGCCGGCGTCGCGCCGAGCGCGGCGGTCACGCGGCTCACCCGCGTTGCTGGGGTACTGCTCACGACTGGACATGCGAGACATTGTGCTGCGCACCGCCCGCCGAGCCGCACAAGTTTTCCACAGGCTCCGTCGTACGGTCCTATCAACCGACACAACGCTCGACCGCGCCCGCCCCCGCCTGTCCGGCCCGACCGCCCGCCACCCGGACGCTCGCGGCCCCGACCACCGCATCGCCCGACCACCGCATCGCCCGACCACTGCGTCGCCCGACGACCGCCCCCCGCCCGGTCACCGCGCCTCTCACTCCGCGGCCGTCGCCCGCGTGAGGTACACATGGGCGAACGGGGAGACCCGCGGGGAGGAGACCGACGTGAGGCGTGCGGCGACTGGCGCACTGGTGGGGTTGGCGATCGGGGACGCGATGGGCTTCCCGACCGAGTTCAACGGCATGGCGGAGATCGCGGCGAAGTCCGGTCCTTGGCGCGAGATGACGCTGCCGCTCGCCTGGGGGCGGGCGTACGTCACCGACGACACGCAGATGACGCTGGCACTGGGCGAGGGGCTGGTCGCGGCGCTGGCCGAAGGGCCGTTGACACCGGAGCGCATGGAGTGGCCGGTGCGGGAGCGCTTCGTCGCCTGGAGCGTCTCACCGGACAACAACCGCGCGCCCGGAGCCACCTGCCTGCGCGCGTGCGAGGCGCTCGGCGCCCGCGGCCCCTGGCAGGAGGCGAGCCAGATCGGTTCCAAGGGCTGCGGCGCGAACATGCGGGTCGCGCCGCTGGGCCTGGTGCCCGGACTGGACGAGGAACAGCAGGGCGGCGCGGCCCAGTTGCAGGCCGCCCTCACCCACGGCCACCCCACCGCGCTCGCCGCCGCCGATCTGACGGCCCACGCCGTACGGCTGTTGGCCGCGGGCGTCGCGCCCGCCGAACTGCTGCCCGCGCTCACCGACCACGCCCACCGCAATCGCGACCGCTACCGCGTCGAGTGGCTCGGCGACCTGGTCTCCCACGCGCACGACGCGGACCCCGCGGCCTTCGCCGCGCGCGGCTGGGACGAGTGCCTGACCGCGCTCGACCGCCTCGCGGCCGCGCTGCGCTCGCCCGACGTCGAAGCCGATCCGTGCGAGGCCACAGGCGCCGGATGGATCGCCGAGGAGGCGCTGGCCACCGGTCTGTACTGCTTCCTCCTGCTGCCCGACGACGCGGCGGCGGTCGTGCGCCGGGCCGCGTACTCCTCCGGCGACTCCGACTCCATCGCCGCCCTGGCCGGTGCCTTCGCAGGCGCTCACCTGGGCGCGGACGCCTGGCCGGCGGAGTGGGTCGAGGTCATCGAGTACCGGGACCGTCTGCTGGCCCTCGGCGCGGCCTGGGACGTCTGATCTGCGGACGCGTGCCGGTGGGCGCGCCGGAGGTCGGGCCGCGGACTCTAGCCGCGGCGGCGTGAGATCAGCAGCCAGGCTGCCGCGGCTGCGGCTGCGGCTGCGGTGATCGTCAGGGTGACCGCGGCGGTTCCGGCCGAGGCGCCGCCCGGGCGGTCCTCGGCGCGGGAGCCGCCGGCCGGTTCGTCGGCGGGGGCTTCGGGGCGGGACGCGGAGGCTCCGAAGCCCGCGTAGGGGCCTGCCTTGAGGAAGTCGCGGGCGCCTTGCACCGACAGCACGGACGCGAAGGACTGCAGGGAGCCGATCGAGGCCAGAGAGAGTCCGGAGCCGATCGAACCGATCGACAGGGAGGAGCCGATCGAACCGATCGACAGCGCGCTGCCCACCGAGCCGATGGACAGCACCGAGCCGACCGAGCCGATGGACAGGAAGGAGTCGTGCGACCACAGCGAGAGCGCGGAGGGCGCGGACGCCCTGGGGACGCCGGACGCACGGGTGGAGGCGCCGACTCCTGGTACCGGGTTCACGGTCATACCGTCATCCTGCCGTGCGCGGCCGCGGTTCGCGCCACATGGGCAACATCCGCGGCCCGTCCGGCAGGTCGACCGTCCGGCTGTCGAGGTGGAAGCCCAGGCGTTCGTACAGCCTGCTGCTGCGCACGCTGCTCGCCTCCAGATAGGCGTACCGGCCCTCGCGGTCGCAGCGTTCGAGCGTGCTGTTGATCAGTGCCGCTCCGACGCCCCGGCCGCGCTGGTCGGGCGACACCGCGATCAGCATCAGGTATTCGTGCGGGCGGTCGGCCGGGTGGTTCGCGTCGAGGATGAGGGAGATCTGCTCGACGCGCTCGTTGTCGGGGTCGACCGCCTCGCGCAGCGCACGCGCGGCGGCCCTGCCGGCGTCCTCGCCGTGGCCGCCTTGGGCGCCGCCGTCAACCGCGGCATCGGCGGCACCGGCGGCGTCCGGACCGGGCATCGAGAACCACAGTGCGACACCCGAGCCGTCCTCCGTCATGTCCACGTAGCCGTCCGCGAGTGCCGCGTCGAGGAACGCGCCCATCATCGTGCCGTGGTGGCGCCGGCGGCGCTCGGGGTCGGGGAAGATCCAGGTGCTCACCGGATCGTGGTAGAACCCCTCGTCCAGCAGCCGCGTCAGCGCCTCGCGGTCGCCTTCCCCTGCCCTGCGGATCGCCACACCCATCGCCGCCTTCCCGCCCTTCGTGCGCTTCGATGCCGTCCCGAACGGCCGACGGTCCGTCGGCGCCGTTCAACCGATCATGTGCGTACGGCGGTTGCAGCCTAGACGCTACGGCCGGAGGGCGCTCCCGCGCGCGGGAGCGCCCTGTCCGCAGCCGCATCTGTGAGGGCGTCATCTGTGAGGGCGTCGGTTCGCGCCTCCAGGGCGTGCAGCACGGCGACCATGTCCGCGTCGGCGAGGCCCAGGCCGACCGTCTCGGCGAAGAGCGCGTGGCACACGTCGAGCAGTGGCGACGCCAGGGCGGCGTCCCGGGCCGCCTCGGCGATCAGCCTGTTGTTCTTGAGCACGTCGAGCGCCGCCGCCTGGACGGAGAAGTCGCGGTCACGCAGTTTCGGCGCCTTCATACGGGAGACGCCGCTCGCCATCGGCCCCGCGTCCACGACGGCGAGGAAGCGCTCGCGGTCCAGCCCGTGCCGGTCGGCGAAGTGGAACGCCTCGGTGAGGCCGGTGACCATGGTGATCAGGAACAGGTTCACGGCCAGCTTCATCAGCAGACCGGAAGGCGCGGCCGTGCCGCACACGAACGACTCGCGGCACATCGGCGCCAGCAGCGGCCGTACCTGCTCGACCGCGTCGGGCGGCCCGGCCAGCATCGCGACCAGCGCTCCTGCCTCCGCCGGCACCCGCGAACCGGAGACCGGGCACTCGACGTACGTCCCGCCCGCCGCGCGCACCCGCGCCTCCAGGTCGCGGGACCACCCGGGCGCGGTGGTGCCCATGTGCACGACGACGCGGCCGCGGACGCTCGCCGGGGAGCCGCCGAGGACCTCGCCCAGGACCTCGTCGACGGCCTGCTCGTCCGCCAGCATCAGCAGGACGACGCCGCAGCGCCGGAACACCTCCGCGGGCGTCGCCGCCACGTGGGCGCCGGCCGCGCGCAGCGGCTCCGCGCGGGCGGCCGTGCGGTTCCACACGGTGAGCGGGGTGCCGGCGCGCGCGAGGTTGAGGGCCATCGGGAACCCCATCACGCCGAGCCCGAGGAAGCCCACCTCGACCGCGGAGCCTGATGCGACGGGGTGTGCCTGCTCCTGCCGGCGTGCCTGCTCCTGCCCGTCCGCCTGCTCATGCGGGTGTGCCTGCTCATGCCGGTCCGCGTGCTCATGCCGACCTGACTCCTCATGCCGGTCCGGCTGCCCGCCCGGTCCCGACTGCCCGCTCGGGTCCGGTCCTGTGACCTGTCCGTTCACGTCCGCCGCTCCTGCCGCTCGCCCAGGCGCGCGGCACCGCGCCGTGGTGCCGCCTTGCCGATTATGACGGTCGTCATAATACTGGTCGCTATGACGACGGTCATAGAGGGTGCGCAAGCGGCGGACACGGCCGCCGCCCGAGCGGCACCGCCGCCGGCGGCGGCACAGGAGGGCGGGGGCCGCGCCCGGCCCGGCGTCCGCATCGCCGACGTGGGTCCCGGGGACCGGGCCGCCTTGGACGCACTTTTCGCACGCTGCTCACCGGAGACCGTGCGGTTGCGCTTCTTCGGCTTCCAGCGCGTCTTCCCCGAGGAGTACGCCGACGCCCTGTTGGCGGGCCGCCCCGAGGAGCACGACGCGGTGCTCGCGTACACGGCCCCCCACCACGGCGACGGCGCGGAATCGCTCAGCAGCGCGGTGCCGTACGCCTGCGGTGACGCGCATCCCGTGGGGCTCGCGAGCCTCGCCGCCGTGCCCGGGGCCGGGCCGCCCGCCGCCGAACTCGGCGTCCTGGTGTGTGACGGGTGGCAGCGGCAGGGTGTGGGTTCGGCCCTGGTCGCCGCTCTGATCGCGCGGGCGCGGGAGCGGGGCGTCGTGGCGGTTTCGGCGTCGGTGCTGCCAGGGCGTACGGCGCTGCTGCGGGCCATGACGCGGAGGCTGGCAACGCTCGTCCTGGTGGCGCCGCCTCCTCCCGCGCACGAGCCGCCGTTCACCTCGCCGCCACCTGCCGCGCCGGTCTCGTACGCGTGGACCGACGGCAGCCTGACCGCCGTCTATAGGCTGAGCGAACCGTTTCCGCAGGACCGCCGGACTTCAGGTCCGGGCCCGTGGCACAGCAGTCGGCAGGAGCCGAGCCCGTACGCGTAGGGAGGTCGTGATGGCGAAGCCCGAGGGGCGGGCCGCGTCCGCAGGCGACGCGGCCGGGGTGACTGCCGCGGCTGATGCGGCTGATGCGGCCGATACGGCTGATGCGGCTGATACGACCGAGGCAGCCGACGCCAGCAGCGCGCCCGGCCCGGCCGACGCCGCGCGGACCGACGGCGCCCGGACCGGCCGCGCGCAGACGGGCCGCACGCCGACAGACCACACGCAGACAGGCCACACGCCGACAGGCCACACACGGACGGACCACGCGCAGGCACGCCGCACCTACAGCCCGCGCGAGCGCATGGTGTTCAGCGCGGCCCAGCTGATCAGGCGCGACGGCGTGGCCGCCACCGGCATGCGGGAGGTGGCCGCGCACGCGCAGGCACCGCGCGGTTCGCTGCAGCACTACTTCCCCGGCGGCAAGGAGCAGCTGGTCAACGAGGCCGTCGCCTGGGGCGGCCGGTACGCGGGCCGTCGCGTCGCCCGGTTCATGGCGGCCATGGACGCGCCGACGCCCGGCGGGCTCTTCGCCGCGATGGTGGCGCAGTGGCGTGAGGAGTACCTGACCTCGGGGTTCGCCGCGGGCTGCCCCGTCGCGGCGGCGACCGTGGACTGTGCGGAGTCCGTCCCCTCGACCCGCGAGGCGGTGGCCGCGGCTTTCGCGACGTGGAACGTCCCGGTCGCCGAAGCCCTCGTCTCGATGGGGGTCGCGCCCTCGCAGGCGCCCGACCTGGCCACCGTCATGATCAGCACACTGGAAGGCGCGATCCTCATCGCCCGGGCCGAGCAGGACGTCCGCGCGCTCGACGCGGCGGCGACGCAGTTGGGCCCGATGCTGGACGCGTGCGTGCGGCGCGGCTGAGCGACGCCTACGTGACCGCACGAAGCGGCTGAGCGGCGCGGCCGGGAGGACCGCGGAGACGAGCCCCGCGCAGCCCCCGCGCATATGAACGGATCACCCCACGCGTTTGCCGCACCGGCCCACGGGCACCCGCCCTCACGAACGCCACCGGGACCGCGTGCCCGTGTTCTCCGTGCGTTCTGTCGTGCGCGCGACGCACGACGACGGGAGGTGCGGAGGGCACGCACGGCACGCGAGCAGAGCGTGAGGAGACGCGGTCATGGTCGAACCGATCCCCGAGCCGGGCGCGAGCGACGCGGAGCACCCGTACGAGCTGAGCGACGCGGAGGGTGGACAGGCCGCGGACGAGAGCCCGGCGCGCACCGTCGGCGCGCCCGGCGCGGCGCCGACGAGCGAGAGCGCGATGGCCCCCGGCCGGATCGTGGTCGGGGTGGACGGTTCCGAGCCGTCCCTCGAAGCGCTGCGGTGGGCCGGCCGGCAGGCGTCGCTGACCGGCGCGGCGCTGGAGGCCGTGATCGCGTGGGAGATGCCCGGCGCCTACGGATGGGCCGGGATGCCGGGCCTGCCGGAGGATTTCGATCTTGAGGAACCGGCCGCACGGGCGCTGGACGACGCGGTGCGCGCCGCGCTGCCGCCCGAACAGGCCTCGGCGGTGAACCAGGTCGTGGTGATGGGAAACGCGGCGCAGGCCGTCCTCGACCGCGGGCAGGGCGCCGAACTGATCGTGGTCGGGGTGCGCGGCCTCGGCACGTTCAGGGCCACGCTGCTGGGCTCGGTCAGCCACACGGTCACGCTGCACGCGTCGTGCCCGGTCGTGGTGGTGCGCGGGGCCGCGGCGCAGGCGGAGGCCGGCTCGGGCTCGGGCTCGGGCTCGGGCTCGGGCTCGGGCTCGGGCTCGGGCTGAGCGTCGGCGCGATGCCGGCCGAGCGCGGTCCGAGCCTGCTTTTCCACTCTCCCCACTACCGCTGTGACCTGCGCTTTCGTGAGGTTGTCCACAGGCTGCGAAGAGGGCCTCACCGAATGTGCGTGCGGCGGAGCATCATGGGGGCATGAACGAGATCACCGGGTCCGCGAGCGGGTCCATGCCGGAGTGGGAGAAGCGGTTTCGCGCGCCGCGCGTCGGACTGCCCGAGTGGGCGGAGGACGCGCCGGAGCGCAGCCTCTTCGTGTCGAACGTGACGGGTACGTACGAGCTGTACGCGTGGGATCGGGTGACGGGCAGCCGCCGCCAGGTCACCGACCGGCCGAACGGCACGACGGAGGGCGCGCTCAGCCGGGACGGCGCGTGGGTGTGGTGGTTCTCGGACACCGACGGCGACGAGTTCGGGGTCTGGATGAAGCAGCCGTTCGGCGGTGGCGAGGACATACCGGCCGCGCCGGGCCTCGCCCCCTCCTATCCGGCCGGGCTGGCGCTGGGCGTGGGCGGGCTCGCGGTGATCGGGCGCTCGACGGACGACGAGGGCACGTCCGTCCATGTCGTGCCGCCTTCGGGCGATCCGTATCTGATCTACCGGCACGAGGAGTCCGGCGGCGTCGGTGATCTGTCCGAGGACGGCACGCTGGTGGTCATCGAGCACACCGAGCACGGCGACGCGATGCACAGCGCGCTGCGCGTGGTGCGGGTGGCGGACGGCTCGACGGTGGCCGAGCTGGACGACACCGACGGCGGCTCCCGCGAGCTCGGCCTGGACTGCCTCGGTTTCGCACCGATCCCCGGTGACCCCCGGCTGCTGGTCGGCCACCAGCGGGCCGACCGCTGGCTGCCGATGATCTGGGACACCTCGACCGGCGAGGAGACCGACCTCGGCATCGACCTGCCGGGGGACGTGCACGCCGAGTGGTATCCGGACGGCTCCGCGCTGCTCGTGGTGCATGACTTCCACGCCCGCAGCGAGATGTTCCGCTACGACCTGGCGGCGCGGGAGCTGACCCGGCTGGACACCCCGGCCGGATCGGTCGGCGGCGCCTCGGCGCGGCCGGACGGCTCGGTGGAGTTCCTGTGGTCGTCCGCGGAACTGCCGCCCGCGGTCCGCTCGACCACCGGAGCGGTCGTGCTTGAGGCGCCGGGGCTGCGGGCGCCGGACTCGGTGCCGGTGGAGGACGTGTGGGTGGACGGCCCCGGCGGCCGCATCCACGCCCTGGTGCAGCGTCCGGCCGGCGGCGGCTCCGGTCCGTGGCCGACGGTCTTCGAGATCCACGGCGGGCCGACCTGGCACGACTCGGACGCGTTCGCGGCGGGCCCGGCGGCCTGGCTGGACCACGGCTTCGCGGTCGTGCGGGTCAACTACCGCGGGTCGACGGGCTACGGCAGGCAGTGGACGGACGCCCTGAAGCACCGGGTCGGGCTGATCGAGCTGGAGGACATCGGCGCGGTGCGCGAGTGGGCGGTCGGCTCGGGGCTCGCCGACCCGCAGCGGCTGGTCCTGACCGGCGGGTCGTGGGGCGGGTATCTGACCCTGCTCGGTCTGGGCACCCAGCCGGAGGCGTGGACGGTGGGCATAGCCGCGGTCCCCGTCGCCGACTACCCGACCGCCTACGCCGACGAGATGGAAGCTCTCAAGGCGCTCGACCGCACCTTCTTCGGCGGGTCCCCCGAGGAGGTGCCCGAACGCTACGAGGCGTCGTCGCCGCTCACCTACGTCGAGCAGGTCAAGGCCCCGGTGTACATCAGCGCGGGCATGAACGACCCGCGCTGTCCGATACGCCAGATCGACAACTACGTCGAGCGGCTGCGCGCCCTGGACAAGCCGCACGAGGTGTACCGGTACGACGCGGGCCACGGGTCGCTGGTGGTGGAGGAGCGGATCAAGCAGGTCCGGTTGGAACTCGCCTTCGCTCTGCGGCACGCGGGGAGCTGACCGGCTCCTCGGGGTCGCCGTCCGAGCGGCCGCCGCCCGCGCCGTCGGGGTCCGCGCCGTCGGGGTCCGCGGCGCCGGGGGCGTCCACGTCGGCCGTCCTCTCCGCGTCGTCCGTCCCGGCGGTCTCGGGGAGCAGGCCGAGCGCGGCGTCGGCCCGGGCCTCGCCCTCGCGGCGCACCAGCCGGAACCACATGAAGACGACGAAGCCGGCGAAGACGAACCACTGGCCGGTGTAGCCGAGGTTCTGGAACGCCTTGAGGTCCAGCCCGCTGTTGGGCGGCGCCGCCGGGGGCACCGCCTTCAGCGGGGCCGCGGTGTGGGTCGCGGTGATCCAGCCGTTGTACACGGAGTAAGGGAGGACGTTGACGAGTGACGCAGCGCTGATGATGCCGAGCTGACCGGAGGGCAGCGCGCCGGACTGGGCGCCGTCGGTCCCGGTGGTCTCGGGGTACTGCAGGGCCCCGGTCACCGTGACCGTTCCGGTCGGCGGGGCCGGCACCGAGCCGGCCCGCCCGGCGGCGGACGCGTCGCCGGGGAGCCAGCCGCGCACCACGGGCAGCGCGGCGCCGCCGCCGATCCGCAAGGGGGTGAGGACGTAGAAGCCGTCGTGGCCGTCCAGCGTGCGGTCCGGCACCAGGAGTTGGTGGGCGGGGTCGTAGCTGCCGGTCGCGTCGACCAGGCGTCCCGAGCCGTCGTCGGGGACCTGGGAGGCGGCGTCGGGCAGCACCGTCCGCAGCGGCACGGGCGCCTCGGTCGCGGCCTGGCTCCGGTCGTGTTCGGCGCTCTTGTGCTGGTCGACCCGGACCTCGAACCGACTGAGCTGCCAGCTGCCCATGAACACGCAGAACGGCACGGCGAGCAGCGCGAGCACACTGACCGCCAGCCAGCGGGGGGTGAGCAGGAACCGGTACACGCCTCAACGGTACGGGTGCGGTCCGCGGCCCCGGCACCCGCCCCCGGCCCGCGGGCCACCCGCCCCCGCCCCGCGGGCGTCGGCCCCGGTCACGCGCCCGGCGCCGTCAGGACGCCGGGGCGGCCCCGGCGTCGGCGATCGGCGCGGCGGTGTAGACGGTGCCGGCGCACACGTTCTGGATGACGGGGCCGGTGACCACCGGGGCGCCCGCGGCCGGGGTGTGGTTCAAGGCGATGCTGCCGGACGCCGGCGTGGTGGGGTCGCTGCCGGAGTCCGGCGGGGTGTCGGCCGCGCCCGCGGCGTCGGCGGAGTTGGCGGAACCGGTGTCGGCGCCGGTGCCGGTGCCGCCGCCCGCGGTGGTGCCGGTCCCCGCGTCGGTACCGCCGCCGGCGGTGGGCGTGTCACTCGGCGTCGGGGTGGTCGGCGGCGTGGTCGGCACGGTGCAGCCGCCCGGGCCGTCGCCGGAGGGCACCCACGCGAAGTCGACCTTGTAGTCCTCGCCGGGTTTGAGGACGACCGGGCCGGCCGTGGTGGGCAGCGCGGCGGCCGCGTCGCCGGCGGTGTGCGTGACGACCTGGATCCGGGACGGGTCGGCGTCGCCCTGGGCCAGCGCCTGCACCAGGCCGCCGCTGGGCACGGTGCAGGGGGTGTCGGAGACGTTGGAGAGGCGGAACCAGCCGTAGACCGTGCCGTCGCCGTCCGGGCTGTCGGCGCTGCTCGCGCCCTGCCCGAGCTGGTCGCCGGTGCAGTCCGGCACCGGGGCACCGGTCGTGGTCGGCGTGGTCGGCGGGAGGGCCGGGCCGCCCGAGCCGGTGCTCGGGTGCGGCTTGCCCGGGGAGCTGTCGGGCCCGGCGGAGGTCTGCCAGGTGGGCCGGCCCGGGAGCTGGGCGTGCCCGTCCTCGCCGAGCCCGTCGGTGGCGGTGGGGCGCACGCCGGCCGCGGTGGTGGCCGGGTCGCTGCCGCTGCCGGCGGCGTGCACCAGCGCGGGGATCGCCACCACCGCAAGCACGAGGGTGGCGGCGGCGCCGACCATCGCCTGGCGGCGGCGCTGGCGGCGCTGGGGAACGGCGCGGCGCAGGTACTCCAGGGCGTCGGGCGAGCCCTGGAGGTCGCTCACGGCGTCGCGCATCAGCGCGCGCAGGGCCTCCTCGTCCGCCGTCTCGCCGTTCAGCGGCCCGGCGGGCGAGGAGATGTCGTGGGAGGAGGAGATCTGCTGGTCCATCTCGGATGCGTCGTGTGTGCGGGTGTCGTCTGTACCGGGGACGTCCGGGGAGACGCCGGGGGTTGCCCCGTCACCGGAGCGGGGTGCGTCGCCGGAGGCGGAGGCGCCGCCCGGCGGGACGGCGTCGCCGGAGGCGGAGGCGCCGCCCGGCGGGACGGCGTCGCCGTCGAAGGCCCGGCGGTCGTCGGGCGTGGTCATGTCGCGGCCTCCATCGCGACGCGCAGCGCCGCGAGCCCACGCGAACCGTACGCCTTGACCGAGCCGAGGGAGATGCCGAGCGTCTCGGCGACCTGGGCTTCGGTCATGTCGGCGAAGTAGCGCAGCACCAGCACCTCGCGCTGGCGGCGCTGCAGGGCGCGCATCGCGGCCTTGAGCTGGTCGCGCTCCAGGATCTCGTAGGCGCCCTCCTCCGCGCTGGCCATGTCGGGCATCGGCTTGGAGAGGAGCTTCAGGCCGAGTATCCGGCGGCGCAGGGCGGAACGGGAGAGGTTGACCACCGTCTGGCGGAGGTAGGCGAGGGTCTTCTCGGGGTCGCGGACGCGGCTGCGCGCCGAGTGCACCCGTATGAAGGCCTCCTGGACCACGTCCTCGCAGGAGGCCGTGTCGTCCAGCAGCAGCGCGGCCAGGCCCAGCAGCGAGCGGTAGTGGGCACGGTAGGTCTCGGTGAGGTGATCGACCGTGGTGCCGACTGCCATGGGGGTGTCGGCGTCCTCACTGCCCGTGCGGCTGGTGCTGCCGTTGCCGGCGGCGCCCTTGGTGCGGCCGGAGCCGTCGGTGGTGTCGGTCGTGGTGCCGACCCGCACCGGCCACGGCGCGATCACCGGGATACCGCCGACAGGACGGTCGGCCGTGCGCGCCCGCGGGACGCGCGGCGGAGCGACGGTGCCGCCCCGCACGCCGAATGCCGTCTCGATACCCAGTGCCTCCGCCACGCCAGTTGGACACGCATCCCCCCGCCAGGGTTGTACGCGCATGGCACTTCGCCGGACCGCGGGCCGAATATCCCCATGTGCGTACCAGCTTCTTCCTCAACGCCCCATCGACACCGACGCCCCCTGACCGCGCTCGGTGTGCAGCACCCTAGGGCAGTGCGCTGACACAAAGACGCTCCCCCGGGGCCGTCGGTTGCAGCCGCGGGGGAGGTGATTGTCCAACGCGCGGGCGACGCGGATCAAGTGGTCCAGACCAGCCACCGCCGCGCCGCCTCGCCGCGCCGCCTCGCTGCGGCGCCGTCAGCGACCCGTGCCGCCGTACACCACGGCCTCGTCGCTGTCGCTGTCCAGGCCGAACGCCGAGTGCACCGCCTGCACGGCCGGCTTCACGTCGTCGATCCTGGTGACGACCGAGATCCGGATCTCCGAGGTCGAGATCAGCTCGATGTTCACCCCGGCGTTCGACAGCGCCTCGAAGAACGTCGCGGTGACCCCCGGGTTGGTCTTCATCCCGGCGCCGACCAGCGAGATCTTGCCGATCTGGTCGTCGTAGCGCAGCGAGTCGAAGGCGATCACCGACTGCGTCCTGGACAGCGCCTCCATCGCGCGGTGCCCCTCGGACTTGGGCAGCGTGAAGGAGATGTCGGTCAGGCCCGTGGCCGCGGCCGAGACGTTCTGCACGACCATGTCGATGTTGATCTCGGCGTCCGCGATGGCCCGGAAGATCGTCGCCGCCTCGCCCGGCTTGTCCGGCACCCCGACGACCGTGATCTTCGCCTCGGAGGTGTCGTGCGAGACACCGGAGATGATCGCCTGCTCCATCGGCTTCTCCCCTTGCGGTGGTTCGTTGCTGACCCAGGTGCCCGGAAGTCCGGAGAACGAGGACCGTACGTGGATCGGGATGTTGTAGCGGCGGGCGTACTCGACGCACCGGTGCAGCAGCACCTTGGACCCGGAACTGGCCAGTTCCAGCATGTCCTCGAAGGCGATCCACTCCATCTTGCGGGCCCGCTTGACCACCCGCGGGTCGGCGGTGAAGACCCCGTCGACGTCGGTGTAGATCTCGCAGACCTCGGCGTCCAGCGCCGCCGCCAGCGCCACCGCGGTGGTGTCCGAGCCGCCGCGGCCGAGCGTCGTGATGTCCTTCTTGTCCTGCGAGACGCCCTGGAAGCCGGCGACGATCGCGATGTTCCCCTCGTCCAGCGCGGTGCGGATGCGGCCGGGCGTGACGTCGATGATCCGCGCCTTGTTGTGCACCGAGTCGGTGATCACACCGGCCTGGCTGCCGGTGAACGACTGCGCCTCGTGGCCGAGGCTTTTGATCGCCATCGCCAGCAGCGCCATGGAGATCCGCTCTCCTGCGGTCAGCAGCATGTCGAACTCGCGGCCCGCCGGGATGGGCGAGACCTGCTCCGCGAGATCGATGAGCTCGTCCGTCGTGTCGCCCATCGCGGACACCACGACGACCACCTGGTGGCCGGCCTTCTTGGTGTCGACGATCCGCCGGGCGACCCGCTTGATGCCTTCGGCATCGGCGACGGAGGAGCCGCCGTACTTCTGCACGACAAGGCCCACGTGCGCTCCTCGCTCAGGGGTGGATGCGGTCGCCCCAGTCTAACGAGCAGGCCGAACCCGCCCCGGGCCGGTCGTATGGTGAGACGGGGCGTTCAGTACGTGATCATGTCCCCGGCTACACCGCGCCCGCTCGCGCCGCGCTCCCCCCACCGGCTCAGGAACGCCGGCGGCGCAGCCCCATCGTGCCCAGCTCCGCCTCCATGACCTCGCCGGCCTCGCGGGCGAGCTGCTCCTCGTCGTCCTCGTCGTTGCCGGTGTCGAGTCCGTCCAGTTCGTCCAGCGGGCTGTCCAGGCGTACGTGCGCCACCAGCGACTGCAGCGCGCGCAGCGAGGCGCTCGCGGTCGCCCCCCAGTTGGACAGATAGGAAAACTGCCACCACCACAGCGCCTCGGACACCCGCCCGGCCCTGAAGTGCGCGATGCCGTGCGTCAGGTCGGCCACCACGTCCGCCAGGTCGTCGGAGATCCGGCAGGCCACCGGCGTGGACCGGGGCACGTACGGGTCGAAGACCTCGGAGTAGACGTCGATCGGCTCCAGCAGCGACGCGAGCCGCTGCCGCAGGTCGTCCTCGTCCGGCTCGGGCCCGGCGTCCGGCTCGTACCGCTCGTCCGGGACGATGTCCTCGTGCGCGCCGAGCCGGCCGCTGGCCAGCAGCAGCTGCGAGACCTCCAGCAGCAGGTACGGCACCGCGCTGTCCGGGTCGTCGCCCTTGGCGACCTCGCGCACCGACAGCACGAAGCTCTCGACCTGGTCGGCGATCTGCACCGCGAACTCGTCCGGCTCCTGCGGAACGCCGCCCCCGGCCGCCACGGCCTCGGCCGCTCCGGCCCCGCCGGCTGTCCCGGACGCACCGCTCCGTCCGGCCGTCCCGGACGCCCCGGTCCCGCCGGCCGTCCCGCCCGCTCCGCCCGCACCGGCTGTCGTCGCCGCCGTCCGGGCCTGCTCCTTCTCCACCGGCTTCCTCTTCACCTGCTGCTTCTTGTTCACCACGGCCTCAGACATCCAGCAACCGCCTCCCTTCGAAGGCCCGCCCCAGCGTGACCTCGTCCGCGTACTCCAAGTCGCCGCCCACCGGCAGCCCGCTCGCCAGCCGGGTCACCCGCAGACCCATCGGCTTGACCATCCGGGCCAGGTACGTCGCCGTCGCCTCGCCCTCCAGATTCGGGTCGGTCGCCAGGATCAGCTCGGTGACGGTGCCGTCGGCGAGCCGGGTGAGCAGTTCCCTTATCCGCAGGTCGTCCGGGCCCACACCTTCGATCGGGCTGATGGCGCCGCCCAGGACGTGGTACTTCCCCCGGAACTCCCTCGTACGCTCGATCGCCACGACGTCCTTCGGCTCCTCGACCACGCAGATCACCGCGGGGTCCCGGCGCGGGTCGCGGCAGACCCGGCACTGCTCGTCCTGCGCGACGTTCCCGCACACCGCGCAGAACCGCACCTTCGCCTTGACCTCGGTCAACGCGTGCGCGAGCCGTCGCACATCGGTCGGATCGGCCTGCAGGATGTGGAAGGCGATCCGCTGCGCGCTCTTGGGACCCACGCCGGGCAGCCTGCCCAGCTCGTCGATCAGGTCCTGAACCACGCCTTCGTACACGCCGGCGGCCTTCCTCGAAAACGGTGCAGTGGGTGGGTGGATAGGGGGGTCGTGGGCGCGGGTGGGGCGGTGCGCCCGCGGGATCGGGGTCGGGGTCGGGGGTCGGCTACGGATACAGGGGGCGGATGCGGGATACGGGCCCGGTCGTGGACACGGATACGGGCCCGCGGCCGCTCCTGTGCCGCCCCCGCCCGCGTGGCCACCGCCGGAACGCCGACCCGCGGGCCGCGGCGGTCAGAACGGCAGGCCAGGGATGCCTCCGCCGCCCAGCCCCTGCGCGAGCGGGCCGAGCTTGGCCTGCTGGAGTCGCTGCGCGGCCTCGTTCGCGTTGTGGACGGCGGCCACCACCAGGTCGGCGAGGGTCTCGGTGTCCTCCGGGTCGACCGCCTTGGGGTCGATCACCAGCGCACGCAGCTCACCGGCGCCGCTGACCGTCGCCTTGACCAGGCCGCCGCCGGCCGAGCCCTCCACATCGGTCTCCGCCAACTCCTGCTGAGCCGCGGCGAGATCCTGCTGCATCTTCTGGGCCTGCTGGAGCAGCGCCTGCATGTTGGGCTGACCGCCACCGGGGATCACGGGATTCGCTCCTGCCTGTGCCGTGCCGTCGCATTCACGTGTGCACGCGTTCACGCGCTGACGTGGTCCACGTGATGTCGCACGAGGTTTTCATGTGACAGGGCGAGCCTACGTGCTCGTACGGCGGATCGCCCTACGCCGTACGGAGGATCGGCGTGGCGCGTCGTGCACCCCAGGGCGTACGGGCTGTGTTCCACGTGAAACACCAGGTCACGACAAGGTTGCCACCGGAACGAAACCCCGAGGTGGTGGGCCCGGCGGGCCGGGACGACGCCGGGATCACCCGTGGTCGATCTCCTCGATCACGGTCGCGCCCAGCTCCCTGATGAACAGGTCGTGGCCGCTGAGCGCGGAGTCGACGAGGTCCGGGTCGTCGTCCTCGGGGATGTCGTCCTCCAGCGGCGGCGGCTCGTCCATCGCGGGCGGCGGACCGCCGTACGGCTCCGCGCGGGGGGCGGGAGGACCGGAGCGGGGGCCGGGCGTCGAGCCGGCGGGGCGTCCCGCGGCCGCGGCGGCGTACTGAGCGGAGCCGGTGGGGCCTCCTCCGGGGCCGCCGGAACCGGACCCGGAGCCGGCGGAGCCGGGACCGCCGCCGGGGCCCGCGCCTGTCCCGGGGCCGCCCACCGCGGTCGCGGTCGCCGCCGTCGCCGCCGTCGCCGCGGAGGAGAAGGCGGCCGACGCGCCCGGGGGCTGCGCCGCGGCCGAGGGCCGGCCGGGGCCCTGGCTCGGGCCCGCGCCCGCCTGGCCCGCGCCCGGGTAGCCCTGCGGGGGACGGGAGGGGCCGCCGCCGAAGCCGCCGCCACCACCGCCACCGCCTCCGTAACCGCCGGAGGGGCCGCCGGGCGCGCCGCCACCGCCGCCTCCTCCGCCCGAGGGGTCGACGATGGCCTCGATCTTCCACTGCACGCCGAGCGCGTCGCTGATCGCCTGCTTCAGGACGTCCTCGCTGCCGCTGTTGGCGAAGCTGTTGCGGGCGCCGGGGTTGTCGAAGCCGATCTGCAGCGTCTCGCCGTCGAACCCGGCGACCTGCGCGTTGTTGAACAGCAGCATCCACGTCAGGCGGCGGCGGTTCTTGACCGCCTCCAGGATGTTCGGCCACATCTGGCGGACCCGGGACGGGTCGCCGAGCGGCGCGGCGGACTGCGGCGGCGCGGGGGCCGCCGATGCGGCGGCCGGCCCGGGGGCGGGCTCTGGGCCGGCGGGCGGGCAGGCGGCTCGGACTGCGGCGGCCGGGGGGCGGGCGTACCCGTCGCGCCGGGCGCTCCCGCCGCGCCGGCGCCGGGGGCCGCGGTGGTGGGCCACGCTCCGGGGCGCGGTGCGGCGGGCGCCGCGGGCGGACTGCTCGGCGGCGCGCCCGCGCCGGGCGCGGCAGGGGTGGGCCAGGCGCCGGGCGCGGGGGGCTGGGCCTCGGGCGCGGGCGTGGCGGCGCCGGGTGTCGGGGTGCCGTGCGGGGGTGTGCCCTGCGGGGATGTGCCCTGCGGGGGCGTGTTCTGCGGGGGCGGCGGCGCGACCGGGTGCGGCGGTGCGACCGGCGCCGCGGCCGAGGGGTCCGCGGTGGGCGCCGGGGGTGCCGTTACGGCGGGTCCCGACGGCGTACGGCCCATGGCGGCGCGGGCGGCGGCCGCTCCCCCGGGCCCGGCGGGCGTACCGGCGCCGGGGCCTGAGCCCGGACCCGTACCGGACCCCGCGCCGGGGGCGTACCCCGCGCCGCTTCCGTACCCCCCGGCGGGGTCACCGCCCGGGGCGGCCGTCATCGCGACCGCGCCGGAGGCGATGCCGCGTTCGAGGCGTTCCAGGCGCGCCTGGACCGACCGCTCGTCGTCGTACGCGGCGGGCAGCAGCACGCGCGCGCAGATCAGTTCGAGCTGGAGGCGGGGGGAGGTGGCGCCGCGCATCTCCGTCAGACCCGCGTTGACCAGGTCGGCGGCGCGGCTCAGCTCGGCGGCGCCGAAGACCGATGCCTGGGCCCGCATGCGTTCCACCACGTCGCGCGGCGCGTCGATCAGGCCCTTGTCCACCGCGTCCGGGACGGCGGCGATGATCACCAGGTCCCGTAGGCGTTCCAGCAGGTCGGCGACGAAGCGGCGGGGGTCGTGGCCGCCCTCGATCACCCGGTCGACGATCTCGAAGACCGCGGCGCCGTCGCCGGCGGCGAAGGCGTCGACCACGTCGTCCAGCAGCGCGGCGTCGGTGTACCCGAGCAGGGCGGTGGCCATGGCGTACGTCACACCGTCCGCGCCCGCGCCGGCCAGCAACTGGTCCATGACCGACATCGAGTCGCGCACCGAACCGGCCCCGGCGCGCACCACCAGCGGGTACACGCCGTCCTCGACCCGGATCGCCTCGCGCTCGCACACCTCGGCGAGGTGGTCGCGCAGCGTGCCGGGGGGACCAGGCGGAAGGGGTAGTGGTGGGTGCGGGAGCGGATGGTGCCGATGACCTTCTCGGGCTCGGTCGTGGCGAAGATGAACTTCAGGTGCTCCGGCGGCTCCTCGACCACCTTCAGCAGGGCGTTGAACCCCGCGGAGGTGACCATGTGGGCCTCGTCGATGATGTAGATCTTGTAGCGGCTGCCCGCGGGGCCGAAGAACGCCTTCTCCCGCAGGTCACGGGCGTCGTCCACGCCGCCGTGCGAGGCGGCGTCGATCTCGATGACGTCGATCGAGCCGGGGCCGTTCCTGGCCAGGTCCAGGCAGGAGCGGCACTCGCCGCAGGGGGTGGGGGTGGGGCCCTGCTCGCAGTTCAGGCAGCGGGCGAGGATGCGCGCGCTGGTCGTCTTCCCGCAGCCGCGCGGCCCGCTGAACAGGTACGCGTGGTTGACCCGGTTGTTGCGCAGGGCCTGCTGCAACGGGTCCGTGACGTGCTCCTGCCCGATGACCTCGGCGAAGGTCTCGGGGCGGTAGCGGCGATAGAGAGCGAGAGACACGAGTACGAGGTTATCCGCGCGGACCGACAACGCGCCCCCGGCTCGGGGGGCGGGCCCGGGGGCGGGGCCTGAGCGGGGGCTCGCGGCGGGGCGGGGGGCCTCCGGCGGTGTGGGCGGGCGGCGCGGCCGGGAGGGGCCGGGCGGCGCGGCCGGGAGGGGCCGGGGGCCAGGGGAAGCCGGCGGGACCGGGGGCCGGGAGGAGCCAGGAAACTGCGGGAGCCGGCGGGACCCGGGGCAGCCGGGGGGCCACGAAGCTGCGGGAACCGGCGGGAGCCGGGGTCCCGGCAAAGCGAAGACCCCCCACGTACCCGCCAGAGCCCACCTACCCTTGCTGCCTTCCGGCCCTGGGGGAGTTCAGCGAGATAGCGCCACGTGAGGGGCTGCAGCCCACCCTACCCGATCCCCTCCCCCCACATCGAGTTCGCACCCACCCCCTCGCGTCTTGTACTGTTCCCCACGGAGGATTCGCCTAGAGGCCTAGGGCGCACGCTTGGAAAGCGTGTTGGGGGCAACCCCTCACGAGTTCGAATCTCGTATCCTCCGCACCCGCCCACCAGGGCAAACGTCGGCCCGGACAGCATTGCTGTTCGGGCCTACGTCGTTACAGGGTTGCAGTTTGGGTTGCAGTTGCCATGATCAGACGGCGGGAGGCTGCTGGTCCGGGCGGGTCCAGAGCAGTCCGCCGACCTTGTCGGCTGTGTCCTTGAGGACGCGGTTGGTCAGGTGCTGGTAGCGGCGGCGCATGCGTGCTGACTGGCCGGGTTCCCAGCCCATGATCGCGTCTACGACGGTGTCGGGGACGCCGAGGATGAGCAGGATGGTGCCTGCGGTGTGGCGGGCGTCGTGCAGGCGGCCGTCGCGGAGGCTGGCGGCCTCCAGCAGCTCCTTCCACTTGTGGTGGTCGGTGTTGGGGTTGAGCGGCTCACCGGTCGGTGAGGTGAAGACGTATCCCTTCTCGACCCACAGGTTGCGGGCGAGGCGGCGCTCGTGGTCCTGTTCGTCGCGGTGCTGTGCGAGGAGCTTCATCAGCTCGTCGGGGACGCCGATGGGGCGCCGTCCGGCGCGGGACTTGGTCTCCTTGGTCTCGCGGCGGGTGTTGATCTTCTGCGGCCAGTAGCCGGGTTTGCGACCGCAGGGCGTGCCGCAGCCGTGCTGGTAGCGGGGCCGCAATCGGCCCCGGTGGACGACGAGCACGCCGAGGTCGAAGTCGACGTCCGCCCACTTCAGTCCGAGCACCTCGCCCTGCCGGAGGCCGAGCGACAGGGCGATGACCCACCGGGCGGCGTTCCGCTCGCGGTTGGCCACCTCCAGGAGGAGCTGGACCTCCTCGACCGTGTAGGGCACCACTTCTTCCTCGACGAGGCGTGGGGCCTTGGCGATGGTGGCGGGGTTCTCGGTGAGGTGGCGGCGGCGCTTGGCCTCGTTGAGGGCGGCGCGCAGGGTGCGGTGTGCCTGGTGGGCGGTTCCGGCTGAACTGCCGTTGTCCTGCATCTTCTTGTAGAAGCGCTCCAGGTGTTCGGGCTCCAGCTTGGTCAGGCGGTGGGCGCCGAGGCCGGGTATGAGGTGGTGATAGACGGCGACGCGGTAGCCGTCGATGGTGTTCTCGGAGACGTGCAGGGCTGCGATGTTCTCGACCCAGTGGGTCAGCCAGGATTCGACGGTCCAGGTCTGGCCGGGCTTGCGGACGCGGCCGGCGTCGCGCTCCTTTTCCAGTTCGCGGACGGCCCTGGTGGTCTCGGTGCGGGTCTTGCGCTTGACGTGGCGGCGGTCGGGCTTGCCGTTGTCCTTGACGCCGACGGTGACGTAGCCGTGCCACTTCCCGTCCTTGCCGAGGTAGATCGAGGAGGCGCCGTTGGGCTGCCGGGACTTTGCCATGACCGCCTCCTCAGGCCGCGAGAGCGACGGTCGAACGGGCGGGCTGAGTGCGGGCGGCGACGTACTGGTTCAGCGCCTCGGCCGGGATACGGCGCAAGCGACCTACCGTCACGGACGGGATCTCACCGGAGGCGAGCAGCGCGTACATGGTGGTCCGGCCGACGCTCAGACGCCGGGCGGCTTCCTCGACGGTGAGCGCAACCAACGTTGGGTCGTGCGTGGCCGAGCTGCTGGCCTGAAGGAGGCGCAGGAGATCCTGCTGGCTGACGCCGAGCGCGTCGGCCAGCAGGGCAAGGGGCGTGGGTGTTGCAGGCATGGGGTTCCTCTCGGCGGCGCGGGGCAACGCGCTGCCGTGCTGACTGGTGGGATGGGCGGTGAATGAAGGCATCCCGCGTGCCTGGTCCTCGGCGTTGGTAGCGCCGAGGACCGATGCGGGTGTGTGGCAGGGCTGAGCAGAAATCGGCGCGAGCCGCGACCGGGCTGACGGCCTGCACAGGGCGCACGACCAGGCGGGGGTCCCTGGCGGAGGAGGAGCCCCCCTACTGACCAGCAGACGGCCCCTTGCGCAGTGGGTCCCATGGGGAGTTCGGGGCGGGGTACCACTCGGGTGAGGTGTCCCCGCCGACGTCGACGCCCTGAGCCGCGAGGCGTTCCGCGATCTCGTCGTACTCGCGCTCGGCCTCTTCGAGCCGGGCTTTGGCGCCCTGCTCGATGTCGTGGGCGGTTCTCCACTCCTGCTCGGCCTTCTGGACGCGGTCGCCGGCCTCCTGCAGTTCGTAGTCCGGCTCGTCGGGGCCGGCGACGGCCTCGGTCATGAAGTGGGCGGCGGGGACGTTGAGGGCCTTGGCCAGGCCGACGACCTCGTCGAAGCGCAGCAGGCGGGTGCCGTTCTCGATCTTGGCGATCTGGGTCTGGTGGAACTTGAACCCGAGCTGGGTCATGCGCTCGGCTAGGTCTTCCTGCGACAGGCGAGCGGCCTTCCGCAGGACCTTCATGTTGTGCGCCACCAGGGCCTCGCCCTCAAGGGGCGTGTAGCGGTGCGCGTTCGGACTGGACATGTCGACCTCCCTTCGACCCGGTCTCGACGCGCCGGGATAGACCAAAACAATATCGCATGGAGAACCCATGCTGCAAGCGGTTGAGCTGTTCGTTATGCGATCGTGACACTGCCTGGACCAGCTTACATGCTGGAATCGCATGCTCTGAATATGCCAGGAGCGCTTGACTGGTGGTGCGTGACGGTGATACGAATGTTCTAATCCCGCATTGGGATCCCAATCTGAGGGAGGTTGAGCGTCGAGACCGACACCGCACAGCACAAAGCCCCCGGCGCTACCAACACCGGGGGCCTGACGGAAACCACGCCACCGCCCATCCCAGGACAGTCAGCCAACGGCGGACCGGGTTGCCCCCCGGAACCCGCCGAGCAAGGAGTCTCCATGAACGAGAGTACTGCCTCCAGCCACGGCCCCGCAGCCCCAAGCCCCATCCCACCGGCCGGCACCTGGCCACCCGTCGCACAGCCAGGCGGAGGCCACCGGCCACCCCACCCCAACGCCGTATCCCCACTCACCGCCCCCGCGCAGGAGTCCACCCCGGACCGCCCGGAAGAGCCGACCAGGCCGCCGGAGATACCCGACGCACCGCCGACCGAGGGCGACGAGCTGCTCAGGCGGCTGCAGGCGCTGATCGCCAGGTTCGTCGTCCTGCCCTCCGGCGAGGCCTTGGACGCGACTACGCTCTGGGTCGCCGCATCCCACCTGCAGCCCTCCTGGCAGCACGCCCCCCGCCTGGCGATCGTCGGCCCGGCCAAGCGGTGCGGCAAGTCCCGACTGCTCGACGTCCTTGCCGAGACCGTCCACAGCCCCGTGCTCACCGTCAACTCCACCCCGGCGGCCGTCTTCCGGTCCATCACCGAGGAGCCGCCCACCCTTCTGGTGGATGAGGCCGACACGATCTTCGGGAGCCCGAAGATGGCGGAGAAGAACGAGGAGATGCGTGGCCTGCTCAACGCCGGGCACCAGCGCGACCGCTACGTCCTGCGGGTGGTGGGCAGCGACCACACCCCGCACAGGTTTCACACCTTCGCGATGGCGGCCATCGCGGGAATCGGAGACCTGCCCGACACGATCATGGACCGGTCCATCGTGATTCGGATGCGCCGCCGTGCCGAAGGCGAGCGCGTCTCGCCGTACCGCACCAAGCGCGACAGCCCCGCCCTGCGCGCGATGCGCACCGACCTGGCCCGCTGGGCCAAACCGCTGGCCGACCAAGCCCTGCACCTGGAACCGCAGATGCCGGTCGAGGACCGCGCGGCCGACACATGGGAGCCGCTGGTCATCGTCGCCGACCTCGCGGGCGGCAGCTGGCCGCGGCGCGCACGGCAGGCGTGTACCCGGCTCGTCTCATCCGAGGCGGAGTCCGAGGACGAGCATCCCAGCGGCGCGCGCATCCTCGCCGACATCCGCCGGATCTTCCACGCGGGCAGTGATCCGGACAGCATCGCCACCGACCAGCTCCTGTTCGCCCTCAACGGCGACCCCGAGGCCCCCTGGGGCGAGTGGGGGCGAGGCGGCCTGACTCCGCGCGGCCTCGCGGGGATGCTGCGCGAGTTCGGCATCTCCTCCGGGAACGTTCGCATGGGCGATGGCACCCAGCGCAAGGGCTACATGCGCAACAAGTTCGCCGACGCCTGGCGACGCTACTGCCCCACCGTCCACCCCCTCGGCCCCGCCCCGAGACAGGGCAGCCCGCGCTGACCCCCCTCCCGCAGGACGCGTACCAGCCGTCCCCGCCGTAACACCACCGCCGACAGGGCACCGTTCAGCGGCTGAACACGAGGCCGTTCAGCCAGTGAACGCAGGCACTCGCCCGCCCAGCCGGCAGGCCGGGCCGGGACGCCACCCACGACCGTCTCGTGCCGTCCCAACCGTCCCTGCCACATAACCGCAGCTCAGGGCACCTTCCGCCAAGACGGATCGCCGTCCCAAGACGGAAAGCGGTCATGACACGGAGACGGCAGCGGCCCACCACCGCCACGGCACACCCCAGCCGGGCGTGCCCTGCCGTACCTGCCCTGACCTGCGGTTGCAACGGCCAAGACGCCAAGACGGATCTTCCAGCAAGCCCCTCGCCCGTAAGGATGTCCTCCCGCATGCCCACCACCCCGCCGGACACGCACCCGCCTGCAAGCGGTGCGTTCGCCCGGACGACGATCACGGTCGTGATGGCGGTCATCGCTGCGCTCGCGTTCGTGTTCTCCTTCGGCAACGTCTGGGCGCTGGCGCTTCGGCTCGGCGTGCCGCGTCCGATCGCCCCGCTGATCGCGCCTATGGTCGACCTGTCCGTGGTCGGCCTGCTCGTCGCCCTGCACCATCTGGCCGCCCACGGCACCGACCCCGCCGACCTGCGCTCAGCCACCCGCCTGATGCATCTGTGCGGCCTGCTGACCCTCGCCCTGAACACCGCCGAGCCCGTGCTGGCCCGGCACTACGGCCGCGCCGCCCTGGACACCGTCGCCCCGGCGCTGCTGCTTGGCTGGGGAGCCGTCGGCCCCACTCTGCTCCGCCACCTCCACACACCCGCCCACCCGACGCAGGAGCGCCCAGGCCCCACGCCACCGGCAGCGGCCACCGCTCATCCCGCCCAGCGGACAAGGCCCAGGGCAGCCGCTCCAGTCCGGACACCGCCATCTGGGCAGCCCCGTCGAGGGGACGCGCGCCCCGCTGCGCCGAGCAAGCGCACGGGACGACCGCCCGCGGCAACCATGGACCAGCTGATCGGCGTAGCCCGCCCGGCCGTCGCCGAGCACGGCGTCAGCGTCGCCGTGGTCAAGAAGGCCCTGAAGGATGCCCGGCACACCGGTCGGCAGCGCCCGCTTCACCGTGCTGATGCAGCACCTCAGGGACGAACACACCCCCGCCGCCGCAGACCCGCAGCCGGAGCCCGAGCCAGCGCGAGCCCACCCGGCGGACGCCTGACCCGCGGCTCCGTGCTGCCGGTCGCCTCTCTGTACCGGCTTCACCCAGGCGGGCGGGTGGCCGCGTCCAGCGCCACCCGATCCGGGTGTGCGGAAGTCCCGTAGCTCTGGACTTCCGCACATCCGGCCCCGTTCCTTACACCCCGAAGGCGGTTCGGCCAAACCGCCAACCCTCCGCACCATGACCACCGAGAGGGCCGCCCCGTCATCCGCCACACCCAGAACCCCCCGCTGGAGAGCACCGTGAAACTCAATCCCAACCCCGGCCAGGACACCGGGGAGAGCAGTAATCCCGCAGGCAAGGCCCGTAAACTCGCCGGCCGGTGGGGGCGCGCAGGCAACAAGACAGATCCGGGCGGAGCAAGCTGGAGCGAAGTCCACATCGCCGGGGGCGATGCGGACTTCGCGCTTGATCCCGCCCCGGCGGGGGCGGGCACCGACCGGCGCCAGGGGGCACCTGAGGGGGCGGGGGAGGCCGAGCGCGGCCTCTTCCCAGGGCAGGGCCAGTCGACCGAGCACCCTGCGCGCTTCGCGCCCACCGTGTCCCCCGACGTGTTCGTGCACCGACGTATCGCCGCGCTCGACGTCCCTGTACTGCCCGACGACGCCGACACGCTCGTCGCGAGCCGTCGGCCGCTGAGCGAGATCCTTTATCGCGCGCGCAGCGGCACCAAGCGCGAAATTCAGCTCACTGCCTCCGCCGAACCCGCCGAGCGGGACTTCATCGACCTTGCCGCGAAAGCGGCCAAGCGCTCTCGCTCGGCCTACCTGATGGACGCCGCCCTGACTTTCGCCCACGCCTACCTCGACGACCATCGCCCGGACGGCATCCCACCGCTGCCCTCGCCGCAAGCCATCCAGGACCTGAATCGCCTGTGCGGGCAACTGCTGCGGGAGATCCACCGCGTCGGAGTCAACCTCAACCAGATCGCCCGCGCGATCAACATGGGCACCCTGCCCGACCACACCGACGACGTACTCGCCGAAGTCCACGCCCTGGCCCGCGCCGCGCGCCTGGCCCTGGAGCACACCATCGCAGGGGCCCGCCATGGTGCCTGACATCTCCACCGGCTCCCGCACCCGCGGCCTGCTGTCCTACCTCTACGGCCCCGGCCGCCGCGACGAACATACCGACCCGCACATCGTGGCCGCGTTCGCCATGCCCGGCATCCCCGATCCCGGCCGTGCTCCCCTGGACCAGCACCACAACGTCCTGACGGAACTGGCCGACTACCTTGACCAGCCCGTCCGCGTCCGCGAACAGCGCACCGGCAAGAAGGTGCCTCAGCACGTGTGGCACTGCCCCGTGCGCACTGCTCCCGGCGACCGCTACCTCACCGACGAGGAGTGGGCCGAGGTCGCGCGCCGGGTCGTGCACGCCACCGGCATCGCCCCTGACGGCGACGATGCCGGCTGCCGGTGGATCGCGGTGCGACACGCCGAGGACCACATCCACATCATGGCCACCAGCGTCCGCGAGGACGGCCGCCGCCCACGCACCAACCGCGACGGCCAGCGCGCCCAGGCCGAATGCCGCACGATCGAAGCCGAACTCGGCCTGCGCCGCCTGAAGTCCGGCGACCTCACCGCAGCACCGATGCCCACAAGCGCCGAGCAGGCCAAAGCCCTACGCTCGGGCAACACCGTCACCGCCAAGGAATGGCTGCGCGATGAGGCGTATGCCGCAGCAGCGTCCGCTCGTGACGAGGCCGAGTACTTCTCCACCCTCAGCACCCTCGGCATCAAGATCAAATACCGGGTGGGTCCGGAGACCGGCGACGTGACCGGATACAGCCTGGCCGCCCCCGACGACACCAACAGCCAACGCGAGCCGGTCTACTTCAGCGGCTCCACCCTGGCCCCCGACCTGTCCATCAACCGCCTGCGCGAACGCCTCGCCGCCCACGACCTCACCGACCAGCCCGCCGCCCGCTCCACCGGACCAGGCCCCTGGCACCAGGCCGACACCGCCCTGCACAACCTGCACAGCGGCCTCCTCGGCCAGGAAGCCGAGGGCGGCCGGGCACGAGACAGCGTGGTTCAGGCGCAGGCAGCAGCATTCAGCGAGCTCCTCCACAACGCCGCCGCCACCGCACCCGCCCACGTGCGAGCTGAACTGCGAGCAGCCGCCACGGCATTCAACCGCGCCAACCGCTCCGCCATCCGCGCCGAACACCAGAGCGCCGCCGCCCTGCGCACCGTAGCCAAGGAACTGATCCACGCCCTGGGCTCGGACAAAGACGGCAGCGGAGCCGCCGCACTGCTGTCCACAGCCGTCTCGGTGGCCATTTTCCTGGCCCGCTGGAACGAGACCCGAGGCCACCAGCAACAAGCCGCCGCAGCCCACCAGACCCTCCTCCACCTGCAAACGGCCTACCGTCAAGCCGCCGAACCCGTAATGGCCGACCTCGCCTCACGCACCCCCAGCCCGCAGACTGCCCAGCGCTACGCCACCGACCTCCGCGCCGCCGTCCCCGACCACGCAGCCCGCATCCTCGCCGACCCCTCCTGGCCCGCCCTGGCCACCACCCTCGCCAAAGCCGAAAGCGCCGGCCAAACCCCCCGCCGCGTCCTCGCCGAGATCAGCCAGCAGCGGGAACTCGACACCGCCGACCACCCCGCCGAAGTCCTCAACTGGCGCCTCCAGCACCAGACCACCGAACATCACGCCGCGCGCGTCCGAGCCGCCACCGCCCGCTCCCACCACAACGTCAGTGCGGGTGCGGCGCCCTCGAACACGACAGGCAACACGTCGCCTCGTGCAGTGCAGGCAGACCGTGAGAGGCCTATGCAGCGACGCTGATGGAGCGCCTGCGAACGCGGCTGCGGCCACCTGGGGAAGTTGTCGGGTACCTGGCGTCACAGAACGCTCAGGGAGACGACTCATGCCTGCCATCGAGATCCCAGCCGGCTACACCCACGACGAGTGGACAGAGTTCCTCAAACGCGGGCGCCGCGTCATCCGCACCAAGAGCGCCAGCAACTTCGACCTCGGCGACCTCCTTGTCGAAATGCTCGCCAACAGGTCGCTCGCTACTGGCGAGGTGAGCCGCGTCATCGTGCTCTTCGCACAGCAGATCAGGAGCACCGAAAGTTCGCTCAGGACGTACCGCTACGTGGCAACCGCGTGGCCGGCCGACAAGCGCCGCGAAGACGTGCCTTGGACCGTGCACCAGCACCTCGCGGCACTCCCGAACAGGTTCGAGCTGATCCGGGAAGAGCCGTCGGACGAACTCGACCCCCGCGACCACGGCGTGTGGACCGTAGATGCCGCGCTGCGCGCACGACAGAGCCTGCCCGACCACCCCTCCACACCCCATGAACGTGTTGACCACGCAAAGCGCCTGCTCCGGGCCACAGACGAGGCCGCCCAGGTCGTGACGCAGCTCGCCGACCGGACAGAGGTCATCAAGAAGGCCGTCGAGGACCCGGCATTCCGCCGGGCGGTGCGGGACGCAAGCCGGGAACGCGGCCGGGAGCTGGAGGAGCGGGCGGAGTTCCGGCAACATCAGGCAGCTTCGCCTCCTGAACCGTCCCGCACCGAGAACACGTCGGACGTACCGCCGGCGAGCGTGTCGTACCGGGACACGCCCTCCTCGGTCTTGAAGATCCTCGGCCAGTGCACGTCGTTCTGCGTCTCCATGCAGAACGCGGTCGTTCTCGCCCAAGAGGAGATGCTGGACGCCGACGAAGAAGCAGCCGTCCTGGACAGCCTCAAGAAGGTCCGCGCCGTCTGCGATTGGTGCGAGCACGTGGTCACCACCGGCCAGGGCGACATGGACGAGGCCCTCGTGCGTCTCCTGGACAACGACGGAGGCCAGCTGTGAACAGCCGACGCCGCTCACCGTCCGACCTTGGACTGGAACTGTGGGACCTGGTCAAGGAGACCGGGGAGGAAGGCCTCCCCCGCGAGTCTGCCCTGGAACACATGACCGCAAGCCAGTTCGAGATCGCGAAGGTCTGGGACCGCGACCACATGTGCCCCAGCCAGAACGAGTGCTTCCTCTACGTCCTCGGCCAGTACGTCATCTCCCGCGACCCCCAACTCTCCGTACTCGCCCTGAACCGCGAGATCGAACTGCTCTACCGCCGAGCAGCCCGTCTCCACCGCAGCTCCATCGCACCACTGGTGGACACCGACATCCAGACCCCGCAGCTGCGCGTCGCCCACGCAGCACTGGCCGGCATGATCGAAGCCGCCGCACCGCTGCGTCGCGTGGGCTTCTCCGCCGAACTCGCCGTGCGAACCGAAACCTGAATTGCACCACTTCCGCACTTCCGCTGCAGCACTGGGAGAGCCGAACCTGCGGGTAACCGCAATCCTGCTGCACACGTTCCTGCGAACGCCGGCTCCCCAGGCGTCCCAGGAACTGGGTACAGGGAGCGCACTGGGTGGGGCCGGCAATTCACCGGCCGCTTCTGCTGCGACGGTGCCTTGCGCGCGTTCGTTTGGGCTCCGGCAGAGCAGGCCTGTGGGCTGTGGGAGGCGCCGGTGGTACTGGTTCGTCCCCCAGGAGAATTGCCTGCCAGATTCGATCCTGGAGTTCGCGGATGCAGGGACCACATGCGTACATCGGCGCCTGCGCTCCGGCGACGCTGGCCGGGCCGATCCACAGAACGCGGGTCCACTGCTGGCCGCAGAACAGCCAGCAGTATCCGTCGACCCATGCGTTGCCGTCATCCGTTACCGCCGGCTCGGGCAGACCTCCGCGGGCGAACGCGGCTATCCCGGGGATCACCTGGTGCTGCACGAAGACGTCGGTCAGCACTGCCCCACCTCGGGGATCACTGACCGCTGGGGGAGGGCGCGACGTCCTCGCTCTTCTTCTGGTCGGAGAACAGGAGTGTGGGTTCGGCAAGGATGTCGCGGCCCGCCTCGCTCTTGTAGATGGCATCGACGCTGCCGAAGCGGGCGTCGACGTAGTCGAGTCCCAGGCGGGCGGCGGCCTGACGGACCGATGCCTCGTCGGGGCCTTCGATCTCTAGGAAGGTGGGGAGGTCGGGCCAGGTGTCGAAGTCAAAGGCGACGTCCCCGAGCTGCCACTCCTCGCGGAAATTCTCCTGGTAGCGCACCTCGCGCAGTCCCAGGTTGCCGAGGATCTCGGCCATCGCCTGGAGGTCGCCGACCTCGGTCTCGATCTCGGTCGTTCCGTGGATGGAGTTGGCGTCGGTGACCTGCTTGAGGGTGAGGGTTGTGCGGGTGCCTTCGTTGCGGAGGCGGACCCACTGGGAGCCGTCGAGGACGTCGCTCTCGAAGATTTTGCGGGTGAGCAGGGTCCGGGGGAACGCCTGGACTGCTCCCAGACCTGCCAGTTTCGTCTGGAGGCCGGCCACGTCGACGGCGAGGAACTTCGCCTCGTATTCGTGCTTCATGATCGTTTCATGCCCTTTCGGTGGTTACAGAAGAGGTGCGGGTCGCCAGCAGCGCGCCCATACGGTGCACATGCGGATGAGGTTGGCCGATGTGCGGAAGCTCGGTGAACTGCCCGGTTCGCAAGGTCAGCTGGATGTTCCAGCCGTCGGAGAAGTAGGGACTGAGGCGCTCCGGGGACGTGTAGTGCTCGCTCAGGTGGTGCCGGGCCGTGACGGGCATCATGAACTCGGCTCCGAACAGGCCGTCGACGCGCACGAGGTCCTGCATGCGGGTGACGAAGTCGGCCAGGGGCCGGTGGTGGTTGGCACTGTAATGCCAGGAACAGCTTGTCCAGACTGCGTCGTATCGCGCTGCAAGGGGCAGGTCCCCGTCCAGGAAGTCTGCCTCCACGATGTCCACGCGGTCGTCCAATTGCTCTTGCTGAAGCCGTTCGACCAGCCCGGCTGCGTGGGCCTCTGTTCCGTCGGGGAGCTGGACGAGTCCACCCTGAAGGGCGACCGGGTCTCGTTCGATCGCGATGACGCGGTGGCCGGCCGCGGCGAGCGGCAGGACCAGCCTGCCGTCGCTTGCGCCGATGACCACCACGGTGGCGCTAGAGCCGACGTGCTCCGACAGTGCCGCGCGGAACTGGGGGAAGAAGGTGAGCGTGTTCTCCCACCGGCTGAGGGTCTGCACCGCTGCCTCCTTGGGCAGTGACGTCGAGGATGGCGTGGACGACCTGTTCCGGCGTACGGCCCGTGGTGTCCACGCGATGCATAGGGAAGGGGGCGTACGCGTGGGTGATCTGCTCGGCTACTTCTTCAGCGAGTCCGTCCCAGCGCGATGCGGGCTTGTGGCGGGCCAACAGCCTGCGTCGGCGTTCTTCTTCGTCGCACACGAGGCTGTACGTGATGGGTTCGGGCAGATCCGGCGGCAGGGTGATGCCGAGACGGGAGCCGTAGGCACGGTGGTTGGCCAGGCAGCGGGCGAAGTAGCTGTCCACGACGACCGGGATACCGGCTGACAGGTGCCGGTGGATGTCGTCGGTGGCGGTGAACAGGGCGGAGAGGTAGAAGGCCATGCGGGCTTCCACGTTGTCCCGGGCGTCGATCTCCCGCCGCAGAGACTGGTAGAGCGCGGGCACGGTGGGGACGAGTTCCGCGCCGCGGGCTGCCGCCAGCAGAGGCGCGACGGTGGACTTCCCTGTGCCGCGTAACCCTTCGAGGCTCTCGAAGAGCGGTCGGTCAGGCACGGGCGTAGACCACGCTCGGCACCGCGAGGGCGATCTCGTCGGTGGCGGAGGGCCGGTGGACGATGTGGCCGGCTGCCTTGTCGTACCAGAAGGCGTGGGCGTCCTTGCCGACTGCCTTGCAGGACATCGTCAGGGCGCCGCGCGGGTCGGCCTCGATCCGGGGAATTGCAAGGGCCTCCGTCACGGGGTCGCAGGTCTCGGGGGTGCCCTTCTCCGAGAGGTCCTCGTCCACGATGACCTCGATCGAAAGGTCGGCGGTCCGGAGCTGCTCGCGCAGGCGGCCGTACGCGGTGGTGTCGGTGATGAGCAGTTCGGGGTGGTGGGCGGCGTTGCCGACCGGGCGCAGGTGGTGGAGCTTGAGCTGCTGGGTGCCATGGTCCTGGAGGGTGCGGGCCAGTGGCAGGACCTCGTCGATGTTGCGGGCGTTGACCGTCATGGTCGCACCGGTGGGGATGCCCAGATCGCGAGCGTGGTCCAGGGCGCTGAGCGCGCCTTGGTAGCTGCCGAACTTGCGAATGGCGTCGTTGGTCGCGCCGTTGCCCTCCAGCGAGATCCGCAGCAGGTCCAGGTACGGGGCGATCTCGGTGAGGCGGCGCTCGATGCGGTAGCCGTTGGTGCAGATCTCCACCTGGAGGCCCAGCTCCTGCTTGGCGTACCGGACGACCTCGGGCAGGTCCTTGTAGACGAAGGGCTCGCCACCGAGGAGATTCACGGCCTCGGTGCCGTACTCCTTGTGCATCAGCCTCATCAGTGCGATGGCCTCTTCGAGGGTGAAGGCGTCCGCGTGCTGGAGGCGTTCACCGTGGAAGCAGTGCTGGCAGGCGAAATTGCAGCGGTAAAGCAGTTGCAGGTAGAGCATCCGGATCGTCCTGATGCCGGTGACTTCCGCGATCATGCAGACCTCCCTTGGCCTGTTGCCTGGTTGAGGCCCTGATGGTGGCCGGGCAGTGCGGGACCTCGTCACCGCGTAAAGGGACGGGCGCAGGACGTCCCGGGACGTTTTCAGCCCCGACCGATGTCCTCCAGCAGGCGGAGGACGCGGACGGTGTCCGCGAGGTCGGGCAGGACAGTGGGGGCGCCGGCGGCGGCGAGTGCGGACGGGCTGTCGACGCCGGTCGCTACGGCGATGATGTGCGCTCCGGATATCAGTGCGGCTTCGACATCCCGGGGGGTGTCGCCCACCAGCACGACAGGGGTGCCGAGGGGGAGGCCGCGGTCGCGGTGGATACGGCGGCGGGCGATGTCCACGAGATGTGGACGCTCGTCGGCGTCGGCGCCGTACGCACCGACTGGCAGGTCGAGCAGCGCGTCCAGGGCGAAGGCCGACAGCTTGACGTGCGCGTTGGCCGTGATATTTCCGGTCAGGACCGAGGACACCCAACCGGCCCGCATAGACGCTTCCTTGAGGACGCTTCGTACTCCTGGCAGCGCCGTGCCCCGCTCGCGCAGGACCTCAAGCCGTTCCTGGCCGGCCGTGGCGAGGGCAGCCTCGACCGCCGCCCACTCGGGCTCGTCCGCACCGTTCCGCCTGAACATGTCCCGCATGATCAAGCGGTCCGTGCGCCCCTCGGTGATCGCACCCTCAGTTGGGCGTCTTCCCGTTACGGTCTCGAACGCAGCGGCGTAAATCTCCTTGCTCACGCCGGCGTTGTCGATGAGCGTGTGATCGATGTCCCACAGGACGATGAGCGCCATACGGCCAGCGTAGGTCCGCCAGGGGAACGACCGGTTCCGTTGGCCGTGAACCAATCGGGCTTGCCCGTCAGGCGTGCCCTGCACTTGTATGGCTCTGTGAATGAGCGACTGCACTCCGTACTCGCCCAGCGCGGCGTCACGCCCGAGTCGCTCGCCGAAATATGCGAAGTAGACCCAAAGACCGTCGGCCGCTGGCTCGGCGGACGCATCCCCCACCCGCGGCACCGCTACCGCGTCGCCAAGCACCTCCGGGTAGAGGAGACCTTTCTCTGGCCCGCCCCGCAGGGCACGAGTAGGCCGACGGCCGGTGTCCCTGGCTCGGAGCTGCTCGGTACGTACCCGAATCGGGCCAGCGTCCCCCGAGAGACGTGGCTCTCCCTGCTCCATGAGGCCCAGGAGCAGATCGACGTGCTGGTCTTCTCCGGGACGTTCTTCGCCCAAAGTAATCCGCACGTCGCCAAGATGCTGGCCGCCCGCGCCGCCGAGGGCGTCCGCGTGCGACTGTGCTTCGGTGACCCAGGCGGCCAGGCCGTCTCCCTCAGGGGCCGCGAAGAAGGAATCGGCGACACGCTGGCCGCCAAGATCCGCGCCTCGCTCACCTACTACCGCTCGCTGCTAACGGTGAACGGCTGTGAGGTGCGGCTGCACGACACCACGCTCTACACCTCGCTCTTCCGCTACGACGACACCCTGCTGGCCAACCCGCACATCTACGGTCAGCCCGCCAGCGCCAACCCCGTCCTCCACCTCAAGTGGGCAGACGCCAACGGCTGGTTCGACACGTACGCTGACAGCTTCGACGCCGTCTGGGCCGGCGCACGCCCCTGGACGCCCGAACAGGAGGGGACCACCGCACATGGGCAGGACTGAGTACTACAACGACCCGCACGCCCCCAAGGCCAACACCCTCATCCCTGCCAGCAACCTGCTGGTCGTGGACGAGTCCGGGGCGATCCTCCTCCAGCGCCGCCGCGACACCGGCCAGTGGGCACTGCCCGGCGGCGCCCAGGACATCGGCGAGACCGCCGCCCAGTGCGCGGTCCGAGAGTGCGTGGAAGAGACCGGTATCGTCGCCGAGATCACCGGCTTCCTTGGCGTCTACACCAACCCCAAGCACATCGTCGCCTACACCGACGGCGAGATCCGTCAGCAGTACGAGAACACGTACATCGGTCGCCCTATCGGCGGCGAACCCACCATCAACGACGAAGCCGACGGCGTCCGCTTCGTCCAGCCCGCCGACCTCAACGACTACGACATCCACCCCAGCATGCGCCAGCAGATCGGCGACTACCTCGCTGGCACCTACCCCTACCTCGGCTGACCCTGGGCCAGCGCCACCTCCACCCGCTCCACGGCCGCGAAGATCTCCGGCGCAGCCCGCCTAATGAACCGTCCGACGACGCTGCTGTCCCCATACCGGCTCAGGATCTCCGCTACCCGAGCCTGCGCCGTCGTCGGCTCCCCGTCGGGCATCGTCGTCATGTCGCAGTACACGAGCGCGTCCACCAGAAGCCGGTCCTCCAGCAGCGGGAACTCCGCCTCTAGCGCCTCCTGCAGGCCGCGCTCCTCCGCCTCCAGCAACGCGAAGGAGTGGTTGGCCACCAGCCTGCACAGCCGCTCGTCGGCCCCATGCTCATCGCGGAGGAACCGAGCCCCGTCGAGCGGATGAAAACCGGTAATGGCCAGCCGAGGCGCGTAACCGATGTCGTGCAGAATGGCCGCCGTGTGAAGCAGGTCGGAAGCTAGGCCGGGCATCGGCGCAAGTGAGGAGGCGCGGGCCGCGACTCCTTGAGAGTGGAGCCATCGCTGAGGCAACGGATCAGCGAGCTCGTCGTGTGCCAGTTGCGACGCCCAGGTGACCATGATTTGGTGAAGCACGCAAGAGCCATTCCCGGGACTGCAGGGAGCTACTCGTCATAGGTCGTGGCGCCAGCGCCTCCACGAGGCGTCCAAGAAGGCCTGGCACCTCGCACCTTCCTGCAGTGGCTCGCGTGGCCAGGCCAGTCCCTCATTGGGATGACATTCAGCGGAACGCCTGTGCGGCATCGTCGACCGCCGGTACGACCGACTCATGCAGCGTTGGTCACGTCTCAACGAACGCCAGCTTGCCCTCCTGACTCGTATCGCAGCGGGTGACGATCCGGTGACCTCGGACACTCCCGAGCTGGCCCTCTCTGCTCGTGCGCTGAAGGAACGCGGCCTGGTCACGATGCTCAAGGCGGGCGGCAAGAAGTGGCAGGCAGCGACCACGGCCGCCGGCACCTTCTACCTGGAGCACGGCCACCATCCTGACCTGCCCGCAAAGAGGCCGCGGGCGGTTGTTGGGGCAGCCGTCCCCACAGAGTCAACGAACGAGGGCACCGCTGCGCCCACGACCGAAGAATCAGGACAAGGGGTCACGTCCGCTGGAGTGGTGTATCGACGGCCACTCGGTGATCTTGTTGTGAGGCTATGCGGTGAGTTCGGTGGGCAGGGCGGTTTCGTCGGTGTGTGACTCGTTCGGGTGGCTGGTCCGGGCCAGTAGTTCCCGGCTCATGTAGCGGCGGGCTTCGGTCCATTCGTCGTTCTGTTCGGCCAGGACGGCGCCGACCAGGCGGATCAGGGCGGTTCGGTCGGGGAAGATCCCGACGACGTCGGTGCGGCGGCGGATTTCCTTGTTGAGGCGTTCCTGCGGGTTGTTGGACCAGATCTGCCGCCAGATCTCGCGGGGGAAGGCGGTGAAGGCCAGCAGGTCGTGCTGGGCTGTGTCCAGGTGCTCGGCGGCCTTGGGGAACTTCGCCTCCAGGGCGTTCAGCACGTGCCGCATCTGGGCTTTCACGGCGTCGGCGTCGGGCTGCTCGAAGACCGTCCGCAGAAGAGTCGCCACCCACGGCTGGGCGGATTTCGGGACCTGGGACAGCAGATTCCTTGCGTAGTGGGTGCGGCAGCGCTGCCAGGAAGCGCCGGGCAGGACCGCCCCGATCGCGGCCACCAGGCCGGTGTGGGCATCGGAGACGACGAGCTGGACGCCCGTGAGGCCGCGGGCGGTCAGTGAGCGCAGGAACGCCAGCCAGCCGGCGCCGTCCTCGCAGGTGGCCACGTCGATGCCGAGGATCTCGCGGTGCCCGTCGGCGTTGACACCGACCGCGACCAGCGCATGGACATTGACGATCCGGCCCTCTTCGCGGACCTTCTGCGTCAGGGCGTCGACCCAGACGAAGGCATACGGGCCGGCGTCCAGCGGCCGGTTGCGGAACGCGGTGACCTGCTCGTCCAGGTGCTTGGCCATCGCGCTGACCTGCGACTTCGACAACTGCGTCACCCCGAGGGACTGCGCGAGTTTCTCCACCCGGCGGGTGCTGACGCCCAGGAGGTAGGCGGTGGCGACCACGGAGATGAGGGCCTGCTCGGCCCGGCGGCGGCGTTCCAGCAGCCAGGCCGGGAAGTAGCTGCCGGTCCGCAGTTTGGGGATCGCGAGTTCGACGGTTCCCGCGCGGGTGTCCCACTCGCGCGGGCGGTACCCGTTGCGGTGGTTGACCCTCTCGTCGCTGACCTGCCCGTACTCGGCGTTGCACATCGCGTCGGCCTCCGCCGACATGAGCGCGTCGGTGAAGGTCTTGACCATCGCGCGCAGCAGGTCGGGACTCGCCGAGGCGAGGTTGTCCTCGGTCAGGGCGTGCAGGGGCAGACTGTCAGGTGCGGTCATCGTGCTGATCTCCTTCGAGGCTTTAGACACTTCGAAGATCAGCCGGTGGCCGTCTGAGCTTGTTCCGCTTTGGCGGACACCGTTGGTGTGGTGGTCAGGCTGCGAGTGCGGTCTCGTACTCGGCGGGGCTGCGGTAGTCGAGGCTGCTGTGCAGTCGGTGCAAGTTGTACCAGCCCTCGATGAAGTCGAAGATCGCGGTTCGGGCGGCGGCCCGGGTGGGCCAGGTGGTCGTGTCGAGCAGTTCGCGTTTGATGGTGGCGAAGAACGATTCGGCCAGTGCGTTGTCCTTGTCCCAGCATTGCCCGGTGCGGCCGACTGACAGACGGACCCCGAACTGGTCTGCCAGGGCGGCGAATTGCTGGCTGGTGTACTGGCTTCCGCGATCCGAGTGGAAGATCACCGGTCGCATCGGGCGACGCTGCCGGCAGGCGGTGGTCAGGGCGTCTGCGACCAGATCAGTGCGCATGTGGTCGGCGGTTTCCCAGCCGACGACGCGGCGTGAGGCGATGTCGATGACGGTGGCCAGGTAGAGCCAGCCTTCCTCGGTCGGGATGTAGGTGATGTCGCCGCACCAGCGGGCGTCAAGCCCGGTGGGGTCGGGCTGGAAGTCCCGGCTGATGAGGTCGGGACGGGTGACCGCCCGGGGGTCGGGGACGGTGGTCGGCTGCCGTCGTCTGCGGTGTCGGCCTGCCAGGCCGGCCGCCCGCATCAGCCGGGCGACACGGCGACGCCCACACGCAGCGCCGTCGCGCACCAGGGCGGCGTGGACGCGTGGGGCACCGTAGGTTCCCCGCGACCTGGCGTGGACAGCGGTGATCTGCTCGGTCAGTTCGGCGTCGCGGACCGCGCGGGGGCCGGGGGTGCCGGTGCGGCGGGCGTAGTAGGCGGCTCGGGAGACCTGAAGTAGCTCACAGGCGCGTTTGACGCTGTGACCTGCGCTTTTCTCCGCCTCGATGAACGGGTGAACCGTCACCGGGTCTCCTTCGCGAAGAAAGCCGTGGCCCGCTTGAGGATGTCGACGTCTTCACGCAGCCGGCGGTTCTCCCGCCGAAGCGCAGCCAGTTCCTCGCGTTCGCTGCTGGTCAGGCCGTCGCGCTCGCCGGCGTCGACCTCGGCTTGCTTGACCCAGTCGCGTACCGCCGTCTCGGTCAGGTCGAAGTCCTTCGCGATCTGGCCGACCGTGCGGTCGCCACGCTGGCACAGCTCGACGATCTCGGCCTTGAACTGCGGCGTGAACGAGCGGCGAGGGCGCGGCTTCTTCTTCCCCATGCTCTCCATGATGGACATCCTCCCGGGGCAGAGCCCCTGATCTCGAATGTCCGTCAAAGCGGATCAAGCCCACGTCATTCTATGCGGGCACCAACCCAGACGCCGGGACAAACCCCCGGATCGGGTCCAACCCGCTACACCACTTCCAAGGACGCAACCGGACAAGGGGGTGCGACTGAGCTCTCGGGGTCAGGCTCTCGCCGCAAGGCCTCGCGGAAGCCCGTCGCTTCGGCACGGGCACGTGGAGGGGAGATCGGAGGGCCCGCGCTGATCGAGCAGGTGCTGGCGGCGGAGCGCTTCCTGCGGATTCCCGACCCGACTCCCGAGGAACGGGCCGGTTACAGAAGGGCGTTCGACGCGGCCCGCACGTGTGCGCCGACCGGCTACCACCTGAAGTACAGCGGGCGAGCCAAGGGCGACTTCTTCCTGGGCTTGCTCAGGGTGACTGGCGAGGATGACACCGAATGGAACCGCATCCGGCTGCAGCGCAGTAGAACGATCACTGACGTCGACGACGTCATTGCGGCGGTGCGGGCGGACCACAGCGCTTTCGAGATCTCCGATGATGTGCTCCCTCGCGTCCTGTCCCTCCTTCGCCTTCTGGTGCAGGAGGCTCTGCGCCGCCACGGTGACATCGCCGTGTCCAAGAAGCGTAGGCACCCACGCCCCATGCTCACCGTCCACGGCAGGACTGGGCTTGATCCGCTTTGACGGACATTCGAGATCAGGGGCTCTGCCCCGGGAGGATGTCCATCATGGAGAGCATGGGGAAGAAGAAGCCGCGCCCTCGCCGCTCGTTCACGCCGCAGTTCAAGGCCGAGATCGTCGAGCTGTGCCAGCGTGGCGACCGCACGGTCGGCCAGATCGCGAAGGACTTCGACCTGACCGAGACGGCGGTACGCGACTGGGTCAAGCAAGCCGAGGTCGACGCCGGCGAGCGCGACGGCCTGACCAGCAGCGAACGCGAGGAACTGGCTGCGCTTCGGCGGGAGAACCGCCGGCTGCGTGAAGACGTCGACATCCTCAAGCGGGCCACGGCTTTCTTCGCGAAGGAGACCCGGTGACGGTTCACCCGTTCATCGAGGCGGAGAAAAGCGCAGGTCACAGCGTCAAACGCGCCTGTGAGCTACTTCAGGTCTCCCGAGCCGCCTACTACGCCCGCCGCACCGGCACCCCCGGCCCCCGCGCGGTCCGCGACGCCGAACTGACCGAGCAGATCACCGCTGTCCACGCCAGGTCGCGGGGAACCTACGGTGCCCCACGCGTCCACGCCGCCCTGGTGCGCGACGGCGCTGCGTGTGGGCGTCGCCGTGTCGCCCGGCTGATGCGGGCGGCCGGCCTGGCAGGCCGACACCGCAGACGACGGCAGCCGACCACCGTCCCCGACCCCCGGGCGGTCACCCGTCCCGACCTCATCAGCCGGGACTTCCAGCCCGACCCCACCGGGCTTGACGCCCGCTGGTGCGGCGACATCACCTACATCCCGACCGAGGAAGGCTGGCTCTACCTGGCCACCGTCATCGACATCGCCTCACGCCGCGTCGTCGGCTGGGAAACCGCCGACCACATGCGCACTGATCTGGTCGCAGACGCCCTGACCACCGCCTGCCGGCAGCGTCGCCCGATGCGACCGGTGATCTTCCACTCGGATCGCGGAAGCCAGTACACCAGCCAGCAATTCGCCGCCCTGGCAGACCAGTTCGGGGTCCGTCTGTCAGTCGGCCGCACCGGGCAATGCTGGGACAAGGACAACGCACTGGCCGAATCGTTCTTCGCCACCATCAAACGCGAACTGCTCGACACGACCACCTGGCCCACCCGGGCCGCCGCCCGAACCGCGATCTTCGACTTCATCGAGGGCTGGTACAACTTGCACCGACTGCACAGCAGCCTCGACTACCGCAGCCCCGCCGAGTACGAGACCGCACTCGCAGCCTGACCACCACACCAACGGTGTCCGCCAAAGCGGAACAAGCTCAGGCCGCCCTGAAGCCGAAGATGCGCGGGTGGCTGCACGTGGGCATGTTCCCGCTCGCGCTCGTCGGCGGCATCACCTTGGCCGCTTCTGCACGCTCGGAAAGCGCCGCGGTGGCGTGCTCGGTGTATGCGATGTCCGCGTTGCTGCTGTTCGGCACGAGTGCGGTGTACCACCGCGGGGACTGGGGCCCGCGGGGCGAGGCCGTCATGCGCCGGCTGGACCACGCGAACATCTTCTTGATCATCGCCGGCGCTTACACGCCTCTGGCAGTCCTCCTGCTGCCCGGCGCCGGCGGGTGGTCCTGCTGTCCCTGGTGTGGGCCGGGGCCGCGGCCGGCATCGCCTTCCGTGTCTGGTGGATCAGGGCGCCGCGCTGGCTCTACACCCTGTGCTACATCGCCCTGGACTGGGCAGCGGTCTTCTACCTGCCCGGCTTCGCGCGGACCGGGGGCACGGCGGTCGTCGTACTCGTCATCGCCGGCGGTCTGCTCTACACCGCAGGCGCATTCGTCTACGGACTCAAACGCCCCAACCCCTCGTCGCGCTGGTTCGGATTCCACGAGGTCTTTCACGCTCTCACTGTCGCCGCCTTCACCGCGCACTACGCCGCCATCCTCCTGGCAGCCACGTAACCGGTGTCCAGAGCAATGTCAAAGCGCAGAGTGAAGGGGAGCAGGCCCCGGCTGCACATCGACGAAGAGAGGCTTGCGGGCCCGGCGGGTGCGGATCCGGGCACAGGCCGGGCGATCGTGGTGCAATATGCAGTGCCCGGTGCCGGGCACTGCACCGGAAATCCGCGCATGTGGGACAAAAAACCTGAGCGTCGTCGAGCTGTGAGGAGTCGCTGTGACCGCATGGGGGCCGGGCGGGGACGGTGGGCGCGGCTTCCGTCCTCCCAACGGCAGGAGACGCGAGGGTGGCCCCATGACGCTGGTGGGGACGTTGCAGGCGGCGGAGGCCGCGCCTCCAGTGGAGTCGCTCGACGTGGTCGCTCGCATGCTCAAGGAGCACCTCGGGGCAGCCGCGGTGTCCTTCCTGATCACCGACTTCACCGGAAGCTCGGTCGTACGGCTTGGTGCTGCAGGCAGCGTCGAGACCGGTGTGCCAGCCCAGCGCATCGCCTTGCGGGGCACCCTGTACGACGACGTGATCCGCAGCCAGCAGCCGAGCGTGCAGGACGAAGGCGGGGGGACGCTGGTGCGGATCGTCGCCCCGGTGACCAATCGCGGGGACGCCATCGGACTCCTCGAACTGTTCCTGCCGGCGGCGCCGGATGCGGAAGTGATGCGGGAGATCGGTGAGACGGCGCATGCGTTGGCGTACATCGTCATCGCGAACCGGTCCTTCACCGACGTTTACCAGTGGGGCCGGCGCACTATTCCGCTGAGTCTCGCCGCGGAGATCCAGCACCGGCTGCTCCCGGCGTCGCTGGCCTGCGAGGCGGCACAGTTCGCGGTCGCCGGGGCACTGGAGCCCGCCGACCACGTCGGGGGTGACACATTCGACTACGTGATCGACCGGGACGCCGTCCAGTTGTCCGTCACCGATGCCATGGGTCACGACGTCGCTGCTGCGCTGCTGGCCACCCTGGTGGTGGGCGCCCTTCGCCGGGCGCGGCGGGCGGGGCCGGCCTGGAGGAGCAGGCCCGCCAGGCCGACCAGGCCATGCGGGAGCACGGTCACGGAGGCTATGTCACCGGTCAGCTGCTGCGGATCAGCCTGCTCGACGGCGGGACCGAGTTCGTCAACGCCGGGCACCCCTGGCCGCTGCGGATGCGGGAAGGGGAAGTGCGGCAGATCGTTCCGGAGATCGATCTGCCGTTCGGCGTCCAGTTCCCGCACACCTACCGGATGCAGTCGCTGGACCTGCGGCCCGGCGACCGGCTGGTGATGCTCACCGACGGCATGCTGGAACGCAACGCCAAGTCCCTGGATCTGCCGGACCTGATCGTCCGCACCCGGGCGCTGCACCCCCGAGAAGCCGCCCGCACCCTCATCGGGGCGATCGTCGATGCCGGTCATGGTCACCTGGAAGACGACGCGACCGTCATGTGCCTGGACTGGCACGGCGTCGGGCATTCTCAGCGGGACGCCGCCACAGGCGCCGACCTCACCGGCGCCTCACGACCGTCACGGACGTGACGGATCGCTCCCCGGCGCTGACTCGGGGGTGCGCATGCCGTGGCGAAACCACAGAACTCGCCGCGCTGACTGCTGCCCAGCGGCCGATCAGGTCGGCAGATGCAAATCGAGAGGGCATCCTGTCCTGATGGTTCGGCGTGCGGGAAGCGGAGGCCCGTTACGGTGACGAACTGCACGTGTCGCTGCTCGTGTCGGTCGGTAGCGCGGTCAGGGATCTACGGCTCGGCCCGTGCTGGGCGGCCCGGCTCCGGCACCGGCTCGGTGGCCAGTACAGGGCCGGCATCCTGCCCCAGAGGACGGGAGTTGTCCGGCTGACGCGGCACTGCCGGAATGCGCCGGAAGGACGTCATCGGCTCTGGGGTTCGCAGGCCGGTCAGAGCACGGGCGGCGGCGCGTGCCGCCGCGCGGTAGAAGCGGTCGGGAAGGAAGGCCGCGTCGGCGACGATCATGGCGGCGGAGAAGAGCGGGAGCCCCATGAGGACCGCGATGCTGAGGTGCATGCCCAGGAGCATGACGAGCAGCACGTACTTCAGGCGGCTGAACAGAGAGAAGGGGAAGGCGACCTGGATCAGCACGGTCAGGTAGCCGACCGCGGTGAGGAGCAGCGGGTAGCTGTCGAGCAGCGCGGACAGGGCCGGCCAGGGTCGGAAGAGGTCGAGGTTGACGACGTAGTGCAGCGCGGTTCCGGCCTGCCACGAGGCGCCCTGCACCTTGTACAGGCCCGCGGAGCCGTACAGGAGACAGACCTGGGCGGCGATGACGAACATGCCGCAGTTGTGGAGAGCTGTGACCAGGCACTCACGGGCCATGCCGAACTGGGACCAGAGGTCGCTGGTTGCCCGCCACAGGGCCCAGCGGCCGGGGCGGCCGGTCCGGGCACGGCGAGCGATCCGCCGCGCGTCGAGCGACCACCGGCGTCCGCAGGCGGTCGCGGTGAGGTAGAGGGCCATCAGGAGGATCAGGTTGTCTCCCCCGTCGGTCATGAAGATGGCCCGTGCGTGGAAGGACGCCACGACGAGGGCGAAGACCACGGACATCGCGCGGGTCCGCCAGCCGAGCAGGAACAGCGCGCAGACAGCGAGGGCCGCCAGGTAACAGAGGTCGAAGTAGACCATGCTGTCGGAGAGCGTGAGGAAGCTGAACCAGCCGGTCTGGTCGAAGAGCCGGGTCGCGAGCGCGGGGGTCCACGGGGAGTCCGGGCCCCAGATCTCGTCCCGGTGCGGGAACTCGCGCAGCAGGAACACGAGATAGCACAGGCCGTAGCCGATGCGCAGCACCGACGCCGCGTAGAGGGAGATCGGGCGGTGGGTGAGCAAGGTGATCACGGCGTCGAGGCTGATGCGTGCCGCAGGTACGGGGCCGGCGTCGTCCGTTCTCGGGACATCGCCGGTTGCCGGCACGGGAGTCGCGGTCCGTTCAGTGGCCATGCGCGGTCACCTTCCACCAGGGCAGATTGCGGGTGTCGACGGCCGAGGCTGGTGCGGGGCGAGTGTGGCCGGCGCCGTCTCGGCCGGCCACCGGCGTGGTGCGGACGCGTAGTTGGACCCCCGTGATTGCACCGGGCCGGGCGGCCGAGAGACGGTTCACGGCGATGTTCCGCAGGTATTCCTGCCACATCACCGCGCGGTCCGTGTAGGACACATCGCTGTTGCCGTGGGATTCGAGGTAGCCGGTCCACGCTCTGCGGAGCATGTTCTGGGTGGTGTGGCTTGGGAAAGGGTTGTGCCTGACCCCGGCGTTGTCGACCGCTGTGAGATCGAGCCAGCCGCTGACCTGCTGTGAGCCGTCGGCGGAAGTGCGGACCGTACGGGCGGAGATCTGCGGAACGGACGACTCCGGCTCGGGAGCGAAAAGGCGCCAGTTCTGTTCGAAGAGCGGGTAGACCCAGCTCTGGATCTGTTTGGCGTACCGCTGCGAGACCTGATTCGGGGGAGCCACGTGCAGGAACAGGAAGAGCGTGTGCAGGACGGCTACGCCCACCAGTAGGACCGCGATACCTCGTGTCGCGGCGCGCAGCGGAAGCGGCAGGTGCGACAGCGTGGCCGGACCTTCGGATGGGCTGTCCTGCTGCGGCCCCGGCAGTGCACGACGGGCGGTGCCCGGGCTGCCGAGCACGGTGGCATCCGGCGCCTTCGTGCCCGGCGATTCGCCCCCGCCCACTACCTCTTCTGGGCCAGTCAGTGTCATCCCGGCCCTCCTCTCACGACTTCCGCTGAACTTCGCTGTTTAGGACGCATGAAGGCGGGCCCGGCCCGGCGAACGCATCGCTGCGCACGCCGGGCCGGGACCGAGTGGCGTCAGTGCTGATCTACCGGCTTCGTGTCGTCATCCGCCGTGGGCCAGTCCGAATTCGGCTGGTCGGGCGCGTCCTCGTGCGGTGACTGCCCGTAGGCCGGGGGCTGGCCCTCGTGGGGCTGCTGTCCGTAAGTCGGGGGCTGGTCCTCGTGGGGGGCTTCTCCTCGTGGGGCGGCTTGCCCTGGTGCGGCGGCTTGCCCTCGTTGCCTCCAGTGTTGCCCGCCGAGTTGCCGGCCGTGTTGCCACCGACGGTGCTGCCGCCAACGGTGTTGCCACCACCGACGGTGTTACCGCCACCGATGGTGTTACCGCCGCCAACAGTGTTGCCACCGACGGTGTTACCGGCGATCGAGCTGCCGCCGAGCAGACCACCGCTGGTGATGCCGCCGAGCAGACCACCGCTGGTGATGCCGCCGAGCAGGCCGCCGGTCGTGCCCGTGGTGGTGCCGGTGGTGGTGCCGGTGGTGGTGCCGGTGGTGGTGCCGGTGGTGGTGCCGGTGGTGGTGCCGGCCGTGGTGCCGGTCGTGGTGCCGGTCGTGGTGCCGGTCGTGGTGCTGCCGGTGGTCGTACCGCCGGTGGTGCTGGCGCACGAAGGCCGGGTGATCGAGTTCGTGTCCAACGTCACGGAGCCGTTGCGGGCCAGGGCGCGGCCCGTGACCGAGGCGCCGGTGTCCAGTCCGGTCGAGGCCAGCGACATGATGGTGCCCACGAACGTGGTGTCCGTACCGAGCGTGGTGGAACTGCCCACCTGCCAGAAGACGTTGCACGGCGAGGCGCCGTTGACCAGCAGGACCCGGCTGGCGGACGCGGTCGTCAGCGTCGACCCGATCTGGAAGACCCATACCGCATCGGGGTTGCCGGCGGCATTGAGGGTGAGCGTGCCGGTGAGCCCCATGGAGGTCGGCGCGTTGTAGACACCTGGCGCCAGGGTCAGACCGCCGAGGTCCGAGGAGATGCTCGCGTCCGGTTGCTGGCCGGCGGCGTTGTTGTACGCGACGGTCAGGTCGGACTGGGCTTGGGCGGCGACCGCGTCGGCGGCGTGAGTCGCCCCGTGCACCACACCGGGCGGGAAGCCTGTGATCGACGTACCCGGGCTGACGCCCAGATCACCCGTGATCGTTGAGGGCCCGGTATTGGTCACCGACTGGCCGCCCAGTACGGCGAAGCTGTCGACCGTACCGAGAGGAACGGCCGTCGCGATGGCGGCGGCGGGGGTCGGTGAAAACACCGCCACGGCACCGGCGATCACCATGGCCGACGCGATCGATGTCGCCAGGGCACGCCGGCCCGGCATGCCCCGAGCTTTGAATTTCATCGATGAGCTCACTCTCTTCGGGGGAGCGAGTCCGTCGAGCGATCCCGCCCGCGGACTGAATCCGTAGTTCCCCTCTTCCCAACGGCAGGCTGTGGTTGTTCAGTTGCCGGAAAGGTGACAGCCAGAGGAAAGAGATTGCCACAAGAGTAGGCAGCGCGATGAGGTGAGTTGGCAAGCAAATGGGTGAACGATTCCACGTATTCCACCGAATGGCCCCTTCGTGCTGGCATATGCCCTGGTCGCGGCCACGGTGAGGCAAACCCGAAAATTTCCCCGCCTCGCCCGGATATCACCTGCAGGGGCGGACCGGCCGCTAATAATGTCGGCGCACCATCGCATGTTCACTCCAGCTCGCCAAGGTGCACATGCGTAAGTCGGAAACAATATGGAGCGGCCTCGGTGTGAGGCGTGGGGGAATTCAGCGTTCAGTGGGGACCGCGCACGCCGGCGTACCTCCCGGCATCCGTTCACGGTTGTTCGCGACGAGGCGGTACACCCCGTGGGCGGCCCAGCGAAGGAGTGGCAGGCGGAGCAGTCCTCCCAGCGCGGCCCAGCCTCCGCCGGAGCTGAGCAGTAGCCGTGCGACGGCCTGCGCCCCGCCGTACGACGCTCCGACAGGCGTGACCCACAGCACCTCGTACTCGGCCTGCTGCTGGTCGACACCCAGTGACGGCAGATCCGCGCGCTGCCACGGGGTGAAATCGCAGCAGGGCCGGAGCCACCGCTCGGCGAACATGACCGAGGTCGTGCAGAAGGCGCAGTCCCCGTCGAAGACGAGTACAGGTCGGGTACACATGAAGCCATCATCCAGCGCCGGATCGCCTCAACGAGGCTGACGCGCGTGCGCCCCCGAAGCGCCATTCGAACGTGGCGCAGCAGGTAAGGGTGCCTCTCCCGCCGGGCGGGCCGACTCTCCGATGCGATGACAGCGACGTGTACCTGCCGCGCGGGGTCCGGTGTTCACCCCCCGCAGGGTCGCCTGACCCTGCGGGGTGCGTGAGCCCGGCACGCCACCGCCCGGCACGCCACCGCCTGGATCGCCTGCGCCCATCGGCGAGGACCTGCCGCATCAGCGGCGTGGTGACGTGCGCCAGAGGGGGCCGACACCTTCCGCCTCAGGTCAGGACGTCGTCCACCCTGTCGGACCGCCCCATCGGACACCTCCGTGATCAAGGTGTTGCGACGACCAGTTGAATCCGCCCAATAGGTGTCCATTCGGTACGCGGAGCGTCTTGCCGAGGTCGGAGCTTCCGTGTCCGTCGGGTCAGTCGCCGACAGCAACTCGACTCCGTACAAGCCGGGGCACATCGCGGACTGGTCGCTGCCGTCCAGCAACGGCAGGAACAGCCTCGTCGCGCCGTCCGGCGGCACCTCGATGATCCGCGCTTCGAGAAAGGCGGTGCCGGCAGGGGAATCGCCGATCGGATGCGGCGCTTCTGCCAGGAGGCCCCGGCCACGCAGCGGCATGAGCATCAGCTGCTCGTAGTCCTGGAGCAGCACCGACAGGTCCCGCCCGCCGACCTTGGCGACTTCCTCGGCGATGAGTGGAGCGACGAGCTGCGGCGGCATCTCGTGGGCACGGTCCAGCAGAACACCTAGCAAGCGCTCCCCGAAACCTTCCGACCGGTCGACCGGGATGTCGCGGAACCGGCGCTGCTGTTCGCTCACACCACCACATAACACCATCGAATGCGCTCCGGTGGCGAAGCGTGGTGACAAGTGAAGTGAGACGGCGGTGTGAGCCCCCGTGTGCGGGGCAGGCGTTCGCCGAGGGGCGTTCACCGATCCCTGAGAACGGGATTCCCAGCAACGCACCCAAGCAATGAGAGGTCACCCAGTGACTGACAGCATGTGGGCATACCAGGCTACGTCCGGCCACCGCACGGGAACGGATCTGAGCGGCTTCAAGGTCGAGGCGACCGACGGCGGAATCGGCAGAGTCTCCAAGTACTCCGACACCGTCGACTCCTCCTACATCGTCGTTGACACCGGCGTCTGGATCCTCGGGAAGCACGTCCTGCTCCCGGCGGGCACGATCACGTCCGTGGACGCGGCGCAGCGGCGCATCCTGGTCTCCCGATCCAAGGACGCCATCAAGAACTCCCCGGAGTTCGACAAGAACAAGCACACCGAGGACGCCGGCTACCACGAGCAGGTCGGTACCTACTACGGGACGCCGCGCGGTTGAGCGTTCCCTGTACGCCGTCGGGCCCCGGGCAATCCGCCCGGGGCCCTTCGCTGTGCCGACCGCAGCCGGACGTTGCGGGCCGTCAGCCGGGGAGGCCCCGGCTCCATATTCGGGGTGCCGGTGTTGCCGAGCCGCGACCGATCTCGCCGAGGTCCTCCCATGACCACGCCCGGTAGGCGGCTTCGGCAGCCGTGTTGTCGGGCGCGACAAGCGCGATCACCCGGGCCGCCTCGCTGCGGGCCAGCAGGTGCTCCCGCAGGCGGGTGGCCACGCCTGTCCGCCGGTACCGGGGCCGCACCATCATCTCCGCGATCACGAACACCTGCCCGGACGCGGTCAGTTCTTCCAGGCCCGAAGGCAGTCCGGCGCCGACGCCCTGCCACCAGCTTCCCGAGCGGCGGACGGGGAACCCGTAGGCGCAGCCCATCAGTTGAGCGCCCTCGGCGACCACCATCTCGAATCCCGGCTGCTGGACGTCGTCCTCGAAGCGGCGCAGGAAGTCCTGCCGGCCCCTGAACTCCTCGCCCACGGCTCCGTCGTACGCCTCGACGTACATGTCGGCGAAAGGGCCCCGCTGTTGCTCGGCCTGCCACCGCGTCAGCCGGCGTACGAAGAAATCTGCCATGCCTACTGTCTTCCCCACTCGGTGCATCGGCACGCTGGTTGCGGACTCGCGCGGATCCGCCGACCGGGTGAAAGGGAACGCAGGATTTGGTCACCGGGCTCGTCCACGACGCCCGAACGACACCTCCTTCGGGCTGAAGCGCGGGCTGTCAGCGGCGTGCGAGTTGTCTCTCGCCGCCCGTACCTGTCTGGTACGTCATGCCGTAGTGCTGGAAGATCGCTTCCTCTGCCTCGGCGGGCAGGATGTCGTCCATGCCGATTGCGGGGGCTTCTTTCACCAGCGCCTTGGCGTAGGAGACCTGGACGTAGTTCGGGCCGAGGGTCACGTCGTCGAGGGGTACGAAGGCCAGCTGGTGGCGGGTGGGGAGCCCGGTGCGGACCGTGGCCATGGCTGGTTCGTCGGTGGTGGTGTCCACGTAGATCGCTTCGAGTATGCCGATCTTGTGGCCCTGCGGGTCGATGACGTTCTGGTTGCGCCACTCGCGTATTTCGGCTGCGTGGATCATGGCCTGTCCTCCTGAGCCGTTGATCCGGGCCGGTGCGCGCCGTACCGCGGGCAGTCGCGGCCGGCTGAGCCCCGGTGGCCCGTTGCCTTCCAGACTATCGCCGGAACTCCGCGCCGCGCCCACGTGCGGTGCCGGTATCGGCGTGGTAGTCGACAGGCATGCCGATGAAGCTCTCCGCTGTCGCCTCTCTGGAGGGACGGCTACGCCGCGCGGTCAGCCGCTCAACGATCGGGGACGGATGGCGGCGGTTCAGTGATCTTGAACTGTTGTCGCGATCGCTGGGCTTCGCCGCGATTGGGATCCTGACGCTGATGCCGCTGCTGATCATCGTTTCCTCGGCCGATCCGCAACGCGGGCAGGGGTTCGCGCAGTGGCTCGGGGAGGGGCTGGGCGTGTCGACGGCTGCCAGAGACCAGGTGGAACGGTTGTTCGCACAGCCCGGCCAGGCAGTGCGGACCACGACCGCGTTCGGCATTGCCGCGCTTGCCGTCTTTGGTCTGGCCTTCGGAGCGGCGGTTCAAACCGGCTACGAGAAGGTCTGGGGCCTGCAGCCGGCCCGCTGGTGGGCCAGGTGGCGGCATGTGGTGTGGCTCTGCGTCCTCACCTGGTACCTCTTCTTCTCGGCCACCGCCACGCTGCGGCGCAAACCCCTGGCGGGTGGGGCCGTTGTTGCGCTGAGCGCTCTCCTGTTCCTGTGGTGGTCCCAGCGCATGCTGCTCGGCGGACGGATCGGCTGGCGTGCCCTGTTCCCCGGAGCCGTGGCCACCGTGATCGGGCTGCTCGGCCTGAGGGTCTTCTCCCGGTTCGTCTTCTCACCGTTGATCGCATCCAACACCGTTACCTACGGCCCCGTCGGAACCCTCCTGGTCATCCAGTCCTGGCTCGTCGGTGTGGGTGTCGTCGTCTTCGGCGGTGCGCTGGCCGGCCGCTGCTGTACGAGGAACTCCCGCGCACGGTACACAGACGGAAACGGCGCAGGTAGGGCCGCTCGACCATGCGCCGTGAGAGGGGCATGCGGTGGGACCGGGTGGGTGGTTGCGGCTCGGTTGCATGCGGGGCGGTCAGTTGTGGGGGGTGAGGTGGCCGGGGTGGGGGATCGCGGTGGTGTCCAGGGTGCCGGCTGCGATGTCTCGGGCCAGTTGGGCCAGTCGGAGGTTGTGGGCGCGGGCGTAGGCGCGGAAGGCGGCGAATGCGGCATCCGGTGAGACGTGCCAGCGTTCGGCGAGGATGCCCTTGGCCTGCTCCACGACGATGCGGCTGGTGAGGGCGTACTGGAGTTGAGCACGCTCGACTTGGCTGTGGTCGAGGGTGCGCTGTTGGAGTATGGCGATGGTGGCGACGTCCGCGAGGGCTTGGGCCAGGGTGATGTCCCCGTTGCTGAGGGGGTCGGGGTCGGTCTGGAACAGGGCCAGTGCCCCGATGACCCGGCCGCGAAGGCGCAGCGGGAGTACGTTGGCGGCCACGAAGCCGGTATCAGCAGCGCGGGCGGCGAACTGCGGCCAGCGCGAGGTCGTTTCGGGGTCGGTGAGGTTGATGTCGGTACGGGCCTGGCCGCTGCGGTAGCAGTCCACGCACGGGCCCTGCTCGTGTTGCAGGGCGAAGAGTTCCAGCAGCCGGGTGTGTTCGTCGGAGGCTGCCATGGTCTGCAGGGTGTCGTGTGCGTCGGCCAGCAGGATGCCGACCGCGGCCACGTCGAGGAGTTCCACGCAGCGCGCCGAGAGCTGTTGGAGGAAGTCGATGAGGTCGAAGTCGTCGGTCAGGGAGTCGGCGACCTCCACGAAGACCTCGGTCATGCGCTGTTCGCGGGTCATGTCGATCAGTCCTTGTCTACGGCGGTCGGGGGCGTGCCGTTGCCGCCTGAGTCCAGGCGGATGCGCCGGTCCACGATGTCCTGGGCGACATCGGTGAGGGGGCGCCCGCTGCTGTAAGCATGTGCGCGCAGCCGCAGCAGGGCTTGGGGCAAGGGCACCGAGAGCTGGACGCTGAGCATGCCGGTTGCCTGGTGGACCACCGCGTGCCGCAGGGCGCGGGGGATCCGCCCGGGATGGAGGTGCCCTGTGGTCCACCGTCCAGGCAGCGGGTGGTGAGTGCGGCGGCCAGGACCGTGGCATCGTCGATCTGCTGGGCGGTCATCGGGCCGGGGGTGTGGCGCACGGCGGTCAGGACACCGACGCTGATGGCGCCGATACTCAGAGGGAAGCAGAACACCGCGCGGATGTCGACGTCAGGGGCCTCCATGGTCAGGCCGGGCCAGCGGGCGAAGGGGATTCGGACCAGGTCCGGTGCCCACACCATCGCCCCGGTGCGGGCCGCGTCGGGCCCTGGGCCTTCCCCGAGGGTGAACTGCAGGTCCTCAAAGTGCCGTGTGGTGGCGTCCGAGCACCACATGGACTCGGTGAGGTCGTCCCCGGTGACCAGGGAGACGGCCAGCCCGTCCATGCCCAGGGCACCGGCGCCGACCGCCGAGACGACGTGGGCGATGGCGTCGGAGCCCGCACCGATCTGCAGCGTGCGCAGGACCTGGGCCATGCGATCGCTGATCACCCGCTCCCGCTCTCGGGACCGGGCGGCTGCTGATCCGCGGCGCGTGACCTGGTCATGAGGCCAGCACCCCGGGTTGTGCGGCGGGCAGGGGGCCCGAGGCCGTGGGACGGACTGGCGCGGGGTGGGGGGCGCGGAGCAGGAAGCCCGTGCCGCTGAGGTCCAGGAGCCGGGCCATCTGAGGCCGCGGACGAAGCAGGCGCAGCGAACCGCTTTCCGAAGCGGTGCGTTCAGAGGCGGACAGGAAGGCGTTGAGGCCGCTGACGTCACAGAAGTCCAGGGCGGCCAGGTCGATGGTGATCGTGCGGATTCCGTTACGCAGGCAGTCCTCGACCACCGCGCGCAGCGCCGGCGCGGAGTCCAGGTCGAACTCACCCGCCAGGGCGATCGTCGTACTGTGTCCACAGTCGTGCCGGAAGATTTGAAAGCTGGGCAGAACAGGCATAACGCCTCAGTTCATGTGACCACTGGCGCGGCACTTGATGGGGCCGCGGCTTCTCAGGCCCGCACGGCACGCGTCGCCTGTGGTCGGACGCCTGGACAGGTCAGGCGAAGCTCTGTCCCGGCAACCACATGGTCCAGGGCTACCCGCAGAAACCGCCTCGCCTCGAAAATGTGCCGGCGGCGTTTCGACGGATCGTTCGACCCCGCAGGCATCTGGAAATACGGCATGACGCACGCCGAGGTCTGGGACGTTCTTCGAAGCATAGCTCTCTTGCCTGCCCCCGCTCGCCGTTCCTGGACATCTTTCTCCACCGGCGCGCACCGACGCGGCGGTGCCGGCCAGGCCCGGCGGCGACGGACTCGCACGCCTGACCGGCAGCGGGCCCCCTTGTGCAGCGGGCGGGGTGGCCGGGTTGGAACGGGAGCGGGGAGGGTTGCAGTTCGGGTTGCATTCAGCTCCGTTCATGTGGGTCCATCGTGGCGGCCTTGGGGCGTTCCGCCGCTGGTCAGGATGGTGGTGAACCCGCCTGAACCCCCGGGCGAGCAGTTGGAAAGCGTGTTGGGGGCAACCCCTCACGAGTTCGAATCTCGTATCCTCCGCACCCGCCCACCAGGGCAGACGAGGGCCCCGACCGCGCTGCGGTCGGGGCCCTCGTCGTTCCGTAGTTGCAGTTTCAGTTGCAGTTGCCGAGATCCGACAGCGGGAAACCGCTGGTCCGGCTGGGTTCAGGGCAGTCCGCTCATCTTGTCGGCGATGTCCTGAAAGAGCAGGCGCAGCCGGGCAGCACCGCCATATATTCGCTGAATGCGAGTTACCGACGTCACCATGCCCACCGGCGTTACCGCCCGCCCGCGAGACGGACGCGGGTACCCGGTGCCGGCCATCACTCCATGGGAGGACGGAGCCCCTCAGTTCGCGAACACCAGCATGGGCCGGGTGTTCCTTTGCGTCGCCGAGCGTAGATGCACGGTCTGCGGCCGGGAGATGCAGCCCGGGCCGGTGTGGCGGGTCGTCGATGGGGACGAAGCGGAGATGATCGATGCCGTCCTCAGCCACGGCAAGGAGTTCCTCAACAATGCCCCTACAGCTGAGGCCCCTGGCCACCGTACGTGCATGATCTACGCCGCTATGGTGTGCCCCTTCCTGAGCAGCCCGGAGGGCCGTCGAGGCGAGGCTTCGAACATGTACGGGGCCGATCTCCCGAAGGGGGACGCCCGAGGCACCGGCGGCGCGGTCGTTGCCTACAACGACTACAAGTTTGAGCAGACCCCCGTCGGGCCTGGGGTCGTCTACGGTGCACCGATCGAGATCATCAACTACGACCGTGCCGAGGACCTGCAGGGCGCGCTTACGGCGGCCCTAACTAACGACGAGACAGGCACAGGGCGGAGCCCAGCTTGGCTGGGGGAGGACGAGCAGCTCCTTGAGTCCGCCCTCCGCAAAGCCATGCTCCCCCCACAAGAGAAGCAGGTTCTGGCTGCGCGGAGGCGCGCAGCACAGACCAAGAAACGGCAGCAGAAGCAAGCCAAAGCATCCCGCAAGAAGAACCGGTAGCCGTCAACGCTTAGACCAGCGGGCATGCTGCGGATTCCGGCGCGCGAGGTCGGCCTTCGAACCGCCAGCTTCAGAGGACCCACGCCGTGCTACGGCGCAGGCCCTCTTCCGTCCGTAGTTTGCTGTCCAGCTCAGACAGCGGGAGGCTCCTGATCCGGGCGGGTCCACAAGAGCCCTCCAACCTTGGCGGCGGTGTCCTTGAGGACGCGGTTGGTCAGGTGCTGGTAGCGGCGGCGCATGCGGGCGGACTGGCCGGGTTCCCAGCCCATGATCGCGTCGACGACGGTGTCGGGGACGCCGAGGATGAGCAGGATGGTGCCCGCGGTGTGGCGGGCGTCGTGCAGTCGGCCGTCGCGGAGGCCGGCGGTCTCCAGCAGTTCCTTCCACTTGTGGTGGTCGGTGTTGGGGTTGAGCGGCTCTCCGGTCGGTGAGGTGAAGACGTATCCCTTCTCGATCCACAGGTCGCGGGCAATAGCGCGCTCGCGGTCCTGTTCGTCGCGGTGCTGGGTGAGGAGCTTCATCAGCTCGTCCGGGACGCCGACGGGCCTGCGTCCGGCGCGGGACTTGGTCTCCTTCGTCTCCCGGCGCACGTTGATCTTCTGCGGGCAGTAGCCGGGCTTGCGCCCGCACGTGTCGCCGCAGCCGTGCTGGTAGCGGGGCCGCAGCCGGCCGCGGTGGACGACGAGCACTCCGAGGTCGAAGTCGACGTCCGCCCACTTCAGTCCGAGCACCTCGCCCTGCCGGAGGCCGAGCGACAGGGCGATGACCCACCGCGCGGCGTTCCGCTGGCGGCCGGCCACCTCCAGGAGGCGCTGCACCTCCTCGACCGTGTAGGGCACCACCTCCTCCTCCACCAGCCGAGGCGCCTTGGCGATGGTGGCCGGATTCTCGGTGAGGTGGCGGCGGCGCCGTGCCTCGTTGAGGGCGGCACGCACGGTGCGGTGCGCCTGGTGGGCGGTGCCGGCCGAACTGCCGTTGTCCTGCATCTTCTTGTAGAAGCGCTCCAGGTGCTCGGGCTCCAGTTTCGTCAGGCGGTGCGCACCCAGGCCGGGTATGAGGTGGTGGTAGACCGCGACGCGGTAGCCGTCGATGGTGTTCTCGGAGACGTGCAGGGCCGCGATGTTCTCGACCCAGTGGGTCAGCCAGGACTCGACCGTCCAGGTCTGACCGGCCTTGCGCACCCGGCCGGCGTCGCGCTCCTTCTCCAACTCGCGGACCGCCTTGGTCGTCTCGGCGCGGGTCTTCCGCTTGACGTGGCGGCGGTCGGGCTTGCCGTTGTCCTTGACGCCGACGGTGACGTAGCCGTGCCACTTCCCGTCCTTGCCGAGGTAGATCGAGGAGGCGCCGTTGGGCTGCCGGGACTTTGCCATGCCCGCCCCCTCAGGCCGCAAGAGCGACGGTCGAGCGGGTGAGCTGGGCGCGGGCGACGACGTAGTCGGTGAGCGCCTCAGCCGGGATACGGCGCAGGCGGCCGACCGTGACGGACGGGATTTCGCCGGAGGCGACGAGCGCATACATGGTGGTCCGGCCGACGCTCAGGCGCCGGGCGGCCTCCTCGACGGTGAGCGCGACGAGGGTGGGGTCGTGCGCGGTCGACGTACTGGCGTGCAGGGCGCGCAGAAGGGCCTGTGGGCTGACGCCGAGTGCGTCTGCCAGCAAGGCGATGGGCGTGGGCGTTTCAGACATGGAGATTCCTCTCGGCGGCGCGGGGCAACGCGCTGCCGTGGTGACTGGCTGGGATGGGCGGTGGGCTGGGGGCAACGGCGCGGGTCCTCGGCGTTGGTAGCGCCGAGGGCTCACAGGCGGGGAACGCGTGATGCCCGCGCTGGAGGCGGGCGTGTGCCGGGGGCGAGGCGGCGTTCGCGATAAGGGCAGGGGCAGGGTGCGGAGGGTAGAGATGGGTGGTGCGCCTTACCGCTCAGCCGACGGTCCCTTGCGCAGGGGGTCCCAGGGCGAGCCGGGTGCCGGGTAGAACTGGGGCTCGTCGGCGTCCTGGCCGACGTCGACGCCCTGGGCCGCGAGCCGTTCGGCGATCTCGTCGTACTCGCGCTCGGCCTCTTCGAGCCGGGCTTTGGCGCCCTGCTCGATGTCGCGGGCGGTTCTCCACTCCTGCTCGGCCTTCTGGACGCGGTCGCCGGCTTCCTGCAGTTCGAAGTCCGGCTCGTCGGGGCCAGCGACGGCCTCGGTCATGAAGTGCGCGGCGGGGACGTTGAGCGCCTTGGCCAGGCCGACGACCTCGTCGAAGCGCAGCAGACGGGTGCCGTTCTCGATCTTGGCGATCTGGGTCTGGTGGAACTTGAACCCGAGCCGGCTCATGCGCTCGGCCAGGTCCTCCTGGGACAGGCGCGCGGCCTTCCGCAGCACCTTCATGTTGTGCGCCACCAGCGCCTCGCCTTCGAGCGGCGCGTACCGGTGCGCCTGCGGGCTGGACATAGCGGCCTCCCTTCGACCGGGTCTCGACGTGGCGGGGCGAGTAAAGACGCTACAGCATGGAATACACATGCTCCAAACGGTTGAGATCTTCGAGACCAGATCGTTACCAAAGTCACTCCAGCAGCAATCATGCTACAGGCGCATGAATAGTCTATGCCGCAATCGCTTGACACGAGGGCGTGGCGACTGATATACCTTCCTCGATCCCCGCATGAAGATCCCAACCCGAATGAGGTTGAACAGGCTCAACATGAAGCCCCCGGCGCTACCAACACCGGGGGCTTGACGGAAACCTCAGTACCGCCCATCCCAGGACAGTCACCAACGGCGGACCGGGTTGCCCCCCGGGACCCGCCGAGCAAGGAGTCTCCGTGAACGAGGGTACTGCCCCCGACCACACCCCCGCAGCCCCCGGCCAGAGCCCACCCCCACCGCCCACCAGCACCTGGCCACCCGTCGCGCTTCCAGGGGGCGGCCGACAGCCGACACCGACGGCGGCCGGGCCGCACGCCCTCGCCTCCCTGCCAGCACCGGCACCGGCACCAGCGCCGATCCCAGAAGAGCCAACCGGTCCTGCGGAGATACCCGACGCGCCGGCGAGTGAGGGCGGCGAGCTGCTGGTGCGGTTGCGGGCGCTGATCGCCCGGTTCGTGGTGCTGCCGTCCGAGCATGCGCTGGATGCGGTCACGTTGTGGGTGGCCGCTACGCATCTGCAGGGCGCGTGGCAGCATGCTCCGCGCCTGGCGGTGGTGGGTCCTGCGAAGCGGTGCGGGAAGTCGCGGCTGCTGGATGTGCTGGCCGAGACCGTTCACGCGCCGGTGCTGACGGTGAACTCCACGCCGGCGGCGGTGTTCCGCTCGATCACCGAGGAGCCGCCGACGCTGCTGGTGGACGAGGCCGACACGATCTTCGGCAGTCCGAAGATGGCCGAGAAGAACGAGGAGATGCGCGGCCTGCTCAACGCCGGCCACCAGCGCGAACGCTACGTGCTGCGGGTGGTGGGCAGCGACCACACCCCGCGCCGGTTCCACACCTTCGCCATGGCCGCCATCGCCGGGATCGGCGACCTGCCGGACACGATCATGGACCGGTCCATCGTGATCCGGATGCGCCGCCGCGCCGACGGCGAGCACGTCTGGCCGTACCGCACCAAGCGCGACAGCCCCGCCCTGCGCGCGATGCGCACCGACCTGGCCCGCTGGACCAAGCCCCTGGCCGACCGGGCCCTGCACCTGGAACCGGCGATGCCGGTCGAAGACCGGGCCGCGGACACGTGGGAGCCGCTGGTCATCACCGCCGACCTCGCCGGCGGCCCCTGGCCCCGGCGGGCCCGTCAGGCGTGCGCCGGCCTGGTCGCCGCCGAGGCCGCGTCGGAGGAGGACCAGCCCGGCGGCGCGCGCATCCTCGCCGACATCCGCCGCGTCTTCCACGCCGGCGGCGACCCCGACAGCATGCCCACCGACCAGCTGCTGTTCGCCCTCAACGCCGACCCCGAAGCCCCCTGGGCCGAGTGGGGCCGCGGCGGCCTGACCCCGCGCGGCCTCGCGGGCATGCTCCGCGAGTTCGGCATCACCTCCGGCAACGTCCGCATGGGCGACAGCACCCAGCGCAAGGGCTACATGCGCAACAAGTTCGCCGACGCCTGGCGCCGCTACTGCCCCACCGTCCACCCCACCCCGGCGAGAGCAACCAGCCCCCGCTGAAACCACCGCCCCGCCTCCCCGCAGGACGCGTACCCGCCGGCCACCGTCACACCCCGGCCGCAGGCCGCTTACCGCCCGCACGGTGGCTGGGCGGGCGGGGCTGGGACGGCACGCGCCTCCGTCTCGTGCCGTCCCAGCCGTCCCTGCCGCATAACCCCAGGTCAACACCCCTTCCGACGGGACGGATCAGCGTCCCAAGACGGAAACGGTCACGGCACCGGAAGCGCCAGGACAACACCAGGTCGGCACCAGCCCGCCCGTGCAACGCCGTCCCGAACCGAGGCGGCTGCGTGCCGTCCCTGCCCTGACCTGCGGCTGCAACGGCCAAGACGGCCAAGACGGCCAAGACGGCCAAGACGGCCAAGACGGATCTTCAGCCACACCCCACGAAGTAAGGAAACCCCGCAGCATGCCCACCACCCCGCCCGACCACCAGCCGGTCGCCACGGGTGCCCTCGCCCGCACGACCATCACCACCGTGATGGCAGTCATCGCCGCACTCGCCTTCATCTTCAGCTTCGGCAACGTCTGGGCCCTCGCCCTGCGCCCCGCCACCCGCCTGATGCACCTGTGCGGCCTGCTCACCCTCGCCCTCAACACCGCCCAGCCCCTCCTGGCCCGCCACTACGCCCGCGCCGCCCTCGACACCGTCGCCCCCGCCCTCCTCCTCGGCTGGGCAACCGTCGGCCCCACCCTCCTGCACCACCTCCACACACCACCTGCAGAGCAACGCCCAGCGCCCGCAGCCCCGGTGGTGGCCGCCACCCTGCCGCCACGAGCCCCCACCGCAGCCCCAGCCCGCGCTCGGCCGCCGGGCAAGCCCACACCCGCGGCGCCGGGCAAACGCACCGGACGCCCACCCGCGGCCACCATGACCCAGCTCATCGCCATCGCCCGGCCCGCCGTCGCCCAGCACGGCCTCACCACCGCCGTCGTCAAACAAGCCCTGCGCGACACCGCAACACCGATCAGCAGCGCCCGCCTCACCCAACTCATGCAACACCTCAAGAACGAACACCACCCCGCGCCACCGGAGCCGGAGCGGGAGCGGGAACCCGCGCGAGCGCACCCCGCCCAGACCTGACCAGCACCCGGCCACGGTCACCCGCCCCCACCGACCCCCAACCGGAACGGGCGGGTGACCGCCTCCCACATCCACCGATCCGGAAGCCCAGAACCCCCACCCCCGCACTTCCGCACATCCGGTTCAGCCAGCGCCCTACACCCGGAACGCGGAAACAGCAAACCGCCGACGATCCGCACCATGACCCCCAGCGCAGACAGGAAGCCAACGCCCATATACGACATCAGTGCCACCCCACCGGAGCCCGCCGTGACACCCGACCCCCACGCCGCAGACCACACCGAGGACGGCGATAGCCGAGCCGTCAACTCCTGCGGGCCGACGGCCTCGTGGACGCACACCCCCACCACCACGGCCCCAGACGCAGCAAGTTGTCGGGTAAGGAGTCCTTACCCGGCCACCGCCCCAGGGGAGGCGGTGGCTTCCGGCGCCGAGGGGGCACCGGGAGCGGCCGGCCCGGGGGTGCCGTCCGAGATCGGGGGTCCGCGCCGTCGCCTGCGCGAAGCGCGTCTGCGTGCCCGCCGCGTCCATCCCCGCTATAGCGAAACCGAGTTCGCTCTTCTCGAACGCGCCGCCAAGGCAAGCCGCATGAAGATCGGCGGCTATGTCGCCGAAGCCTCCCTCGCCGCCGCACGCGCGGAAGACCCCACAGCGGGCGTGGCGGATTACCGGGCCCTGATCAAGTCATTGATGGCCGCCAACCGCCAACTCGCCGGAGTCGGCAACAACCTCAACCAGCTCACCTGGCACCTCAACAAGGACGGCCCCTGGCCTGCTGACGAGACGGTCGGCAGGCTCCTGAACCGTGTCGAGGCTGCGATCGCCGAAGTCGACGCCGCCATCGCCCGCGTGACGGAGCGATGAGCCGGTGATACCGAAGATCATCCTCGGCAAGGGCAGCAGCCGTCGCCTCATTGCCTACCTGTTCGGCAAGGGCACCGCCAACGAGCATGTCGACCCTCATCTGGTCGCCTCCTGGAACGACTTCGCCCCCGATCCCGGCCGCAGCCCGCACCGCGGGCGGAAGGAGGTCGAGGACCAACTGGCCGCCCAGCTCGACCAGCCCGTGGCGATGCTGGGAAGTCGGGCACCGAAGACGACCATCTGGCACTGCCCGGTCCGCGCCGCTCCGGAAGATCCGATCCTGACCGATGCCCAATGGGCGCAGATCGCCCGCAGGATCGTCGCCGCCGCCGGCATCGCCCCCGACGGCGACGTCGAAGCGTGCCGGTGGGTGGCGGTCCGGCACGCCGACGACCACATCCACATCGCCGGCACCCTCGTGCGACAGGACGGCCGCCGCGCGCGCCGCGACCACGACATCCGCGCCGTCCAGCGGGAAGCCCGCAGGATCGAGGTCGACTACGGGCTCCGGCGGCTCAAAGCCGGCGACGGCACCGCGGCCAAACGCCCCACGAGCAAGGAGCACTTCAAGGCCGCACGGCTGGGCCAGGACGCCACCAGCCGCGAGATCCTGCGCACCCGCGTACGGCGCGCGGTAGCCGCCGCCTCCACCGAGACCGAGTTCTTCGCGCTGCTGGAAGCGCAGGGCGTGACCGTACGGCCGAAGACCGGCCCGTCCGGCGACGCCCTCGGCTACAGCGTCGCCTTGCCGGGTGAGACGAACAAGCACGGCGAGCCCGTGTGGTTCTCCGGCTCGACGCTCTCAGGCGATCTCTCCCTGCCCAAGGTCCGGGAGCGTCTGAACGCGTCCGCGCCGCAGGGAGTCCCTCGTCCTTCGGGCAATCCCTGGCACGAGGCCACCGCCGCCGCTGAGCGCATCCCCGACCACCTGACCCGTGGCAGTGAGCAGGTGGCCCAAGGCCAGTTGGCCGCCCTCGGCGGAGCGCTGGATCTGCTCTCCGTCACCGCTCCGGACACGATCCAGGCCGACGTCAAACGAGCCTCCGCCGCGTTCGAACGCGCCACCAGGTCCCGCATCGCCGCCGACCACGCCAGCGCCCGTGTCCTGCGACGAAGCATCCAGGCGATCTGGAACGACCCCGCACGACGCGCGGACGACACCGGCCTGGCCATGCTGCTGGACGCCATGCTCATCGCCGTCGCCTACGGAATGCACTGGCACCGCACACGCCGGCACGCCCAGCAGGAAGCAGCCGCCCAACAGGCTCTCCTTCACCTGCAAGCTGCCGCCGCCGAAGCAGCCGGGCCCGCGCTGGACAGCCTCGCCCACCGCTCACCGGCCCCGCAGCACCAGCAGCGCTACGCCCACCACCTCCGACAGGCGGCCCCCGAACACGTCGAGCGGATCCTCGCCGATCCGGCATGGGCGGCGCTCACCGCTGCACTCGTCGAGGCGGAGGCCAAAGGCCACAACCCACGCACCCTGCTCGACCGGGCCCTCGGCCAGCGCAGCCTCGACGACGCCCGCAGCCCCGCCCGGGCCCTCACCTGGCGCATCAAACGCCTGGGCGACCACCACGCGCCCAGCCCCCGCGCCCAAGCAGCCCTCGCCCGCAGCACGGCACGGCGCCCCGCACCGAAGGACGACACGCCCCGGACCGGACCGACTCCCCCGACCGCGCCGACGGCTCGACGGCGCTGACGGGACGAGATCAGGCCGCAGTCTTCAGGTCGAGCACCATGGCCGTGTAGAAGGGCGCCTCGGGCCAGGGGTGGGACAGGCCCACCTCGCGGTATCCCCACGCCGCGTAGGCGGTCTGCGCGGCCTTCGCCTCGGGTTCCGGGCGGACGGTGAGGGTGACCCGCTCGACGTCCAGGCCGTCGAGGAGTTCGGCGTGGAGCTTGGCGGCGACGCCACGGCGGCGCCACGGCCTGCGGACGGCCAGTTCGAGGATGACCCAGGTTCGTTTCCCGTCTTCACGGGTGAAGTCGCCGGGCAGGTCCTTCTGGACGTTCTTCCACCACGAGCTGTCGGCCGGCAGGAGATAGCCGTAGGTGAAGCCGACCACTTCTTCGGCGTCGCGCGCGATGACCAGGCGCATTCCGGCACGCTGCGCGTGGACCTGGTAGTGCGTGATGAACTCGGCGACGTCGGACGGGCCTTCGCGGTACGGGGGTTCTTCGTACACCTCCTCGTAGGCGGCGATGAAGGTGTCGAGCTGCCCTGCGGCCTCCTGGCCCTCGAAGCGCTCGTATGTCAGCTCGGTCGGCGTCACGCCGCTCCCTTCGCCTCTACGTACTCGGTCAGTTCCTCGACAGCCTGGCGCGCGGGGCCGGCGTCATGTTCCCGGAGGAGCTCGGTCACCTCGCGCAGCCTTCTGGTGACGCGCCCGGACTCGACCTCTTCCAAGTGTTCGAGGCTTTCTACGGCATGGGCGGCGCCTTCGTCGACATCGCCGGACTTGACCAGGCTGCTGGCCAGGGTGAGGCGGTACAGCGCGCGGTTGCGGCCGTACGTGCGGTCCTGATGGTCGAGCGCGGCGCGCAGGAACTGCACGGCGGCACCGTGGTGGCCCAGCTCGGTGTACAGCAGCCCCTGGGAGTAGTCGAGTTCGGCGTGGCCGTGGAATGCCGCCCACTGGGGAGCGGGGCGTCCGGCGCGGCCGCGGTCGACCAGGCGGATCGCCTCGGACATCCGTTGGCCGGCGCCGCGGCCGTCGTTCATGAGCGACAGGGCGCGTGCTTCGCGGGCGGCGATGATCGACCGGAGCGTAGGGGAGTTGAGCCGGGTGGCACGCTCCTGGGCGGCCCGGGCGAGTTCGAGGCCTTGGCGGGGCCGGCCTTCGTGGCATGCCTGCAAGCTCATGGACGAGAAGACCAGAACCTGGAGGCTCGCGTCCCGCAGGACGCTGGCCGTGGTCAGCGCCTCGCCCCAGTACTGGCGGGCGCCGTCCTGGTCGTCGGCGTCGTAGGCCAGCCATCCGCAGTGCTCGGCGGCTTCGCCGGCCAGCAGGTGAAGCTGGCGTCCGATGGTCTCCGGGTAGCTGCGGGTGTTGAGGATGCGGCGGATCCTGCGAAGGTGGCGGGCCGCCAGCGAGCGGACGTCGTCGCCCCCGTAGGCGTTGTCGAGCTGGAAGAGGCTGAGCAGCCCCTGTCGGAGTTCGAGGACGTGCACCGTCCCGACGGCGCCGGACGAGCCGGCGGGCGTGAGCGGACGGGTGTGGGCGGGCAGGGTTGCGGCAGCGAGGCCCACGGTGTCGGCCAGCAACGCGCGTCGGTCCACGGGTGACGTGCCTCTCGGTAGGGGAAACGGTGCGGCAGGGTCCTCGGCGCCCGGTGGCGGTCCGGGAAACCCCAGGAGCTGAGGGTTCACGTCGAACATCGCGTGGAGCACGCGCCAGGCTCGTACTCGTGGCCCGGGCGGGTTGGGCTTCTTCCAGCGCCGGAACTGCCGGTCCGTCACATCGATGGGTTCGCCGAGGATGTCGGCGGTGGCCTGGAAGGCCCGTAAGAAGTCGACGGGATTCTCCCAGCCGTGCTCGATGCATGCCTGCGTGAACGGCGTCAGGGTGTCCACGGCCAGTACCTCCGGTGCTCCGGGTCTCCTCGACGGTAGCGCCGTCCGCGAAGGGAAAGTCCGGAGGCGGCGAAAAGTCCGGCCAAACGTCCGGGGCAAGGTCCGGCTGCCCTCGCTTACCGGCGGTTAGCTCATACGCAAGGCGCCGGAGGGCTGATCCTCCGGCCACCGAGACGGACCGCTTGGAGCGCTGAGATGCCGAGCACGCACGCGAATCGCCCGCAGCGGCACGCTGTGGCGGACTGGCTGTCCGCTGCGGCGTCCGACCGGCAGCGGGCCCATGAGGAGTGGCGCGAGCAGGGCATCGCGCTGCTTCAGTGCGGGCTGCTGTTCAGCGCGGTGCGGATCCCCGCTGATCTGGTGTGGTCGGCAGCCGGTTCGACCGGCGCGGAGACGGTCGCGCGCTTTGTGGCGGGCACGTTGCGCGGCGGGGTGTTCGCTCACCCGGCGGGCCGCCGGTACTACGCCCTGGTCGGCACGGACGCCGGGCGGCACTGGCGTGAGCCGGACGCCGAGGTCCTGGGTGCCGGTACGTATCTGGGTGTGCCGGCCGTCGACCGCACCTCGGCGGCCACGGACTTGGCGGCTTTCTGGGTCGTGCCCATGACCCGGCCGGGAGCGTTGTGTGCCGCGCGTGACGTCGCGGAGTTGGTGGCCGTCGGCCGTGCGGCTCTGGTCCGGTCCCCGTCGAACGGTGGTGACGGAGGTGAATGAGGTGCAGTGCCTGGACGTTCGCGCCGGCGCGGGCGGGTTGCCCGTGTACAGCCGGACTTTGCCGCGTGAGGCCGGCTCGGCGGGCGTCTCCCGCCGGGTGGTCACCACGGTCTTGACCTCGTGGCGCCTGCCGCCGGGCTTCGTCGATGAAGCGCGGCTCGTCGTCGACGAGCTGGTGGCCAACGCCTCCGAGCACGCCGAGGGCGCCTCGATCCGCGTCACGATCACGCGCACCGGGCGGGGCGTGCGCCTGGCCGTGACCGACATGGACCACGCCCGGCCTGTGCTCCGCACGGCAGGTCCGGGCGAGGAAGGCGGCCGTGGCCTGTTCCTGGTCGACGAGATCAGCGACCGGTGGGGGGTCGATCCGCTGCCCTGGGGAAAGCGCGTGTGGGCGGAGCTGGCCCTGGCCGCCGAGTGAACGCGCGCACGCAGGCACTGCTGAACGTCGTGTCGGTCGTCGTACTGCTCGGCGCTCTGCTCCTCGCCGCCGTCACTGGCTGACTCGTCCCGGCTCATGAGACTCCCGGCCCCGCCGCACCCGTTGCGGTCACGGCCGGGCGCACAACACCGACAACAACAGGAGATGTAGTGGCACACAGCGACACCGACTTACAGCACCCCGGCGAGCGTCGAAACGGCGGCGTGTGGCTGATCCTGGACGACCAGGACCGCGCGCTGGTGGTCAGGCCGAGTTACAAGGACGGCGTGTACCAGCTGGTCGGGGGCGGCGCCCACCTGAACGAGGCGCCGCACCTGGCCGCGGTCCGGGAGGCGCAGGAGGAGATCGGGCTCACGCTCGTGCCCCACACGCTGCTCGTGACCGACTGGGTGCCGGACAACCCGGGCAGGTCCGCCGAGGCCAACAGTTACGTCTTCTTCCACCGCCTGGAGCCGAGTGAGCTGGACACGATCGTCCTCAACGCCGGGACGCCCGAGGGCGAGAAGCCGGAGCTGCTGGACTTCACGCTCCTGGCCGACGAAGAGCTGGACGCACACTGCGAGCCGTACATCGTCAGGCGCATCCGGGCAGCCACGGCGGCCGTACGGGACCCGCGGCTGCGCGGCTACCTGATGCAGGGCTTCCGGGTCGCCGACCCTGCGTAGCCGTATCCCGCCCGGCCGCGTTTCGCGGCCGGTGCATCCGCAACTCCCCGCAGCGCGCCTCGTGCTCCGCGCGCCGCGGGGACCGCGGCCGAGCCCCCGATCGGCCGCCCGCCGGGACCCGCCTCCGACCTCCGCCTGGAGCGGGTCCCGGCGACCGGCTCCGCCCGGCGAATCGGGCTGAGCGGGCACGGCCCGCTCGTCCTGCGCTCGGGCGAGGCACGGCACGTCCACGTCTTCGACTCGCCTTTGCACCCGTAGCGCAACCACCGACCGCACAGGACCAGTTGTGCCCTGTCACCCCGCTTTCGGGAGGAATCCTTGCCTGCCAACCTGCCCCGTGACTCCCTGCTGGCTCCCCCGTCCTTCCCGGACCTGGGCGCGGCCTACGTCGCCCTGCTGCGCCTGGCCACCGAGGAGCCGCAGTTCCGGATCTCCCCGCGCGGCAACACCGCCCGCGAGGTGATCGGTGTGGCCTTCAGGCTGCCGGACCCCCGGCAGCGCCTGCCGTATGTGGCAGCCCGGAGGGCCAATCCGGTGTTCCACTACGCGGAGGCTCTGTGGTACCTGGCCGGGCGCCGGGACCTGGCCATGATCGGCCACTACGCGCCGTCGATGGCCGCCAGCTCGCGCGACGGACTCACCGTCGACGGTTCGGCCTACGGCGCGCGGATCTTCGCCCCGGCCCCGGGCGACGACGTCGCGCCGTTCGACCGGGTGCTGGAGCTGCTGCGGCGCGAACGAGACAGCAAGCGGGCGCTGATCCCGGTGTTCTCCGCACGGGAGTTGGCCGGCCTAAAGTCCAATCCGGACGTGGCGTGCCTGGCCGGTCTGCACTTCCTGCCGCGGGACGGACGGCTGCACATGGTGTGCTCGATGCGGGCCAACGACCTGGACTGCGGGCTGCTGTCCGACGTGTTCTCGTTCACGATGATCCAGGAGTACGCCGCAGTGCGGCTGGGCCTGGAACTGGGCACCTACACCCACTACATGGGGTCCGCGCACGTCAACGACCATGACGCCGACCGGGTGGGCCGCGTTCTGGCCGAGGCCGCCGCCGGAGAGGCGCCGGCCTTCCCGTTCCCGCGGATGCCCGCGACCACGACAACCGCCACGGTCTCCCACGTCCTGGAGCACGAGGAACTGCTGCGCACCAACCGGGCCGCCTACAGCGTGGAGGACATCTCGGCGCTCGGCCTGGCCCCGTACTGGGAGCAGGCGTTGCTGCTGTTCGAGGTGCACCGGCAGATCACGCACGACAAGGCCGAACGAGTGGACGCCGGCGTTCTGGCCGCGCTGGAGCCCGGGCTGCGGTGGCTGCTCGCCCGGAAGTGGCCGGCCGCGGCGGGGGCGAGCAGCCGGTGACCGGCACGCCGATGGCCGGCCGGGTGGCAGCGGGCATCCCGTTCGAGCGGTGGGCCGTGGTGCTGGTGAAGCCGGACGCGGTCGAGCGCGGTCTGGCCGACGCCGTGCTGGAGCGCATCGCCGGTGCCGGGGTGGACGTGCTCGCGCGTACCGAGGTGGTCGCCGAGCCGTGGCAAGCCCACGTGCACTACTGGGACCTGCTCGTGGACGCCGACCACTTCCCGGACCGCGACATCCCGGCGTGCCTGGACGCCGAGTACGCCGGGCAGCGCGTCACGGTCGCCCTGGCCCACGGCGAGCCCGGCATCCACCAGCGGCTGCGGGACGTGCTCGGCCACTTCGACCCGACCCGAGCCGCAGCCGGCACGATCCGCGGCGACCTGGCCGAGGACAGCCTCGCCGTAGCGCTCGCCGAACACCGCCTCGTGCGGAACCTCGTGCACACCTCCGACGATCCGGACGCCGCGCGCCGGGACTTCGGCACCTGGTACGGCGCGGATCGTGCCCACCTGCTCGTCCCGCCCCAGAGCACCATCTGACCTGATGGGAGAGACCATGAGCGCAACAACCCCGGCCGCCCGCCGCCCGCTGCCGCTCCTGACCAGCGAGCAGATCGCCGGCCTGAAACCGGCCCTCGCCGATGTGATCGAGTACCGCAAGTCCGGGCTGTCGCTGAACCACGTCATCGGCTGCCCGCTGGACTGCGGGTACTGCGTGCGGCACCTGTTCGACAACTTCGAGCTGAAGGCCCCGCGGCGGCTGATGAGCGACGAGGAAGCCGTCCAGGCGCTCATCGGGCACCGGTACTTCCGCCCCCACAAGACGCCGATCCAACTGTTCAACCGGGCCACGGACCCGATGCTGCCGGTGGTCAAGCCGCACCTGTTCGCGGTGCTGCGCGCACTGGACGAGCGGGGCATGACCAACCACGTCCTGATCATCACCCGGTGGCGGGTGGAGCCGGAGGACTGCGCCGTCCTCAACTCCTTCCGGAACCTGCGCTTGACGGTGCTCGTCACGCACTCCGGCATCGACAACCCGGCGATCGAGCCGGTGGACTCCGCCATCGCCGCCCGGAGCCTGGCCACGCTCTACCAGCACGCCGAGCACTACCGGACGGTCCTGTACTGGCGGCCGATCGTGCCCGGCCTCAACGACAGCGACGAACACCTGGAGCGGGCCCGGGAGCTGTCCGCCCACGCGCACGCCACGGTGTTCACCGGGCTGTTCTTCCGCCGGGAGATCGCCGACTACTACGCCACCAACGGACTGCCGATGCCGTACGACGACACCGCGCGCCGCAAGATCATGCCGGAGGTCGCGGAGCGGCGCATCCTCGACTTCTTCCACGTCCCGGACCGGCCGGACCCGTGGGGCGCCCTGTTCCGCAAGACCTCCTGCGCGGTCGCCTACGCCCACGGCGAGGCCGACTACAACGGCCACGTCGGCATCGAGGAACTGTGCGACATCTGCCCGGCCGACCAGGTCGCGCGGTGCACGGCGGCGCGGGTGCGGCCGGACCTGGAGGAGGTGAGCGCCGCGGCGCGCCAGTTGGGCGCGACCGGCCCGGTGGAGATCACCGAGCGGGCCATCATCGTGGAGGGCCTGGACGAGCCGCCCCGGTACTTCCTGCAGCACGGCTTCGCCTACCAGTGCCACGACCGCGACAAGCCCCACCACTACCGCCAGCACGGCCGGGCGCCGATCGGCTGGGCGGCGGAGAACGGACCGCGCACGCCATGAACTTCGCCACCTGGCCGTCCCTGCTCGTCGTCGACGTCGAAGGCAACGGCCTGAACCCGCCGGACCTGGTGGAGATCGCCGCACTGCCGGTGCGCGACGGCCGGCCGGACACGAGCACGGCCGGGTGGTGGCAGATCCGGCCGCGCCGCCCGGTCACGCCCTTCGCAGCCCGGGTGCACGGCCTGACGAACCAGACGCTGGCGGCCTGCCCACCGTGGAACGACGTGGCCGTGCAGGTACGGGAGCGGCTGGGGACGGCGTGGATCGCCGCGCACAACGCGCACGTCGACTACCGGGCGCTCGCCGCGCACCTGCCCGGCTGGCAGCCCGCCGGCGTGGTGGACACGCTGCGCCTGGCCCGCACCGCCCTCCCGGACCTGCCGAAGTACACGCTGGACGCGCTGATCGAGCACCTCCAGCCGGACCTGTCCGCCGTCGCGGACCAGCGGCACCGCGCCCGGTACGACGCGTACGCGACCTCGCTCGTACTGATCGCCCTGGCCGAGAGCTATCCGACCTGGGACCAGCTCGCCGCGGCGGCGGTCCCGCCCGGCCTGCCCGGCTCTCCCGAACCAGAAGAGGACCCAACGCTGTGGTGAAGACCCCCGTCCGGATCGGCGTCACCGGCGCGCACTCCACCGGCAAGACGGTGCTGCTGCGCCGCATCGAGAGGGAACTGCGCGCCGAGGGCGTCCGCGTCGCCCGCACCGGCCGCCTCGGCCGGCGGGCCGCCGACATCGGACTGCCGAAGATGCACGAGCACACCGCGCTGTCCACGGAATGGATCATGACGCAGGGCATCGCGGACGAGATCGCCGCTGCCGCCCAGGGCGCCGACGTCGTGATGGCCGACCGCGCCGTGATCGACGCCCTGGCGTACTGGCACGCCGCGGTGGAGTTCCGCGGGGAGAGCCTCGACCCCGCGCAGGACGAGCGGCTTCGCCTGCTGGCAGGCACCCAGCACGCGCAGTACCACCTGCTGCTGGCCACCGTGCTGGACCCGGACGTACCGGTCGAGAACAGGCGGCACACCTACGATCCGCGGTACCGCGAACTGGTCGACCACCACGTCCACGCCCTCCTCGCCCAGGAACGCATCGACCACCGCCGGGTCGTCCACGATCCGCACGACGAGGGCGAAGCCGTCGTCGCGGCGGTACGCGTGGCCCTGGGCAGGGTGCCCACGTGACCACCGCGCCGGCGCCCGCCACGGCTCCGGCCGTGCACGAGCCCTACGTCAACTGGCGGCCACCGCTGGTGTGGACGGCCGTGGTGGTGCGCGTGGGCAGCGGGCACATGCTGCTGAGGCAGTTCCCCAAAGGCGCGGTGCTCGTCCCCGGCAGCCCGGTCCTGGGCGATCGCACCCCTTCGCAAGCAGCTCCCCAAGCGCTGCGCGGCCCGGGCAGCGAACAGCTGATCCTCCGACCGGTGCTGATCGACGAGCGGCAACTGGCACGGCGGAAGGTGACCGTCCACACCTTCGTGAGCGAACCCCTCTCCCGACGCACAGCGCGCAAACTGCGCCCGGCCGACAACCAATCCACCTCCGTGATCCTGCCGCGCCAGAAGGCCCTGCAGACGCTCCCCGCCCGCGCAAGGCTGCGCACCCAATTCGCCCTGGCAATCCCGGAGTTCCACGAGACGGGCGTCCTGGAGTGGCGCTCATGGCGACACCCCGATGGACGGCTCGGCATGCCGGCGGGATGGCCGCCGGCCGGGGAACGCTGACCAATTGTCGAACGGGCCAGCGACACCGCGCGGGCCCCGTGCTCCGGCTGCAGGTGAGGATACGAGCGGCCTTGACTTCCCGTATCGACAGGCGTTCAGTTCCCGGCATTCGAGCTGCCGGGAACGGGGGCTGCCCATCGTTGAGCCGCTTGTACTGCTGCTCAGGCCAAGACGGCCACGGTCGCCGGCTCGTTCTCAGCGCGCCGCGGGTGGCCAGGTTAGCGCTTGGCGTCCAGGGCTCACCAGGGGCCTGAGCTGGGCACGGGTGCTGTAGAGGGCGGCGGCGTGTCCGGCGGGGCCGGAGCAGGTGACCACCCCGCCCCGCACGGGTGGCTCCTCGGTGCTCGTGCGGCGGGCTCCGGGGCAATCTCGGCGATCAAGCCCTCCACCAGAGTCTTGATCTCGTCGCGGATCGGGCGGACGGCTTCGACACCCTGCCCGGCGGGGTCGTCGAGCTTCCAGTCGAGGTAGCGCTTGCCGGGGAAGACCGGGCAGGTATCCCCGCAGCCCATCGTGATGCACACGTCGGACTCTCGGACCGCGTCGACGGTGAGGATCTTCGGCGTCTCGTGGGAGATGTCGATGCCGACTTCGGCCATCGCCTGCACAGCAGCGGGGTTCACCTGATCGCCGGGGGCGGAGCCGGCGGAGCGGACCTCGACGCGGTCGCCGGCCAGGTGGGTCAGCCAGGCGGCGGCCATCTGGGAACGGCCGGCGTTGTGGACACAGACGAACAGGACGGACGGCTTGCCACCGGGTGTCTCGGTCATGAGAGGCTCTCTCGTCTCGTGGGCGGCACCAACGCCGGAGATACCAGTATCCGCCGGTACCCAAGCAGCTGGCCTTGCCCGGTCAGAAGGTTGTTGTTCGAGGCACACAGCGCGCCTGGTATCCGCTCGTCGGCACCGTGATCGCCTTCGGCGCGCACGACGAAGCTCCCCTGATCACCAGATATGTCGACCCGTCTCGGTCACCGTCGGACGCAAGAAGCGTGACCTGCGAGAGGCCGACGGCCGCCCGTTGTCTCAGAACGCCCTGAACGCCTCGACGTCACGGCAGAGGGGGGAAGCCGGGGCCATCGGCTCCTGGTGACACGGATCAGCGCTATACTGAGTAAGTCGAGGGTTCTGTCGTACGTCAGCTGCCATGCCGACGCCATTCTTGATGATGGTCTATGCCGGCCCTCGCCTTGCGCGGTGTCCGGAGGCGGGCCCGCGCGATGTTCACCCACGAGTCTGTGTTGCGGCGGCACACGAACTTCGACGACCTTCCCGCTCGCGTCGGTCCGAAGGACACAGACGCCACGCGGGGACTGCTGGACGGGGCATGATGGCCTCATCCCGGGGCGTGGCACGGGCAATTCCCGCATTTGGTCGAGACGCTGACACCCTGCAGCGGTACGTCGCCCGCATCGTGGTCAGCCCCTCCTGCCGCGGCGCATCCCGCGCCCATCGGCAGTCCACGAGCCGGGCGGCGCCTTCTCGGCCCCCAAGCGCACATGCTCGGAGCCTGGCCACAGGCAACCAGCACCATGACCCACAAGGACACCCCATGACACACGAACCCACTCTTGCCGAGCCGAGGGGCGCCGATGTTCGCATAACGGCGGCCTCTCCCGAGGTGGCCGGATATGTGGCGCAGATGCCGCGTGCCTGGTTCACCCGTACCGAGCAGCACAGTTGCCCCGCCGGAGCCGAAGGCACTGGCACAGCCCTCCACCTCCGCGTGGACACCACCCGACCCGCGCTGTCCGACCCAGCTCCCGAGCCTGCACCGGACGGGCCCTTCGAGGAAGGCGCGCAGCAGATATGGCCCTGACCGGGGACCTGACGTCGTCGCTCCTGCCGGAAGATCCTCCGGCTCGGTTGGACCTGCGACCGCCGGAGGACGGACCCCATCGGCTCGACGGCACATGGTGGCCTCGCTCGCACGACCTGGACCGAGAGCTGCCAGCCCTGATCAAGGCGCTGGAACACCGCTGGCCAGGCATCACCCGGGTCACCGTCAGCCGTACGATGTGGCGGATCCGGCCCGACACCGTGACCCTCGCCGACCGCGAGATCCACATCAACCGGTCCGGCGCGCTTCCCCATCCGCACACGATCTGTCTGCTCTCCTACGGCGTGGGCCGCTGCGACCTCCTGGTCACACCGCCCGGCACCCCGCTCGCGCCCATCTAGGCCGGACTCGGTGGTGCGAATCCGCGCTCCTGCCCCGGCTGGAACGATAAGCCCGCCACCGCGAACGCGCTTCCGCGTCGGCACAAACAGCTCCTACGGGCCATACGGTCGACACGTACTTCGCTTCCACCACGGACAACGGCTTCGATGGTGTTATGTGGTGCCGTGAACGAACAGCGGGGGCACTTTCGCGGGACGGAAGTCGACCGGTCGGAGGGCTTCGGGGAACGTTTGCTGGGCGTGTTGCTGGACCGGGCCCGCGAAATGCCGCCGCAGCTCATCGCCCCGCTGGTCGCGGAAGAGCTCGCCAGGATCGGCGGCCGTGACGTATCCGTACTGCTCCAGGACTATGAGCAGCTGACGCTTGTCCCGTTGCGCGGCCGAGGGCTCTTGACCGGAGCGGAGCAGCCGATCGCCGCTTCCCTGGCCGGTACCGCCTTCCTGGAGGCCCGGCCCATCGAGGTGGCGCATGACGACGGAACACGGGCGTTCCTGCCGCTGCTGAACGGCAGCGACCCAGTGGGCGTCCTGGCCGTCACCCTGGACGTGATGGCCGACGACGACCGGCGGCTGCTGCGCCAACTGGCCGGTCTGGTCGCCGACATGGTGGTGACCAAGAACAGCTACTCCGACGTCTTCACACTGGCCAGGCGGCGGGCCCCGATGAGTGTGGCCGCGGAGATCCAGTGGTCCCTGCTGCCACCACTGCGCATGTCGGTGCCCCAGGTCGAGGTCGCGGGCATCCTCGAGCCCGCCTACGAGGTCGCGGGGGACAGTTTCGACTACTCCCTGAACGGGGACGTCCTGCACGTCGCCATGATCGATGCGATGGGACACGGGCTGAGTGCCGCGGTGATGGCCACGGCCGCCATCGGCGCCTATCGTCACGCGCGCAGGAGCGGCGTCGGCCTGTCCGGAATCTACGCCTACATGGACGAGGTCATCGCGGAGCAGTTCGGGCCCGAGCAGTTCGTCACCGCGCAGATGATGCAGTTGAACGTGGCGACGGGCCATCTGCAGTGGGTCAACGCCGGCCATCCGTGGCCTCTGCTGATCCGCGGCCACGAGGTCATCGGACAGCTCCAGGGCAGCACCACCCTCCCGGTGGGCTTCGGCGGCCAGGAACCGCTGGTCAGCGAGCAGACATTGCGACCGGATGACCGGGTGCTGTGCTACACCGATGGCCTCACCGAGGAACACCTTGCAGGAGGAGAGGAGTTCGGACTGGCACAGCTCATCGGCATCGTCTCCGATGTCGGACGACAGAAGCACGCAACGCGGGCCATGGTGCGGGAACTCTCACACGCCCTCAAGCAGGCGCGCGGCGGAGTCACCAGCGACGACGCGACCATCCTGCTCATCGAATGGCGCGGCGGCACCACCGGCCACCTGGCGCAGCCGGACTGAGGGCAATACCCGCCGACACCGGGCCGGGGACACGAACGCCCGAGGGGGTCGCCGAGGAGTAGGCTGAAGAACACCGAGGGCATATCGTGCACCCGCATCCAGCCCGTGTCGTTTTCGGCGATCGACGACCACCGGGCCCGGATCGTGGCCCGGGGCGAGGTTCGACGAGTCATGACTGCGACCCCTCTGCACACGCCGACGACCGAAGAAGCATTTCAGGCACGTCCGCCCGCCCGGCCGCCGCTGCGGCTCTCCCTGGTCCCCGTCGGCTCGGCGTCCGTCAGGCTCGACGGGGCCTGGTGGCCACGCTCCCGGGATCTGGCCGCCGAACTCCCCACACTCACCGACGAACTCGACCTGACATGGGACCGGATCACCCGGATCACCGTCAACCCCACGCACTGGCCGGTGGTTCCGCACAAGGTGCAGGGCAACGGACATGTAGTGAAGGTCGGTTGGTTCAAGGAGGAGCAGGACCCGCATCAACTGATGCTGATGTCCTACCGCGTGGGCCGCTGGGACCTCCTGGTCATCCCGCCGGAGACTCCGCCCACCAGCGCCGCCTGGCTGCTCGCTGCAGCGGCCGACCCGTCGCGAACGTCGACGGGCAGCCAGTTGATGGCAGAGGCCGGCCGCCGCGCCGCCGAGGAGATCCGAGACATGCCCGAGGCCGTCTGGGACTCCGAGGGAGGCCGCGCGGCCTCCCTCGCGACCGCGGAAGAAGCGGCGACATGAGCCTCCCAGACCGGGGCGTCGAACCCCCACCGGTGGGGGAGGCATGAATCGCCGGTATCCGGCGCAAGCACCTGCGAAGTGGCGACGTCAACCCAACGCGAAACAGCGTGCTGCGGCCGCCGGTGTCCGGGTGGACTCACGAAACCGTCCTGCGATCCGCCCGGGCGGACCCGGCCGGCGAGACCGGCCCCGTGTCAGAGACGCAGGTCGAGCATCGCGGACATGCCCGCGACCACCGAGGGAGCGACGGCGTAGTACACCCACGTGCCGCGGCGCTCGGAGGTCAGCAGGCCGGCCTCGCGGAGCTTCTTCAGGTGGTGGGAGACGGTCGGCTGCGAGACGCCGACGTCCTGGATGTCGCACACACACGCCTCCCCGCCCGGGTGCGAGGCGATCTTCGAGAACAGCCGCAGCCGCACCGGGTCGCCCAGGGCCTTGAACATCGCGGCCATCGCCTCCGAGTCGGCGACCGACAACTCGCCCGCGGTGATCGGCGGGCAGCACGCCACGGCCGACTCGTCCCGCAGGACCGGCAGCTCCACCGGCAGCTCCACGGACGGCGACGATGACTTCGACATACGTCTATGTTGACACTCGTCGATACGTGAGGCAACCTTCGAGATATCGACGGACATCGAATCAGCGGTCGAGGTTCCGAACCTGCCGTACGCAAGGAGGGCACCACCATGTCCGCTCCCGCCACCGGCGATCTGCCGGTCGTCGTCATCGGCGCCGGCCCCACCGGGCTCGCCGCAGCCGCCCACCTGGCCGAACACGGGCTGACCACGCTGATCCTGGAGACCGGTGCACAGGCCGGCGCCGCAGTGCGGCAGTGGGGCCACGTGCGGCTGTTCTCCACCTGGGCCGAGCTGACCGACCCGGCCGCCGAGAAACTGCTGGCCCCGACCGGCTGGACCAAGCCCGACACCCGCACCTACCCGACCGGGGCGGACTGGGCCGAGCAGTACCTCCAGCCGCTCGCCGACGTCCTCGGGGAGGCGGTGCGCTACGGGGCCACGGTGACCGGGATCTCCCGGGCAGGCCGGGACCGGACCGTGGACGCCGACCGGGAGAACCAGCCCTTCACCGTCCACTACCAGCACGCCGACGGCCGCGAGGAGCGCGTGCCAGGCCCGCGCGGTCATCGACGCCTCCGGCACCTTCACCCTCCCCGCACCCGCGGGCGGCAACGGCCTGCCCGCCCTCGGCGAACGAGCCGCCGCCGGCCACATCACCTACCGCGTTCCCGACCTTGCCGACCCCGCCGTCCGCGCCCGCTACGCGGGCAAGCGCACCGCAGTCATCGGCTCCGGCGCCTCGGCCTTCACCGCGCTGGCCGCCCTCGCCGACCTCGCCGAGCAAGCTCCCGGCACGCACGCACTGTGGGTGCTGCGCCGCGGCATCTCCGGCTCCACCTTCGGCGGCGGCAGCGCCGACCAGCTCCCCGCCCGCGGCGCCCTCGGCCTCGCCGCGAAGGCCGCCGTCGACCGGGGCCACGCCGACGCCGTCACCGGCTTCCGCACCGACACCATCGAACGCGACACCGACGGCCGCCTCGTCCTGATCGGCGACGACGGACGCCGCCTAGACCCGGTGGACGAGGCCATCGTCCTCACCGGCCTGCGCCCGGACCTCGGCTTCCTGTCCGAACTGCGCCTCGCCCTGGACGAACGCCTCCAGGCCCCCGTCGCGCTCGCACCGCTCATCGACCCCAACCAGCACTCCTGCGGCACCGTCCCCCGCACGGCCACCGCGAGCTGTCCCACCCCGAACCCGGCGTGTACCTGGTGGGGATGAAGTCCTACGGCCGCGCCCCCACCTTCCTCGCCATGACCGGCTACGAGCAGGTCCGCTCGGTGGCCGCGGCGATCGCCGGCGACCTCGACGCCGCCGACCGCGCCGAGCTGACCCTGCCCGAGACCGGCGTGTGCGGCGGCACCGGACTCTTCGACGAACCCCACACCGAACAAGCCGGAAGCTGCTGCTCCCCCGCACCGCAACTCATCCACATCGGCACCGGCCCGTCCACCCCGGCCGAACTCAGCCAACGGACCGAGCCGCCCGGCGGCTGCCGCTGAGCAGGCGGCAGCGCCCGACACCACCCAAGCACTCGCCGGCACGGCCACCTGCGCGACGAGGCGGCGTCCGTCCGCCCAGGGGGCGCCCCCTGCCTTCGGAGGGTTGCAGTTCGGGTTGCATTCACCCCCGTCCGAGGCCGTCCGAAGGCAGCTACAACGAGCGCTGCTTCCCAGTTCAGAACGGTGACGGACCTCTGCGTACGGTGAGACAGAGAGTTGGAAAGCGTGTTGGGGGCAACCCCTCACGAGTTCGAATCTCGTATCCTCCGCACCCGCCCACCAGGGCAGACGAGGGCCCCGACCGCGCTGCGGTCGGGGCACTCTCGTCGTCTCAGCTCGCCAGCGCCTCGCCGAGCCGGGCGTGCGCGGCGCCGGGGATGCCGAGGATCGCCTGCCGCAATGGCTCAGAACTGGATGTGCGCCTTCTTCGCGAGCTTCACCAGGCGGGGGTTGCTGCGTTTGTGGGCCGACGTGAGGACGCGGAGGACTTCCTGCGAGGTGGGGTGGACCTTGGCCATCTGCGGGGCGAGGGCCCAGGCCTTCTCCAGGTCCTCCAGGGCGCCGTCGCGGTCGCCGAGGGCGAGGCGGGAGCGGGCGGTGTTCATGTGGAGGGGGCTGGTCCGGGTGGCCGGGAGGGAGACCCCGTCGCGCATGAGATCCTCCATCGTGCTGATGGCGTCGCCGTGCCGGCGCAGGTCCCCGCTGGTGGCGATGACGTGGACGGCGGTGTTCTCCGGACCGAACTGGATGCCGCAGCGCTCGACGTCCTCGCCGAAGTCGTCCGCGACGGCCCACGCGCGGTCGATGTGCTGGTCCGCGGTTTGCTTGTCCTGGAGGCGTCCGGCCAGCGTCAGACCGCGCAGGTGGAGGATGCCCAGCGCGTAGGAGCGTCCCAATCCCGTCGAGTTCTGCTCCGCCTCGGTGATGGCACGGTCCACGACCGCGAGCCCGTCCTCGAACTCGCCGTGATTGAGGTAGATCCCCGCCTCATCCCGAGCCGCCAGGGCAGCGGTCACCGGGTCGGACTGCTGCGCGGCCACCTTCTGCTTGGTGACGGCGAGATCGGCCAGCGTCATCCAACGGTGCCGGGCTGCGAGCCAGTAGACCGTGGAGTACGCCTCCACCACCCACGCCCAGGCCTCCGGCGTGCCCACCGCGTGCGCGTGGTTCTGCGCTCCGTCGACCAGCGCCGGCAGGTCGGTCAGCACCTTGTCGAGGTCGGCGCTGCTGCGGGTGCGGCCCATCGCGTCCAGGGCGGCCCTGACCTCCCCCCGTTCATCGCCGGCTCGTGGGGAAGGTCGAACCTGCGCACCGCGCTGTTGAGGGCCTTGACCGAGGCCGCCGCGTCCAGCGGGACGGCCGTGGTGCCGAGCACCTCTTGGAGGGAAAGGTTCATGGCGCGCGCCAGCGAAGCGGCGACACCCTGCGTCAGCGTGCGCTCGCCCCGCTCGATCTTCCCGAGCTGGGAAATCGACACCCCCGCCGCCGCGGCCAACCGCGCCTGCCCCCAGCCCCGCTCCTTGCGGAGCCGGGAGACGTTGGCGCCGGGCCCGGGAACTGCGATGACTGATCCCATGCCTCCAGCGTCCCTCTGCTCGACTTCCTCTCTCCGCCCATCCTTACCCCCGCCCCGCCCTTGTGCACTTCTTGTGCACTTTCACCGGTCGTTTCTGTCGTTGACTGATTACAGACAGCAGCGTTGCCCCGGTCGTCGCTTGGACGCCGGGGCGACCCGGAGACGTCGGTGACACTCGGTGAAAGGTGTGGTCGTGACCCCCAGCTCTCGCTTCCACAGCGTGCTGGACCTGGCCTGCGAACGGTCGGCCGTCCGCTACGCCAAGGGGCACGCCGACGCCGTCTTACGCGACTGGGGCCTGTCCGAAGACCTTGTGTACGACGCCCTCACCGTCGTCGCCGAACTGGCCTCCAACGCCGTACGCCACGCGGGCGCCGAAGCGCAGCCGTTCGCCCCCGGCCGCGGACAACCACACGTCCCGCGCTGCGAGTTGACCCTGTGGATCGCCGCCGACCGCCTGTGCATAGCCATGTACGACGAAATCCCGCGCCCGCCTCTGCTCCGACCGCCCTCCGCCGACTCCGAGAACGGCCGGGGCCTGCAACTGGTGAACGGCCTCAGCGACGGTGCGTGGGGCTACCGACTCGCAACGCCCGGCCCCGGAAAGACCGTCTGGGTCCAACTCCCCGCCACGATCCGCGTTCCGCCAGAGCCTGGCCTGACTGCCGCCGGCAACCGGACGGTGACCGCGTGAGCGCACATCTGCACGCCAAGCCGTGCCGGCGCTCGACGTGAACCAGCGCTTCCGGCCGCCTCGGCCGACCCGATCCGCCAACCGATCCGCCTTCGCCTCCCAGGAACGTGCCATGACCACCTCCACCCCCACCCCCACCGCCATCCCCGCGGCCGACCGCGCCCCGGTGCCCAGCCGACCGCCCATCTGCTCCTCGATGACCGTCCTGCCCGACCTGCTCGCCAGCACCGCCCTCGCCTGGGCCGGCGACCGTCACTGCACGCCCGCCGACATCCGCGACCTGCGCTGCACCCTCCAGCACCACACCGCAGGCCACCACTACGCCCTGGTCCACGACATCGACGACAACACCGCCGTCTGGGCCCGCTGGCTCCAGGGCAGCGCCCCCGACGCACTGCTCGTCCTGCCCGACTGCCCCGTCTCCCACCCCGACGACGGCGGCTGCGGCGAATACGAAGGCCACCCCGGCGGCCACACCTGGCAGGTGCACGACCCCTGGAACCCCCGCCCCAGCCTGACCGGGGAGACGAGCCACACCTCGTAAACGGGCCGACACCACGCACCACCCGCTGCCCGCCGCGCCCGCTGAACCCCTCGCTCCGCTCTCCCTCCCCCGTAGAGCGGAGCGAGGCCCCCACCACTCGCAACCCTCTCCACCCCTCCAGCCGAAGGACTCATCGTGGAACGCCCCGCGGACCGCAGGTCCCGAACGGCCCCCCGCCGCCTGCACCACGAGCCCGAGGCAGTCACCTGGGCACGCGAGAAGGCCGGCCTGACCAAACGCGCCCTCGCCGCCCGCGTGGGCATCTCCGAACAGCTCATGAACGAGATCGAGTCCGGCCGGCGCAGCGCCACCCCCGCCAACCTCAAGAAGATCGCCGACGCCCTCAACTGCCCCCTCGTGGCCCTGGAACGCAAACGCCACAGCGCCACACCAGGCTGAGGCGCGGTGACTTCCAACACGCCGCCCCGCCCGCCTGACCGCGACTTCCGACGTGTAGCCCCCATGCTGGCCCCGCCAGGCTCAGCCGGTGTCCGGCGACCCCGCCGGACCAACTCAGGGCTCCCGAGCAAAGCATCGCCCGAAGCACGCCAACCACCCACCGCACGAAGGATTCCTCGTCATGACGACGGCCGAGCCGGACCAAAGCGACCCCACCGCAGAGCAGTTGCGCGACGCCATGGTGCGCAGCCTCATCGCGCTGGACGCCGCACGCGACCCGCGCGTCATCGCGGCCTTCCGTGCCGTTCCACGGCATCTGGCCACCCCGGGCCTGGACTTGGCCAGGGCATACGACGCGGAGTTCGCCGCGGTGACCAAGACGGACGCGACCGGCGTGGACATCAGCTCGGTCTCGGCCCCGCGGGTGCAGGCCATGCAGATCGAACAGGCCCAGACCCAGCCGGGGATGACCGTCCTGGAGGTCGGCTCCGGCGGGCCCAACGCCGCCTACCTCGCCGAGAGGGTCGGCGCGGAGGGCCACGTGGTCACCATGGACATCGACCCCGACGTCACGGCCCGCGCAACCGGCTTCCTCCAGGCGACCGGTTACGGCAACGTCACCGTCCTGACGATCAGGGTGTATGTCCCGACGAAGACCGCGACCGCGGTCCACGCCTGCCAGTCGGCTATTCCGGCGCCTGCTCCCGAGGCCGCCGGCAACGCCGGGCACCAGCTCCTGTCGGCGGAGAGAGTTCTCCTGTCCTCGCCGACCAGATTTCCCGGCACACCAGCGGTCGACGTACACGACGGGGTCCGTCCCCCGACAGGCTCCGCCTGCCGGGGAGGCCCCCACGAACTGACACAACGTCGGCTCAGGTCACTTCTTGAAGGCGTAGTCCATCAGCTTCTTGGCGTCCGAGGTGCGCGCGTTCACCGAGGTGGAGGCGAGCACCGTGCCGATGACGGTCTTCTTGCCGCGGGTGGCGGCGAAGACCAGGCAGTAGCCGGCCTCGGGGCCCGAGCCGGTCTTCACGCCGATGGTGCCGGAGTAGGCGCCCAGCAGGGGGTTGGTGTTCGTCCACGACATGTAGCGGTAGCCGCCGGACTTGGTAGTGACCTTCTGCTTGGTCGACTTGGTCTTCACGACCGCGCGGAAGGTGCTGTTCTTCATCGCGTTGCTGGCGAGCTTGGTGAGGTCGCGCGGTGTCGAGTAGTTGCTGCCGTTGCCTATGCCGTCGAACGAGTCGAAGTGCGTGTTCTTCAGGCCGAGCGACTTGGCGGTGGAGTTCATCTTGCCTATGAAGGACTTGACGCGGGCGGCGCGGGTGGAGCCGGCGCCGAACTTGTCGGCGAGCGCGTAGGCGGCGTCGCAGCCGGACGGCAGCATCAGGCCGTAGAGCAACTGCCGGACGGTGAGCTTGTCGCCGACGATCAGGTGCGCGGAAGACGCGCCCTTGGCGACGATGTAGTCGCTGTACGCCTTCTGCACCGTCACCTTCGCGTCCAGGTTCACATTCTTGGTGGCCAGGACCACCCGGGCGGTCATGATCTTGGTGGTCGAGCCGGTGGAGCGGCGGGTATCGGCGGCCTTGGTGTAGAGCGTGGCGCCGGTGCCGTTGTTCATGACGTAGCCGCCCTTGGCGGCGATCGACGGCGCCTTGAGGGTGGTGGCCGCAGCGGCCGTGACTCTGGCGGCCGTGGCCGGGGCGGACTGCGCGGCGGCGGGCGCCGCGTGCGGGGCCGCGGCCTGCGCCGCCGGGGCGGCGAGCGCGCCCGCCGCGACGAGGGCGGCGGCCGTGACCACCGCCGCCGAGGCCCGGCGGATGCTGCTGGTGTCGGTACTCATAACTGCTCCATAGGTCAGTGGGGCGGCATGCGGAAGTGCCGCTCCCCCCAGAGACGTTGGACACGGCCCCACGGTGCGCCCGTGCCGCAACTATTTTCTGACGATGCGTCCTACCGATCCGCAAGCGCCGAACCAGCCGCGGGAGCGGGGGTTCGGGGCCGGTCACGCGTCCACGCTCAGCGGATGCAGATCGCCTACGTCCCGGGCCGGTGAGCACAGGTAGCGGCCGCCACGCATCTTCGTGCTCGACTGCGGGGCGGTGCTCCCGGGCCGTGCGCGGTCCCAAGAAGACGATCGCCTGGATCAGCTCGCGGTAGCCCAGTCCGTCGTCAAGAGGGGCGTCCCCCGCCCCCTCCTGTCAGTTCTGGTCTCATTCACGTACGTTCGCCGTTGAGCGGTGGGGCCCTACGAGGTTGGGCGAGCCCGCCTGGGGGCGGGGGTGAGGCCGGTCAGCGCCGCGTCCTGGCGGAACCGGTGATCTTCCTGCGTCTGTCCAGCTCTGCGAACATGTGCGAGACCGACAGGCTGAACCGGGGGAGGCGGCGGTCATGGGCAGGCCCACGGACTGGCACGTGCTGGACCTTGACCGTGATCCCGTGCCCGGTGATCCGTACGAGGTCAAGGAACTCGCCCGCAAGCTCGGCGCGTTCGCCGACGACGTGGCCACCGCCCTGCGGTCGGTACGCGGCCTGGGCGGGGACACCGTCATCCAGTCCTGGGCCGGACTGTCCGGCGACGCCTACCGCGAACAGTTCGGCGACCTGCCCGGCGAACTCGACAAGCTGGAACGCTCCTACCGCCTCGCCTCCGGCGCCCTCGACAACTACTGGCCGCAGTTGGAGACCGCGCAGGCCGACGCCGACCGGGCCCTGGCCCAGGGCCGCCAGGCCCGCGCCGACCTGGACACCGCCACCTCCCAGCTGAACAACGCCGACGCCTGGGTCAAACGCGCCCAGGACAAGTCGAAGCAGCCGCGGGAACCTGCTGGCCTCGACCGAGCCCGGCGGCGGCACGACCGGCTACACGTATGACGAACACGGACGACTGACCGCCGTCACCGACCCGCTCGGCGGCACCGTCCAGGTCGCCTCCAACGCCGCGGGCCTCCCCATCGCCGTGACCGACCCGGTCGGCGGCACCGATCGATACGAGCGGGATGCCTTCGGCCGAGTGGTCGCCATGACGGACCCGATGGGCGGAACGACCCTTGTCGGCTGGACGTCGGAGGGCCTGCCCGCCTGGTCCCAGGGACCCGACGGCGCACGCGAGTCGTGGACCTACGACGACGACGGCAACCCCGAGGAGTACGTCGGCCCCACAGGCGCCGTCACACGCACCGCCACCGCTGGGTTCGGTCTGCCGGCGTTCCGCAGCAGCCCCGAGGCGGGGACAGTCCGATATACGTACGACACCGAGATGCGGCTGGTCGCCGTAACAGACGCAGAGGGCGCGACGTGGACGTACACCTACGACGCCGCGGGGCGTTTGATCGCCGAGAGGGACTTCAACGGCCGCACGGTGAGATACGTCCACGATGCCGCCGGGCGCCTTGTCGAGCGGATCAACGGCGCGGGGCAGCACGTTCGGTACACGCGTGACGAACTGGGCAGAGTCGTCGTCAGTAGCACGGACGAGGCCACCGCGACGTTCGCCTACGACGCGGCGAACCGTCTGGTGCGGGCGGTCAACCAGGATGCCGAACTCACCTTCGCGCGCGACGAGTCCGGCAGAATCGTCGCCGAGACCGTCAACGGCCGTGCGGTCGGCAGCGTCTACGACCTGCTGGGACGGCGGGTCCGGCGCACCACTCCGGGTGGCGTCACCAGTGACTGGGAGTTCGACGCAGCCGATCGGCTGGTGGCTCTGCGGGTGGAGGATCGAGCCCTCGCGTTTTCCCACGACGTCGCCGGGCACGAAGTGAGGCTGGTCCTCGGCCCGTTCGCCGATGTGCGCCGCGGATGGAACGACGCGCACCGGCTCGTCGCCGAGCACTGGACGACCGCGACCGGTTCCAGCCGGCGCGGTTGGGAGTACGACCAGGCGGGCTCCGTGCTGCGCACCACCTCCGACCTCGGCGACGTGAGTGCGGAGCGGCTGTTCGAACTGGACTCCGCGGGGCGGATCCGGGGCGTCCACGACCCGGAGCGCCCCGAGGCGCGCGAGGACTACGCGTACGCACCGCGCGGATCAGTAGTGGAGGGTGCTGTCGAGGACCCGGCCGCCCACGGCGGTCAGGGCGACACCGGTCGGACCTACCATGGCACGCTGCTCACTCGGGCCGGGCGGACCCGCTACACGTACGACGGACAGGGACGGGTCGTCGGCAAGGTCCGGTCGCTGCTGTCAGGCGGGCGCAAGGTCTGGGCGTACACGTGGGACGCCCACGACCGTCTCGTCGGACTGCGGACGCCGGACGGCACCCGTTGGCGCTACCTGTACGACCCGTTGGGGCGCCGGATCGCCAAGGTGCGGCTCACGGCGGACGGGGAGGTCGCCGATCGCACCGACTTCGTCTGGGACGGCGCCAAACCGGCCGAAGAGAGCGAAATCCGCACGGACGGAACCACGCGCATACGCACCTGGGAGTGGCAGCCGGGGGCCGCCCGGCCCTTGGCGCAGACGGACACCGTACGGTCTGTACCTCCGCCACGTGCGGGGTCCGACGAGGCTGTCGAGCCGCTCGCCGACACAGCGAGCCAAGGCGCCATCGACCGGCGCTTCTACGCCATCGTCAGCGATCTGGTCGGTATGCCCACCCACCTGGTCGACGAGGACGGCCAGATCGTCTGGCACGGCGACTTCACCGTGTGGGGCCAACCGCGCGGTGTCGACGGAGAGTTCGCCGTCGACTGCCCCCTGCGCTTCCCCGGGCAGTACAGCGACGCGGAGAGCGGCCTCCACTACAACTACCTGCGGTACTACGATCCGGAAACCGCGCGTTACCAGTCGCCCGACCCCTTGGGTCTGGCCCCGTCCGACGACCCGCACGGCTACGTGGCCAACCCCCTCACCTGGTCCGACCCGTTGGGGCTGGCCGCGTGTGAGATCTTCTACCGGGTGATGTCCGCGAGGGAGTTCGAGGGTCTCGGCCCGATGGGCGAGATCAGCGTCAAAGGCACCGAGAACTTCTCACACAGGAGGTGGACTACGTCACCGGTATCGCCGCCAAATTCGCCCGGCGTGGCGGACGCAACGCGCAGAAGTACACCCATCTCGTGAGGTACGCGATGGAACCGGGAACTCGCGACGCGCTCATCGCCGCCGGTAGGGGCTCTGGCGACAACATCGAAGCGATACGTGAGGCGTACGGCCTGCACCTGGACGAGATCGGGCAAAGCGTGGATTTCGTCCATGTCAAACTGGAGCGCGAGGGCCTGAACTTCGGCCTCCGGCCAGGGTCGGTCGACGTTTTCAATTCCCGTATCCGCAGTATGACCCACACACTGCTCTGAAGGACGGCCATGGGAGAATTCACCTCGTCCCCGGCGGACGACGCCGACGGCATTGCGGCGCACCGGGTCAAGGAACTGGTGGGTACCGGATACATCAGCGCAGAACGGGCTCAAGCGATTGTCGCCGCGGCGCCCGAGGCGCGGGACCGGATCGTGGAGTGGCTGCGGTCCGCGGCCGCGTCCGGCGACTGGCGGACGGTCGAGAAGCTCGCCAACCTGGCGGCGCACACGCGGCCCGAGGGTCTGGCCGCTGTCCTGGCTCCGATCGTCGCCGACGGCACGGCGCCCACCAACTACGAAGACTTGGTGGAGATCCTCGGCGAGGTCGCCGATCATGAGCGGGACCCCGAGGCGGTACCGGCGATCGTGCGCTTGATGACCGCCCGCATGCCCACCGACGGGCAGGCCTACGCACTGAGTCTGAAGGCCCTGCAGGCGTTGGGGACGATCGGCGGCGCCGAGGCCGAGCAGGCGCTGCGCGCCATTGCGGAAGACGACGACCACCCGAGCCAGGTCCGGTGGGAGGCCGCCGTCGAGCTCGGTATCGAGGACGATCTGGGGTTCGACGAGGACGAGATGACGGGCCCCCCTGTGCGGTGGCACGAGGGCGACACCGGTGAAGCAGGTCCCGGTGGTCATGCCGAAGCGGACGGCGACCGGTCCGATCCGACCTGACCCGACCTGGCCCGGCCTGGACCGGCCTGGACCGGCCTGGACCGGGATGCCTTCCCACGGAGACGACGTGGACTGATCCGTGCGTCCCGTCGCGGACGGCGCAACGCGTTCCGGTCTCATTCTTTCCACACCGGCCCACCAGGGCAGCCGAGGGCCCCGACCACTCAGCAGTCGGGGCCCTCTTCGTTCCAGCTCGCCAGCGCCTCGTCGGGCATGCCGCCGCCGGAGAGAGCTGCCGGTGCCGAAGGAAATAGGGCATATGAGCCAAGGGTGACGGTCCCCCGTTCGGCCGGTCAGGACCCTTCCGTGCCGTCAGACTCCTGGACAGGAACGCTCCGGTGGGGCGTGCGTATGGGGGCGAGGGGGCTGGGTGTGACGGATCACGGCGTCCATCGCGCACGCCCGGCGACGGGGGACGGGCCGGGTGGGCGACAGTACGGCGACGGTCAAGGGCGGGACGACGGGTCGCTGCGTGCGGTGCCGCGGCACGTGGCGTGCGTGATGGACGGCAACGGCCGTTGGGCGCAGCAGCGTTCGCTGCCACGAACGGCGGGCCATCGAGCTGCCGAAACCGCCGTCATCGACGTCATCGAGGCGGCCCGGGCGGCCGGAGTCGAGTGGCTCAGCCTGTACGCCTTCTCCACCGAGAACTGGAACCGTCCCGGCACCGAGGTCGACTACCTGATGCGCCTGGTCCGCCGGGTCGTGCGCAAGCACGCGCCGCTGCTGCTCGCCCGCGGCATCCGCTGCCGCTTCCTCGGGGCCGCGGACCCGCGGATCCCCCGTGCACTGGCCCAGGACTTCGACGATCTGACGACGCTGACCGCAGACAACCAGGGGATGACGCTCACCGTCGCCTTCGACCACGGCGGACGCCGCGACATCGTCGAGGCCGCCAGGTCGCTGATCCTCAGCGGGGTACCCGCCGACGAGGTGACCGAGCGACTCTTCGCGGACCACCTGCCGTTCCCCGACACCCCCGACGTCGACCTCGTCATCCGCACCTCCGGCGAACAGCGCATCTCCAACTTCATGCTCTGGCAGGTCGCCTACGCCGAGTGGGTCTTCCCCGACGTGCTCTGGCCGGACTTCCGGGCCCCTGACTTCCTCACCTGCCTGCACACCTACCGGCACCGTGACCGCCGCTTCGGCGGCGTGCCGCCCCAGACGAACGGAGACCCGTCATGACGACTGGAACCACGGGAACGGCCGACCAGGCACCCCTGTTCGGCCCGGAATCGCAGTTCCGCGCCTTCTTCGACGACCCGCGCTGGGCGCTGGCCCTGATCCGCGCCACCGTGCTGGAGGCCGCCCACCCGCAGATCGGCGCCGCCCTCGCCGACAACTCCACCTTCGTCGCCCACCCCTGGCGTCGGCTGCGCAACACCTTCCTCAGCATGCGGCGCATGTTCGACGCCGACCCGGCGGTACGGGAACGAGAGGCCGCCCGGCTCAACAGGCTGCACGCCCGCATGAGCGGCTCCGACTCCCGCGGCCGCGCCTACGACGCCATGGACCGTGCGACCCGCGCCTGGGTGGTCGCCACCCTCTACGAGAGCGCCGTCACCATGTGCCGGCTGAGCGGTCAGCCGCTCGACCAGGACACCATGGAGCGCATGTACGCCGAGTACCGCTCCTTCCTCGCCGCGCTCGACGGCGACGCCGGGGAACTCCCCGAGGATCTGAACGACTTCTGGCGGTACTTCGACAGGGTCGTCGAGGACGAACTGGAGAACACCGAGGCAGCCCGCATCATCCTCTACCGGCTCTTCGACCACCTGCCCGCCCCGGCACGGCTCGACGGCGCACCGACGCTGTGGGCGGCCGGCCGGGCCGTGGTCGGGCCGCTCCTCGGCGCGATCACCGTCGCCTCGCTCCCCGAGTCCTACCGGCGCAAGTCCGGCCTGCCCGTGATGCCCGGCGCCCCGACCCTCATGCAGGGCGCCTACCTCGCCGCCGGGCTCACCCGCTTCCTGCCCGAGGGCTGGATCAATGCCGAGACCATCATCCAGACCCTCTCCCTCAAGCCCGACAGCGACGACCCCCGCGCCCGGACCGCCACTGCGCTGCGCGCCCGCATGAAGCGGGCATCGGCCCTGTTCCGCCTCCTCACACCGCTGAGCGCTGACCCGGGCGCCGACCCGGCGCCGGCTGCCTCGGCGGCCACGGGAGAGGGCGGGCGCTCGGCGGAGGACTTCTTCCGCCAGGTGCTGGACCAGACCGGAGACGGCCACCTCGACTGGCCTGACCTCGCGGCCATGGCACGCGAACTGGCCACCCGCCTCGACCTGGACGAACCCGAGGAGACCCGGCTCTACGACGCCTTCGCCGCCTGGTGGCGCGAGCTCCAGACCGCCCTCGACACGGACGGCGACGGCCGTGTCAGCGCCGACGAGTACGCCGCCGCCGTCCCCTCGCTCGCGGGTCCCGCGCTCATCCGCGTCGCCGAGGTGCTCTTCGACGTCACCGACAAGGACGGCAGCGGGACCATCACCGCGGACGAACACCGGGCGCTCTTCCGCACCGCCTTCCACCGCGACCTCGCCACCGCCGACGGCGCCTACGGCCGCAGCGCCTTCGTGGGCGACTTCCTCTCCTTCATGTCCGGCCGCCGCAGGAACACCGCGTACGACCCCCTTCTCGGCGACGCCTGACGACCGCGTGCATGTTGGCTGCCGCGGCTGCACGCTTCGTGACCACGCCTGGATTTGTGGCTCAGGTGGCGGCGGCATGTCCTCGGAAGAGGAGTGCGACGCGTGGACCCCATGGAATACCCGGAAATCGAGGACTGGGCCGGGAAGTTGGGAGTCGACGCGGTGGACTTCCTGGCCCACCACGCGCCGCAGTCCCACTGGCTGGCCATGAGCCACGTCGTGTGGCCCCGCTTCATCGAGGTGAACGACTGCGTGCCCTGGTCGCGCGTCTACGATCCTGACAACATCCGATCTTGGTAGGACCGGCTGCCTGACCGCCCCACCGACATCGAACGCACTCTCAACCAGCTCAAACTCTGGCAGGTCGTTCCGTCGGACGAGACGCCCTCCGACGACGCGGCCCTGAACGACGTGGCCGGGGTCATCGCCCGCACCTGGCGGGCCGCCCTCGCCGACCGCTACCCCGGCCGCCGCTTCGACGTCGACGTCCTGACCACGGAGGACGGCCCCATCGTCACCTTCTCCACGCGCCGCTGAGTTCCCCACCACCGGGACGAGGCAGCCTGGTCCCGCGCCGGTATCACTTCTGGTCTCGTTCGCTCCGTTCAGCCTCGTCCGCGATCCGGCCGGCCGAACGCCCTTCGCTGGTCAGGACACCTTCGCCCGCCCACGGATGCCCCCGTGACCCGTTGGCAAGCGTGTTGGCGGCGCCCCGTCACGAGTTCGGCTCTCGTATTCTCCGCGCCGCGGCACGTCTGACGCGGTGTCGCCTCCGGGGCCGAGGTCGCTGGGGGCTGTCGGATCGCTTGAGCGTCGGGAGTCGGTGCCCTGGCTTTGACCCGGCTTGTGCGGCTGCACACCATGCCGGTCCCTTTGGGCGTCAGCCACCCGACAGCAAGCAGCAGCGGCTCGCGGCCCTGGTGGATCTCCACAGCGATGCGAAGCACACTGTCGAGGCGGCGGTGCAGGCACCTGCGGATACGCGCGAACTGCTTGAGTGCTCACGGCGTTCACCTCGCTTGCGGCGTCGGTCTTGTCGGTGCGCGCTGCCAAGCCCCCGGAAGGCTCAAGCCCGGCGGTGTGAAGGTCCGTGAACTGTCGTGGTTCCGCGCCTCCCGCTCGGGCGAGTAGTGGTGGGGCCTCAGCCGGACGCTCTCCTCCCGTGAGGAAGAGCTCACCGCGTCCTTGGAAGAACTCACGGCGTCCGGACATCGGGTCTGTCCACGTCCGAAGAACGGCAGCTCCTTTCTCCGAAGACCTGGAGCGTGCGGGCACCGGCCCGTCAGCCGGCGCTCCGGGGGCGCGCAGTCCTCCCCGGCCAGGACCGGGGCGGCCGTCAGCCGGTGGCGAGCGCCTCGGTCGGGGAGAGCCGGGAGGCGCGCACCGCTGGGTAGAGGCCGGCGAGGGCGCCGATGGCGAGCGTGGACAGCAGGCCGCCCGCCAGGACCCCCAGCGGAAGGGCGACCGGCCAGCCGTGGGCGGCGGTGTAGGCGAGGGTGGCCAGCAGGCCGGTCGCTGTGCCCGCGAGGCCGCCGAGCGCCGACAGCACCACGGACTCAGTGAGGAACTGCAGCCGGACCTGGCCGCGGCTGGCGCCCAGAGCCCGGCGCAGGCCGATCTCCCGGCGGCGCTCGAGGACCGAGATGACCATGGTGTTGGCGATGCCCACCCCGCCGACCAGCAGCGCCACCGCTGCGAGCCCCAGGAAGAGTGCGGAAAAGGTGTTCTTGGTCTTCCGCTTGGCGGTGAGCGCGTCCGAGGGACGGCTGACGGTGACGACGCCGGGCAATTCCGGGTAGACCGTCGCCGGCAGCACGTCGGCGACGGCCTCGATCTGGTCCTCCTCGGCCTTGACGTACAGGACCGTCGGACGCCCGTCGAAGCCCAGCTCTGTCCTGGCTGGCTCCCAACCCACCAGAACCGACCGGTCGATGTCGGGGGACAGCGGGGTGGGAGCCAGCACGCCGATGACGGAGAACCACCGATGGCCGACGTAGATCTGTGGCGCGGGCCCGCCCGGCGCCAGGCGGGTGAAGCCCAGCCGCGTCGCCGCGACCGAGCCCAGCACGGCGGTGGGGAAGCGGTCGGTACTACGGTCGAGGAAGCGGCCCGACGCGACGTGCGCGTCGAGGAGGGGCAGCAGGTTGTCCCTGCTGGCCAGCACGCTCAGGCCCGCATAGTCCGCCGGGTCGGAGCGGTCCGAGCGGTGCACCTCGGCGTGGGTGTTGGCGACGGCGCTGACGCCGGTGACCGGGCCGATGCGTGCCGCCATGGCGTCGGCGTCGGCGGGCAGCAGGACCGGCGGTTTCTGGTCGGGCGGCGGCTGCACCTTGAGCGTGTCGGTGCCCATCGCGGACAGCTGCGCGAGCAGCGCCTGCTGGCTGGACGCGGGGATCGCCGTCACCACGATCATCGTCGCCACGCCCAGCGAAATCCCCAGGGCCGACAGGGCAGTGCGTGCTTTGCGGGTGCGGACGCCGATCAGACCGAGGGCGAGGACGTCGGGGAAGGCGAGGCGGGCCGGACGCAGGCTGGCGCGCGGAAGCGGCTCCACGTCCGGCTGCGGGTCAGGCGCGGAAGGAGGGGTGGCGGGGGTCGTCAAGGGAGGTCCAAGAAGTGTCGGCGACGAGCTTTCCGTCGAGGATGTCCAGTCGCCGAGGCAACTGCCGGGCGACGCCGAGGTCGTGGGTGATCAGGGCGATCGTGGTGCCCTGGCCGTTGAGTTCGGTCAGCAGGTCGAGCACGGCCTGCCCGTTGGCGGTGTCGAGGGCACCGGTGGGCTCGTCGGCCAGGACCAGCGCCGGATCGTGGACCAGCGCACGGGCGATCGCCACTCGTTGCTTCTCCCCGCCCGACAGCTTGCCTGGCACGTGCTCGGCCCGCCGGGCGAGCCCGACGCGAGCCAGCGCCTCGCGCGCCAGTGGGGCGCGCCGCCGCCGCGGTACCCCCGCGTACAGCAGGCCCATCGCGACGTTCTCCGCAGCGGTCAGCCCCTCGGTGAGGTGGAAGTGCTGAAAGACGAAGCCGAGCCACCGGCCACGCAGGGCGGAAAGCCGGCGGTCGTCGAGGCCGGCGACGGCGTGGCCACCGAGTTCGACCGTGCCGCGGGTGGGGCGGTCCAGCGCGCCCATGATGTGGAGCAGCGTGGACTTCCCGGACCCCGACGGCCCGAGGATGGCCACGAACTCGCCCCGGCCGATCGTCAGCGAGACGTCGTCCAGCGCGGTGACCGGGCCGTACGACTTGCCGACGTGCCGTACGGCGAGCACGGGCGGCGTGGCTTCGGTGCTCACGAGCTGGTCACCACCCGCTGCCCCGCCGCGACGGGGCCGGTGATCTCGACCAGGCCCTGCGCGAACAGCCCGGTCGCGACCCGAACGAAGCTCCCGTCCGGTCGTTGGACCGCGTATCCGCCGCCGCTGAGCGCCACGAGCGCGCCCACCGGGACGACCAGGACGTCCTTCTTCGTGGTGCCGGTGAACAGCACGTGCACGGGAGCGGTGTCCACACCGTCCGCGGCGTCCGTACGGTCGAGGGTGACGATGACGGTGCGGGTGGGAGCGGTGTCCTCGGCACCGCCGGTGTCGGAATCCGTCACCGCGGTGCCGACGCTGACGACCCGGCCCGGCGCGGTGGTGCCGTCGGGCAGTGTCACCTTCACATGGTCGCCGCGGTGCAGGGAGGTGAACTGGTCGGCCGACAGCGCAACGGTCACCACCTTGCCCGTACCGGTGACCGTCATCAGGTCCGCGGCGCCGTCGTCGCCGACCTGCGCCTTGAGTTCGGCCACCCGCACCGCGCCGGTGCTCACCACGATGTCCGGGATGTCGAGGACACCGGTCGCCGGCAGTTGCTGCGCGTGCTGCCAGCGGCTGATGGCGGCCCGAAGACTTGTGGTGAGGACCGCGTCGCCGCGCCTGACCTTCTGCGGCGCGGCGGAGGCGGAGTCCCGTGCAGCCGCGTCCGCCGAGGCCGCGCCGGGCGCGGCAGACTCCGCGGACCCGGTGGCCGCCGCGGACGTCGGCGGCGGCGCAGGGGTGACGTACGAGCCGACGGCGGGCTGGGCGCCGATGTCGTACCCGAGAGCCTTCAGGTTGTCGGCGACGACCCGTACGTCCGGCCCGACGGTCCCGACCCTGTCGAGGGGCCGGTAGAGGGGGGTGGAGCCGTAGAAGAGCACCGTGGGCCGATCGTCGATCCGGTAGAGCTGGTGGCCGCGAGTGATCGTGGCCCCCTGTACGGGGACCCAGGTGACGCGGCCGGTAGCGCCACCGTGCAGGGTCCGGGGGGTGCCGTAGCCGAGCGTGCCGTCCACCGAGACGGAGGTGCTCAGATCGTCCCTGGCGACGGTGGCCAGGTGCGCGGTCCCCACCGGCGCCGCGGCGGGGGCGTCGGCGCCGCGGGGCCACAGCGCCAGGACCGCCGCCGTCCCGCAGACCAACAGCGCCGCCGTCGCGGCCACCGCACGCCTGCGCGTACGGTTACGGGGCAGCGCGCCGGTCTCCTCCCCCGGTGCGGGCGGGGCCTCCCTCCTCCGGTGCGCCCTAGCCACCGAACGCCTCCAACTGGCAGGCGCGCTCCAGCTCCAATTCGTTCGGCGGCGCCCATCCGTCGGGGAAGGTGTAGCCGCTGCTGTCGGGCATCGGCTCGACGTTGATGCCGTGCGCGTGCATGCAGGCGATCTCCGCCCGGAAGTCGTCCATGTAATGGGGGTTGGTGGTCGGGCTCAACTCCGGCGGTGGCAGTGGCGACTTGGACAGACACGCCGCCTTCGCCGCGGCGAAGTCGGGGTCGTTGTCGTCGGGGACGCGGAAGCCGTCCTTGACCACGGGCTGGTAGGACACGCCGTGCTCGTGCATGCACGCCGACCAGATGTTGTTCAACCGGGTCTTCTCCTCGTCGGAGGTGTCCAGGCGCAGTTGTGGGCGGCCGGAGTCGGCGGTGGCGCTGCTGCTGCCGCTCGTCGCCGCCGAAGAGGCGCCGGCGGAGGCCGGTGGCGCGGAGGCGACGCGCGCGCCGGAGCCGCCGCCCGAGCAGGCGGTCAACAGGGCCAGTGCGGCGGCCCCGGCGCACAGCGGCGCGGCCCGGCGGGCGTGACGGCGGGGTAGGGAAAGGGACATGACGTCCAGCCTGGCCGCCGGATATGAAGGTCTGGTCAGGGCGCTGTCAGCATCGTGTTCGCCGGAGTTACTGTCCGGAGTATGTGCGCGCATGTCCTGGTCGCCGAAGACGACATCAAGCAGGCCGAAATCATCGGCCACTACCTGCGCCGCGAGGGCCACACCGCCAGCGTGGTCCACGACGGGCGCGCCGCGCTGCGGGAGATCCGCCGCCGCGAGCCGGACCTGGTGGTCCTCGACGTGATGATGCCCGCCGTCGACGGCCTCGACGTGTGCCGCGTGCTGCGCCGGGAGTCCGACCTGCCGGTGCTCATGCTCACCGCGCGCACCACCGAGGACGACCTGCTGCTGGCCTTCGACCTGGGCGCGGACGAGTACATGACCAAGCCGTACAGCCCACGGGAGCTGATGGCCCGGATCCGCAACCTGCTCAGGCGCCGGGCGCGGGAGGCCGCGGCGGGGCCGGCGCTGCCCGACGGCCCGGGCGTGCTGCGGTGCGGCGCCGTCACCGTCGACCTCCCGCGGCACACCGTGACGGTCGACGGGTGCGAGATACCGTGCACGGCGGGCGAGTTCGAGCTGCTGGCGACCCTGGCGGCCGCTCCAGGGCAGGTCTTCAGCCGCCGACGGCTCCTTGCCGCCGGCCACGGCTCCGCCGCCTACATCACCGAGCGGACCGTCGACGTCCACGTGCTCAACCTGCGCAAGAAGATCGAGCCGGACCCGCGCCGGCCCGTCCACCTGGTCACCGTCTACAAGGTGGGCTACAAGCTCAGCGACCAGCCGGCCGCGCACCGCGTACGGGCAGCCGGGGCCGCACCGCCCGGGGCGCGGCCGGACCGCGGCGGCGGATCCGGCCGCGATGCCCGCTGACCGGCCGGCGGACGGGTCGCGCCCGTTCCGGCCGCACCACGGCCTGCTCTTTCGTCTGGTCGCCTCCTCGCTGCTCATCGTCGTGTGCGCCGTCGCAGCGACCGCCTGGCTCGCCGTCAGGAGCACCACGAGCGCCGTACGGCAGCAGCAGGGGCAGGTGCTGCGGGACGACACCGCGATCTACCGCGCGATGACGTCCTACGCGGCCACGCACCCGAACTGGGACGACGCCGGCCCGGTGGTACGCGACCTGGCGCGCGGCACCGGACTGCACATCACCCTGGTCGCCCAGGACGCCGCCCACCGGACCGTGACCGCCTGGCCACCCGGCCCCGCGCGGCACGCGGACCGGGCGTTCGCGGTCATCGACCCGCTGCACACGGACCCTGCGCTGACCGCGACCGGTGCCGGGGCGATCGACCCGGACGCCCTGGGCCCGTACCGGCTCGCGCCCTCCGACCGGCGACGGCTGTCCGCGCTGGCCGAGTCCGCCGCCCGGTGCCTGACTGCCGGTCACGTCGCGTACACCCGGACGCTCAACCCGGCCGGCCGGCCCCGGATCGCCCTCGCCGAGAGCCCAGGGCTGCGGAACCGGATCGACGGGACCGACAGCTACGCCGCGAAGGTCGCCGAGAACTGCGGGGTCTCCGCGCTGGACACGCCCACCGCCGGGGAGAGCCGGGCCCTTGCCGCGCTCGACGCGCTGCTCGGCTCGTGCCTGGCCCGCCGACACCTGGCGGCCTTCCACGTCGGACTGGACTTCCTGCCCACCACGGCCTCCACCGCCGCATCCACCCCCGCGGGCCGCGACTGCGTGGAGGCGGCGCGGCGTGAGCAACTCGCTCCTTACGTCGCCCCCGCCACGCTGCTGTACGTCGGCGAGGAGCCCGGGCCCACGCTCGCCGGGTTCGACCTGTCCCGCTCCAACGGGCTGCGCGTCCTCGGCGTGACCGCCACCGTCCTGCTGCTCGCGGTGGCCGTCACCGTCCTCAACGGCACCCGCCTGACCGGCCCGCTGCGAGCCCTGACCCGCGCCGTCCGCGACGGCACGGACACGCCTGTGACGCCACGCGGGCGCGACGAGATCGGCCGCCTCACCCACGCTTTCAACGAGATGGCCGCGCACCGGGCCCGTGTCGAGCAGCAGCGCCAGATCATGGTCGGCGACATCGCCCACGAGTTGCGCACGCCGCTGAGCACCATGCGCAGCACGCTGGAGGCGGGCCAGGACGGCGTGATCCCGGTCGACGCACGGCTGACGGCGTCGCTGCTGGAGGAGACACTGCTGCTCCAGCACATCATTGACGACCTGCAGGACCTCGCGGCGGCCGACGCCGGGACGCTGCGCCTGCATCCGGAGACCCTGCGCGCCCGCGACATCCTCGACCACGTCGCCGTCATCCACCGCACCGCCGCCGAACGCGCGGGCGTGACCGTCTCCGTCACGGTTTCCGCGGCTGCGGACGGGGAGGAGCCGGAGCTGTCGGCGGACCCGTTGCGGCTGCGCCAGATCCTCGGCAACCTGGTGTCCAACGCGGTCCGGCACACCCGCGCCGGGGACACCATCGCGCTGCGTGCGCGGCGGGAGGGGCCGGCGTGGTCATCGACGTCGCCGACAGCGGCTCCGGCATCGCGCCGGAGGACCTGCCGTACGTTTTCGACCGCTTCTGGCGCGCGGAGAAGTCGCGCAGCCGCAGCACCGGGGGCAGCGGCCTGGGTCTGGCCATCGCACGCAAGCTCACCGAGGCGCACGGCGGCACGCTGACCGTCGCCAGCACCCCGGCCCGGGGCACTGTCTTCACCGTCCGGCTCCCCGCCGACGCGGTCCCGGCGGGCCTGCGGGGGTCGGAGACATGAGGCGTTGGCACGGCGGGACAGGAGCCGCCGACGTGGGAGGGCGGATTCGCGCTTCGTTGATCGATCGGTGCAGAGCCAGGTCCTGCCGGACCGCACGCTAGGTACGGCCCACTCCGGCCCTTTCTGCCGGCCGCGTCTCCTTCAGGCTCCCGGAACCGGCGGCGCGCCCTCCCGCTCGCCCGGCTGTGGTCGGCCGCGGGGAGACGCCGAACAGTACGGCTGGGACCGGGCAGCCGCGGCGGGACTCATCGCGACCTGCCCGGTGACCGAGCTGGAGTTCTTCTCTAGCGCGCGTTCCGCCGAAAACCGGGCCCGCGGCATCGAGGACATGCGGCTGCTCTTCGGCTGGGTGCCGCTGGACGACCGGGCCTACGATCGCGCGTGGCGGGTCCAGCAGCTGCTGACCCGCACAGGGCAGCACCGGAGCGCGGGCCCGGTGGACCTGGTCGTGGCCGCGACCGCGGAACTTCAGGGGCTGACCCTCCTGCACCGTGACCGGGATGTCGACGGCATCGCCGCCGTCACCGGGCAGCCCCTCCAGTGGTACGGCCCCGACCCGGAGAACAGGAACGCTGGTCTTAGCTCTGATCTCATTCCATCTGTGTTCGGGCCGCCTTTCCGCCCGGGCGGGCGGGGCGGCGGTGCTCTGTGCGGGGATGCCGCTCGCGGCGGGGACGGATCAGCCGTTGCGTACGAGGTCGCGCAGCTCGGCCGTGGTGATCACGTGGGCGCGGGACGGGAAGACGCGGGTGATCAGGGTGTGGTGCGCCTCGGGGTCGTAGTCGGCGACGCCGTCGGACAGGACGTAGACGCGGTAGTCGCGGTCTGCGGCGTCGATCAGAGTGGAGAGCACGACGCCGCTGGTGCTGACGCCGGTGAGGACGAGGGTGTCGATGCCGCGGGCGCGGAGCTGCTCGTCGAGATCGGTGGTGGACATCCCGCCGAAACGGGTCTTGCGCACCTCGATGTCGCCGTCCCGGGGGGCGATCCGCGGGTCGACGGCCGTCGCGGGGTCCTCGTGGTGCATGGCCTTCCCCTCCGCCGCGGCGGCGAACGTCTTGTTGGTCTCGGGGATGGCCTGCCAGTCCTCCTCGGTGAAGCCGACGCGTACATAGCCGATGGTGCAGCCGGCCTCGCGCAGGTCGTCTATGGCCGTGCCGACGCGCGCGATCAGCTCGTCCGCCTGGGACAGCGGGGAGGTGATGGCGCTCTGGAAGTCCATGGCCAGCAGGGCGGTACGCGCCGGGTCGACGGCGGGGACGGAAACGGTGGTGCTCACGTGTTTGTCTCCTCGGTGATGTGGTTCATGCGGTGTGTCATCAGCCGGCGGTCGCAGACCGTCAGCAGCAGGACGGCGGCTCCGGCGGCGACCAGGACGGCGCCCAGGGTGTGCAGGCCCTCGTCGCTGACACCGTCGCGGAAGACGATGCTGCTGATCACGGCCGAGGCGATGGTGCCCAGGTAGCCGAAGGTCCTGAACAACCCGGACGCGCTGCCGATGCTCGTGGGGGAGGCGTAGAGGTAGAGGGCGGTCTGGTTGCCGACCGTGGTGGTGGCGATGGTGACGCCGAAGACCAGGGACACCGCCAGGATCAGGATCACGGAGCTGCCGGAGCCGAGCACCAGGATGCCGAGCGCGCCGACCAGCATGCTCACGGCGGCCGCGACCAGCGAACCGCGCAGGATGTTGCGGCTGGAGAGCGGTCCGGACAGCAGCGCGGAGAGCGCGCCCATCGGTACGAGCAGCAGTCCGGCGGCCGGTGCGGACAGGCCGCGCGCCTCCTCGATCCACTGCGTCATGCCGTACATGACGGTGTAGGCGCCCAGCAGGGTCAGCGCCTGGCGCAGATAGGTGCGGGTGAGAGCGCCGTTGCCGAGGAGCTGGCGCAGGTCCAGGAAGGGGGTGCGGGCGCGCAGTTCCCACCACCAGGTGGGCGGCCCGACGACGACGAACACCACGAGCGCGGAGACGTCCAGGCGGGGCAGGCCCGCCAGCAGGACGACCAGTGCCGTCATCGACGCGGCGAATCCGAGGAGTCCGGTGAGGTCGATGCGGCCCGCCAGCCGGCGCGGGCCTCCGTGTCCGACCCCGCGCGGGTCGGCGGGGATCCACAGCAGGGCCATGGCCAGGGCCGCGGCGGTGACCGGAACGTTGATCAGGAACGCCCAGCGCCATCCGGCCGCGCCGACCAGCAGGCCGCCCAGCGGTGGGCCGACGGCGGTGGTGGCCATGCCGGCGATGGCCAGGCCGCCGAGCACCCGGCCGGGCGGCTCCTTCATCCCGGCGGCCGTCGCGCGGCGGCGGATGAGGACCATCGCGGACGGGAACCCGGCCGACGTACCGATGCCGATGAGCACCCGGGCCACGGTCAGCGTGGCCAGATTGCGGCCGGAGCCGCCCACCAGTCCGCCGGCCAGGACCACCAGGATGCCGGTCAGGAAGACCCGGCGCGGTCCGAGGACCTCGGCCAGTTTCCCGGCCGTCGGCTGGGCGACCGCGCTGGCCAGATACAACGAGGACACCAGCACCGACGTGCTGCCCACCGAGACGTGCAGCCCGGTGGCGATGGGCACCAGCGCGGTCGCCATCAGGGAGCTGTTGACCGGGTTGAGGCTGGACCCCACGTAGAGCGGAGACGTGAACCGGCGGGGAAAGGGCTTCTTGCCGGGGGCCCCGCCCACGGCGAGCGGGTGGGCGGTCGTCATATGCCATCGCCCGTGGCGTCGGGTCCTGCGTCGGGATGCGTGTCAGCCCGCGCGTCGGCCCCCGCGTCGGCCAGGCGTTCCAGCAGTCGCACCGCTCGTTCCGTGTCCTCGCGCTCGTGCTCCGGGATCTGCTCCATCGCGCGGACCAGGAAGGCCATCCGGCGGCCCACCCACGACGCGTACAGCTCCCTGGCCGACGGCGCGGCGCTGATGAGGATCTTGCGCCGGTCGCCGGGATCGGACTCGGAGACCACCAGGTCCGCGGCCTTGAGCGCGGTCAGGCTCTGCGCGATGGCCTGCGGAGTGACGTGCTGCAGCTCGGCGAGCCGCGCCGCGGTCACCGGGCCGTGCTCCAGCACATTGGCCAGGACCGACACCTGGGTCAGCGTGAGCCCGGCCCCGTACATACCGGACTCGGACCGCAGCCGGTTGCGCAGCCGCTGCACCCCGCGCTCCAGTCTCAGTGCCGTGTCCTTCGACCAGTCCACTTCGCCGTCCATGGAAGCCATCGTAGTTCTTCGACAAGTAACTTGGCAAAGATACTTGGTTAAGTTTCTTGTCGAAATGGCGAGCCGAAACTGCCAGGGACGAGGCCGGCCACTGGCACTACGGCGCGGCCCAGACCCTCACCGCCGACGGCGGCACCGCCCGTTACTACCCCCTACAGCGGCCACGGCGCCGCCGCCGGCGGCGGCGCGGTCCTGCGCAGCGGCAGCAGATCGCCCTCGTCGAACTCACCGGTCAGCCCACGGGCGACCCCACCCGTCGAAGGCATCGCCACCCCGGTCCCGCACAGCCTCCCCCCTTGACCCGGCGGTCCCGCGCCGGGCCGGACACCGGCGCCGCGGTACGTCAGGCACACTTCGGATGACGACGTACGTCTCCCGCCTTCCAGGAGGACTCCATGACCGACCGGCCCCTGACGCTCATGGCGGTGCACGCCCACCCCGACGACGAGGCCACCGGAACCGGCGGGGTTCTCGCGCGGTACGCGGCGGAGGGCGTCCGCACGGTTCTGGTGACGTGTACCGACGGCGGTTGCGGTGACGGACCGGAGGGCGTCAAGCCGGGCGATCCGGGGCACGACGCGGCGGCGGTCGCCCTGATGCGCCGTCAGGAGCTGGAGGCGAGCCGCGCGGTGCTCCGGATCAGCGACCTGGAGATGCTGGGGTACGCCGACTCGGGGATGATGGGCTGGCCGACCAACGACGCACCCGGGGCCTTCTGGCGGACCCCGGTCGAGGAGGCCGCCGCCCGGCTCGCGGCGCTCATGCGCCACTACCGCCCCGATGTGGTCGTCACGTACGACGAGAACGGCTTCTACGGCCACCCCGACCACATCCAGGCCCACCGCGTCACGATGGCGGCGCTGGAGCTGATCGAGCTGACGCCGAAGGTGTACTGGACCACGGCGCCCCGCTCGATGATGCGGCGGTTCGGCGAGGTGATGCGCGAGTTCGGCGCGGAGATGCCGGAACCGGACTCCGCCGAGGCCGCCGCGATGGCCGAGATCGGGCTTCCCGACGACGAGATCACCACATGGGTGGACGCCACCGCCTTCAGCGGCCAGAAGTTCGACGCGCTGGCCGCGCACGCGAGTCAGGGCGAGAACATCTTCTTCCTCAAGATGGGCAAGGAGAGGTTCGGCGAGCTGATGGGCGTCGAGACCTTCGTCCGGGTCCGCGACACCACGGGTGCGGCCGTGCCCGAGAACGACCTCTTCGCCGGCCTGCGCTGATCCGCCCGCCCCACCGCCGGCACGCGGGGCTCAGGCGGCGCCTTCGGCGCGTAGGTCGTACTCCTCGCGCGCGGCGAGGACTTCGCCGACGTGCTCCACCGACCACTCGGTGAGCACGCGCAGCGGTCCCCGCAGGGTCTGGCCGAGGGGAGTCAGGTCGTACTCGACGTGCGGCGGCACCTCGGGGTACACCGTCCGCCGGACCAGTCCGTCGCGTTCGAGCGTGCGCAGCGTCTGGGTGAGCATCTTCTCGCTCACCCCGGCCAGCCGCTGCCGCAGCTGGGTGAACCGGCAGGCTCCGTGCTTGCCGAGTTCGCCCAGCACGAGCACCGCCCACTTGCTGCCGATCTGGTCGAGCAGGTCGCGCGAGGGGCAGCCGCGCGTGTACGGGTCCCATGTCGCCATGGGCTCGGTCACATCCTGGGCAGTCGCCATTCCACTCACCTCGATACTTTCCCGCAGGTGGCCACCTTACCAGCAAGTGGCTACTTACCGATGGAGAGCAAGCAGGTCAACCTGGGTTTCGTCACGCCGCGAGGAGAGTTCGCGGCAGGAAGGGGCGAACCCATGTCCATCGTCGTCACCGGAGCCACCGGCCAGCTGGGCCGGCTCACCGTCGAGGCGCTGCTGCGGCGCGGAGTCCCGGCCGCCGACATCGTCGCGACCGGACGGGACACCGCACGCATCGAAGACCTCGGGGACCGCGGCGTCGTGGTGCGCCGGGCGGACTTCGCCGAGCCGGACAGCCTCGCGGCGGCGTTCGAAGGGGCGGACCGGCTGCTGCTGGTGTCCACCACCACCGTGGACGAGCGGTCGGCCAACCACCGCCGGGCCGTCGACGCGGCAGTGGCGGCGGGCGTGTCGCTGGTGGCGTACACGAGCATGACGCGGGCCGACACGGCGACCACCATCCTGGCCCGTACCCACCGCGTCACCGAGGAGTACCTGCGCGAGCGCCAGGTCCCCAGCGTTCTGTTGCGCAACAGCTGGTACGTGGAGAACTACACCGCGCAACTGCCCCTGTTCCGCCGGCACGCGGCGGTGGTCGGAGCCGCGGGCGAGGGCCGGATCAGCGCCGCGTCGCGGGCCGACTACGCGGAAGCCGCCGCGGTCGTGCTGACCACGGAGGGCCACGCCGGCGCGGTGTACGAGCTGGGCGCGGACGAGGCGTTCACCCTGGCCGAGCTGGCCGAGGCGGTCTCGGCGGCCACCGGGGAGCCGATCGCCTCCACCGATCTGCCCGCGGACCGGCTCACCGAGGCGCTGATCGGGCCGGCCTGCCCGCCGAGCTGGCGCACATCCTCGCCGACGCCGACCTCGGCATGCGCCGCGGCGAGCTGTACACCGACTCCGGCGACCTCAGCCGTCTGATCGGCAGGCCGGCCACCACCCTGTCCGACGCGATCGCCGCCGCGCTGCGCTGACCGTCGGCTCCCCGTCGGCTCCCCGTCTGCTCCCGTCCGCTCCCGTCTACTCCCGTCCGTTTTCGTGTTCTTTCGTCTGATGCCGTCCCCATCGGCACGAGGCGCTCACCGCCTCGCCGTTCCCCGACCGTCCCTGTCCGTACCCTCATCCGGAAAGGCGCCGACCGTGTCCTCCCGTACCGTTCCCCCGCACACCGCGTCCTCGCGTACGACATCCACCCGCGCCGTGTGGCGGCGCGCGCTCGTCACCGCCACCGCCTCCGCGGCCCTGGCCGCGCTCGCGCTTCCCGCGACCGCCGCCACCGCCGCGACCGCCCCGACCGCCGCCCCTGCCGCGCCCGCGGCCGGCAGCCCCGCCCCCGCTCACGCTCCCCACGCCGGAAAGGGCGACGACCGGGCGATCACCCTCGACGGCAGCGACGCGTTCCCCGAGAGCGTGGCGGCCGACGGCCGCTTCGTCTACGCGGGCAGCATCGGCGACGGCGCCGTCTACCGGGGGCGCCCCGGCGCGGCCACGCTCGAACCCTTCCTGCCGGCCGGCCAGGACGGCCGCACCCAGGCCACCGGCATCAAGATCGCCGGCAACCGCCTGCTGGTCGCCGGCGCGTTCACCGGGCGCTTCTTCGTCTACAGCACCGCGGGCAAGCTCGTCGCCGCCTACGCCGTTCCCGACACCGGTGAGCAGACCCTCGTCAACGACGCGGCCGTGGCCCCCGACGGGGACGTCTACATCACCGACTCCTTCCGCGCCGTGGTCTACCGGATCCCGGCCGCCGAGGTGGCCGGGCCCGCCACCGGCGCCCACCGGACCCTGCGGGTGGCCTACCGCCTGCCGGACTACGTGGCCGGCCAGTCCAACGGCAACGGCATCGTCACCGCTCCCGACGGCAGGTCGCTGATCATCGGCTACTGGTACAGCGGCGCCCTCTACCGGCTCGATCTCGCCACCGGCGCGGTCCGCAGGATCGACGCACCGCCGCTGCCCAGCGCCGACGGCATCGTGCGTCGGGGGAACACCCTCTACGTCGCGCGGTCGGTGAACAACGAGGTCACCGAACTGCGGCTGTCCGCCGGGAGCACCCGGGCCGCCGTCGTCTCCGAACGCACCTTCCCGGGCGCGGACGCCACCACCGGAGTCGCCGTGAGCCGGGGCCGGCTGCTGGTGACCAACTCCCAGATGGACACGTATCTCTACGGCGATCCGCTGACCAGTCCGGTGTTCACGGTCGAGAGCCTGCCGCTGCGCTGAGGCCCGGCCGGGAGGTCCGACGCGCGCGGCGCGGGCCCCGGCGGCGACGGATGCCGGGGCCCGCGCTGGAGCTCAGGGGGTCACCCGAGCGCGGGGGTCGCACGAACGCGTGTCGTCACGCGAACGCGGGTCGTCACACGAACGTCATGCTGATCTGCTCACCCTGCACGGTCCAGTGCTGCTGGTTCGAGGCGGAGTTGCACCCGCTCACGTCGACGATGTAGCTCCGCGAGTAGTCGGAGGTCAGGCAGACGTTCGGGTGCTGGGTCTCGTAGATCGTCTCGCCGCTGACGGTCCACTGCTGCCGGTCGGACGCGGGGTTGCAGCTGGACGTGGAGACGATGTAGCTGTTCGGGTAGTCGGAGGTCAGGCACAGATTGGACCTCTGGGTCAGGTAGATCACCCCTCCGCTGACGGTCCAGTGCTGGCCGGAGGAGCCGTTGCACCCGTTCACGTTGACCATGTACAGCGGCGGATACGTCGAGTTCAGGCACAGGTTGCCCGAGTGCGGGACCACGACGGCGGGCGCGGTGGCCGCGACGGCGGGCGCGGTGGCCGCGACGGCGGTCGACGGCACGAAGAAGGACGTCAGTGCGAGAAGCGCGGGCACGAGGAGCTTGCGCAGAACGTTGGCCACGAGCTGAATCCCTTCGCGATGAGCAGATCCGCATCGGCCGGGACACGTCTGTCCCTCCCGGCGAAGGGATCTGGTGAGGTGCGGCCTACCGAGGATGCCATCCGGACCCCAGGTCATATGCCGCACAATCACGCCAGGAATTGGCGTGGCGTCAGGTGGGGATGCGGCCGTGAACGCGCGGTGACGTCGGCGCCCCGGACGGCCTTTCCGCGGTCGGCGTGGTCTGTGAGGATGTGGGGTGACCGGCTGGGAGCGACTCGGGGGAGGCGGCGGTCATGGGCAGGCCCACGGACTGGCACGTGCTGGACCTTGACCGTGATCCGGTGCCCGGTGATCCGTACGAGGTCAAGGAACTCGCCCGCAAGCTGGGGGCGTTCGCCGACGACGTGGCCACCGCCCTGCGGTCGGTACGCGGCCTGGGCGGGGACACCGTCATCCAGTCCTGGGCCGGACTGTCCGGCGACGCCTACCGCGAACAATTCGGCGACCTGCCCGGCGAACTCGACAAGCTGGAACGCTCCTACCGCCTCGCCTCCGGCGCCCTCGACAACTACTGGCCGCAGTTGGAGACCGCGCAGGCCGACGCCGACCGGGCCCTGGCCCAGGGCCGCCAGGCCCGCGCCGACCTGGACACCGCCACCTCCCAGCTGAACAACGCCGACGCCTGGGTCAAACGCGCCCAGGACAAGTCCAAGCAGTACCAGGACGACCCCAAGCCCGGCGTCCCCCCGCCCTCCGAACAGGACGTCCGCGACGCCGCCCGCAACGCCACCGCCGCCCACAACGCGCACACCACCGCCAGCACCGCCGTCCACGACGCCCAAGCACGCCTCGACGCCGCCAAAGAACTCGCCGCCCAGGCCGCCGGCATCCGCGACCGCGCCGCCTCCACCGCCGAACACGCCCTCCACGAAGCCTCCGACGCCGGCATCCACAACAAACACTGGTGGGAAAAAGCCGTCGACTGGGTCGCCGACCACTGGGACGACATCGTCGCCGCCTGCAAAGTCATCGTCGCCGTCCTCGGCATCGTCGTCATGATCATCGGCGGCCCGCTCGCCTGGCTCGTCCTGGCCGCAGCCGTCATCGTCCTCGCCGACACCGTCATGAAATACCTCCAAGGCAAGGCCAGTTTGTGGGACGTGCTGTTCGCCGCGCTGGACTGCATCCCCATGTTCAAGGGCCTGACCACCGCCGGCGGCCTGCTGAAGATGGCCCGCGAACTCCCCACGGTGCTCAAAGAGGCACGCACGCTCGAGGGCCTGGCCAACTCGCTGCGCAAGGGTGGCGCTGAGATTCGCGCCGCCGCACGGCGCATGGCCGAACGCCGGTGCAAGAGCGACCCCGTCGATGTGGTGAGCGGCGACATGGTGATGTCAGCCGTGGATGTGGAACTGCCCGGCGTCCTGCCCCTCGTTCTGGAACGGCACCACGTGTCGAGCTACCGGCAGGGCCGGTTGTTCGGCCCGTCCTGGGCCTCGACCCTGGACCAGCGGCTGCTGGTCGACGAGCAGGGGGTCCGGTTCATCACCGAGGACGGGACGGTCTTGTACTACCCGGTGCCCGCACCGGGCGCGCCGACGCTCCCGGCGGAGGGACCTCGATGGCCGCTCACGTGGGACGGGCGACCGGGTGGACGCATGAGCGTCGCCAGGTCGGACACCGGTGCGACTCTGGTGTTCCGAGCACTCGTCGACGGTCCACCGACCCTCCTCGTACTGGATGTCGTCACCGATCCGCACGGCAACCGGATCACCTTCGAGTACGGCGCTGACGGACACCCAGTGGAGATCCGCCACGACGGCGGCTACCGCGTCGGCGTGGAGGCCACGCAGGCGATGCCCCGCCGCGTCACCGGACTTCGACTGCTCAGCCATCCCGAGCAGCCGCTGCTGGCCGGCTACGGCTACGACGACCGGGGCAACCTCGCCGCCGTCGAGGATGCCCTGGGACGTGCCGCGCGTCTGGCCTATGACGATCACGGGCGGATCACCAGTTGGCAGGACCGCAACGGGTCGTCGTACCGCTACGTCTACGACGAGGAGGGACGCTGCGTCGCCACCGACGGCGACGGCGGCTTCCTCACCGCCACGTTCACCTACGACACGGAGCGCAGGCGGACGTCCCACCGGGACTCGCTGGGCGCCGTCACCGTGTTCCACTACAACGAACTGCTGCAGGTGGTCCGCGAAGTCGACCCGCTCGGCCATGCCACCGAGTTCGCGTGGGACCGGTACGACCGCCCACTGAGCAGTACCGATCCGCTCGGTGCCACCACCCACCGGGTGTGGGACGGCCAGGGCCGCCTCCTGCGGCTCACCGGTCCTGACGGTTCCGCGACCGTCGCCGAGTACGGCTCGGGACGTCATCCGACGCGCGTCGTCGAATCCGGCGGGGCGGTCTGGGAGTTCGGCTATGACGACCACGGTGGCGTCCTGTGGTCGCGGGACCCGATGGGCGCCGAGACCCGCTACGCCTACGACGAGCGCGGCCACCTGCGCTCGATCGTCGACGCCCTCGGCGGAGTGCGGCGCATCGACACCGACCCCGCAGGGCTTCCCGTCGTGGTCACGGACGCGACGGGCGCCCGGACGCGGTATGCCTACGACGCGTTCGGCAGGCCGGTCGCGATCACCGACCCCCTGGGAGCCACCGAGCGTTTCGGCTGGACGGCGGCCGGGCAGATGGAGTGGCGCCGCACGCCGGACGGTGCCGAAGAGCGGTGGGAGTACGACGCCGAGGGCAACCTGACAGCGCACACGGATCCGACCGGCGCGCGCACCGAGCACCAGGTGACGCACTTCGACCTGCCGACCGCCCGCCTCGCGGCGGACGGATCGCGGCTGGAGTTCACCCATGACACCGAACTGCGCCTGACCGCGGTCGTCAACGGCCTGGGGCAGCGGTGGACCTACACCTACGATGCCGCGGGGCGGCTGATCGAGGAGACCGACTTCGACGGCCGCACGCTGGCGTACGGTTACGACGCCGCGAACCGGCTCGTCGAACGCGTCGACGCGGAAGGCCGGGTGACCCGCCACGTCAGGGACCTGTCGGGCAACGTCACTGCCACCACACGGGGTTCCGGCCTCAGCGAGACCTTCACGTACGACGCCTCGCACCGAGTGCGCTCGGCCACGGACGGCACCACCTCGGTCGAGTTCGCGTACGACCTGATGGGTCACGTGGTCGCGGAGACGGTCGACGGCCGTACCGTGCGGAGCACGTACGATCTGCTGGGGCGCAAGATCGAGCGGCGGACGCCCGCCGGGGTGGTCAGCCGCTGGACGTACGACGCCGAAGACCGGCCCACCGCGCTGGCGAGCGGCGATCACACGATCTCCTTCGCCCACGACGGGCTGGGACAGGAGACCGAACGCCGTTTCGGCCACGTGGTGCTCGCTCAGACCTGGGACGACCGGCGGCGACTGACCGGCCAGCGGATTTCCGCGCCTGGGGGCCTGGTTCACTCCGCTGCCTTCGACTACCGGAGCGACGACCTCCTGACCGGCCTGACCGACAGCCGCGACGGGGAGCGCCGCTTCTCTCTCGACGTCATGGGCCGGGTGACGGCCGTGCGGGCACGGGACTGGTCGGAGGAATACGCCTACGACGCGGCGGGAGACATCACCCGCTGTGCGGGGGACGCCGACCGACCCGCGGCCGGGGTCCGCGAGTACCAGAGAGGTCTGCTGCGCAGGGCGGGCCGCACGCGGTTCTCGCGCGACGCCTCGGGACGGGTGATCCGTCGCGAGGTGCGGCTGTTGTCCGGAGGCTCGCGGGTCTGGGAGTACGGCTGGACGGACGGACGGCTCACCAGCGTGACGAACCCCGTCGGTGAGCGATGGCACTACCGTTACGACGCCTTCGATCGCAGGATCGCCAAGGAGCGGCTCGACTCCGACGGTTCGGTGGTCGAGGCCGTCCGCTTCGCCTGGGACGGCACTGTCCTGGCCGAGGAGCACCACACGGGCCGGGGCGCCACGACGACGTACGAGTGGGCCGCCGACAGCGGGCTGCCCGTCGCGCAGACCACGAGGGCACCGGGCGAGGGATTGTCTCAGGAGACGGTGAACGAACGGTTCTTCGCCGTCGTCACCGACCTGGTCGGGGCGCCGACGGAGCTGGTGTCGGAGGACGGTGTGTCCGCCTGGCGGTCGCGCACCGATCTGTGGGGAGGACCGACGGGCCCCGCCACGTCGGCGCCGACATCCGTCACCTGCCGGTTGCGGTTCCCCGGCCAGTACTGGGACGAGGAGTCGGGACTCCACTACAACTACTTCCGGTACTACGATCCCGAGGTCGGACGGTTCCTCAGCCCCGACCCCCTGGGTCTCGACGGCGGTCCCAATCCGCACGCCTACGTGCCCAATCCCTGCGCGTGGATCGACCCCTTCGGCCTGGCCCTGTGCCGCACGGTTCCGCGTCTGGAGGAGGGCGACCTCAAGCAGGGGTGGAAGCACATCGACGCTCGGCACATCACGGGCGACCACCCCTCGGGGCCGGGTGACCTGATGCCTCCGGGGACCACACGCGAGCAGGTGCTCAAGGCCGCGAGCAAGGCGGTTCGCAAGGGGCGCCGCATCACCCCGAACCCAGCCAAGATCATGCAGACTTTCGAGAAGAAGATGACGGTCAACGGATTCACCGCGACGTACCGCGTGTCCGTGGACTCGACCGACGGCAACCGTATCGTCACGTTCTTCCCGGTGGGGAAGAGCTACACGTGACACGGTCAGCGGTGAGGAGCTGGGCTTGGACTTCGAATTCAGCGTCGCGGACGCGCCGCCGCCGTCCGGGTTCGACCTCGGGCACATGACCCTGCGCGGCACCGACGGCACGGCCAGCTCCTGCGGCCGGCGGCCGGACCAGAGCATGATGATCTACCTGTCGCTGTCGCAACTGCTGGACGGACTGAGGCAGTTGCTGGAGCGCGGTCGTGGGACGTACTCCTTCGGGGCAGTCGACTCCTCCTTCACGCTGCACTTCCGATTGGCGAAGGACGGCACCTTGGTCACGCGGTCCGGTGGCGCCGGAGGTCCGCTCATCGACTGCTCCCCCGCGGCCGAAGCGGCCGCCGACCTCGCGGCCGCCGCAACCGACTTCACCGCCGGCGCGCTCCCGTCCCTGCCGCCGGACGACGCCGGCGCCCAGGATCTCATGGGCTCCCTGGCGGAATTCACCGCGGCTTTCGGCGCCGAGCGAGGCTGACGCCCGTTCCCGCCGACCCACTGGACGGTCAAGCCGGCCGGGTCGGCCGTCACGCTGAACCGCTCCGGGTGCGCAGGGCGGTGAGGGCCGTTTCGAGGATGGGGCCGCGGTACTCCGGGGTGCCGGGGATCTTCGCGACGGCCACCACGAGGTCGAGGATCTGGTCGAGGTCGAGGTCGTCGGCGATCTGGTGGGCGTCGCGCGCCGCGGCGAACAGCGGGCGGGCGGCTTCGAGCATCCGGCCGCGGCTCTGGAAGACGGGGTCGGTCGTGTCGGTGTGCTGCAGCAGCCCGAGGACGACCGGGCGCTTGGTGGTGACGTACTGGAAGAACCGGCGCAGCCAGGTCATGAGCCGGTCGGCCGGGGTGTCGCCCTCGACTGTCGCGGCCGCGGCGCACACCTCGTCGACCTCGTCGACCAGCAGCGCTTCCAGAAGTTCGTGACGGGTCGCGAAGTTGCGGTACAGCGTCGCCTGGCCGACCCCGGACCTGCGAGCGATCTCGGCCATCGACGTCTCGGACCCGCTGGCGGCGAACGCGGTGCGGGCCGCTTCGAGGATGCGCCGGCGGTTGCGGGCGGCGTCGGCCCGCCGGGAGGGCGGTTTGCCGGCCGGCGCGGGGTCGGCCGGGGCGCGGCCGGCCGGCGCGGGGTCGGCCGCCGGGTGATCGGCCGGGGCGCGGTCGGTGGCCGGGTGATCGGCCGGCGCGTGATCAGGCATTCAGGCGTCCTTGCATAAGTGGACAGGGTCTCCGTATTATCTGGACACCCTCTCCGTTTCATCGGTGACTCTATCGAACCCGTCCAAGGATCCACCATGAGCACAGCGAACGCGCCCGGTCCGACGACCGGTCCGACGCCGACAGCCGACCCGCCGCCTCCGGTCCGCCGCTGGCTGGTGCTGGCGATCTGCTGCCTCAGCGTGGGCGTGACCGGCATCAACCTCACCATCGTCAACGTGGCGCTGCCGTCGATCAGCACGGACCTGCACGCCTCGCTCAGCAGCCTGCAGTGGACGGTCTCGACATACTCGCTGGTCATAGCCTGTCTGCTGATGCTGTCCGGCTCGATGGCCGACCGCTTCGGCCGCAAGCGGATCTTCCAGCTCGGGCTGACGCTGTTCTCCGCCGGTTCCCTGCTGTGCGGCCTCGCGCCCGGCGTGGGGTGGCTGATCGCCTTCGTCAGCGTGCAGGCGGTGGGCGGCTCGATGCTCAACCCGGTCGCGATGTCGATCATCGTCAGCGTGTTCCCTGACCGCGGCGAGAGGGCGCGGGCGATCGGCGTGTGGGGGTCGGTGATCGGGATCACCATGGCGGCCGGGCCGGTGCTCGGCGGCGTGCTGGTCAGCGGCGTCGACTGGCGGTCGGTGTTCTGGATCAGCGTCCCGATCGGGGTCCTCGCCTTCGGGCTCGCCCAGGCGTTCGTCCCCGAGTCCCGGGCCGCCCGGGCCCGCGCCTTCGACCCGTACGGCCAGGCGCTGATCGTCGTCCTGTTCGCCTCGGTCATCGCCGCGACGATCGAGGGTCCCCGCCACGGGTGGGCGAACCCCTGGATCGTCGGGCTCGTCGTGCTCGCCGTCGTGGCCCTCGCCGGAATCCTCGTGGTCGAGCCGCGACGCCCCGAACCGCTGGTCGACCTGCGGTACTTCCGCAGCCCGCCGTTCTCCGGCGCGAACCTGATCTCGCTGATGATGACGGCCGGGCTGGGCGGGTTCCTGTTCCTCAACACCCTTTACCTGCAGGACGTCCGCGGTGACAGTCCGCTGCGCGCCGGCGTGATGATCATCCCGATGGCCCTGGGCCAGGCCGTCGCCGCCAACGTCTCCGGGCGGCTCGTCGCCGCCCGCCGCGAACGCCTGCCGCTCACGCTGGGCGGCGCGCTCCTGGCGGCCGGGGCCTTCCTCCTCGTCGGCCTGACCGCGCACACCGGCATCGTGCACCTGCTGGCCGCATACGCCGCCTTCGGCCTCGGCGCGGGCATGGTCGGCCCGCCGGTCAGCCGCACCGCCGTCTCGGGGATGCCGCTCGACCAGGTCGGCGTCGCCGGGGCGCTGGCCTCCAGCGCCCGCCAGTTCGGCAGCGCGATCGGCGTCGCGGTCACCGGCTCGATCGTGGCCGGCACCGGCACGGACTTCGTCCGATCGAGCCACCCGGCGTGGGCCGTCATCGGAGCCTGCGGGCTCGCCGTCCTCGCCCTGGGCACCGTCGCCACCAGCGGCTGGGCCAAGGCCGCCGCCGCCCGCAACGGACAGCGCCTGGCCGGCGAGCCGGCGGTCAGCTGAAGCGCGAACTCGCCACCGGGACCATGCCCCGTACCCGGTCGCGGGGACCGTCGAGCCAGGTACCGGCCACGGCGGCGGCGAAGGACGCGAACGCGGCGTCCGGATCGGGCGGAGTGGCGCCCTCCCCCTCGTCGGCCTCGGGGCTCGCGGCCACGATCTCCGCGGCCGGCTCCGCCTCCGGCCGCGTGTCCGCCGGCAGCCGCTCCACGCCCGACCCGTCCGGGGCGAGGGAGACGCTCGCGGGCCGCTGCCCGCTCGGCTCCAGGGCCAGGCGCAGCCGTTCGATCCCGCGACGCGCGCGGCGCCGCGGGACGGGGTCGGCCCGGCTCCGGGGTGGGGGCCGGGCCGACGGGTGGGGAGAGGGGTCGGGTCAGGTCAGGTCTGAGGGGGCCGGGCCGGGTCAGGTCGAAAGGGGTCGGGTCAGCAGGGGCCGAGGTCCTGCCAGACGCCCCACTCGCCGGTGGTGCCGGGCTCCTCGCCCTGCGTCCACCACTTGGCCTTCCAGTTGTGGCCCTTCCACGAGACCGTGTTGCCGCCGGTGTAGACCTGCGAGGCGCTCCACGCGGCGGTGGTGCAGGTGGTGCCTCCGGTGGTGCCGCCCGTCGTGGTGCCGCCCGTGGTCGTACCGCCCGTGGTGGTTCCGGCGGTCGTGCCGCCCGTGGTGCTGCCGCCGGTGCTGGTACCGCCCGTGGTCGTGCCGCCGGAGCCGCCCGTGTACTGCAGGAACGCGTCGGTGAACGCCAGCTGGCTCTGGCTGATCTGGCTGCACGTGGACAGCGAGTTGGCGTTACCGCCGCACGCCTGGTCGCGGGTCACGGCCCAGAACGCGAGGCGTCCGACGCCGTTCTGCGCGGCGAAGTTCACCACGGTCTGGGCGTCCGCGAGGGTGAACGTGGAGCCGTCGTCGTTCTTGCCGATCATCGGGGTGATGCCGAGGTTGGCATAGCCGTAGCTCGAGTCGACCGACTGCATCTGCGCCAGCGTGGCCCGCGCCGCGGCGACCGAGCCCTGGCCCATCTCGGTGCCGGTGCCGGAGTAGTAGTCCATGGTCATGATGTTGACCACGTCGATCTTGACGCCGACGTTCTTGGCGGCCTTGACGATGTTCACGCCGTCGTTGGTCAGCCCGCTGGCCAGCACCGGCAGCGTCACGGAGAACTTCAGGTCGGGGTTGGACGCCTTGAGGTCCTTCATCGCCTGCATCTGGCGCGTCGCCGCGGCCGTGTCCGCGACCGCCGCGCCCTCGATGTCGAAGTCCAGCTGGGTGACGCCGTAGTCGTTGATGAGGGCCTGGTAGCCGGCGTCGATCGCACTCTGCGTCGAGCAGGTCCAGGCGAGGGGCAGGCCGCTCGCGCCGCCGGAGGAGATGATCAGGGAGGCGCCCTCGGACTTGGCCTTGGCGATCAGTGGGTCGGTGAACGAGTCGTTGCCGATGGGGAGGGTGTCGCCCCAGATCTGGTTGCAGCCGGAGCCGAGCACGAAGGCCGCGGTGTACGCCTTGAGGCCGTGCCCGGTGATGGCCGTGTCGAGCAGGCCCTCCTGGCTGTTCGACATGTCGACGTAGGGCGCGACGGAGTAGGCGCTGGTCGCCGCGGCGTTGCCGTCGGGGGCCAGGGCGAGGACCGCGCCGGCGGTCGCGAGCGTGAGCGCGGAGGCGGAAGCCGCCCATTTCGCAAAGCGCATGGATGCCCCTCAAGCGTGAAGTGGTGGGGGGAGCGTGCATCTCGGGCCTGATTTGGTACGTACCAAACCGCGCTCACGCTGCCGCGTCAAGAGGACTAGACCAACTTTTCGCCCAGCGGCGCCGCGTCCGGTGCGGCGGACCCGGTCCCGGCGCCGCGGCGTCGGCACGTCCTACGCGGCGCACCGGACGTGGCGCACCGGACATGGCGCCCGGGACCGGCGCCCCGGTCCCGGCGCCGCGAACTCAGCCCACCCGCACCGGCGTCGCCGCCTGCGCCGACCACACGTCCACGACGGTCCGCTGCCGCGCCGGGCGGAGCGCCGCGGCCGACGGCGCCGAGGCGTAGTAGCTGTCGACCTGAGCGGCCTCGGCCGCGTCGGGCGTGGCGTTGGTGCACGACGTGCCGGGCCCGTGGCCGGACATGAGCTCCGAGCAGGGGCCGCTGTAGTCGTCGAGCAGCCCGAAGATGTGCCCGGTCTCGTGCGCGGCGATACGGGTCATGTCGTAGCCCTCGGTCACCGCCTCCTGGCCGAGGTCCACCTCGCCCCGGCCGCTGCCGGGGTAGAACGGGCCCAGCGTCGTCTGCGGCCAACCGCTCGTCGCCACGTAGACGAAGTTCGCCGAGCGGGACGAACTCGCGGGCGCCAGGCGGACGTTGTGCAGCGCGGCGTTCCAGTTCTGGACGCCCTGCGCGATGGCGGACGCCCACTTGCCGGCCCGGCTGGCGTCATAGGTCAAGGTGATCACCGCGGCCGGCTTCACGGTTGCCGGCTTCACCGCCGCCGGCTTCGAAGCCGCCGGCTTCGAGGCGGCCTGCGCCGAGGCCACGCCTGCGCTCGCGCCCAACAGGGTCGGTATCAGCGCCGCCACCGCGATCATTCGCTTCTTCATGGGACTCCTGCGCCTCCTTGGCATCAGCCACACCAGAAGTCACCAGAGCACCACGGTGGTCGCGGTCTCCACAAGTGTTCCGTCCATGACAATTCCGGACAGCGAAGCCCCGGCCGCGCCCACGACCGGGGCTCCCCCGCGGCGGCCGAACCGGCCGCCGCCGGCGCCTACTTCGTGAAGGTGAACCAGTTGATGTTCACGAAGTCCGCCGAACTCCCCGACGCGAACACCAGATAGACGTCGTGGACGCCGGTCACCGACGAGGTGACGTTGGCCGGCACGGTCTGCCAGTTCTGCCAGCCGCCGTTGTTGCCGAAGTCGATCTCCGCGATCTTCGTGCCCGTCGTGCTGCCGATGCGCACCTGTATCGCGCCGCTGACACCGCTCGCCGCGCCGGACGCCAGGCGTGCGACGAACTGCGCCGGCGAGGACGAACCGAAGTCCAGGGAGGCGTACTTGAGCCAGTCGCCGTTCGCGATGTAGCCGACGTCCTGGCCGCCGCCGGAGTCGCTGCAGCTCTCGGTCTGGGTGCCGCTCTGCGCGCTGTACGACTCGGCCTGGATGGTGCCGTACGCGCCGGTGCCGCCACCGCCGGGCGGCGTGGTGGTGCCCGAACCCGCGCCCGGGCCGAGCGAGATGGTCCAGGAGGTCGGCGCGCCGTCCTGGATGTGGCCGTCGACCGGGGCCGCGCCGGTGGGGCCGACGTCGTCGTACGGGAAGGCGTAGCCCACGGTGGCGTACTTGTGCACCAGGCGCGCGTAGTGGTTGGTCACCGCGTCGGTGTAGTAGCCCGAGGGCGAGACCCCGTCCGGCTGGTTGCCGCCGCCGCTGACCAGCAGGGAGCTGCGGTTGAGCGCCGCGGCCAGGCGGGCCGCGACCGCGCCGCGCGCGTCGCCGCCGGAGTTGTAGAGCGGACCGCTGGCGCAGCCGAAGATGTCGACGGCGCTGGGCTTGGTGAACGGCACGCCGTTGGTGTTCAGGCCCGAGAAGACCAGGGTGTCGCCGGAGACGGTGCCGGAGTACGAGCCGATGCTGCCCTGGCCGTTGATGGTCAGCGTGTGGGACTGGTAGTAACTCCACACCCTGTCCACGTAGTTGGACCAGTAGCCGCCGAAGTCGACGGGCGAGTGGGACGGCGCCAGGATGCGCAGCGCGGCGCCCGAGGAGTCGGTGGCCACCAGCCGGTCCCACGGTGCGCCGTCGGCGGCGTGCTGGGCCTGGAGCCCGGAGGCGATGGAGGCGAGCGCGCCCGAGGGCAGCGGGTCGACGGACTGCGAACCGCCGCTGCCCGTCGTCGCCATGGAGATCGGCAGGGCGACCATGTCGACGTAGGAGATGTTCGCGTACAGGTTGGCGGCGTTGTACGTGAACTCGCAGAAGGTCCAGTTGGTCAGCCAGTTGGGGTCGCTGCTGGTGAACCCGGGCTGGACCAGGCCGGGCACGCCGCCGTTGCCGCCGGGCGGGTTGACGAAGAACTGGATCTTCTTGCCGACGGAGAACCACACGCGGCCGCCGATCACGTAGTCCTGCAGCGTGAACGTGGTGGCCGCGGAGCCCGAGGCGCCCAGCTGGATGGAGTAGTCGGGGATCGGCGTCAGCACCGACGAGGGGCTGGGCAGGCGCTGGAAGCGCCCGCTGGAGTTGACGAATCCGGGCCAGCCGCTGCTGTCGGAGCCGCTGATGTACGCGTAGACCGTGCCGTTGCCCGAGTTGTTCTTCAACGAGATGGGCAGCGACGCGCCAGCCGCCGACGCGCGGGGCGACAGGCTGTCCGACCACAGCGGCGAACTCGCCGCGGCGGCCACGGCGCCGGCGCCGAGCGCCGTGACGAAGGTACGTCTGGAGACCATGTGCTCCTCCTCGAAAGACGGCAGTCGGACCGGCGCCGGCGGCGGTGTGGCCGGGGCGCGGCCCGTTGGGGGGCTGCCTTCCGACGCCCGCGCACACCCGCGGGTCTGCGCGGATGCGGGGGGCGTCGGGTGCGGAACGATGGGGGGAATGCTCGGGGCGCGGGGATACCAAGGCGGGACCTTGGTATAGACATTTGTTCGCTCATGATTGAACTCGTGCGGTACCAGGACGTCAAGGTGTGGCGAGAGCGCTCTCTTCGAACCCGTCCGCAGGTGGCGTACGGCCCGCCGGGGAGGCGGAGCCGCTGCCTGAGCCCCGCCCCGCTCGCCCCCCCGGGGACCCGGGGCCCGCTGCCCCGGGTCCCCCTGCCCCGGGCCCCGACAACCGTTCGGTGGTCAGCCCATGGACTTCGCGCCGTCCAGGGATTCGCGGATGATGTCGGCGTGGCCGGCGTGCTGCGCGGTCTCCGCGATGATGTGCATCGCGACCCGGCGGACCGACCAGTGGGCGCCCGGCTCGAACCAAGGGGCCTTCGGCAGCGGGTGCGTGGCGCCCAGGTCCGGCACGGTGGCCACCAACTCGTCGGTGTGACGGGCCTGTTCGGCATAGGCGTCCAGCACACCGGCGAGCGTCTCGCCGGGCAGCATCCGGAACTCGTCGGCGCGGCGCCGGAAGTCCTCCTCCGTCATCGCGCTCGCGTCGCCCATCGCCGACGGCCCCTCCACGATGAACCGCGCCCAGCCGTTCTCGACCGACGTGACGTGCTTGATCAGGCCGCCCAGGCACAGCTCGCTCGCGGTGGTGCGCAGCGCGGCCTGCTCGTCGGTGAGGTCGCGGGTGGTGAAGCGCAGGAAGTGGCGGTGCTTGGCGAGCATCGCCAGCAGGTCGGCGCGCTCGCCGTCGACCGGGGTGGAGGGGTTCGCGCTGCGGTCGATCGTCTCGTTGCTCATGGTCGCGCCTTCCGTCGTCACTGGTCCTACCGGGGTGGTTTCCGCGGGCTTCCTGCCGCACTCCCTACGCTAGGGGTCATTGCGGTCACTTCCTGGCCTGAATCGGCGGAGGGTCGAGGCATGGCGAACACCAGCACCCGGACGCTGCGGCTGTTGTCCCTGCTCCAGAGCCACCGCTACTGGCCCGGCGCCGAGCTGGCCGAGCGGCTCGGGGTGTCGGTGCGCACCCTGCGCCGGGACGTCGACCGACTGCGCGAGCTGGGCTATCCGGTCGAGGCGCAGCGCGGCGTCGACGGCGGCTACCAGCTGGCCGCGGGCGCGGCGCTGCCGCCGCTGGTGATCGACGACGAGGAGGCGGTCGCGCTGGCGGTCGGGCTGCAGGCCGCCGCGGAGGGCGCGGTCGAGGGCATCGCCGAGCACTCCGTGCGCGTGCTCGCCAAGGTCGTCCAGGTGATGCCGGTACGGCTGCGCCGCCGCGTGGAGGCGCTGCGCGCGATGACCGTGCCGGACGGCGGCTGGGGCGGTACGGGCCGCGGCGCCGTCGACCCGTCCGTGCTGGTGGCGCTCGCGCTGGCCTGCCGGGACAGCGAGCGGACCGGTTTCGCGTACACTGCGGCGGACGGCCGGCGCAGCGACCGGCAGGTCGAGCCGCACTGGCTGGTGCGGCTGGAGGGGCGCTGGTACCTCGTCGCGTACGACCTGGTCCGGCACGACTGGCGGAGCTTCCGCGTCGACCGGCTCGCCGACCCGCGCGGCACCGGCGACCGCTTCCGCCCCCGCGAACTGCCCGCCGACGACGCGGCCGCCTTCGTCAGGTCCGGCCTGCACCACCTCCAGCGCCCGTACCGCGTGGAGGTCCTGGTCGACGCGCCGGCCGAGGCGGTACGCGCGCGGATCGGCCGCTGGTGCACGGTCGAGGAGGCGGGACCGGACGCGGACGCGGGAACGGGAGCCGGTACGGACGCGGACGCGGGAGCCGGTACGGACGCGGGAACGGGAGCCCGTGCGCCCGAAGGAGCCGGCGCCGGTTCAGGCGCGGACGCCGAACCGGGCGGCGGCCGGTCCCGGGTGCTGATGAGCGCCGACGACCTGGGCTGGCCGCTCATGGCGCTCGGCCTGCTCGGCGCGGAGTTCCGGGTGGTGCGGCCGCCCGAGCTGGTCGATGTGATGCGCGAGTGGAGCGCGCGCTTCTCCCGCGCGGCCGACCGCGGGCCGGGCCCGCGCTGACCGTACGCGGCGTACCCCGCGCGAGGGGCCGCCCGCCGCGTCGCGCGCCGAAGCCCCGCGCGACGGGCCGGCCCGCAATGTCGGCGGCGGGGGCGAGACTTGGGCGAGGATGGCGCGAAGGCCCGCGCGCGGGCGGGCCGCGTCGGCACGGACCGGCAGGATCGTCGGCGGTGGCGGGGACGTACCCGGCCCGTACGGACACGGGCGGCAGCCCGCGCGCGGCCCGCGGACCGACGGGAGGCACAGGCGGAGGTGGAGGCAGGGGTGGAGGCAGGGGTGGACGCACAGGTGGAGAGGCTCGACGCCGAGGACGTGCGCCGCATCGCGCTGTCCCTGCCGGGGACGGTGGAGAAGCAGCGCTGGGGCCACCCGACCTTCGACGTGGTGCGGCGGATGTTCGTCACCGTCCCCGACGACGCGACGTCGTTCGCGGTGCGCTGCCCGCGGCAGGACCGCGCCGAGCTGATCGCGTCCGAGCCGCACAAGTTCTGGGTGCCGCCGCACGAGCAGAACTCCTCGTGGGTGCGCGCCCGGCTCGCCGCCCTGGACGACCGCCAGGAGCTGTACGACATCCTCCTCGACTCCTGGCGGCAGGCCGCGCCCGCCGACCTCGCCGCCTCCTTCGAACCGGGCCCGGTCCCGGACCCCGGCACCGGCGTCGGCGGCGGTCCGGGCCGCGGCGCGGGGTCGCCCGCGCGTCGGAAGAGGTGACGGCGGTGGCCGGCGTGAGCGGGCGCGAGGCCCGGGAGGCGCTCGCGGCGGGCGACGCGCTCGCCGAGGCGGCGCGTGCGGTCGGCGCGGACCACGCCGCGGCCGTGCGGGAGGTGGCGCTGGCGTTGGCGCCGCTGCGCGAGGAGTTGGCCGCGCACGAGCTGCGCGCGATACCGGTGGCGCGGCTCAAGGAGGTGACGGAGGGCCGGCTGCGGCTCGGCGCGCTCGCCGAGGCGGGCTACCGCACGGTCGACGACGTGCTCAAGGCCGGGCGGCACGGGCTGCGGCTGGTGCCGGGCGTGGGCGCGCTGACCGCGGACCAGGCGCTGGGCGCGGCCGGGCGGATCGCGCGCGCGGTGGAGGAGACCGTGGTGGTCCGCATCGACGTGGACGACCGCGACCCGCGGACGACCGCGCTGCTGGTCGCCCTGCACCGGCTGGTCACGGCGGGGCCCGAGGCGCGCCGCGCGGTGGGCGCGGCCGAGGCGCTCGGCGCGGAGCTGGCGCCGCTGCTGGAGCAGGCCCGGCCCGCGGGCCGACCGCTGCGGCTGTGGCTGCGCGGCCGGGCGGCCCGTGAGCGCGCGCGGACCGCGGTCGCGGCGCTGCGCGAGCGCTGCGAGCGGGCCGAACACGACGGCCTGCCCGGCCTGTTGCGGCAGACGTCGGTGGACCTGCTGCGCGCGCCGGCCGACGAGATCGAGGCGCGCGTCGACTTCGAGGTGCGCTCGGCCGAGTACTACAGCCTGCTCGCCGAATTGTCGGGACGCGGACCCGACCCGGCCGCGGCCGAGGGGTTCCTGCCCGGCGAGGTGGCGGAACGGATCAGGCGGCAGCCGCTGGACGAGGGCCTGCTGCGGGTGTCGCTGCGCGGGTACCAGGCGTTCGGCGCGCGGTTCGCCCTCGCGCAGTGGCGGGTGGTGCTCGGCGACGAGATGGGGCTCGGCAAGACGGTCCAGGCGATCGCCGCGATGGCGCACCTCGCGGCGCGCGGCGAGACCCGCTTCCTGGTGGTGTGCCCGGCCGGCGTGCTGGTCAACTGGACCCGCGAGGTCCGCGCGCGCAGCGCCCTGCGGGCGGTCCCGCTGCACGGCCCCGACCGGCGGGAGGCGTTCGCGCAGTGGCGCGCGGGCGGCGGCGTCGGCATCACGACGTACGACGCGCTGCGCGGCTTCCCGGCGGACGGGCCCGGCTTCCCGGCGGACGGGCTCGGGGACGGGCTCGGCGCGTACGGGCACGGGACCGGGGACGGGCTCGGCGCGTACGGGCACGGGACCGGCGGGGGTGAGCAGGCCGGCCCGGTCCGTCCTGGGGCGGCGTGGCCGCGGGCGGCGGCGTCGCGCTGCTGGTCGTGGACGAGGCCCACTACGTGAAGAACCCGGAGACCCGGCGCGCGCGGGCCGTCGCCGCGTGGACCGCCGTGTGCGACCGCGTGCTGTTCATGACCGGCACGCCGATGGAGAACCGGGTGGCCGAATTCCGCAGCCTCGTACGGTACGTGCAGCCGGAGCTGGTGCCGGACGTCGACGCGGCGGACGGCGTCGCGGGCTCGCAGGCGTTCCGCGCGGCCGTGGCGCCCGCGTATCTGCGGCGCAACCAGCAGGACGTGCTCACCGAGCTGCCCTCGCTCGTCCGCACCGACGAATGGCAGGAGTTGAGCGCCGCGGACCAGGACGCGTATCGGGAGGCGGTGCTCGACGGGAACTTCATGGCGATGCGACGGGCCGCGTTCGCCCGCCCGGAGAAGTCCGCGAAGCTTCAGCGGCTGCGCGAACTCGTCGCCGAGGCGGCCGACAACGGGCTGAAGGTCGTGGTGTTCTCCTACTTCCGCGATGTGCTGGCCACGGTCGGGCAGGCGCTGGCGGAGGCCGAGGCGGCGGAGGAGGCGGACGCGTCGGGCCGGCGGGCGGGCCCGGGCGCGAACGGTCTGCGGTGCACGGGCCGTTGACCGGGAGCGTTCCGCCGGCACGGCGCCAGGCCATGGTCGACGCCTTCGCCGCCGTTCCCGGGCACGCGGTGCTGCTCGCCCAGATCGAGGCGGGCGGCGTGGGTCTGAACCTCCAGGCCGCGTCCGTGGTGATCATCTGCGAGCCGCAGGTCAAGCCGACCGTCGAGCACCAGGCGGTGGCCCGCGCGCACCGGATGGGCCAGGTGCGGCCGGTCCAGGTGCACCGGCTGCTCGCCACCGGCGGCGTCGACCAGCGGCTGCTGGAGATTCTGGAGAACAAGTCCCGGCTGTTCGACGCCTACGCGCGGCGCAGCGACGTCGCCGAGGCGACGCCGGACGCGGTCGACGTCTCCGACGGCGCGCTGGCCCGCCGCATCGTGGAGGACGAGCAGCTCCGGCTGGCCCGCGGCCGGGCGCCCGGGCCGGAGCGGGACCCGGGCGCGGCACCGCGGGTCACGGCCACGGAGGCGCCCGCGGATCAGGCCGCCGATCCGGGCTGATCGCCGCGCCGTCCCAAACCGGGCTGGACGCCGCGCCGTCCCCGACGGGGCCGAACGCCGCGCCGTCCCGGACCGGGCTGAACGCCGCGCCGCCCCCGACCGGGCTGGACACCACGCTCATGCCGCGCTCACGCCGCGGGGGTGGCGTCGGGGACGAGATGGTCGGCGATGCCCGCCTTGTCGGGCGCGTAGTAGTCCTTGATGGCCTCGACCCAGGTGCGCACCTCGACGCGGTCGTCCTGGTCCGGCTCGAACGCGTCGAACAGCGCGTGGATGTTGGGGAGCGCGAAGCCGATCGCCGTCATCAGGGCGACGAACACCGGGCGTTCGATCAGTCCGTCGCCGTCCGGGTCGCCGAGCGCGGCGAGCGCCTCCGCGAACTCCGTGACGGTCGCGCTGAACCGCTCCGGCGACAGCACGCACGCCTGGTACTCCTCGAAGCTGACCACGCCGTCGCCGTCGGCGTCCAACTCGTCGCGCAGCGTGGTCCAGTAGAGCGCGAAGGCGGCGCGCAGCCGCTCCTTGGCCTGGAGGGCGATCGGCGGCGCCGCGGCGACCACCCGGTCGCCCATGAGCGTGAAGTCCTCCTCGTCCAGAACGCCGTTGCCGTTCGCGTCCAGCAGCGAGAAGACGAGCGCGACCCTCTGGATGGCCTCTTTGCGCATGGCTGTGTCGCCCTTCGTGTCCGAGTACGGATGCGGGTCCGGCGGAGCCCGTGTTTCCGCGGGGCCGGCCGACCCGGAGGATGCTGCCCGCGGGCCCGGGGGGCGTACTCCGACGAGGTGGCGCGTTTCCCCGGAAAGGGGTAACTCCGCGCATTCCGCTGCGCGTCGGCGCGTGCTCGTGCATGCGCGGCCGGTCCGCACGAGACGTACCTCACCTCAAACAGAACGGCGCTTCTGTTAGCGTGGTCGACAAGCAGGACCGACGTTCTTTTTACGGGAGGTGTGGCGGTGCCCCGGCTCACCGACGCGCGCAAGGAGCTGCGGCGTACGCAGATCGCCGAGGCCGCCGTGCGCTGCTTCAGCCGCCACGGCCTGGAACGGACCTCGATCGCGGACATCACCGCCGAGTCCGGGCTCTCGGCCGGCTCGATCTACGCGCACTACCGCAACAAGGCCGACCTGGTGCAGGCCGCCGCCCGCGAGGTGCTCGCCCGGCGCGCCGAGGTGCTCGGCGCGTACGCCGCGGCCGACGCCCCGCCGGACCCGGACGAGTTGCTCGCCCGCCTGGTCGCCGCGATCGACCCGGCCGAGGCCCGGGTCGGGGTGCAGACCTGGGGCGAGGCGACCACCGACCCGGCCGTCCACCGCATCGTCGTCGACATGACCGAGCGGATGCGCGCGATGCTGCACGACTGCGTCACCGCCTGGCTGGTGAAGGTCGGACACCACGGTCCGGCCGCGGCCCGGGAGCGCGCGGCCCCGGTCGCCCACCGGGTCATGGCGCTCTACCAGGCCGAACTGCTGTACGCGGCGCTGCGGTCGGCGGAGCGGGAGCCGCCGCGGTGACCACGAGGCCCGCGCGGACGCCCGCGACCACGCGGGCCGCCACGCCCACGCAGGCCGCCGCACCCGTGAGAACGCTCGCGGGAACGCCCGCGACCACGCAGGCCACCACACCCGCGGGGACGCCCGCACCAGCGCAGGCCGCCGCACCCGGGCGGACGCCCGCGACCGCCGCGGCCGCTCCCCCGCCCCGCCCCCCTGCTTCGCTTCCACCCGCACCGAAGGACGGATCATGAAGGCCATCGTCTACCGCGACACCGGCGCCGCCGACGTGCTCCGGCTCGTCGACCGCGACCTGCCCGAGCCCGGACCCGGCGAGGTCCGCGTCCGGGTCGCCGTGTCGGGGGTCAACCCGACCGACTGGCAGGCCCGTTCGGGCGCCGGCCACGTCAAGCAGTTCGCCGAGGTCACCCCGCACCTGGACGGCGCCGACACGGTCGACGCGGTGGGCGAAGGGGTCGACCGCGGCCGGATCGGGCAGCGGGTCTGGCTGTACATGGCCGCCGCGGGGCGGCCCACCGGGACCGCCGCGGAGTTCACCGTGGTGCCCGCGGACCGGGCGGTGCCGCTGCCCGACGAGGCGGGCTTCGACGTCGGCGCCGCGCTCGGCGTCCCCGCGCTCACCGCCCACCGCGCGCTCACGGTCGCCGAGGACGGGCCGCGCCGGCTGGGGCCCGGTGCGCTGGACGGCAAGGTGGTGCTCGCGGCGGGCGGGGCCGGGGCGGTCGGCCACGCGGTGATCCAGCTCGCGCGCTGGGCCGGCGCCACCGTGGTCAGCACGGTCAGCGGCCCGCAGAAGGCCGCGCTGGCCACCGCCGCGGGAGCCCACCACGTCGTCGACTACCGCGCGGGCGACCCGGCGGCCGGCATCCGCGCCGCGGCCCCCGACGGCGTGGACATCGTCGCCGAGGTGGCGCTCGGCGCGAACCTCGCGCTGGACCTGGCCGTGCTGCGGACCCGGGGCACCATCGCCGTCTACGGCAACGCCGGCGGCGGGCCGGTCCCATTGGACGTGCCGCCGGCCATGGTGGCCAACGCGCGCCTGCAGTTCCTGATCCTCTACCTGGCCGGTCAGGAGGCGCGGGACGCGGCCGTCGAGGACGTCGCCGCCGCGGTCCGGGCCGGCGCCCTGCCGGTCGGCGCGGAGCACGGCCTGCCGCTGGTCCGCTTCCCGCTCGACCGGACCGCCGACGCGCACCGGGCGGTCGAGGGCGGCGCGGTCGGCAAGGTCGTGGTCGACGTGGCGTCCTAGACCCGGCCCGCGGCTCGGCGATTCGGCGGCCGGGCGGTCCGCGGCGGTGCGGAACCAGCGGTGCGGACCCGCGGCGGTGCGGACCCGCGGCCGGGCGGGTCGCGGACGTCACCCTCACGGTGCCCGAGGCCCTGCTGAAGCGGACCGCGGCCGGGCGGGTCACAGGGTGCGGAGGGCGTCCGCGGGGGGTGTCCGCAGGGCGCGGCGGGTCGGGATCTCGGTGGTGAGGAAGGCCGTCGCGGTGACCAGGGCGGCGAGCGCGGGCAGCAGCCAGCCGGGGCCCGCGGGCCACGGGCGGCCCAGGAAGCTCTGGCCGAGCAGCGCGAGCGGCACCGCGGACAGCAGCAGCGCGGCGGCGAGCGCGGTCGCGGCGGTGACGGCCGCCTCGCGGCGCATCATCGCGCGGATCTGCCGCGGCGTGGTCCCGGCCAGGCGCAACGCGCCCATTTCCACCTGGCGTTGGGCGGTCGCGGCGACGAGTTTGTTGGCGATGGCGAGCAGCAGGTAGACCAGCAGCACCACGATCGTGACGAGGTTGATCCACACCTCGGGCGGCGCGTCCGCCAGCCCGCCGGCGTAGGGGCGCGTCGGCTCCAGCGTCAGGCCGGGGTGCGCGGCGACCAGCGCGGCGAGGCTCGCGGGCGCGGCGCCGACAGGGCTCGCACGCCCCGCCCTTGAGCTGTCGGTACGGATCAGGATGCTCTGGTCGAGTCCGTTCGTGGTGTGGCCGGCGGCCAGGTCGCGGGAGAGCGCGACGTCGCCGAACCCGAGCCCGCGGTTGTAGACGGCGACGACGCGCGCGGTCACCGGCGTGCCGTCGCCGAGGACCAGGTGGACGCTGCTGCCCAGGCCGGCTCCGCGGGTGCGGGCGGCGTCGCGGCTGACCGCGACGGTCGCGCCGGTGAGCCGGCTCAGGCTGCCCTCGCGCACGCCGAGGTCGAGCACGCCGGAGGCGTCGGGGGTGAGGACCATCGCCTGCGCGGCGTCGCTCTCGGTGTCGCCGAACACGCGGTACGACCACACCACCGTGGTCGTACCGACGGGGGCCGCGGCCCGTACGCCGGCCGCGGCGCGCACGGCGGCCAGCGTGCCGTCCGGCAGCCCGCCCAACTCCGGTGCGGTCAGGCGCTGCTGGGCGAGGGTGCCGGTCTTCGTGTCGCGCGCGGTCGCGGCCAGCACGGTGGTCTGGGTGAGGGTGTAGGTCAGCACGAACACGACGGCCATCGCGAGCGCGCTGACGGTCCCGGCGTTGCGCCGCGCGTACGCGCGGAGGTTGGCCGTCGCGAGCCAGGTCGGGGCGGAGGCGCCGGCACGGGTACGGGTGCGGCGCGCGGCGGCGTCGCCGATGCGCCGGACCAGCGCGGGGCCGGCCAGCGCGAGGCCGATCGCGCCGAGGATGCCGGCGATGGAGGTGGCGGTCGCGCCGATGACGGTACGGGAGAACAGCGGCAGCGCGGAGGTCGCGGTCGCGGCGACCACGAGCAGCAGGCCGGCCCGGTGCGGGTGCGCGACGGCGTGCGCGGCTCGCTGCGGGACTCGGCGACGGCCTCGGTGGCCGGCATCCGCGAGGTCCGCCAGGCCGCGGCGCGCGCGGCGACCTGCACCGCGAGGGCCATCAGCACGAGGGTCGCCAGAGCCGGCAACGGGCTGGTGGTCAGCGGCAGTTCGTGCGGGATGACGCCGCGGTCGACGAGGAGCCGGCGGAACCGGCCGGCGAGCAGGTAGCCCAGGGCCGCGCCCGGTGCGAACGCGACGGCCGCGACGACGGTGGACTGGGTCGCGGCCAGCCGCCGGATCTGCCGCGGCGTCGCGCCGACCGCCCGCATCAGCGCGAGGTCCCGCCGCTGCCCGGCCAGCGACACGGCGAGCGCGCCCGCGACGACGAAGCCGGTGATCAGCAGCACGACGCCGGCGAGCGATCCGGCCAGCAGCACGAGCAGCGACCGCGCCGCCCCGGCGCCGGGCGACGCCAGGTCCCCCCGCGCGGCCCCGCTCACGACGACCATCCCCCGTCCCCGTACGTCCGCGCGCGCCTCGGCCACGACGCGCTCCCGCGCTCCGGGAGCCACCCGCAGCCCGACGAGATCCACGACGCGCGTCGGCCGCGCCTGGGCGTCGGCGGGCGACGGGCTCGCCACGGCGGTTGCCGGTGCCGCCGAGGCCGCTCTCTGCGCAGAAGCCCGCTCTGGCCGCGCGGCGGCCGGGTCGGAGGTGGGGGCGGCGGTCCGCGGGGCCGATGGGGTGCGCGCTTCGGCGGCGAGGCGGGTGGCTGTGGGGTCGGTGAAGAAGAGGGCGGGGGTGGGGGTGTGGAGGACGGCGGTGACGCGGTAGGCGGCGGCGGGGCGGCCGGCGGCCAGGATGCGGGCGCGGTCGCCGACGTGGAGGTGGGCGGCGGTCGCGGTGGCGGCGTCGACGGCGACGTCGAGGGGGGCGGTGGGGGCGCGGCCCTCGATGCGCGGGGGCGCCGCTGCCAGCAGGCGGGTCGCGGACCAGCCGTGCCCGGTCTGCCGGGGATCGCCCGCCGGGACGGTGACGCGGCCGTGCGCGTCGAGGATCGCGGCCGGGAACGCGACGTCGCCGACCGCCGCGGTGACGCCGGGCAGCCGGCCGAGCGCGGCGACGAGGTCAGCGGGGACGCCGCGCCGCTCCGGCAGCGCGATCGGCAGGTCGCCCGCCGGGTGGAACTCCTGGTCCGCGGCGACCACGACGTCCGCCCCGGCCAGCCGCCCCGCCGGCAGGTGCGAGCGCAGCCCGGACTCGGCCAGCACCCCGGTGCCGGTGACCAGCGCGGCGCCGCCGAGCACCGCGCAGCCCAGCGCGGCCATCGCGCTGAGCCGGTGCCCGGCCATCTGCGCGGCGATCCGGAACACGGTTCACACACCTCCCAACGCGAGGAGCCTGCGCGCGAGTTCAGGCCCGGTCGGCGTGTCGACCGCGTCCACCACACGGCCGTCGGCCATCACCAGCGCCCGGTGCGCGCGGGCGGCGGCGGCCGGGTCGTGGGTGACCATCACCACGGTCTGCGCCAGGTCGTCGACCAGTTCGCGCAGCAGGCCCAACACCGCGTGGGCGCTGCGCAGATCCAGCGCACCGGTCGGCTCGTCGGCGAACACCACCGCGGGCCTGGCGGCCAACGCCCGTACGATCGCCGCTCGTTGCTGCTGGCCGCCGGACAGTTCCGCGGGCCGGTGGTCGAGCCGGTCGGCCAGCCCGACCCGCGCCACGAGCGCGCGCAGCCACTCCCGGTCCGGCGCGCGGCCGGCCAGCCGCAGCGGCAGCGTGATGTTGTCCTCGACGCTGAGCGAGGGGATCAGGTTGTACGCCTGGAACACGAACCCGACGCGCTCGCGCCGCAGTTCGGTGCGGCGCGCCTCGCTCAGGCCGCCGATCTCGCGGCCCTCGATCCGTACGCTGCCGGAGGTCGGCGCGTCCAGGCCCGCGGCGCAGTGCATCAGCGTGCTCTTGCCGGAGCCGGACGGGCCCATCACGGCGAGGAACGTGCCGCGTTCGACGGTCAGCGAGACGTCGTCCAGGGCGCGGACGCCCGGGCTGTACTCCTTGCTGACGTGGGTCAGGGCGATCGCGTCGGCGGGCGGGGGCGCGGTCGGGTACGGGTGCGGCGTCGCGTACGAGCGCGGGTGCGGCTTCACCGACGGGTCCGCTGGCTGGTCCACCGAAGGGCCCACTGACGGGTTCACCGACGGCCCCGCAGCTTCCGTACGACGAGCACGCCGCCACCGAGCGCGGTGACCGCGCCGCACACCAGGTGCACCCACGTGGCCGCGCCGGTGTAGGAGGCCGCGGTGTTCGCCACGGCGCTGAGCACGACGAGCACCCACAGCGCCGACCGCGCGACCTCCCCCCGGCCGGCCCCGCGGTCCGGCGCGGCGCCGGCGGTCCCGGACGAGGTCCCGGAGCCGGACCCGGACGCGGGTGCGGCGGGTCCGGACAGGCGGTACGGGTCGGCCGTATCCAAGTCGGTGGTGAGCCGCGGGTCGGTCACGCGGTAGGGGTCGGTCTTGGCCATGGCGTCCTCCGTCGTCGGGCCGCGGTGTCGTGGTCGACGCTAGGGACCGGCGCGGCGGCGGCCGATCCGGCAGACCGCCCGGTTCGCGGTACAGCAGGCTGTACCGTCCCCGCCCGCACGCCCGTGACCTGCGGTTTCTCCGGGCCGGCGAGAGGCTCGGCGGCGGGCGGGCGCGGCGCGGGGAGGACGGCGCGGCGCCCGCGTCGTAGGGTCGTCCGCACACGGTGACGGCGAGCGCGAAGGGAGGCCGTGGCCATGGCGAACGCCCACCGGCGTCCCTCCCCCGGACCGGACGCACCCGCGTCCCCCAGGGCGTCGTCGTCTCCCACGCCCACGCCCACGTCCACGTCCCCCACGCCCGCGTCCGCCACGCCCGCGTCCGCCACGCCCGCGTCTCCCGCCTCGGCGCGCACCGGTTCCACGCGCACCGGTTCCACGCACACCGGCTCCCCGCGCACCGGCTCCCCGCGCACCGGCGCGCCCGGTGGCGCTTCCCCCGGCGGGACGGGCGGGGAACCCGCGCCTCCCGGGTTCAAGGAGAGCGCCGGGCGGGCGGCGCGCGCGGCCGGGCGGGCGCTGCGGGAGCTGGCCTCCGGGGTCGGGGGCGGCCTGCTCGCGCTGCTGCTGGCCGTGTGGGCCGCGGTCACGGCCGTGACGAGCGTGGCGGGCGTCGGGCTGCTCATGGCGCCGGGCGTGGTGCGCGCGCTGCACGCGCTGGCCGCGCGGGAACGCCGACGGCTGGGCCGCTGGGGCCCCGAAGTCGTCGCGCCGGCGCCGCCGCCGACGCGGCTGCGGCCCGCCCTGGCCGACCCCGTCACGCGGCGCGAACTGCGCTGGCTGCTCCGGCACGCCACGCTCGGCCTGCTGCTCGGGCTGCTCGGGGTGCTGCTGCCGGTGCTGGCGGTGCGGGACACCGCGTTCCCGCTCTACTGGAAGCTCGCGCCCAAGGACGCGTCGGCGACGTCGATCGGCGTCGGCACCGCGCACACCTGGCCGGACGCGCTGGCCGCGTCGCTGCTGGGGATCGGCTGGATCGTCATCATCCTCGGCCTCACCCCCGGCATGGCGCGGCTCCAGGCCGAGCCGGGCCGGCGGCTGCTGGCGGCCGGGCCGGAGACCGATCTGTCGCTGCGCGTCGCGGAGTTGACCGCGACGCGGGCCGCCGCGCTGGACGCCCACGCGACGGAGTTGCGCCGCATCGAGCGGTCGCTGCACGACGGCGCGCAGAACCGGCTGGTCTCGGTGACCGTCCTGGTCGGCGCGGCCCGCCGGATGGTGGCCCGCGACCCGGACGGCGCGGGCGAACTCCTGGAACGCGCCCAGTCCGCGGCGGAGGAGGCGCTGGCCGAGCTGCGTACGGTCGCCCGCAGCATCCTGCCGCCGGTGCTGGCCGACCGCGGGCTGGCCGGCGCGCTGGCCGGCCTTGCCGCGCACTGCCCGGTGCCGTGCCGCCTCGACGTGGACGTGCCGGAACGCTGCGCGGCGTCCGTCGAGGCGACCGCGTACTTCGTCGTCGCCGAAGCGCTCACCAACGTCGCCGAGCACAGCGGCGCCACGCACGCGACGGTCACCGCCCGCAGCCGCGGCGGACGCCTCACCCTCCGCGTCGAGGACGACGGCCGCGGGGGCGCCGCCGCCGGGCTCGCACCCGGTCACGAGGACGCCGCGGCCGAGCCCGCACCCGGCGGCGTACCCGTCGGCGGCCCGAGCGGGCAGGGCGATTCGGACGGCCCGGGCGGCGGACCCCACCGCGGCCAGGGCGGCCCGGGCGCCCCGGACGATCCCCGCGACCGGGAGCGGCGCGGCGGGCGGCCGGGCGGCGGGACCGGGCTGGTGGGCATCCGGCGGCGGGTCGCCGCGCACGACGGTACGTTCCGGCTGGCCAGCCCCCGCGGCGGCCCGACAGTTCTTGAGGTGGACCTTCCATGCGGATCGTGATCGCCGAGGACGACCTGCTGCTGCGGGAGGGCCTCGCCCTGCTGCTGCGCGCGGAGTCCCTGGACGTGGTGGCCACCGCCGGCACCCCCGGCGAGGCGCTCGCGGCGATCGACGCGCACCGGCCCGACGTCGCGATCCTCGACGTGCGGATGCCGCCGACGCACACCGACGAGGGGATCGCCGCGGCGGTCGAGGCCCGGCGCAGGCAGCCCGACCTGCCGGTGCTCGTGCTCTCCGCCTACGTGGAGCAGACCTTCGCCACCGAACTGCTCAGCGGCGGCGCGCGCGGCCTCGGCTACCTGCTCAAGGAACGCGTCGGGCGGGTGGAGGAGTTCCTCGACGCGCTGCACCGGGTGGCCTCCGGCGGCACCGCCGTGGACCCGGAGGTGGTCGCCCAGCTCTTCGCCCAGTCCGGCCGGGACACCCGGCTCGACCGCCTCACACCGCGCGAGCGCGACGTGCTCGCGCTGATGGCCGAGGGGCTCGGCAACTCCGCGATCGCCGCGCGGCTCGTCGTCACCGACGGCGCGGTGCACAAGCACATCCGCAGCATCTTCGCCAAGCTCGACCTGTCGCCGGCCGACCAGGTCGACCGCCGCGTCGCCGCGGTGCTGCACTACCTGCAGAACGCCCGCGGCCTCGCCTGACACCCTCGCCCCACGCCCCACGCCCCTCGCCCCGCGCTGCCTCGCCCGACGTTCCCGACGGGTCCCGACGGGTCCCGACGGGTCCCGGCGGGCCGATCGCGGTGGCCCCGCGCGTACCGGAGCCGGACAAGATCCGCGAACGGTCACAGCCGGACCACAGGCGGCCACCGGCGAAACCGGCTCCGGCCGCCCGCGCGTGACCGCTTCCGTAGGCGAACGGACCACACGGAATCTCACGGCAGCGGGCCGTGAACGGGACGACCACAGGGGACCTGATGCAGCTCATCCGGACGGCAGCCGCGGCGACGACCCTCCTCGCGGGCGCGCTCGCGCTCACCGCGTGCGGCAACGACGCGACGGCCTCGCACGCGGGTCCGCCCGCCGACCCGGCCGCGGTCACCGCGGCCGCCACGACCGCGCCGGGCGACGCGCCGTCCGCCCCGGACGCCGGGCCCGACACCTCCGGCACGGGTACGGACGCCTCCGGGACGAGCGCGAACGCCTCGGCCCCGGGCGCGAACACCGCCGGCGGCGACACCTCCCGCGCCAACGCGCCCCGCCCCGCCGCCGGTCAGGGCGCGAAGCCCGCCGCGGCGAGCGGCCGGTGCCACACCGGCGACCTCGCGTTCTCGTGGGGCTCGCCCTCCCCGGACGGCGACGCGAGCCGGCAGCAGCAGGCGTACGTCGTGCTGCGCAACACCTCGGGCCACACCTGCACGATGCGCGGCTTCCCCGGCGTCGACCTGGTGAACAGCGGCACGCAGTGGTCCCTCCGGCGCACCTCGCAGTCCCCGGCGACGGTCACGCTGCGGTCGGGCGCGACCACCCGCTTCACCGTGACGTTCCTGCCGTGGAGCGCCGACGGCAACTCCGCGTCCAACGACTTCGCGCCCACCGCCCTCGTCATCACCCCGCCCGACGAGACCTCCTCCTACGACCTGCCCTGGCGCTGGGGCCACGTCCTGCTCCAGGACGCCGCCACCCACCCGGGCACCTACACCGGCCCGGTCGGCGGCTGAGCCCGCCCGGCGAGGAGGGCGCGCAGCGGCGCGGTGTCCGGTGCGTCGGCGAGCGCCGCGTCGATCGCCGCGTCCATCCCGGCCTCCCACTCCTCGGGCAGCGCGAAGCCCGGTACGCCTTCCCAGGCGATGTCGGGGCGGGCCAGGCCCTGCTCCAGCAGCCGGAGTTGGACCAGGCCCGCGACGCCGTTCCAGATGTCGCCCCGGATGAAGTTCCGAGCCGAGGCGCCGGTCAGCCGGGCCGCCTTGTCCGGCTTGGGCATCCGGTCGGCGATCGCCATCCACAGCAGACCGCGGTCGATGGCGTCCAACACGCCGTCGAGGTCCGGCAGTTCGGCTGCGGCGGCGGAGGCGGCGGAGGCGGCGGAGGCGGCGGAGTCCGGGGCCGGCGTGGCTGCCGCGGGCGCGGCCGGAGCGGTCGCCCGCACCGCGCGCTGGACCGCCTTGCGCAGCGGCTCCGCGTAGCCGTGGAAGTCCGACACCGTGCGCAGGACGACGAGCTGGTCCCACTCGACGTGCGGCAGCCCGGACGCCTGCGCGGTCAGGGTGGCGCTCTCCACCGCGGCGAGCACGGTGTCGGCGTCCCGCAACAGCGACAGCGCGAGCGGCGCCGACGGGTCGTCGGGCCGGCCGTCGTCGGGCAACTCGGCGACGCGTGCGACGCGTTCGGGCATCGGCGGGTGCGAGTCGTAGGGCGTGGCACGCGGCGCGCGGCGGTCCGCGGCCAGCCGCCGCAGCGCCTCGGGCAACCTGGCGGCGAGCAACCGGCGGAAGCCGCCGTGCAGTTCGCCGCTGGGCGGCAGCGCGCCGACCGGGACGCCCATGAACGCGTACGTCGTCAGGTAGTGGTCGTGCGCCGCCTTGAGCACCGGGACGCGGCGCAGGGCGGCCACGGTGGTGTCCCGGCCGGCGAGCCGGGCCGCGACGCGATCGGCGGCGATCCTGGCGACGGGCCACCGATTGGGAGACGCGCAGGTAGAACCGCGCGTAGCCGACGTAGAGGCGGGCCACGAGCAGCGGCGCCCAGCGGAACATCGGCTGGGCCAGGGCGCCGCTGCCGGCGAAGGCGTCGACGGTCTGCACGACGGCGGCGCGGCTGCGCATGGTGATGTGGGCCAGCCGGGTGTCCTGGTGGGTGTAGTGCCCGAACTCGTGGGCCAGCACGGACCGCAGCCCCGGCACCGTGAGCCCGGCGAGCAGCGGCACGCCGAGGTGCAGGGTGCGCCGGCCGGGCCGCAGGCCGAGGAGGCGGGCGCGTTCGGAGACGCCCGCGTTGACCTCGCCGTTCAGCACGAGCTCGGCCGGGGCGGCGGTGCCGGCCGCGTCCGCCGCGGCGCGTACCTCGGCCCACAGTTCGGGCTGGTCCCGCGCGGTGACCGGGTGGCCGTTCGGGCGCCCGCCACGTCGCCCGGCGGTGAGGAACGCGACCATGCCGCAGACGATCGGCACCGCCACCACGACCGAGGTGATCAGCAGGCCGGCCACGAGGTAGGCCGTGGCCGCGACGAACAGCTTGGTGAGCAGCAGCCAGTCGAACGCGCCGAGCGCGGCGAGGAGCACGACGCCCATCAGGTAGAAGCCGGTCACCAGGACGAGCGCGCGGGCAGCGCGCAGCGACGCCGTCATCGAAGGGTCCCCCCAAAGGACGGGCAGGGCCGGGCGGCCGTGCCGGGCCCGCATCCTACGAGGCCGGGACCGCCGCGGGCCACGCAGTCGCCGGGCGGAGACCGGGGGCGGACGGAGGCCGGGCGGGGGCGGGGGGCCGGGGTGGCCGGCCCTCGGCGGGGGTCAGGTCAGGCCGTGGCTCTGGGCGTAGCGGGTGGCGGCGGCGCGGTCGCGGGAGGCGGTCTTGGCGAAGATCCGGTTGATGTGGGTCTTCACGGTGTTGTGGCTGAGGTAGAGCTGCGCGGCGATCTCGGCGTTGTTCAGGCCCCGCGCGATCAGGGCGAGGATCTCGGCCTCGCGGCGGGTCAGCCCGTCGGGCAGCGCGGCGCGCGCGGCGCCTGCCGTACGGTCGGCGGGCGCGCCGTCCGGGTCCGCGGGCGGCGGGGGCGCGGGGTCCGCGGGCGGTACGTGGGCCGCCGCCAGGAGCGTGGCCTGCACGGAGGGGTGCAGGACGGTCAGTCCGGCCACGGCGCTGTGCAGCGTACGGGCGATGTGCGCGCGGTCCGCGTCCTTGGTGAGGAAGCTGCGCGCGCCGGCCCGCAGCGTGTCGACCACGGAACGGTCGTCCGCGTACGTGGTGAGCACGACCACGGCGACCTCCGGGTGCTCGGCGGTCAGCCGCCGCGTCGCCTCGGTGCCGTCCATCACCGGCATGTGCAGGTCCAGCAGGATCGCGTCCGGGCGCAGCGCGGCGACCTGCTCCAGCGCCTGCCGGCCGTCCGCCGCGGTGCCGACGACCTCGACGTCCGGCAGCAGGTCGAGCATGATCGCGAGCCCTTCGCGGACGCTGGCCTGATCGTCGGCGACGACAAGGCGCAGGGGAGCGCCGGGGGCGCCGGGGGCGCCGGATGCACCCGGGATGCCGGGGGTGCTCGGGGTGCCGGGGGTGCCCGGAGCGGCGGGGGTGCCCGGAGCGCCAGGTGCTCCGGAGGCGCCCGGAGCGCCGGGGGTGCTCGGAGCGCCAGAGGTGCCCAAGCCGGCGGAAGCACCCGGGTTGCCCGGGGTGCCGGGCGCACCCGGGGCGCCCGCAGTGCTCCAGCGGCCGGAAGCACTCGGAGGACCGGACGTGTCCGGGGTGTCGGGGGTGCCGGCGTCGCCCGTGGTGCCTGCGTCACCCGTGCCCGCGTTCGCGCCCGCGCCCGCGCCGTGCGTGGCGCTCACCGGGTGCTCCGCCCGGTCCGCCCGGTTCCGGCGTTGAGCGCGTCGGACGCGTCGGCCCCGTCGGGTACGCCGAATGCCTCGAACGCCTCGGGTGCGCGCGGGACGCGGGCGGTGACGGCCCAGACGGCATCGGCGCTCCCGGGGGTCCGGACCGCCCCGGCGGTGCTCGCCCCCGAGGCGGCGTCGTCCGCGCCGGACGCGTCGGAAACGCCGGACACGCCGGACGCGGCGGCGTCCGCGTCCGTGCCCGCGGCCACGCGGCCCGCGGTGAGCGTGCCGCCCAGCAGCAGCAGGCGTTCGCGCATCCCCGTCAGGCCGTAGCCGCCGTCGACCGTGGACATCGCGGGCGCGGCCGGCGTACGGCCGCCGGGAGCACCGCCGGGACCGGCGCCGCCGCCGGGGCCGGGGGCCGGAGCCGCGGGCGCGTCCAGCGGGTTGACGACGGTCATGGCCACATCCTCCCGCCCGTAGGCGAGGGCGACGGAGACGGGGCGGCCGGGTGCGTGCTTGGCGGCGTTGACCAGGGACTCCTGGGCGGTGCGCAGCAAGGCCAGCGTCTGGTCGGGCGGCAGCGGCCCGGGCTCGCCGGTCACGTGCACGGTGACCTGCGTGCCGTGCCGCTCCTCGTGCGCCGCCGCCATCGCGGTCAGCTCCTCGCCGAGCGAGCGGCGGTCGCTGCGCAGCGCGTGCACCGCGCGCCGGGTCTCGTTCAGGCCGTCGGAGGCCATCCGCTGGGCGGTGGCGAGCACGGCGTCGACCCGCGCGACGTCCACCGCCGGGCGGGCCAGCGCCGCCGTGCCCGCCTCCAGCAGCGCCCGCGCCGCCTGGATCTGGATGCCCAGCGCGCCCAGCGAGTGCGCGAGCACATCGTGGATCTCGCGGGCCAGCCGGGCCCGTTCGTCGAGGACCGCGCCGCGGTGCCGCTCGGCGCGCAGCTGCTCGGTCCGGGCCAGCAAGGCCGCGCTCTGCTCGGCCCGCACCCGGTACGCGCGGCGGTTGAACCCGATCAGCAGGCCGACCGCAAGCCCGCCGACCACGCCGAGCGTGCGCTCGACCGCCGCGTCCACGACCACCGCGCCGCCGGCCGCGGCCGCGACGCCCGCGCCGAACACCGCCCAGCCCGAGCTGATCCGCACCTCGGTGCCGGCCTCGACCACGGCCATGACGGCGAGCGCGATCATCGCGCCGCCGTCCCCCACCGGCGCGAGGGCGGCGCTCAGCACGGTGGTCAGCGCGAGCACGCCGGTCAGCAGCGGACCGGCGGGCGCGCCGGTGACGACGCGGCGGCGGTCGGTCACCGCCCACACCGCGAACAGCACGCCGCACGCGGCGTACACGCCGAGCGTCACCGGGCGTGCCACCGGGCCGAGCGACGCGGTGACGAGGACGTCGACCCCGACCACCGCGTAGACGATGGCCCTGATCAGCCACGACACCGTACGGAGCACGGCCTCACGATAGCCCCGGCCGCGGGGCCGCTCGAAGGCCCGGGACCACCCGCCCGGCCGCGTCCTCCCGAGGCGCCCGCCCGCTCCGGCCGCTCCGGCCGCTCCGCCCGCGCCGGCCACTCCGGCTGCTCCGGGCCGCCCCGACGCTCCCGGGCGCCGCGCTGCCGCCCCCGGCCCCGGCCCCGCCGGAGAGCCGGACCGCGGCTCGGTCACCGGAGGAAGCCGCCGCGCCGGCCGCGGCCCGCCCGGCGTTCCCGCACGCCGTACGGCAGCCGCGCGCCGGACCCCGCACCGAACCCCGCACCCAACCCCACACCGAACCCCGTACCGGCGCGGGCGTCGGACCCGGTGTGGAACCCCGTGCCCGGCCCGGTGCCGAACCGGTCGCCGGCGCCGCCCAGGCGGTCCAGCGCGAAGACCGAGCCGTCCGGCTCGGGCGCGAACGCGATGCCCGCCACGTACGCCCGGCGGGCGATGACCGCGGCCTGGCCGAGCCGGTTGAGGCCGAGCATGAGGATGATCGGCGCCGAGGACGCGGCGACGTGCGCGCCGCAGGCGTGGGCGAGCGCGGTGGTCAGCAGCCGCGAGGCGATCAGCGCGGCCCACAGCCACAGACCGCGCGGCGGCAGCTGCCCCCACAGCCTGCCGTCGCGTTCGCTCAGCCGCAGGACCGCGCCCTGGGCCAGGCCGATCGCCACCGCGACGGCGCCGCCGGCGGCCAGCAGCACCACGTCGGCCGCGCCGACCGCGTGCCCGTGGCCGTGCAGCCGGCTCGCGCCGACGACGGCGAGCACCGCGGGCAGCACCACCACGCGCTTGCCGCGCAGCGGCTCGCCGATCAGCTGGCGGCCGATGACGTAGACCGCCACGGCGACGACGACCAGGACGTCGATCACGGCACTCCTCCTTCGAGCGTCGGTCCGCCGCGCTCGTCGCCCGGCTCCGACGACGCTAGGCAGGCGGCGCGGCGCGGACGTCACACCACGGGGTGAGGCCGGGGGTGACGCGCGGGGTGAGGCCCGGCGCGGCAGGGGTGAGCGCGGCGGCCGGGGCGGCGCGCCGGATCACCCCGGAACTGGACCCGCGCTCCGATCCGCCCGGCGGCGCGCGCGGCGAGTGTGGAGACCGTCGGCGCGACACCGCCCGGCGGCCCGCACCCCTGCCGCATCCCGCAAGGAGTCCCTGATGGCCTCGGAACTGACCCAGGCGATGATCGTCAACGGCGCCGTCCTGGTCGCCGTGCTGGAGAGCGACCTCGGCCCGCACCGCAGGATCGGCAGACTGCGCGTCCTGCGGCCGCCGCTCGCCGCCTGCGTGATCGTCCCGCTGTTCGTGGCGCGCCCGGCCACCCACGGCACCGGCCTGCTGCTCGAAGTCCTCGCCGCCGCGCTGGGGTTCCTCGGCGGGCTGGCGGCGCTCGCTCTGATGGACGTCTACCGCAGCCCCAGGACCGGCGGCGCGGTCAGCCGCAGCGGCTGGCCGTACGCGCTGCTGTGGGTCGTGGTGGTCGGGGCGCGCACGGCGTTCTCGTACGGCTCGGCGCACTGGTTCCCGGCGCAGCTCGCGTCCTGGTGCGGTCGGCACGACGTGTCCGCGGCGGCGATCACCGACGGGCTGATCCTGATGGCGGTGGCCATGCTGCTGACCCGCACGGTCGGTTTGGCGCACCGCGCCGCCAAGCTCCCGCCGGCCGCGCGCCCGGTGCCGCTGTCCGCCTGAACCTCGTGAACCGCCTGGCCCGCCGCAGCCCCGCGCGGGGAAAGCCTTACCGCCCCGGGGGATGCCGTACGCGACCCCGTATCGCCCCGACACCACCCCCAACGCCCCTTTCCACCACTAAAGTCGCCGCACCCGTGGATTTGCGGGCGGCGGCACGCGCGGTAAGGGGGGCGGCGGCATGACCGCAGGGGAGACGGCGGTGCGGCTCGTGCTCGACACCGGGGACGGTGACGAGGAGCGGGCCGAGGAGGAGATCCGCTATCTGCTCGCCGAGGTCGAGGAGTTGGGCGTGGAGCGGGTCGAGCGGGCGGCGCTCGGGCACGCGCCGGCCGGGGCCCGCGCGGACGCGGCGTTCGAACTCGGCGCTCTGGTCGTCGCGTTGGGCGGCAGCGGCGCGCTGCTGCCGGCGCTGGTCGGGCTCGCCCGCGACTGGATCGCCCGCAGGCGCTCGGGCACGATCCGGATCACGATCGGCGACGACACGCTCGAACTCACCGCGACCACCGACGCGATGGGCCGCCGGGCGCTGGAGGAGTTCCTGCGCCTGGCACGACCCTGCCCTCCCTGCCCTCGAAGCCGACCCCTCGTCCGACGCCGACGCCGGCACCGGCACACACACCGGCACCGGTGCCGGCACCGCGCCCGACCCCCGCTAGGCCATGCCGAGCCGCGCACTGATCATCGCCAACAGCCGTTACGAGGACGGCCACTTCGCGGAACTCCCCGGCGCCACCGCCGACGCCGCCGCCCTCGCGGAGGTGCTCGGCGACCCCGCCATCGGCGGCTTCGCCGTCGAGTCCCTGGTCGACGCCCGGCAGCGCGACGCGATGCGCGCGATGGAGGCGTTCTTCACCCGCGCGGGCCGCGACGACCTGCTGCTCCTGCACCTGTCGCTGCACGGCTGGAAGGACCTGCGCGGCCGGCTGTACTTCGTGATGAGCGACACCGAGCGGGACCTGCCCGGCGCGACCGCGATCCCGGCCGACCGGGTCAGCGACTGGATGGAGCAGAGCAGGTCCCGGCGCATCGTCGTGATGCTCGACTGCTGCTACAGCGGGGCGTTCGCGATGAACGCGGTACGGCGCGCCGCCGGTCCGCCCGCCGTGGACGTGGCCGAGCCGTTCGCGGGCAACGGCCGCGTGGTGCTCACCGCGTCGACCGCGCTGCAGTACGCCTACGAGGGCCGGCCGGACGGAGCGCAGGGCGGGCGCGAGGACGGACCGCAGGGCGACCCCGGGCAACCCGGACAACCCGGACAGCCGCGGCAGGACGTCCGCTTCAGCCGGCAGCCCGCACAGCCGTCGGTCTTCACCGCGGCGGTGGTGCGCGGGCTCAAGGACGGCTCGGCGGACCTGGACGGCGACGGGCTGGTCTCCGTCGAGGAGTTGTACGCCTACGTGCACGAGCAGGTGCGGCAGTCGATCGCCGGGCAGACCCCGACGCTCAGCGTGGACAACGCGCAGGGCGTCATCCACCTGGCCCGCAGCCCGCGCCACGACGACGTCGACCGGCTCACCGAGATGCGCGCGGCGGTGCTCGACCGGCAGGCGTGGAAGCGGATCGGCGCGCTGCACCTGGTGGAGGGCCTGCTCGGCAGCGTGCGCGAGCCGACCCGGGACGCGGCACGCGCCGCGCTGCTCGGCCTGATCGCCGACGCGGACCTCGAAGTGGCCGCGCGCGCCCGGCAGTTGTGGCACAAGCGGGGCCTCGGCGAGATCCCGCGGGTCGGCCCGCCGCGCCCGCAGGGACGCCCCGGCCGACCCGGGCAGCCGGAGCAGGCGGGACAACCGGGACAGGCGGGACAACCGGGACAGGCGGCCGGGGAGGCCACGGCCGCCACCCCCGGCGCCCTCGTCGGCATCGACTTCGGCACCACGAACTCCTCGATCGGCCTGTTCGAGGGCGACGACGTCCGGCTGGTCCCCAACGCCGAGGGCTCGCTCACCACCCCGAGCATGGTCGCGATCACCGCCGGCGGCGAGATCCTGGTGGGCGCGGCGGCCAAGCGGCAGGCGGTCACCAACGCGGCGTACACCGTCCGCGCGGCCAAGCTGCGGCTCGGCACCGGCTGGAGCATCACGCGCGGCGGCGTCACGCTGACCGCGGAGGACGTCGCGGCCCACATCCTGGCCCGGCTGCGCGCGGACGCGGAGGCGTACTGGGGCGGGCCGCTGCGCGGCGCGGTGCTCACCGTCCCGGCGACCTTCGGCCACGCCCAGCGCGACGCGCTCGCCCGCGCCGGCCGGAAGGCCGGGCTCGTGGTGCACCGGATGATCAACGAGCCGACGGCGGCGGCCCTCACCTACGGCCTGGCCGGCACCGAGTCCGACGCGCTGGTCTTCGACCTGGGCGGCGGCACCCTCGACGTGTCGCTGATCGAGGTCTCCGACGGGGTGGTGGACGTCAAGGCCGGCGCGGGCGACGAGCACCTGGGCGGCGGCGACTGGGACGCGCGGCTGGTCCGGCACCTGGCCGACCGGGTGCGGGAGCGGTACGGCGTCGACGTGACCGGTGACGCGCAGGCGATGCAGCGGCTCCAGGAGGCGGCCGAGGACGCGAAGATCGAGCTGTCGGCGGCGACCTCGGCGACCGTCTCGCTGCCCTTCCTCGCCACCGCGCACGGCACGCCCGTGCACCTCCAGGAGACGGTGACCCGCGCGGAGTTCGAGGCGATGACGCGCGACCTGCTGGAGCGCTGCCGGCGGCCGGTGGAGCAGGCGCTGCGGGACGCCGGGATCGGCCTGGCCGACCTCGACCGGGTGATCCTGACCGGCGGCGCGACCCGGATGCCCGCGATCGACGCGCTGATGCGGCGGCTGACCGGCGGGAAGGCGCCGTACCGCGGCCTGATCCCGGAGGGCATCGTCACCGGCGCGGCCCTCCAGGCGGGCGTGCTCACCGGCAGCGTGAAGGACGCGCTGCTGCTCGACGTGACGCCGATGACGCTCGGCATCGCGCTGCAGGACGGCTGGGCCATGGCGCTGATCGAGCGCAACACCACCATCCCGACGCTGCGGACCGAGTTCCTAGCCACCAGCGCCGCGAGCCCGCGCGCCATGACCCTGCGTCTGGTGGAGGGCAGTGAGGAGACGGCGGACGCCAACCGCACCCTGGCGGTCCTGGAGCTGCCGGACCTGCGCCGCGCCGGACCGGGCATGCCCAGTGTCGTCGTCGGCCTCGACATCGACGCCAACGGCATCGTGCACCTGGTGGCCAGGGAGCGGTCGGGCCGCGCACGGTCGGCGAAGGCCCTGCGGGAGGAGGAGCGGGCGTTCCGCGACGCGGTGCGCGGCGGCTCGGAGTCCGCGCTCGACGAGATCACGGACGCGATGTACGCCGGCCGCCAGTGGAGCGTCACGGTCGACGCCGCGGCGCGCGAGCAGGCGGCGGCGCTGATGCGCTCCGAGCGCTGGGCGGCGCTGCGGGCGTCCGCGCCGGTCCACTGGACGCCGCCGCCGGAGCCCGAGGGGTCCTAGCCCGCGGGACCGGCGGGCGGGGCCTGGGCGCGCTGCCTGCGCGGGACGCGCCGGGACGCACCCGGACGTGCGGGGACGTGCCGGGACGCGCGGGGACGCGTCCACAACAGGCGGAATCCGGGACATGCGCGACGATGGGGACATGGACACCACCCTGCGACTGGCCCAGCGGCCCGAGGCCGACGACCTGCTCGGCCGCAGCCCGCTCGCCCTGCTCGTCGGCATGCTGCTGGACCAGCAGGTGCCGATGGAGTGGGCGTTCGCCGGCCCGTACACGATCGCCCGGCGGCTCGGCGCGGACGACCTCGACGCGCGCACCGTCGCCGCGCAGGACCCGGAGGCGTTCGCCGCGCTGCTGGCCGAGAAGCCGGCGGTGCACCGCTACCCGGGCGCGATGGCCGGGCGGGTGCAGCAGCTGTGCCGCTATCTGGTCGACACCTACGACGGCGACGCCGCGGCGGTGTGGACCGGCGTCGGCGACGGCCGCGAGCTGCTCGCGCGGCTCACGGCGCTGCCCGGCTTCGGCGACCAGAAGGCCCGCATCTTCCTGGCGCTGCTCGGCAAGCAGCTCGGCGTCCGTCCGGCGGGCTGGCGCGAGGCCGCGGGGCCGTACGGCGAGGAGGGCTGCCACCGCTCGGTCGCCGACATCACCGGGCCCGACTCCCTGGCCCGGGTCCGCGCCCACAAGCAGGAGGCGAAGGCCGCGGCGAAGGCGGCGAAGGCCGCGAAGCAGGCGCGGGCGGCGAAGGCGGCCGAGGCCGCCCCGAAGAAGCGCTGATCCCGGGCGCCGCCCCCCCGCCAGGTCCCCGGGCCCGGCGCCCGCGCTCGGCCGCGGGTCGCCGGCCCAGGCCGCCGGCCCAAGCGGCTGGCCCAGGTCGCGGGCCCGGGTCAGCTCTGCCTCCCGCGCCTCACGACGTGAGGTAGCACGCCTTGACCACCCCCGGCAGCGGGTCGCCGCCCAACGCGTCGTTGCCGCACGCCACGCTGCCGGTCACCGTGCGGTAGGCGAAGACGCCGTCCGCGCCGTAGGCGACCGTGCGGGTGCCGGAGATCGCGCAGGTGGCGTTCTCCGCCGCGCAGGTCACCGGGTAGCCCTGCGGCGGCCCGGTGCGGGTGTAGCAGTCCTTGCCGACCAGGTAGATCGGGTCGACGCCCAGCGTGCCGGTCTCGCACGTGGTGCTGCCGTGGGAACTGCCGTACCAGTACGAGCCGTTCGCGCCGAACGCGAGGGGCTGCCCGCCGGTGGCCGCGCACGTGCCGTGCTCGCTCGCGCACGCCGTCCAGCCGCCGCCGGCCGGCGGTCCGTCCGGCGCGGTGTAGCAGCCCTTGGCGGTGTCGGGGAGCGGGTCGCCGCCGAACGCGTCGTTGGCGCAGGCGACATGGCCGCTGACGACGGTCTGGAAGCGGAAGGCGCCGTTCGCGCCGTAGGCGACCTCGCGGGTGCCGCCGACCGCGCACGAGCCCTTCTCGTCGGCGCACCGCGTCCAGCCGGCCGGGCCGCCGGCGGGCGCGAGGTAGCAGGACTTCAGCACCCCGAACGCCGGGTCCGCGCCGCCGAAACCGGCCGCGCCGCACGCGGTCGTGCCGCTCGCCGCCGTGAAGGCGTACGCGCCGGCGCCGTAGGCCATCACCTGTGTGCCGGACGGGGTGCAGCTGCCGCCCTCGACCGCGCACAGGGTGTAGCCGGGCGGCAACGGGTCGCCCGCCGCGGCGGAGTTCACCGCGGGCGTGAACGGCGCCGGCGCGCCGACGCCGGTGGCGGTGACGGTGTGGCTGCCCGCGGCGAGGCCGGTCAGGTGGACGTAACTCCCGTCGCTGGAACCGCCGGTGACGGTGCCCGGCGCGGCGTGGAAGGCGCCGCCGCTCCACACGGTGTGGCCGTCGACGGCGACGGTCAGCGCCGCCGAGCCGTAGGCCGGGACGCCGAGCGTGCCGGTGCTGCCGGCCGGCGCGGTGAGGGTCTCGGCGAGCGTGCCGGCGCTCCGGTCGTAGTCCCAGGAGCCGGTCACCGTGCCCTGCGGCAGGGTGAGGGAGCCCTCGGTGTGCGCGAGGTCGCCGGGGTGCGGCGCGAAGGTGTAGCCGCCGGAGCCGGTCGGGCTCAGGCCCAGCACGAAGAAGGTCAGCGCCGAGGTCGGGCCGGTGCCCCAGCCGTGCGCCAGGCTCATGTAGGTGCCGCCGTAGTCGAAGGAGCCGTCGTGGCGCAGGCCCTCCCAGAAGGTGCTGCCGGTGCCGGCCGGGTCGGCGAGCATGCCGCCCCACTCGCGGCGGATCAGCGTGAGACCCCCGAGGTCGTCGCCCGCGGCGAAGTGCGCCTGGACCTCCATGGAGCCGGGGAAGGTGCCGATCGCGCCGTCCTTCTCCGGGGTGTCGGCGCCGTGGTCGTCCCAACGGGCGCTCAGGGCGCGGGCGATGGCGGTGTCCTTGGCCGGGCTGTCGGTCAACCCGTACCAGACGGCCAGGGAGTTGCCGTCCTGCGGGTACAGGCCGCTGTCCGGGTTGTCGCGGTACATCCCCACCGCGGGGTTCCACAGCCGCTGGTTGGCCGCGGCCTTCAGCGTCGCGGCGCGCTGCTGCCAGGAGGAGGCGTCGGCGCTGTCGCCCTCGGCGGCGGCCAGTGCGACGCCGCCCAGCAGCGCCTTGTACAGCAGCGCGTTGGCCTCGATGTTCTCCCCGCCCTGGCCGCCGCGCGCCCAGTCGCTGGTGCCGGTGACGTCGAGCAGCCCGGTGCCGTCGATCTTCGCGGTGACGAAGTCCATGGCGCGCCGGTACTGGCTCCAGACGGAGTCCAGCCAGGACCTGTCCGCGGAGTAGGTGTAGTAGGCGGACGTCCCGACGAGCGCCCAGGTGTGGTACGTGTCCGAGCCGTAGAAGTTGAACTCCGGTCCGCCGTATTCCAGTTCACCCGACGACGCCTGGTGCTGGTAGAGCGTGGTGAGCGAGTTGCGGGTGGAGACGAGGTCGCCGGTGGACACGTACGCGGTGGGCAGCGAGACGCCCATGTCGCCCGACCACACCGAGCGGTCGCGCTTGGCGCCGTCGACCAGCACGCCGGCGCCGACGCCGACCAGGCCGTCGTTCTCCCAGCCCGAGGGGGGCGGCGGCCACACCCTGCCCTGGGTCGGGGCGATGGTGTCCATCTGCACGGTGTACGCGCCCGCGTACCAGATCCGGTTCAGCTGCGGGTCGCTGGAGTAGAAGTAGCCGGCGTACGCGCGCATGTCGCTCATCCCGGCGGCGGCGGTGAAGGCGAGCGAGACGCCGTCGACGTCGACCCAGCCGGAGGAGTCCAGGAACAGCGTCAGGTAGCGGAAGCCGCCGCGGAGCTTGTCCGCGGGCATGGTGTACGAGCCGGCGCCGCCGACCGTCGTGTACAGCGCGCCGTCGGTGCCGGTGCCCGAGAACGCGGCGCCGCTGCTCAGATCGCTGACCGGCCCGACGTACCGCGAGGACTCGGTGAACGCCAGGCCGAGCCGCTGCCCGGCGTCGCTCGCGCCGGCGAAGCGCAGCGTGACCAGGCCGCCGACCTCCTTGCCGAAGTCCAGCACGAGGAAGGAGCCCGCGCCGGAGATGCGGGCCGAGCCGCCGGACAGCACGTTCGCCGCGCCGCTCACCGTGCCCGAGGTGCTCTGCACCGCGACGGGGGCGACCGTGCGGCTGCTCGGCGCGAGGATGTACGCGTCGCCCGCGGCCCGCCCGACCGGCGCGCCCGCGGCCGCCGGGGACGGCCGGGAGGCCGGCGCGGCCGACGACGCCGACGACGCCGGCGCCGCAAGGCAGAAGACCGCGGTCACCGCGGCGGCCACCGAAACGATCCAGGCCGGGCGGACCCTTCGTGGGCCACGCCGTGGTACGGACGAGCGGGAAACGTTCACAGCGCCACACTCCTTGGGGGCGGAGGGCACAGATGGGGGGATGAAACGATTCACTCGGACGGTTCGAGGCGACGGTAGGAGAGCGCGAACACCGCGTCAAGGGTCCCGGCGGCCCCCGCGGGCGAGCCGCCGACGGGCCCAGCGGCCGGGCATGCCCAGCAGTCCGGGCCCACCACGGCCTGCCGCGGCCCCACGACGGCCCACGACGGCCTTCCGCGGCCCCGAGCCGGCCCGGCGGCCTTCGGCGGCCCCGAGCCTGCCTACGCGGGCCCCGGCGGCGGCCCCGCGCGGGCCTCAGCGGCCCCGCAGGCTGGAGCCGCGGACCACCAGCTCGGGCTGGAGCACGGTCTGCCGGTGCTGGTGCGCCGCGCCCTCGCCGACCGTCTCCTCCATCAGCATCTCCGCGGCCAGCCGGCCCATCGCCACGGCCGGCTGCCGCACCGAGGTGAGCGGCACGGCCGCCGCCGCCGCGAACTCGATGTCGTCGTAGCCGACGATCGCCATCTCGTCCGGCACGCTGATCCGCGCGGCGAACATCGACTGCAGCACGCCCAGCGCGAGCAGGTCGTTGGCGCAGAACACCGCGGTCGGCCGGTGGCCGAGGCCGAGCAGCCGGGAGCCCGCGTCGCGGCCGGCCGCCACGTCCAGGCGCTCGGCGGAGACCTCCACCAGCGCCTCCGGCGGCAGCCCCGCCTCGGCGAGCGCGGCCAGCGCCCCCGCCTTGCGGTCGCGGACCTGCGGCAGGTCCGGCGGGCCGCCGACGAAGACGATCGCGCGGTGCCCGGCCTGGACCAGGTGCTGCGCGGCCAGCCGTCCGCCCGCCACGTCGTCCACCGACACCGAGCACACGCCCTCGTCCGCCGACACCCGGTCGACCAGCACGAACGGGATGCCCTGGGCGCGCAGCACGTCCAGGCTGCGCCCGGAGGCGTCGGCGGGGGTGACCAGCACGCCGCGCACCCGCTGCTCGGCGAAGAGGGACAGGTACTCGCGCTCCTCGCTGACGCTCTGCGCGCTGTTGCAGACCATCACCCCGAGCCCGGCGGCGCGCGCGGTGCGCTCGGCGCCGCTGGCCACCGCGACGAAGAACGGGTTGCCCATGTCCAGCACCAGCAGCGACATGATGCGGCTGGCACCGGCCCGCAGCTGGCGGGCCGACTCGCTGCGCACGTAGCCGAGCCGCGCGATCACCGACTGGACCCGGGTCCTGGTCTCCTCGGCGACCAGGTCGGGGCGGTTGATCACGTTGGACACCGTCCCGACCGAGACGCCGGCCTGCCGTGCCACGTCCTTGATCCCCACCATGGGTCCCACGCTCCGTCCCGCCACCACAGTGCGAACCTGTCGCGATTTCTGCCTGAGCCAACTCAATCACACGGAATGAATCGCTTCATCCGCTGTTGCCTGCCCGCCGGGGCCGGCCGCCCCACGGCGCCGGCCCCGTACGCCTGCTCAGACCCCGCTCAGGACTTGCTCAGAACCTGCTCAGAACCTGCTCAGAAGTGGTACTGGCCGATGTTCGCCTTGTCGAAGACGGTCGGCTTGCCGAGCACCACGACGCTGTCCTGGCCGATGGTGAACGATCCCATGTCGCCGGCCGTGTACGTCTGCCCCGGCGCGCCGCTGATCTGGCCGGAGGCGAGCGCGATCGCGGTGTAGCCGGCGAGCGCGCCGAGCTTGGCCGGGTCCCACAGCTCGAAGGACCGCACGGTGCCGTTCTGCACGTAGGCGCGCATGTCGTTGGGCGTGCCGAGGCCGGTGAGCTGCACCTTGCCCTTGTACTTGGAGCCGCTGAGGTACTGCGCGGCGGCCTTGATGCCCACCGTGGTCGGGGAGATGATCCCCTTCAGGTCCGGGTACTGCTGCAACAGGCCCTGCGTCTGCTGGAAGGACGCCTGCGCGTCGTCGTTGCCGTAGGCGACCTTGACCAGCTGGACGTCCTTGTACTCCGGCTTCTTCAACTCGTCCTTCATGAAGCCGATCCAGGTGTTCTGGTTGGTCGCGGTCTGCGCGGCCGACAGGATCGCGATCTTGCCCTTGTAGCCGATCTGCCGGGCCATCAGCTGGACCTCGGTGCGGCCGAGGTCCTCGGAGCTGGCCTGGGAGACGAACACGTCGCGGCAGGTGGTGTTGGTGTCGGAGTCGTAGGTGACGACCTTGACGCCGTTCTTGCGGGCCTGGTTGAGGGCCGTGCACAGCGCGCCCGGGTCCTGCGCGGACACCGCTATGGCGTCGACCTGCTGCTGGGTGAGGGTGTTGACGTAGGAGACCTGGCCCGCGGTGTCGGTGCCGCTGCTGGTGCCGACCTCCTTGTACGTCGAGCCGGCCGCCTCGACGGCCTGCTTGCCGCCGTTGTCGGAGATGGTGAAGTAGGGGTTGTTGACCTGCTTGGGCAGGTACGCGATCGTCAGGCCCTTCTTCAGCGGCGCGTTGGGGTCCGCGGAGGCCTTGGAGGCGGCCGGGGCACTGGAGTTGGCGGCGTCGGAGGACTTCTTGGTGGTACCGCCGCAGGCGGTGGCGGCCAGGGCGACGACGCCGACGGCGGCGACGGCCGCCGCGGCGCGGCGGGCGGGGGCGCTTCTGAGGGACATGGCGGAGTTCCTTTGCGATCGTGAGGCCGTCTGGCGGCAGTCGGGAGGCAGTCGGAAGGCGGGGGGCGCGGCCGGGGGGCGGGGGGATGCGGGGGATGCGTAGGCTCAAGAGGGGCTGGCGGCAAGGGACTTGGGCGGCGCGGGCGGGGCCGGCGGCGGCGCGGACGCGGCGGCCCTGCGCCGGGCCCTGGCCTGGCCGAGCCGGCGGCCGATCCGCGGCGCGAGCACCGAGACCACCAGCAGCACGCCGGTGATCAGCGTCTGCGACTGGGCCGAGACGTTCACCAGGCTCATCACGTTCTGCAGCGAGCCGAGCAGGAACACCCCGGCGATCGCGCCGCCGAGCGTGCCGCGCCCGCCGTCGAAGTCGATGCCGCCGAGCAGCACCGCGGCGATGACGGACAGTTCGAGGCCGGTGGCGTTGTCGTAGCGGGCGCTGGCGTAGTGCAGCGCCCAGAAGACGCCGGTCAGCGCGGAGATCGTGCCGGTGGCGACGAACATGGACAGCTTGACCCGCTTGACCCGCACCCCGGCGAAGCGCGCGGCCTCCTCCGAGGCGCCGACGGCGAACAGCGAGCGGCCCAGCGGCGTGGCGTGCAGCGCGACCACCGCGACGAGCAGCAGCACCAGCCACGGCACCGCGGCCTGCGGCACGAAGCTGCCGCCGATCCGGTCGGTGGCGAAGGTGAGGTACTGCTGCGGGAAGTCGGTGACCGAGTTCGAGCCGAGCACGATCTGCGCGATGCCGCGGTAGGCGGCCATCGTGCCGATGGTCACCGCGAGCGAGGGCAGCCCGAGCCTGGTCACCAGCAGGCCGTTGACCAGGCCGCAGACCACGCCCAGCAGGACGCAGACCGGGATGATGGTCTCGATCGCCATTCCGCCGTTCCACAGCCTGCCCATCACCGCGCCGGACAGGCCCACCGTCGAGCCGACCGACAGGTCGATCTCGCCGGAGACCACCAGCATCGTCATGGGCAGCGCGATCAGCGCGATCGGCAGGGTGTTGCCGATCAGGAACGACAGGTTGAGCGCATTGCCGAAGTTGTCGACGAACGCGAACGAGCAGAGCAGCAGCACGACCAGCAGGGCGCCGACCGCGGTGTCCCAGCGCAGCGCGTCCCTGGTCCAGGAGAAGCCGGAGCGGGCCGCGCGGGCCGGCTGCCGGGCCCCGGCGGGCGGGGCGGCCTTGGTGTCAGCCATGGTGGGCACTCCTTGTCAGTGCGGCCCGCTTGCGGAGCATCGCCGCGACCCGCAGCGCGACCAGCCGGTCCACCGCGATCGCGAGCAGCAGCAGGACGCCGTCGATGGCCTGGACCCAGACCGAGCTGACGCCGATCGAGGGCAGCACGCTGTTGATGGAGGTCAGCAGGAGGGCGCCGAGCGCGGCGCCGTAGAGGCTGCCGGAGCCGCCGGTGAAGGCGACGCCGCCGACCACGACCGCGCTGACCACGGTCAGTTCGTAGCCGTTGCCGGTGCCCGAGTCGACGTTGCCGAAGCGGGCCAGGTACAGCGCGCCGGCCAGTCCGGCGAGCGCGCCGCACACCACGTAGGCGGCCATGATCCGCCGGCGCACCGGCACACCGGCCAGCCGGGCTGCCTCCGGGCTGGAGCCGAGCGCGTACAGGTCCCGGCCGCTGCGGTAGCTTCGCAGGTAGTAGGCGGCGACCACGAGCACCGCGGCGGTCAGCAGCGCCAGGTACGGCACCGCGCCGAGCCCGTTGTGGCCGAAGCCGACGAAGCCGGAGGGCAGGTCGGCCGCGGTGATCTGGCGGGAGCCGAACCAGATCGAGTCCAGGCCGCGGATGATGTAGAGGGTGCCCAGCGTCACGACCAGCGCGGGCACCTGGCCCAGGCTCACCAGCAGGCCGTTGACGACGCCGAAGCCCGCGCCGAGCGCGACCGCGATGAGCACCGCGAGCAGCGGGTTGCCGCCGCTCCGGAGGAACTCGCCGGCCGCGAAGGCGGTGATGCCCAGCGTGGAGCCGACCGACAGGTCGACGTTGCGGGTGATCACCACCATCGCCTGGCCGGAGGCGACGAGGACGAGGATGGTGGCGTTCAGCAGCAGGTCCTTGACGCCCTGCTCGGACAGGAACGCGCTGTTGTCGAGCTGGGTCGCCAGCAGCATCAGCACCAGGACGGCGGCGATGGCCAGTTCGCGGACCTTCAGCACCCGGTCCAGCACTCCGGCCGAGGGGGCGGCGGCCGGTGCGCCGTCCCGGCCGGCCGGGGCGGGCCCGGCCGGGCCCGCGGCCTTGGTGGCGTCGGTGTTCATGCTCATGCCGCCCTGCTTCCACGTCCGGTGGCCGCGGCCATCACCGACTCCTCGGTGGCCTCGGCGCGGGGATCTCGGCGACCAGCCGGCCCTCGTGCATCACCAGCACCCGGTCGGCCATGCCCAGCACCTCCGGGAGGTCGGAGGAGATCATCAGCACCGCCACGCCGTCCGCGGCCAACTGGGACAGCAGCCGGTGCACCTCGGCCTTGGTGCCGACGTCGATGCCGCGGGTCGGCTCGTCCACGATCAGCACCCGGGGCCCGGTGGCCAGCCACTTGGCCAGCACGACCTTCTGCTGGTTGCCGCCGGACAGCGTGCCGACCACGTCGGCCAGCCGCGCGTACTTCACCTGGAGGCGCACCGCCCAGTCGACCGCGCGGCTGCGCTCGGCGCCGCGGCGCATCAGCCCGGCGGTGCTGGTGGCCGCGAAGCCGGTCAGGTTGATGTTGCGCTCGATGGACATGTCCATCACCAGGCCCTGGGCCCTGCGGTCCTCGGGGACCAGCGCGAGTCCCGCGGCCATCGCCAGGCTCGGCGCGCCCGGCTTGAGCGGCCGGCCCTCGACCTCGACCTCGCCGCCGTCCCACCGGTCCACCCCGAAGACCGCGCGCGCCACCTCGGACCGCCCGGCGCCGACCAGTCCGGCCAGGCCCACGATCTCGCCGTGCCTGACCTCGAAGGAGACGTCGGTGAAGATGCCTTCCCGGGTCAGCCGGCGCACGCTGAGCGCGACCTCGCCGACGGTGGCGTCCTGCTTGGGGTAGAGCTCGTCCAGGTCGCGGCCGACCATCCGGCGCACCAGGTCGTCCTCGGTGAGGCCGTCGACCGGCTCGCCGGCGACCAGCGCGCCGTCCCGCAGCGTCGTGACGTACTGGCAGAGCGCGAAGATCTCCTCCAGGCGGTGCGAGATGAACAGCACCGCGGCGCCGCCCTCGCGCAGCGCGCGCACCACGCCGAACAGCCGGGCCACCTCGCTGCCGGTGAGGGCGGCGGTGGGCTCGTCCATGATCAGCACCCGGGCGTCGAGCGAGAGCGCCTTGGCGATCTCCACCAGCTGCTGGTCGGCGATGGACAGGCCGCGGGCCGGCTGCTCGGGGTCGAGGTCGACGCCGAGCCGGCGGAAGAGGTCGGCGGCGCCGTCGCGCACCGCCTTGTGGTCCACCCGGCCGAAGGACCGGTGCGGCTGGCGGCCGACGAAGATGTTCTCGGCCACCGACAGGTCGGGGAAGAGGGTCGGCTCCTGGTAGATGACGGCGACGCCCGCGTCCCGGGCGTCGGCGGGTCCGTGGAAGACCACGGGGGCGCCGTCAAGCAGCACGGTCCCGGTGTCCGGCCGGTGGACGCCGGCGAGCGTCTTGATCAACGTCGACTTGCCGGCGCCGTTCTCGCCCGCGAGGGCGTGCGCCTCCCCCGCGTGCAGCGCGAGGGACACGTCGCGCAGCGCGCTCACCGCCCCGAAGGACTTGCTCACCCCCTCCAGCGCGAGGACCGGAGTGCGTTCCGGTGCTGGGTCGGTCATGGTGTCTCCTGGGTCTCCCGAACGTCGACACGGGTGAAATGTTTCAATGGAGTTGCCGGGACGTTAGCCCCGCCCGGAAGGGCCGTCAAGGGTGCTCGGCGCGATTGCCTGGCGAGCCGCCGATGAAAGCCATGATCAGCGGGCCCTCCTCGCACCACCGAGCAGCACACTCGACCGTATGACACGATTCAATAATGCCCCTTGGCACAGCGGGCCGTACGGGTCCCGCGCACCCCGCGCGACGCGCCGCGCCCCGGCCGTCACCCCGCTCCCGCGGCGGACCTCCGTCCGGCCGCCACCCTGTCCGGCCTTTTCACCGGCCCGCACGTCATTGACATAACCCGGTCCCGCCACTACGGTGAACGCCAAATGAAACGATTCACAGGGGTTGCCATGACTGATCTGTCGGCCGTGAAGGCGGCGCTGAAGTCCCAGCGGATCGAGACGCCGTCGTGGGCGTACGGCAACTCCGGGACGCGCTTCAAGGTGTTCACGCAGGCCGGCGTCCCCCGGGACCCGTACGAGAAGCTCGACGACGCCGCGCAGGTGCAGGCGGCCACCGGGGTCGCCCCGATCGTCTCCCTGCACATCCCGTGGGACCGCACCGACGACTACGCGGCGCTGGCCGCCCACGCCGCCGGGCAGGGCCTGACCATCGGCGCGATCAACACCAACGTCTTCCAGGACGACGACTACATGCTCGGCTCGGTCACCAACCCGGACCCGGCGGTGCGCCGCAAGGCCCTCGGGCACCTGCTGGACTGCGTCGACATCATGGACGCCACCGGCTCGCGCGACCTCAAGCTCTGGTTCGCCGACGGCACCAACTACCCCGGCCAGGACGACATATCCGCCCGCCAGGACCGCCTGGCCGAGGCGCTGGCCGCGGTCTACGAGCGGCTCGGCGACGACCAGCGCATGCTGCTGGAGTACAAGCTCTTCGAGCCCGCCTTCTACACCACCGACGTCCCGGACTGGGGCACCGCGTACGCGCACTGCCTCAAGCTCGGCCCCAAGGCCCAGGTGGTCGTCGACACCGGCCACCACGCGCCGGGCGTGAACATCGAGTTCATCGTCGCGATCCTGCTGCGCGAGGCCAAGCTCGGCGGCTTCGACTTCAACTCCCGCTTCTACGCCGACGACGACCTCATGGTCGGCGCGGCCGACCCCTTCCAGCTGTTCCGGATCATGCACGAGGTCGCCAAGAACGGCGGCCTCGAACCGGCCACCGGCGTGGCGTTCATGCTCGACCAGTGCCACAACATCGAGCCGAAGATCCCGGCGATCATCCGCTCGGTGATGAACGTCCAGGAGGCCACGGCCAAGGCGCTCCTGGTCGACCTCGACGCGCTCCGCTCGGCGCAGGCCGCGGGCGACGTGCTCGGGGCGAACGCGGTGCTCATGGACGCGTTCAACTCCGACGTGCGGCCGCTGCTCGCGGAGGTCCGCGAGGAGATGGGGCTCGACGCCGATCCCGTGGCGTCCTACCGTGCGACGGGCTACGCGGAGAAGATCGTCGCCACCCGCGTCGGCGGGACGCAGGCGGGCTGGGGAGCGTAACGATGGCTCTGCGCCTCCCGCTCGGTGTCCGAGGCTGCCGCGTACCCGCCGCACCCGGCTCCCCCGCCGCCGTGGCTTGTCGCGCAGTTCCCCGCGCCCCTGAAAAGCTGGCAACCCGTCTGCCCCGAACAGGCCGTACCCGGCCGCGGGTCCGCTGTGGCTGGTCGCGCAGTTCCCCGCGCCCCTGAGAAGCCGGCAACCCGTCTGCCCCGAACGGGCCGTACCCGGCCGCGGGTCCGCCGTGGCTGGTCGCGCAGTTCCCCGCGCCCCTGATCGCGCAACGCCCAGCGCACCGCACCGCACCGCACACCGTAAGCGAACGCCTCACGTCGACGAAGGACACGTACATGCCCCCGCACTCCGCCGTCGCCGCGCTGCTCGCGCGGTCGAACCGCCTCGGCGCCGACCCCCGCAACACGAACTACGCCGGCGGCAACACCTCCGCGAAGGCCACCGCCCCCGACCCCGCCGGCGCCGAACCGGGCGCCGAGGTCGAGCTGCTGTGGGTGAAGGGCTCCGGCGGCGACCTCGGCACCCTCACCGAGCCCGGCCTCGCCGTCCTCCGCCTGGACCGCCTGCGCGCCCTCGCCCGCAGCTACCCCGGCGTGGACCGCGAGGACGAGATGGTCGCCGCGTTCGACTACTGCCTGCACGGCCGCGGCGGCGCCGCCCCGTCCATCGACACGGCGATGCACGGCCTGGTCGACGCCGCGCACGTCGACCACCTGCACCCCGACTCCGGGATCGCGCTGGCCTGCGCCGCGGACGGCGAGAAGCTGACCGCGGAGTGCTTCGGCGACACCGTCGTCTGGGTGCCCTGGCGCCGCCCGGGCTTCCAGCTCGGCCTGGACATCGCCGCGATCAAGGAGGCCAACCCGCAGGCGATCGGCTGCGTGCTGGGCGGCCACGGAATCACCGCGTGGGGCGACACCAGCGAGGAGTGCGAGGCGAACTCGCTGCACATCATCCGCGCCGCGGAGGCGTTCCTCGCGGAGAAGGGGAAGGCCGAGCCGTTCGGCCCGCTGCTCGCGGGGTACGGCCCGCTGCCGCGGGAGGAGCGGCGGGCGCGGGCCGCGGCGCTCGCTCCGCTGCTGCGGGGGCTCGCGTCGACCGACCGCCCGCAGGTCGGGCACTTCACCGACGACGAGGACGTGCTGGACTTCCTGGCCAGGACCGAGCACCCGCGGCTGGCCGCGCTGGGCACCTCCTGCCCGGACCACTTCCTGCGGACCAAGGTGCGCCCGCTGGTGCTGGACCTGCCGCCGACCGCGCCGCTGGAGGAGGTCACCGCGCGGCTGCGGGAGCTGCACGCGGCGTACCGCGAGGAGTACGCGGCGTACTACGACCGGCACGCCGAGCCTCACTCGCCGGCGATGCGCGGCGCGGACCCGGCGATCGTGCTGGTGCCGGGCGTCGGGATGTTCTCGTACGGCAAGGACAAGCAGACCGCGCGGGTCGCCGGGGAGTTCTACGTCAACGCGATCCATGTGATGCACGGCGCCGAGGCGGTGTCGTCGTACCGGCCGATCGAGGAGTCGGAGAAGTTCCGGATCGAGTACTGGGAGCTGGAGGAGGCCAAGCTGCGGCGGATGCCGCGGCCGAAGCCGCTGGCGACCCGGATCGCGCTGGTGACCGGCGCGGGCTCGGGCATCGGGCGGGCGATCGCGCACCGGCTGGCCGCGGAGGGCGCGTGCGTGGTGGTCGCGGACCTCGACGGCGAGGCGGCGTCGCGGGTGGCGCGGGAGCTGGGCGGGGCGGACACGGCGGTCGCGGTGACCGCGGACGTCACGTCCGAGGAGGCGATCCACGCGGCGTTCGAGCAGGCGCTGCTCGCGTTCGGCGGGGTGGACCTGGTGGTGAACAACGCCGGGATCTCGATCTCCAAGCCGCTGTTGGAGACCACCGCGCGCGACTGGGACCTGCAGCACGCGATCATGGCGCGCGGCTCGTTCCTGGTGGCGCGGGAGGCCGCGGCGGTGATGGCCGAGCAGGGCATGGGCGGCGACATCGTCTACATCGCGTCGAAGAACGCGGTGTTCGCGGGGCCGAACAACATCGCGTACTCCGCGACGAAGGCCGACCAGGCGCACCAGGTCCGGCTGCTGGCCGCGGAGTTGGGCGAGCACGGCATCCGGGTCAACGGGGTCAGCCCGGACGGGGTGGTCCGCGGGTCCGGCATCTTCGCCGGCGGCTGGGGCGCGCAGCGGGCCGCGGTGTACGGGGTGCCGGAGTCGGAGTTGGGCGCGTTCTACGCACAGCGCACCCTGCTGAAGCGGGAGGTTCTGCCGGAACACGTGGCCAACGCGGTGTTCGTCCTCACCGCGGGGGAGCTGTCGCACACCACGGGCCTGCACATCCCGGTGGACGCGGGCGTCGCCGCGGCCTTCCTGCGGTGAACGTGCGCAGCGCGCCCCGGGGCGCGGCCCCGCACCGTCGAGGAGGGACATGACCGGCACGACGCACCCCGCGGGCCCGGCGGCCGGCGTGTTCGCCGGGGTGGATCTCGGCGCGACCAGCGGCCGGGTGGTGGTCGGCCGGGTGGGCGCGGGAGAGCTGCGGCTGGAGGAGGTGGGGCGGTTCGCGAACACGCCCGTGCGGCTGCCCAGCGGACTGCACTGGAACGTGGCCGGCCTGTACCAGGGCGTCCTGGACGGCCTGCGCGCGGCGGGCCTGGCGGCCGGCGCGGCGGGCCTGGCCTCCGTCGGGATCGACACCTGGGCCGTGGACTACGGGCTGCTGGACGCCGACGGGGTGCTGCTCGGGCTGCCGTTCCACTACCGGGACGCGCGGACCGCGCGGGTCGCGGAGCGGGTGCGGGACGAGGCGGGAGCGCGGGCGCTGTACCGGGCGAACGGGCTGCAGCACCTGCCGTTCAACACCGTCTTCCAGCTCGCCGCCGCGGCCGGTTCGGCGCAACTGGCGGCGGCGCGGACGCTGTTGCTGATCCCGGACCTGCTGACGTACTGGCTCACCGGGCAGGTCGGCGCCGAGGTCACCAACGCCTCGACGACCGGGCTGCTGGACGCCGCTACGGGCGCCTGGTCGCGGCGGATCGCGGAACTCGTCGGCCTGGACCCGGCGTTGCTGCCCGCGCTGCGCGAACCGGGCACGCGCGTGGGAACGTTGCGGCCCGAGGTGGCGGCGGCGACCGGGCTCGACGCGGCGACGCCGGTCACCGCGGTCGCCTCGCACGACACCGCGTCCGCGGTGGTCGCGGTGCCCGCCACCGAGCCGGGCGCGGCGTACATCTCGTGCGGGACGTGGTCGCTGGCCGGCCTCGAACTGGACGCGCCGGTGCTCACCGAGGAGTCCCGCGCGGCCAACTTCACCAACGAGCGCGGCATCGACGGCACGGTGCGCTACCTGCGCAACATCATGGGCATGTGGCCGCTGGAGGAGTGCCGGCGGGTGTGGGCGGCGCGCGGGCTCCCCGCGGAGCTGCCCGGCCTGCTCGCGCAGGCGGCCCGCGCCGAGCCGTTCGCCGCGCTGATCGACCCGGACGCGCCGGACTTCCTGGCGCCCGACGACATGCCCGCGGCGATCGCCGCGCACTGCGTGCGCACCGGGCAGCCGCCGCCGCGGGGGCAGGCGGCGACCGTGCGGTGCGTGCTGGAGAGCCTGGCGCTGGCGCACCGCCGGGTGCTGCGCCAGGCCGCCGCGCTCGCCGGCCGCGAGATCACCCGCGTGCACCTGGTCGGCGGCGGCAGCCGCAACGAGCTGCTGTGCCAACTGACCGCCGACGCCACCGGGCTGCCGGTGGTCGCGGGCCCCACCGAGGCCACCGCGCTGGGCAACGTGCTGGTCCAGGCGCGCGCCCACGGCCTGGTCGGCGACCTGGCCGACATGCGCCGGCTGGTCGCCGCGACGCAGCCGCTGCGCACGTACCGCCCCTGCGGCGACCCGCGTGCCTGGGACGCCGCGGCGGCCCGCACCGCCGCATACTGACCCGGTACGCCCCCCGCCCGCAGCCCACCCGCCCCCCGACCCCGCCGACCGACCACCCGAGGGAGCCGCGCATGCGCGTCGCACTGTTCCTCACCTGTGTCAACGACATGCTGTATCCGGAGACCGGCAAGGCGGTGGTCCGGCTGCTCGAACGGCTGGGCGTGGACGTGGACTTCCCCGTAGCGCAGACGTGCTGCGGGCAGCCGCAGTTCAACACCGGCTACCGGCGGCTGGCGCGGCCGCTGGCCCGCCGGCACACCGCGGTCTTCGCCGGCTACGACGCGGTGGTCACGCCGTCCGGGTCGTGCGCGGCGATGGTGCGCGAGAACCACCCGCAGTTGGTGGGGGCCGCCGCGCAGGCCGGGCCGCGGACGTACGAGCTGACCGAGTTCCTGGTGGACGTGCTGGGAGTCACCGACGTGGACGCGTACTTCCCGCACACGGTGACCTACCACCCGACCTGCCACGGGCTGCGGATGCTGGGCCTGGGCGACCGGCCGCGGCGGCTGCTGGCGGCGGTGCGCGGACTGGAGCTGCGGGAGCTGCCGGGCGCGGAGGAGTGCTGCGGCTTCGGCGGGACGTTCGCGGTGAAGAACCCGGACGTGTCGGCCGCGATGGGCGCGGACAAGGTCCGCAACGCCGAGTCGACCGGCGCCGAGGTGCTGTGCGCGGCCGACAACTCCTGCCTGATGCACATCGGCGGGACGATGAGCCGACTGCACACGGCGGTGCGCCCGGTGCACATCGCCGAGATCCTGGCGAGCACGGAAGAGGAGCCGCTGTCGTGAGCGGGACGTATCTGGGGATGCCGCCGTTCCCCGAGGCCGCGCGGGCCGCGACCCGCGACACCCGGCTGCGGGCGAACCTGCGGCACGCCACGCACACCATCCGCGACAAACGCGCCCGCGCGGTCGCGGAGTTGGCGGACTGGCAGGAGCTGCGCGCGGCCGGCGCCGCGATCAAGGACCACACGCTGCGCCATCTCGACCGCTATCTGGTCCAGTTGGAGGAGAAGGTCACCGCGGCGGGCGGCACCGTGCACTGGGCGCGCGACGCCGCGGAGGCCAACCGCGTCGTCACCGGGCTGGTCCTGGCCACCGGCGAGCGCGAGGTGGTCAAGGTCAAGTCGATGGCCACGCAGGAGATCGGGCTCAACGAGGCGCTCGCGGCGGCCGGCATCACCGCGTACGAGACGGACCTCGCCGAACTCATCGTGCAGCTCGGCGAGGACCGGCCGTCGCACATCCTGGTGCCGGCCATCCACAAGAACCGCAGCGAGATCCGCGACATCTTCCGCCGGGAGATGGCCGGTTGGCGGCCTGGCGCCGGAGGGGCTCAGCGACGCGCCCGCCGAGCTGGCCGAGGCCGCCCGGCTGCACCTGCGGGAGAAATTCCTGCGCGCCCGGACCGCGATCTCCGGCGCCAACTTCATGGTCGCCGAGACCGGCACGCTGGTGGTGCTGGAGTCCGAGGGCAACGGGCGGATGTGCCTGACCCTGCCCGAGACGCTGATCTCGGTGGTGGGCATCGAGAAGATCGTGCCCACCTGGCGGGACCTGGAGGTGTTCCTGCAGACGCTGCCGCGCTCGTCGACCGCCGAGCGGATGAACCCGTACACCACCACCTGGACCGGCGTCGGCGACGGCGACGGGCCGAGCGCCTTCCACCTGGTGCTGCTCGACAACGGCCGCACCGACACGCTCGCCGACGAGGTCGGCCGCCAGGCGCTGCGCTGCATCCGCTGCTCGGCCTGCCTGAACGTGTGCCCGGTCTACGAGCGGGCCGGCGGCCACGCCTACGGCTCCGCCTACCCGGGCCCGATCGGCGCCATCCTCGCGCCCCAACTCGGCGGCGTGCAGGGGGAGCTGGAGGCGTCGCTGCCGTTCGCGTCGTCGTTGTGCGGGGCCTGCTACGAGGTCTGCCCGGTCGCCATCGACATCCCCCGGGTGCTGGTGCACCTGCGCGAACGCGTCGTGGAGGGCGGCCCGGTGACCATCCGCGGCGCCCGCGCGGTGGTCAGGCCGGCCAAGGGCCACGCCGCCGAGCGCGCGGCGATGCGCGCCGCGACCTGGACGCTGGCCCGTCCGGGCGCGCTCGGCGCGGCCCGCCGCGCCGCCGCCGCGACCCGCCGGCTGCACCCGCGCCGGCTGCCCGGTCCCGGCGCGGCGTGGAGCGCGACCCGCGACCTGCCGGCGGTGCCCGCGCACTCCTTCCGGGAGTGGTGGCGGCAGCGGGAGACCCGGGGGGACCGGCCGCGCCGGGGGGACGCGGAGCAGAACACCACGCCGCAGGAGGGCAGCACGCCATGACCACCGCCCGCGAGGAGATCCTCCGCCGCGTCCGCACCGCCCTCGCCGGCGCTCCGGCCGCCGACCGGCCCCAGGCCCCCGCCGCGCCCGGCTCCCCCGGCGCGGGCGCGGGCACGAGCGCCGGCACGAACGCCCGCACGAACGCCGCCGCAGGTCCCGCCGCACGTCCCGCCGCAGGTCCGGCCGCGAACCCCGCGCCCGATGCCCCCGCGATCCCCCGCGACTACCTGGACGCGCACGGCGACCTCACCCCGCGGCAGCTCACCGACCTGCTCGCGGAGAACCTCGCCGACTACCGCGCCCGCGTCCACCGCGCGGACGACGCGCACCTGCCCGCGCTGGTCGCCCGGCTGCTGACCGAGCACGGCAGCTCCACCGTGCTGACGCCCGACGGCCTGCCCGCGGCCTGGACGTCCGCCCTGGACGGGTCCGGTGTGCGCGCCGTCGCCCCCGAGGCCGGGCAGACCGCCGCCGACCTGGACGCCGTGGACAGTGTGCTCACCACCTGCACGCTGGCCGTCGCGGAGACCGGCAGCATCGTGCTCAACGCCGGGCCGGGGCAGGGGCAGCGCCGCCACACGCTGATCCCCGACCACCACGTCTGCGTGATCCGCACCCCGGACCAGGTCGTCGCCTCGGTGCCGCGGGCGCTGCCGCTGCTGGACCCGGCCCGCCCCACCACGTGGATCTCCGGGCCCTCGGCCACCAGCGACATCGAACTCGACCGTGTGGAGGGCGTGCACGGCCCCCGCACCCTCGACGTCGTCCTGCTCCACGAGCCGGAGGACGCGTCCGAGGCCGCGGGGGCGGCATAGCGGCGCGACCGCCGCGGTCACGGCACGCCGGCGCCGCGGGGTCCGGCCGGCGCACACCGCGCCGGCCGGACCCCTTATCTCACGGCGCGAGTTCCGCGATCCGCGAGAAGGAGTTCTGCGCCCCGGTCACCACCACCCTCACCCGCGTGGTGGTCACCGGCCGGTCGAAGGCGATCCGCCGGAAGACCGCGGTGCTCCCGCTCACCGTCGCCCGGGTGGTCCACTGCGAGCCGTCCCAGGTCTGCACGGTGTAGTCGGTGACCACGCCGTCGGGGAAGGACACCAGGCCCACCCCGTCGAGGGTGACCGGCGCCGGGCCGGTCACGGTGAAGCTGTCGGGGTACGCGCTGTCGGTGTCGTCGTTCCAGAAGGTGGCGGTGTTCCCGTCGATCGCGTTGCCGGGTCCGTAGGTACGGGTCGCGCCGTCGACGACGTTCGGCGCGTGCGAGGACGAGGCGGTCGCGGCGGTGCCGGACGGCCACGCGCCGAGCACCAGCACCCGTACGCTCGCCGAGGCCGTCGTGCCGTCCGGCGCGCGCAGCGTCACCGGCACGGTGTACAGGCCGCCCGGGGCGCCCCGCGGCACCGCGAGCCGCACGGTGGCCAGGGTCGCGGTCGGCGCGGGGGTGAGCGGCACGCTCGCCGGGCCGGCCGTCGCGGTCCAGCCCTGCGGCGCCCGCGCGCCCAGCACCGCCGCGCCGGCCGGGCCCGCGCCCGTCGCGGACGCCTCGACCAGCACCCGGACGTCGGTGGCCGCGCCGGCCTCGACCGGCTGCGGGTCGGCGGCCGTCACCGCCAGGTGGGCGGACGGGGTCGCGGGCGCGGTGACGGTGAAGGTGTAGTCGCCGGAGCCCGCGGTCAGCGTCAGCGCGGTGGCGTCGAGACGGCCGGCGGACAGCCCGGGGTCGGACTGGACGGCGCGCCCGCCGGCGTACAGGGTGCGGCCGTTCTCCCGCACGGTGGACGACCTCCCGCCCAGCAGCGGCACCTCGACCGTCGCGGTGGCGCCGACCGGCACGACCGCGTGGTACGTCAGGGTGCTGCCGTCGCGCCGCCAGGAGCTCTCGACCGTGCCGCGGACGGTCTGTTGGGTCGCGGTGACGTGGGTCAGGTCGCCGACCACGTGCGGCGCGAGGGTCAGGCCGCGGTAGCCGGGGCCGTCCTCGGCGGTGCGGATGCCGGCCAGCTGTTCGTAGAACCACTGGCCGATGGAGCCGCCGAGGCCGATGTGGTCCTTGGACGAGGTGCCGTCGCCCGCCGAGGAGTTGGACCACTTCTCCCAGATGGTGCCCGGACCCTGGGTGACCATGAAGCCGAAGCTGGGCCCGTCGGTGCGCTCGGCGATCGCCAGCGCGACGTCGTCGCGGCCGTAGGCGCCGAGCGCCTGGTAGACGAAGGTGGTGCCGACGAAGCCGGTGGTGACGTGGTCGTCGTGGGCCACGACGTCGGCCACCAGCCGCTCCAGCGCGCTCTGTTCGGCGCCCGCCGGGACCAGTCCGAGGACCAGCGGCATCGCGTAGGACAGCTGCGAGCCGTTGCCGAAGACGCCGGTGCCGGCGTCGTAGAACCGCTTGAGGAAGCCGGCCTTGACCTGCTCGGCGACCCGCGCGTAGTGCGCGGCGTCGGCCGGCTTGCCGAGCACGCCCGCCATCTTGGCCAGCAGCGTGGCGTCGAGGTAGGAGAACGCGGTCTGGAAGTAGGTGTGCGGGGTGCTCACCGTGGACAGCCAGTCGTCGCCCCACGAGGTGGGCGAGCGCACCACGACGTGGTCGGCGTCGCTGATCGTGCCGAGGTAGTCCACCCACGCCTTGACGTGCGCGTAGTTGGCGGTGAGGGGCGCGGTGCTGCCGTAGCGGACGTAGGAGTCCCAGACGATCTGCGGGTAGGCGGTGCCCCAGGCGGGGTCGGTGGCCCAGCCGTCGCTGCCGTTGGCCGGCGCGACCGACGGCAGGCTGCCGTCGGCGTGGGCGCTGGTGGCCACGTCGCCGAGCCACTTGTCGTAGAAGGACTGCATGTCGAAGTTGCTCATCGCCTCCAGGTCGCTGTCGCCCGCGTCGCCGAGCCAGCCGTGGCGTTCGCGGGTGGGGCAGTCGACCGGGATGCTCTGCAGGGCGTTGAGCTGGGTCTGCGCGACGCCGGCCTGGATGGTGTTCAGCAGCGCGTCGGAGGTGCTGAACTCCCCGGTGACCGGCACGTCGGTGTGCGCCTCCTGCGCGACGACCGTCGCCGCGGCGTCGTCCGGCAGGCCGGTGACCTCGGCGTAGCGGAAGCCGGCGTAGCCGAAGTGCGGGGCGTACGTCTCGCCGCCGGCGCGGCCGGCGAAGGTGTAGTGCTCGGTCTGCCGGGGCGCGTCGGCGTCGGAAAAGCTGATGTTGGACGTGGTGACCCGGCCGTCCTTGTCGAGGATTTCGCCCTGTTCGACGGTCACGTGGGCGCCCGCGGGCTGGGTGGCGGTGAGCACCGCCCAGCCGGTGCGGTTCTGCCCGAAGTCGTAGACCCGCACGCCGGGCGCCGGGCGCGTGGTCCTCACCGGGGCGATGGTCGCGGTGATCCGGGTGGGCGGGCTGACGTCCGGCTGGAGGCTCGTCATGGCGTCCTGTACGACCGCCGGCCGCGCGCCGTACGCGCCGAGTTCGGCGAGCCGGAAGGTGCAGCTGGAGCCGATGCAGCGCAGCCGGGTCGCGGTGACCCGCAGATAGCGGCCGGTGACGTCGGTGGCGATGTCGACCGGGGTGGCGCCGGGGTCGGGCTGGTCCGCGCCGGTGCGGTCGGCGACCGTGGTGGCCTGCGCGAACGTCGGGTCGTCGCTGACCTGCACGGTGTAGCGGACCGGGAAGCCGGCGCCGGGGAAGTCGCCGCCGGTGTCGTTGGTGGGCCGGGCCGGGAACAGCCGGACGGTGCGCAGGTGCTGGTCGGAACCGAGGTCTGTCTGCACCCACTTGACGGTGTCCGGGTCGGACTCGATGCCGGAGTGGTAGCCCTCGGAGGCGTCCACCGAGCCGTCGATGCCGTCGGTGAGCGCGGCGGGCGACCAGCCGGCGGTGGTCGTGGTGTCCAGCGCGGTCACCGGCCGGCCCTGCGCGAGGCTCTTGTCGTGCGCGACCGGGAACAGCGCCTTCACCGGCGCCCAGTGGGAGGCGTCGAAGCCGGGGGTGTCCCAGCCGGCCGCCTCCTTGCGGGCGTCGTACGTCTCGCCGAACCAGAAGTCGTCACCGGTGACCGGGCCGGGCGCGGTCCGCCACGCCGGCGAGGTGCCGAACGCGGCGGTGCTGCCGTCGGTGTAGGTGACGTCGAGCTGTGCGGCGACCACCGGCGAGCCGCTGAACTGGCCCTTGCCGGCGAGGAATCCGAGGGTGTTCCGACCGGTGCGGAGCATCGCGGTGACGTCCAGGGCGCGGTAGAGGACGCGGCTGCCGTAGTCGGTGACGGAGGAGTCCAGGACCTCCTTCGGCGCCACCCGGGCGCCGTTCAGGTGCGGTTCGACGATGCCCTGCGCGCCGAAGTACAGCCGGGCGCGGGCGACCGGCCGGGCCACGTCGACGTCGCCGCGGACGTAGGAGCCGTCGTCGACCCGCAGCCAGGAGGCCGCCGACCAGTCGGCGGCGGCGAGCAGCCCGGTGTCGAAGGTCGCGGGCGCCGACCAGGGCGACGCCCGGCCCTCGCGGTTCCACGTCCGCACCGACCAGGTGTAGGTGTGGTCGGCGAGCAGCGCGGGCCCGGTGTACGGCGCCTGCGTGGAGTCGGCCGACCTGATCCTGCCGGAGTTCCAGCCGCCGCCCACGCGGTCCTTCGGGCCGCTCTTCACCGGCGCGACCCGCAGCTGGTACGCGGTCTGCGCCTCGGCGCGGCCGGTGTCGCGCACCGTCCAGGCGAACGACGGGCCGGCGCCGCCGCCGACCAGCGCAGCGCCGCTCTGCCCGTCCGCGCGCAGCCCGGTGGGGGAGAGCGGCCCGGGGTGCGCGCCGCCGTGCGGGCCGCCGTGCTCGGTCCCGCCGGGCGCGGCGGAAGCGGCGGCGGGGGCGGCGGACGCGGCGGCGGACGCGGCGGACGCGGCGCCGGGCGCAGCCAGGGCGGCTCCGGTGAGCGCGGCCAGGGCGGTCAGCGCCGCCAGGGTTCTGCTCCGCACCGCCGTCACCTCCCCGCCGGGCGGACGGTGACGGTGTGGGCGCCCGCGCCGAGGCCGGCCAGCGTGATCCGGCCGTCGGCGGCGGTCACGCCCCCGGCCGCGGCCCGGCCCCTGGTCCACACGCGGCGGCCGTCCAGCGCGACGTCCACGCCGCGGCCGTCGGTGGGCACCGCGACCGTGCCCCGGGTGCCGCGCGGCGCGCGCACCTCCAGCGTGAACACGCCGGCCGCCGGGTGCTGCCAGTCGGCGGTCAACGGGCCGTGCGGCGTGGGCACCTGGCCGCGTGCCCAGGCGACGGAGCCGGGCGTGGGACGCACCGACCAGGTGGCGAAGCCGGGCGCGGTCGGCAGCACGCCGAGCAGTTCGTTGGTCAGCGCGGGCAGCACCCCGGTGGACCAGCCGTGCGCCATGCTCGTGTACGCGCCCTCGTACAGCGAGCCGTCCGGGCCGATGCCCTCCCAGTGGGTGGTGCCGGGGTCGTTGCGGTCCATCCAGCCGTACATGCGGCGGATCTGGTCCAGCGCGGAGTCGGCGCGCCCGGTGCGGAAGCGCGCGAGCAGCTCGGGGTAGGAGGTGAAGGCGTAGACGCGCTGCGAGGCGCCGCCGAAGATCGTGTCGTTGTCCATGAAGGCGTTGCCGTAGGGCCGCACGGTCGTCGCGTCCAGGTGGGCGAGCGCGGAGGCGGCCCGCGCGGCGTCGGCGACGCCGGCCACCACCGCGATGGCGTTGCCGTCCTGCGCGTGCCGCACCTCGCCGGTCGCGGAGTCCAGGTAGGCGCCCGCGGCGTCGTCCCACAAGTGCTCGTTGACCGCGGCGGCGACCTGCCGGGCCCGCCCGCTCCACCGCGCGGCGTCGTCGGCGTGGCCGAGCCAGCCGGCCAGCGCCGCGGCGTCGTCGAGCGCCTGCACGTACAGCACGTTGTAGTAGGTGACGCGCCCGGTGCGGCCGAGGAAGGCGTAGTCGCCGTAGCCGCCGGTGCCGTTCAGGCCCTTGCTGAGCAGTCCGTCGGCGTCGGTGACCGAGGGGTACCAGGTGTCGAGGACCTTGGTCAGCTGCGGGTAGTAGCGGGCGGCGTAGCCGCGGTCGCCGGTGTAGAGGACGTAGTCCCAGCTGCACGTCACCCACCACAGCGGGTAGTCGAACAGCGGGAGGGTGTAGCCGTTGATCGACGCCGGCGGTATCCAGCCGTCCGCGCGCTGGTGGTCGGCGAGGTCGGCGAGCACGTTGCGGGCCGCGGCGGCGGCGTCGTCGTGCGTCAGGTACAGGGTGCGCGCGGAGACCGCGAGGTCGCCGACGTACGGGTCGCGGTCGCGCTTGGCGCCGTCGTGCAGCACCAGCTTGCCGTCCAGGGACGGGGAGTCGGCGCCGCGCGGGTCGATGTCCTCGGGCCGGAAGGTGTCGGTGACCAGTTCGTTGGTGTAAGCGGCGCCGTACCAGTAGCGGTTGAGGTCGTCGTCGGAGCTGAGGAACCAGCCGCGGTAGGTGCCGGGCGTGCCGACGTAGCCGGTGAAGTCCAGCCAGACCGAGTCGATCGCGACCTCGCCGTAGGGCAGCGCCGCGGGCGCGTCGGCGGGCAGCGCGTCCAGGCTGATCTGCAGATAGCGGAAGCCGTGCAGGCCGTCGGCGTAGACCTTGTTCCCGCCGTTCCCGCCCGTCTGGTAGCCGCGGGTGTCGGTCCACTTCAGGCCGCCGGCGGGCACGGCGATCTGGTCGGTGCCCTGCGCGGGCACGCCGGACTGGTCGGAGCGGGTGAAGTCGCTGCGGTCGGTGAGGAATTGGAGCGTCTCGGAGAACGCCAGCCGGATCCCCGGACTGCCCGCGGACGCGGAGGCGAAGGTGATGTGCGGGTAGCCCACCACGACCTTGCCGAAGTCCACGACCACCCGCGGGACGTCGTCGTCGGCGAGCACGTCCGGGTAGACCTCGTTGACCCGGGTGAAGTCGCCCTTGGAGGTGTCCTGGTCGGCGGTCACGGTGATCCGCACCTGCGTGGTGCTCACCGGCGCGGCGAACGGCACGGCGCGCCGCACCCGCGTGTTGCCCGCGACGGTGGCGGCGGTCGTCCAGGCCGAGCCGTCCCAGGTCTCCACGGTGAAGTCGGTGGGGAACCCGTCGGGGTTGGACAGCAGGGTGATGCCGGGCAGCGTGAGCGGCGCGGGCGTGGTGATGGTCAGGACGTCCGGATAGGCGGCGATCGTGTCGTCGTTCCAGAACGTGTCGGTGTCGCCGTCGACGGCGTTGCTCGCGTCGTAGGTGCGCGGGCGGCCGTCGTTGCCGTTGTTCGGCGCGTGCGAGGAGGACGCGGCGGCGGTGGTGCCGTCCGGCCAGCGCGGCGGCGCGACGGGCTGCGGCCGCCTGAGCACGGTGGTCCGGCCGCCGGGCTTCAGCAGCGCATCGGCGCGGGTGACGTCGCCGCTGCTGTGCTGGACGCGGACCGGCCGCACGGTGCGTCCGGACGGGCCCCGCACGTAGGACTGCCAGGAGGGGGCGCCGTGCGAGGCGCCGGGGCCGTGCGCGGGAACGGCGGCGGCGTCGGCTCCGCCGCCGGGGCGGGCGGCGGCGGGCCCGGCCGCGGCGACCGTCAGGCCGGCGGCGACGGCGGCGCCGCCGAGACCGGCCTTGAGCACGGTGCGGCGCTGCGGGACGGAGGCGGGAGGGTGCGCGGACATGTGCGGCTCCTGACCGGTCAGGTGAGGCTACGTCGGACCATCGTTTGAACGATTCAATACACGCAACGGGCAGCAGGCTACAAGCACCTGCCGGTGGCGTACAGGGGTCGCGCAGGAATCAGATCGGGAGGTGAATCGTTCAAAGGTCGCTCAGGCGGGGGCGCGTGGCCGGGCGGGCGCGGCCGGGCGCGGGCGGCGGTGGCGTACGGTGGCGGACGTCACTGCCGCGGCGGGAATGGCCGGCTCCGCCGGTCCGCTGATCGAGGTGCGAGGGCCCCGCATCCGTGAGCCCCCGCCGAGAACCCCTGCGGACAAGGAAGTTGCCACCATGTACAAGAGCATCCTGGCTGCCGTCGACGGCTCGTCCCACGGCACGGCCGTACTGGAGGCGACCGCCTCGCTCGCCAAGCTGACCGGCGCGACCGCGTACATCATCCACATCCGGCCGTCGCAGGTGATCTCGGGCGGGTTCACCAGCGCCGTCGTCCCCACCGAGGAGAACGACGAGAGCCGCCGGGTGGTCGAGGAGGCGGTGGCGCGGCTGCGCGCCGAGGGCGTCACCGCGGACGGCGAGGTGGATGAGGGCCTGCGCGAGGACCTGGCCGGGATCCTGGTCGAGCGCGCCGAGGAGATCGGCGCCGACCTGATAGCGGTCGGCCCCGGCCACTACAGCGGCATCGCGGCGCTGCTGCACCCGAGCGTCAGCCGCGGGGTCGCGAAGCAGTCGCGGGTGTCGGTGCTGCTGGTGCACAGCGGGGCCGAGGAGGGCTGAGCGCGCCGCCGTTTTCGCCGCCGTTCCCAGGATTTCCCCGGGGACGGCGGCGAGTGTGTTAGCGTGGACCACGTTGCAGTTTTGGTACCCATGGTTTCTGTGTGCGCCTGACGGGATGTGACCCCTCGGGCGCATTTTTTGTTCACGGCCTCCGAACGGGGTCAATTCAGCGACTCCGAGGCCGCGCGGTGCGGCCCCGGATTGTGCCCCTCATTCAGGAGATCGATATGGCAACCGGCACCGTGAAGTGGTTCAACGCGGAAAAGGGCTTCGGCTTCATCGAGCAGGACGGCGGCGGCGCGGACGTCTTCGCCCACTACTCGAACATCGCCGCCCAGGGCTTCCGTGAGCTGCACGAGGGCCAGAAGGTCAGCTTCGACGTCACGCAGGGCCAGAAGGGCCCGCAGGCGGAGAACATCGTCCCGGCCTGACCCCGGAACCCGGTCCCGGCGGGCGCGACGCGCCCGCGGTGGACCCCCGGCCGGGTCCCGAGCCCCTCTTCCGTACGGGCACGGGACCCGGCCGCCCGCTTTCTCCCGGCCGCCGCGCCGCGTCGTCCCGCAGCGTCCCCCAGCTTCCGCCCTCCGCGTGAGCGACCCCGGTTTCACCCGTTCGGCTCGTTCTGCGGATCTCCGCCCGCTCTCGCATGTCCGCGGGTCTTCTCCGGCACGTGCCGCCGCAAGGAAGAAGACCTCCGCATGGAACAGCACCGGGAGCGCCTCCCGGCGCCGGCCGGATCAGCGCCTGCCCCATCAGCGCCGGCCCGATCGACGCCTGCCCCGTCAGCGCCCGCCCGATCAGCGCCGGCCCGATCGACGCCTGCCGTCGCCGCAACCGCCGCCGCGCCGGAACCCCCCGCGACGCCCGCCCTCGACGGCGCCGGCCTCGCCGGACCCGCAGACCCCGCCGCGCTCGCCCGTGAGGGAGCCGGCCTCGCCACGCTCGCCCCCGAGAGCAGCCTCACCCCCCAGAGCAGCCTCGCCCGCGAGGGCAGCGACTTCGCCGTGCTGACCCGCGCGATAGCCGCCGCGGGTCTGCTGGCGCGGCGCCCCGGCTACTACGCGGCGCGCATCGGCGGCGTCGCCGTGCTCTACGCCGCCGCCTGGACGGTGTTCGCGCTGCTGGGCCACTCCTGGTGGCAACTGCTCGTGGCCGGCGTGCTCGGTGTGCTGTTCGCGCAGGTGGCGCTGGTGGCCCACGACATCGCGCACCGGCAGGTCTTCCGGCTGCGCGGGCCGAGCGAGGCGGCCGGCCGGATCGCCGGCAACCTGTGCGTCGGCATGAGCTACGGCTGGTGGCAGGACAAGCACACCCGCCACCACGCCAACCCCAATCACGAGGACCTCGACCCGGACGTGTCCCCCGACGTCCTCGTCTGGTCGCGGCGACAGGCCGTGGACGCCCGCGGCGCGGCCCGCTGGATCGGCGGACGGCAGGCGTACTGGTTCTTCCCGCTGCTGACCCTGGAGGGCATGAACCTCCACGTCGCGGGCGTGCGCGCGTTGTTCCGCCCGGTCTACCGGCGACGCGGCCTGGAGGCGGTCCTGCTCGGCCTGCACATCGCCGGGTACGCGGCCGCGCTGCTGCTGGTGCTCAACCCGCTCCAGGCGCTGGCCTTCCTGGCCGTGCACCAGGCGGTGTTCGGCGTCTACCTGGGCTGCACCTTCGCGCCCAACCACAAGGGCATGCCGACGCTGACCGGCGACGAGCGCCCGGACTTCCTGCGCCGCCAGGTGCTGACCTCGCGCAACGTCCGCGGCGGCCCGCTGGTCGACGTCGTCCTCGGCGGGCTCAACTACCAGGTCGAGCACCACCTGTTCCCGAGCATGCCCACCCCCCACCTGCGCCGCGCCCAGCCGATCGTCAAGGCGCACTGCGCGCGGCTGGGCATCGCGTACACCGAGTCCGGCCTGCTCGCCTCCTACGCCGAGGCACTGCGCCATCTGCACCGGGTCGGGGCTCCGCTGCGCGTGCCCCGGGCCGCGCCGACCCTGTCGTGATCCTCCGCCGGCCGCGGGCGGGTACGCGTACCCGCCCGCGGCACATCACGACGAAGCCCGCTGTCGCCCGCGCCGGAACCGTGAGACCGTGGCTGTCCGGCTCCCCTCTCTCCCCTTGTCGAGGCCTGATGCGCGTCACCATCGCCCGCCGCCACTTCTACTTCCACCCGTCCGAAGTGGAGCAGGCGATGAACGGGGTGGCTCCCGAGCCCGTCGTCGCCGGCGCGTCCGTCGACATCGGCGGGGTCCGCTACCCCGTGATGCAGGTCGGCTCGGTGATCACCCGCCAGGACCGGCGCGACTTCAGCGCCGGCGAGGTGCACCGCGCGATGAAGGCGCTGGGCTTCACCTGTCACGTCACCTCCGGCTGATCCCGGCGCGCGGGGGGCGTACGCGCGTCACAGGCGCGGGCGCAGCAGCGTCGAGGGCTGCGGCAGCCGGGGCGGCGGGCGCAGCGTCGGCGTGCCCGGCGGCGGCGCGGCGCCGGCCAGCAGGAAGGACCAGTCCGCGGGCGCGGTGCACACCCGGCCCGGCGGGCGGTACGCGGCCGCGCGCACCCCGGCCGCGCGCAGCGTCGCAGCGACCGTCCACCGCCCCGCGTCGTCGCTGTGGACGGCGATCCGGCCGCCGGGGGCCAGCGCCCGGGCGGCCAGCCCGTAGAACTCCTGCGAGTACAGCTTCGCGGAGTCCGAGCCGTCCGGCTCCGGCAGGTCCGCCAGGACCACGTCGTAGCCGCCGGCCGCGGCGGACGCGCTGCGGTCGCGGGCCCGGCCGCGCAGCCAGTCGAACGGGTCCGCGGCCACCGCGCGCACCCGCGGGTCGGCGAACGCGTGGCCGTTCAGCCCGGTCAGCCCGGGGTCGGTGCGGCCCAGCCGCAACAGCGCGGCGTCCGGCTCGACGACGGTCACCGCGCGCACCCCGGGGTGCCGGAGCACCGCGCCGAGGGCCACGCCGTCGCCGCCGCCGAGCACCAGGACGCGGCGGGCCGCCCCGGTCTCCAGCGCCGGATCGGCCAGGCCCCTGCCGTACGCCTCGGCGTCCGCGCCGCACAGCCGCAGCCGGCGGTCGGCGTAGAGCCGTAACGCGATCGATCCCGAGCACAGCGCGGGGCAGGACCCGGTGAGCACCAGCTCCCGGCCGCCGCTCTGCTCGGCGACGCGCACCTCGCCGCCGTAGACCGCGCGGCGCGCCGCCCGTTCGTACGGCCCGGCGGCGGCGGCCGCGCAGGCGAGGACGGCGAGCACCGCGACGTTCCCGGTCAGCAGCCAGGCGCGGGCGCGGCGCGGCACGTCGGCGCGGAACAGCCAGAGCACCACCGCGCCGCCGGCCACCGCGTTGACCACGCCGGTGGCGAGCGCGCCGGTGAGCTGCCCGAACCGCGGCAGCAGCAGGAACGGGAAGGCCAGGCCGCCGACCAGCGCCCCCACGTAGTCCGCGGCGAACAGGTCGGCGACCGCGCCGCCCGCGTCCTGCCGTCTGATCCGCTGCACCAGCGTCATGAGCAGCGGCACCTCCGCGCCGATCAGCACGCCGATGGCGAAGGCGCACACCACGACGGCGGCGCGGGCCTGCCCGAACCACGCGAAGAAGCCGTAGAGCGCCATCACCGACAGGCCGCCGACCAGCGCGAGCACCGACTCAACGGCGGCGAAGGCCGCCGCGGCGCGCAGCCGCAGCCGCTTGGCGAGCAGCGAGCCGCAGCCCATCGCGAAGACCATCACCGACAGCACGACGGACGCCTGCGTGACCGAGTCGCCGATCAGGTAGGAGGCGAGCGCCACCAGCTCCAGTTCGTAGACCAGGCCGCAGGCCGCGCAGACGAACACGGCGGCCAGCACCAGCGCGCGGGCCGGGCCCGGGGGCAGCGGCAGGCGCGCCCCGAGGGGCGGCGGCGGTGCGGCCCTGGTACGGCCGTGCTGGTCGATCATGCTGTGCACGCTATGTCAGGGGTTCGGCGCGGAAGGTCACTCACGCGGGTGGGATCGGCGGACGGGGGTTGACGCGGGCGGTGAGCGCGCCGGTGGGACGCGGGCGCGCCGGTGCGGCGCGGGGCGCCTCGGCGGGACGCGTGGCGGTGGCTCAGCGGATGCCGCTGACCCGGGTCCTGGTCGCGACCAGCCGTCCCTCCTGCGGGTAGGCGTGCCAGGTCCACCACTGCACGCCGCCCTGCGCGCAGCGCACGAGCAGCGCGGTGAAGGCGTTCTCGTCGCCGGGGAAGGTGCCGGCGAGGCCGTGCGGATGGTCGGCGACCAGCGCGAGCAACTCCTGCGCCCGGCCGGCGAACCGGCCCTGTGAAAGCTTCTCGATGCGGGCCGCGAACTCGTAGTCCCACGGCCCGATCCGCTTGGACACCCCGAAGGGCAGCGGCGCCTGGCTGCCGGGCAGGCAGGCCACGGTCTCCGAGCAGGACCCGGAGTCCGCGCCGACCAGCACCTGGTGGGACGCGCCGAGCAGCCTTAACTCGACCTCGGCGCGCAGTCCTTGGGCGTCGTCGACCGCGACGCCGAGCACGGCGAGCGCGGGCAGCGGCTCTTTGCCGAGGGCCCATGCGAGGTCTCCCGCACGGGTGTCGGTGTAGGTGGTCTGAAGGGTGGTGAGCATGGGTCGGCTCCGCAGGCGCACAGGAGATCAGGCATGCGGTGGGCCGCGCGACGCTCACACGATCGCGTCGCGCCGGCCGCGCGCATGCGGTGGATCTGGCACGGTGGAGGTGCGGGTCGGTTTCCGGCCAGGACGGCGCGGCGGCCCGCACCCACGTGAGTCCGCGGACCCCAGGGGCATGTCGGCGTGTCCACGGGTGTCCGATGCCTACGCAACCACGAAACCGGCTGCTGTCTCAGCCTTTTTACTGTTCTGTGCGAACTTTCCATCCTTGGGAGCGCTTGTGGGCTCAGGTGTTCACAGCCGTACGCCTCCGGTGCGCGCGTGACGGCCGAGAACGGCCGAGAACGGCCGAGAACGGCCGGAAAGCGGCGGTCCCGGGCGCGCACCGGGCCGCGGACGGCCGCGCGTACCCGAGCGCGGCCGCGCATGCGCGAGGATGGCGCGTGGACGACCGACGGATCGGCGGACGGATGCGCGGACGCGTCGGCGGACGGCACGGCACCCGGGGTGAGGACGGTGGAGAGATGAGCGGCAGGCCGCTGCTGAACCGCAGGCTGGACGGGCTCGGGACGACGATCTTCGCGGAGATGTCCGCGCTGGCGGCGGCCACCGGCGCGATCAACCTCGGCCAGGGCTTCCCGGACACGGACGGCCCGGAGGCGATCCGGGAGGCAGCCGTGCGCGCGCTCCGGGACGGTCGCGGTAACCAGTACCCGCCGGGGCCGGGCGTACCGGAGCTGCGCCACGCGATCGCGGACCACCAACGCCGCTTCTACGGGCAGGACGTCGACCCCGACGCCGAGGTCCTCGTCACCGCGGGCGCCACCGAGGCCATCGCCGCGGCCATGCTCGCGCTGCTCGAACCCGGCGACGAGGTCATCGCGTTCGAGCCCTTCTACGACTCCTACGCGGCGTGCGTCGCGATGGCCGGCGGCGTCCGCGTCCCGCTGACGCTGCACGCCCCCGACTTCCGCCCCGACCTCGACGCGCTACGGGCGGCCGTCACCCCGCGCACCCGCCTGCTCCTGCTGAACAGCCCGCACAACCCGACCGGCACGGTCCTCACCCGCGCCGAGGCGACCGCGATCGCCGAACTGGCCGTCGAACGCGACCTCCTCGTGGTCACCGACGAGGTCTACGAACACCTCGTCTTCGACGGCGAGCACATCCCGCTGTCCACCCTCCCCGGCATGCGCAACCGCACGGTCGCCATCTCCTCGGCGGGCAAGACCTTCTCCTTCACAGGCTGGAAGGTCGGCTGGATCACGTCGACGCCGGAGCTGGTCGCCGCGGTCCGCACCGCCAAGCAGTTCCTCACCTACGTCGCCTCGGGCCCCTTCCAGTACGCCGTCGCCGAGGCCCTCGCGCTGCCCGACGCGTACTACACCGGCGTCCGCGACGACCTCCGCGCCAAGCGCGACCTGCTCGCCGACGGCCTCACCGACGCCGGCTTCGAGGTCCACCGCCCCCAGGGCACGTACTTCATCACCACCGACATCGCCCCCCTCGGCGAGAAAGACGCCCTCGCCTTCTGCCGCGCCCTCCCCACCCGCTGCGGCGTGGTCGCCGTCCCCAACTCCGTCTTCTACGACCACCCCACCGCCGGCCGCACCCAGGTCCGCTTCGCCTTCTGCAAACGCGAGGAAGTCCTGCGCACCGCCGCCGACCGTTTGCGCGAGGCATTCACCGGCTGAGCCCCCCGTCAGGCTCTCAGCTTCCCGAGCGGCGGCCCGCCTGTGGCTCTACCGGAAGCCTCATGCACCCGTGGTGGTACATGGACTAGTATTGGTACATGTCCATGAAGCGCACGAACGTCTACGCCGATCCCGAGGATCTCGCGATCATCAAAGAAGCGGCTGCCAGGCAAGGCATCAGTGAGGCCGAGATCATCCGCCAGGGAATCCACCTTGCCGCCATGGCGAACCGGGTCTGGGACGAGCCCCTGTTCTCCCGCACCTTCGAAGGCTCCGGCCGTACCCCGTCCAAGGAGGACGTGCGAAACGCGGTGGCTGATGCCGTCCGACAGGAAAGCGGCTCCGAGGCAGCCTCGTGATTGTCGTCATCGCCGACACATCGGGCCTACTGGCCGCGCTCGACTCCGCGCACCCGGAGCACGGGGGTGCCAACGAGGCGCTCATGACCGCCGGCCTCCTTGTCATGTCGCCGCTGCTGCTCGCCGAGATCGACCATGTCGCCACCCGTGAACTGGGACGGGAAGCCGCGGTCAGCGCGATCGACGACATCCGCCGCTGGATGCGTGTAAGCCGGATCGTCGTGCCCGAGATCACCGAGGTCCACCTCGCGACGGCCCAGTCCGTGAGGGCCAGGTACCGTGCGCTCAACCTCGATCTCGCCGACGCGGTGAACGTCGCCCTCGCGTCCGACTACGACACGGACGCGGTCCTCACTCTCGACCGCCGCGACTTCCGCGCCGTGCGCCCTCTGGGCCGCCACAAGGTTTTCCGTGTCCTGCCCGACGACCTCCCGCTCTGAGCCCGCTCGCGGCGCGGCCGACAGTGCCTTTGCGCGGCGAGCCGGCGGATGGGTGGGTGAACGAGGAGTGGCCTGGGTCACGTCGACGCCGGAGCTGGTCGCCGCGGTCCGCACCGCCAAGCAGTTCCTCACCTACGTCGCCTCGGGCCCCTTCCAGTACGCCGTCGCCGAGGCCCTCGCGCTGCCCGACGCGTACTACACCGGCGTCCGCGACGACCTCCGCGCCAAGCGCGACCTGCTCGCCGACGGCCTCACCGACGCCGGCTTCGAGGTCCACCGCCCCCAGGGCACGTACTTCATCACCACCGACATCGCCCCCCTCGGCGAGAAAGACGCCCTCGCCTTCTGCCGCGCCCTCCCCACCCGCTGCGGCGTGGTCGCCGTCCCCAACTCCGTCTTCTACGACCACCCCACCGCCGGCCGCACCCAGGTCCGCTTCGCCTTCTGCAAACGCGAGGAAGTCCTGCGCACCGCCGCCGACCGTTTGCGCGAGGCATTCACCGGCTGAGCCGGGGGGCGCCGTGGCCCAGCCGTGAGAACAGCGTCAGGCCGTGTTCAGTCCTCTGCGGCATGGCTTGTTCGGGCATCGCGCTCCGCGAGGCGAGAGAGGACCGCTTCCGCCAGCGCGCGAAACTCCCGGAAGCAGGTCTGGACGTACTTCTGTGTGCTGCCGAGCGCCCCATCGGCTGGCTTGAGGTCGAACATCGGCTTCCGAGCGTCGTGGGCCAGCGGCATGAGGCTTCGGTAGTTTCTCAGCGTCGCGATCTCGTAGGAACGATCAGTGGAAGATGCCGTCTCCTGACCCAGTACAGCCGTGCCGAAAACCCACGGGATACGCTCCAACCATCGGGCGTACGCCTTGACCGGGCGGTCGAGACGCATCTCGGGTTGCATGATCACATACCCGAGAGGCCGCATCAGCGCCTTGGGTGCTGAGATATTGCTGGGCACACGGGGCAAAATGGCCTGTTGCCAGTCCTGCCGCCAGTTCCGCAGCGTCGGGCCGAGATTACGCAGGCCCTTGAGAGAAAAGAGGTCCGCCGCTAGCGGCATGAGCACGGCGTCTGCAGCGAGAAGCGAAGCTCTGTTGATCGCACCCAGGTTGGGACCGATGTCGATCAAGACGATGTCTGCTTCCACCGCCTCGGCGGCATCCTGGACGATGCGATGGAAAGCAGTTGTCGTCCTGATTGCCGCAATATCCCCTGCGTAGGTTTTGAACCATTCATTGGAGAGCTTGTCCTCGAATCGGCTCAATTCGAGACTTCCGGGCAGCAACCAGAGACCCGGTGCCAGAGCGGCGGGTCGGACCGTCTTGATGTCGCCCGTGCCTTCAAGGATAGGACGGACGGCGTCAGCAATCGTCTGGCCAGGACCGACCCGTCCGGTGGCGGGGAAGGCAGGGTTCTTCACGCCCTGCTCGATGAGCTCGGAGGAGTCCTCCCACAGTTCCTCCAGTTCCGTCTCGTCCAGACACATGGCCGTGAGGTTCGACTGCGGATCGAGATCCACCGCGAGAACGCGAAAGCCGATGCGCTGGAACATGTGCGCCAGATGATAAGCCAGAGTGGTCTTTCCGACTCCACCCTTGTTGTTGAAGAGCGCAATGGACGTCATGACGCCCTCCTCAGGGTCACCGACCACGATGACTCATCCACCTGGAACTCGGGCGGAGGATTGCCGTTGCGCTCCAGAGCAGCGCGGATCCGCCCGATGCCTCGGCCGAACCGGTTGACGTAGCCGAGTGACTTCATCGCAGCAGCCAGCGAAGGATTGCGGTAGTCGTTCACACGGTCGAAGTTGTCGCTTCGAACCTGCCCGTAGGGGCCGCCCGGATTGGTGACCTCAATCCTGTCGTCGAACCACGCGATGCGAGTCGCAGCATAGGAGGTCTCGTAGTTACGGTGCATGAGTGCATTCATGCAGACCTCTCGTAGGGCCTCGAATGGATATTCGGGCCGTTGTTTCTCGCGGAAGCCGTCCTCCACCAATCGGGTCCGGAGATGTCCGCGGAGGACGGGCTCCAAGCGTGCGGCAGTGTCAACGATGTTCTGCCGCAACTCTTGGTCGTCAGCGATCGGAGCGTCGAAGTCGACGCCTTGGTAACGAACAAACTGCACGTACGCACCCGGGATGAAACTGCTCGGGTCGAAACCCACCACCAACAGACCCAGCACAGTCGGAACCGGGTCGTCCACCGAGCGAGCCAGATGCAGCGAGGCCAGTTGCTGAGGCAATGGCCGCCCGTTCTCCTCGATCACGTCCGGGTCGACCACCGCCGGCAGGTATGTACCGCGGAAGAGTTCGAGGTCAAGGTCGTGCAGTGTGCTCGACGGCAACAGCCGGGTGTCGTAGGGGCCATCGGCGGCACGGCGACGCTCAGTCAGTACCCGTTCGTCCTCGCGCGTCGCCCGTCGTGTCGTGGGACCGGGACGCACCCAGACAACTCCCTCGAACCGCACAGGCGGCGTTGCCGACGCCTCCACATGAATATGGATCACCTGTTTGCCGCGATAGACGGCCGCCTCGACGGTGAACGAAGGACGGTCGAGGATCCGGCCGTCGTCCCTGAGATCCGTCAGCGCGAGCAGTGCCCGATCGCTGACGTCGACGCCGTCAAGCGGTTCCCCCTTGTCGTCCACTCCAATGAGGATGTCTCCGCCTCCGTGCCCGGCGAGGTCATTGGCCATCGCGCACACGGCATTGCCGATCGCGTCGCCGCGCCTGCCCTCGCGCTTCGCAGTGCTCTTGAACTCTAGCCACGGCGTCTCTCGGGTACCCAGGGCATCGGCCAGGTCTGGAGTGCTCACGGTCGCCATTCTTCATCATGGCTGCTCATCGGCGCGGGAACCTAGGTGGGAGGGATCAGCGGATGCGGACAGGGCATCTCCTGGAGAAGCGCACAGCCGCCGCTGCCCCACAGGCGGCCGCGCCCAAATTCGCTTCGCCTTCTGCACACGCGAGGACGTCCCGCGCACCGCCGCCGACCGTTCGCGCGAGGCGTTCTGCGGGTGAGTTCCGCGCAGGGCGTCCTGTCCGACGGCCATCGAAAACGGCTTGTCAGCGTCCTTTGCGGCGAACTAGCGTTCGGGTTCCCTGACCGACCATCAGAATATGGATCCCATGCCTTCGACGCGCTCAGCACGCACGCGCCGCAGACGCCGCTCGGCCGGCCTGCTCGCCACCATCGGAACGACTGTCGCGCTCTTCGCCACGGCTGCCCCCGGGTACGCCGACGCCGCGTCCGCCGACGCCGCGTCCGCCACGGCCCAGCGCTCCTCGGCCGACTCCGCTCCCGCCGTGCCCACTTCCGTGGGAACGACGCCGCCGCCGCAGGATTCGCCCGGTCACCCCAACTACGGCTGCAACGGAACCGGTGACTGGGGCTGGATCGCGAACGGCGGCTCGGGCGGCAAGGTCACACTGGTCGGGAAGATCTCCGATCCCGACCCGGGCCAGCTGGTGACCGCGCAGTTCGAGCTCTGGGACGGCGCCCACCACCTCATCGTCATGGGCCGTCCCGCCGACCCCGCCGCGGGGACGCTCTCCAGCAGTTCCGACTCCGGCTGGCAGACCTCCGGCTCCATCGCCTCCAAGAGCGTTCCCACCAGCTATCTCGTCGACGGGCACTCGTACGGCTTCCGGCTCCGCGCCGACGACGGGACCCTCCGGTCGGCCGCGAGCACCTCCTGCCACTTCAGGTACGACGCGACGGCGCCCACCCTGTCGATCAACGGCGCCGCCAGCACCGGTTCGTGCATCGACGGCGGGAGCCTTCCCGCGGGCCGGACCAGCCTCGACCTCGACCTCCGGGGCGAGGACAGCGGCAGCGGCCTCGACCACTTCGACACGGACAGCGGTGTCGGCCCGCTCGCCCCCGACGCCGACGGGGCGGCCACCCTGCACCTCCCGCTGCGGAGCGGCGGCGATCACACCGTCACGGTCACCGCCGTCGACAGGGCCGGGAACGACAGCAGCCTGTGCTACCAGTTCTTCGCCGCCGGCGACCCCACGCCACAGGTCGTGCCCGGCGACATCGACGGCGACGGACTCCCCGACTTCACCGCTGTTCCCGTCGCCGGCTCCTACGCGGGCGATCCCGGCCTGCGGTACTACCCCACCAACGTGTCCAGCCCGCGCGGCGCCATCGCGTCCCACAGCACCGACGGCCCGAACCCCGACGGCAGTTGGACGGGCGCCCTCACCGCGCACCGGTCGTCTCCCACCAGGTCGGTGACCGGTGCTCGTGTCGACGACCTCTTGGCGCTCGGCACGGGGCACGCCCTGTACCTGTACCGCAACAACGGCTCCACCGCCGGTTCCCACGACAACCAGTTGTACTCGGGGGACAGTCGCGCGTTCCTCCCCCGTCCCGGCTGCGACGCGACCCTCGCGGACTGCTCCCGCTACCCCGCCGACTGGTCGTCGGTCCGCCAGCTCGTCGTCCCCGGCGACATGAACGGCGACGGCACTCCCGACCTCGTGACCGAGGAGACCGGGGGCCTGCTCTGGTTCTTCCCCGGCAACACGATCGGACAGCTCGGATCGCCCCAGCTGATCGGCACGGGGACCTGGGACGGTTACACCCTCATCGCCCCGGGCAACACGTCCACGACTCCCGGCACCGCCGCGCTGTGGGCCCGCGACAACGCCACCGGCGCCCTCTACCGCTACGACACCAGCGTCGACGCCTCGACCGGCACGCTCAGCCTCTCCTCCGGCGCCCGGATCGGCGGCGGCTACCCGGCCGCCGTCTACCCGCTGGTCATCAGCGTCGGGGACATCAACGGCGACGGCCTGCCGGACCTCATCGCCACCACGTCCACCGGCTCGCTGGTCGACCAGCTCGGCAGCACCACAGCCGCCTTCGACGGCACCCCGGGGCGGCCGACCCGCATCGCGGCAGGCGGATGGAACCAGATCAGCACCATCAGCTGAACGCAGGACGGCGACGACGCGCGGCCGTCAGTGCGTCGCGGGCGGCTGGACGGCGGGCGGGTGCGGGCGCCGCAGTGCGGCGCGTTCGGCGTCCGGGATGTGCATCGACTCGGCCAGCACCGCGGCGAGCGCGGCCACCTGGCCGGGGTCGACGTCGGGGTCGAACGACCACCGGAAGTCGTCCTCGGCCGTGATGAGGTCGATCACGGCGCGCCCGCCGCCGTCCCGCGCGCCCGGTGCGCGGACGTAGCGCACCCGGTCCAGCGGGATGTCCTGAGCGATCTCGCCGTGCCCGAGGAACGCGTTCGTCCTGGCCGTGATGACGCGGCGGTCCGTGACCGCGACCAGGTTCCGTACCGCCGCCTTGTCCATCGCCGGCGCCACCTTCTCCTTGGCGCCGTCGAGGAGCGCACCGATCCGGGCGGGGGTGTCGAGCCCGAGGGCGCGCAGCGTCTCGCCGCCGTCGAGGTGCCAGCGCAGGACGCGCAGGTACCGGTCCAGGTCCAGCGACGCCGGCGCGCAGAGCACGGCGGGCGCTTCGAGCGGCGGGGCCGGCGGGCGGAGGGCGTCGGCGAGGGGCTGGACCGCCTCCAGGAGTTGCGCGCTGGTCAGGCGCGCCCTCTTCGCGTCCTTCCGCTTCCCCAGCAGCGGCACCGTGGGGCGTCCCGGGAGTTCGGCGATGATCCGCAGCTCCCGCGCCAGCGCGTCGACGAGGGTCGTGGCCTCGGCGAGGGCGGCGTCGAGTTCCTCTGCGGTCTCGCGCTCGATGATCTCCACGAGCCGCGCCTCGTCGGCGTCTTCGCGTCCCGCGGCCCTGGCGCGCGCGGCGTGCAGGGTCTGGAATCCGGTCCACGCCTTGAGCGAGGACAGGAGGGCGTGGGCGTCGAAGACGATCGCCGCGGCGTTCGTCTCCAGGTACTGGCGGCGGCCGGGCGCGTCGAGCCGGCGGAGCTGCCGTACGTGTTCGCCGACGTTCAGCCGGTACGTTCCGCGCTGCTTGCGCAGGGCGTCCTCCTTGGCCGCGACCTTCTCCCACTCGGTCGTCGTGACCGACGAGATCTCGCGGGCCCGGCCGACCGCGCGGTCGACGGTGTCGACGAGCGCCGTCAGCTCGGCCCACTGGCCGAGCCGCATCGTCGTGAGGACCTCGTTCGTCAGCGCGATGTTGGTCCTGACCAGGCCCGTGACCTGGCTCAGCATCATCTGGAGGGCGACCATGGCGAGCGCCGGGCCGATCGCGACCGCGAGGTCCGCGGCGCTCACCGCGGTCACGGGGATCAACCGGACCTGATGGACGATCCGGCCGTCGCGGAAGACCGCGCCGAGGTTCGCGCTGTCCTTGACCGCGAGGGCGCCGCCCGCGTTCAGGAACGCCCGTGACGCGTCGCTGATCCGGTAGACCCCCTCCAGGCCGGTGAACGCGTTCGCCAGGCTGCCGCCCGCCGTCGCCGTGTTGCCGATCGAGGCGAGGGCCTCGGAGATCCGCGCACGGTCGCCGGCCGACAGGAGCCCCACGTCGACGCGTTCGAGCTCGAACTCCGTGACCAGCTCCGCGGGGACCTTCCCGACACCGACGACGAGCCCGGGCCGCACCTCCACGAGCGCGGCCGACTCCCCGTCCGACCCGGCGCCAGGGTCGGGGTCGACGTCCTGGGCCGAGTCGACGTCCGAGTCCCCGCTCGAGCCCGGCTCCGACACCGGCACCGAGAACGACTCCGGGTCCAAGCCCGAGCCCGGGTCCGAGCCCGAATCCGGCTCCGAGCCCACAGCGTCCTGCATGCGATCCCCTCCCCCGGGCGCACGGCGGCCCCACGCGCCAGCGTCCCCGCGGCAGAGTACGGCATCGCGACAGGTCGGCATGCCGCCTCGCCCCGCGGGCCGCCGATCCGCCGGCGGCCCCGCGCGGGCGCCGGCGACGTCGGTGTGGATCAGTCCGTGCCGGACTCCATCGCCGCGCGGTCGAGCAGCTCGTCCTCGTCCAGCGCGGCCAGCTCGGCCAGCGTGCTGGGCTCGCCGCGGGAGGCGATCGCCTCCGCGCCGCCCTCGGGCATCTGCGGCATCGTGCCGATCAGGCCGGTCGCCGCGGCCTGGGCGGCGCCGAGGACCGGGCTGCCGGTGCCGATCAGGCCGAGCCCGACGTACTGCTCCAGCTTGGCCCGCGAGTCGGCGATGTCGAGGTTGCGCATGGTGAGCTGGCCGATCCGGTCGACCGGGCCGAACGCGGAGTCCTCGGTGCGCTCCATCGACAGCTTGTCCGGGTGGTAGCTGAACGCGGGACCCGCGGTGTCGAGGATCGAGTAGTCCTCGCCGCGCCGCAGCCGCAGCGTCACCTCGCCGGTGACCGCCGCGCCGACCCAGCGCTGCAGCGACTCGCGGATCATCAGCGCCTGCGGGTCCAGCCAGCGGCCCTCGTACATCAGCCGGCCCAGCCGCCGGCCCTCGTTGTGGTACTGCGCGAGGGTGTCCTCGTTGTGGATCGCGTTGACCAGGCGCTCGTACGCGGCGTGCAGCAGCGCCATGCCGGGCGCCTCGTAGATGCCGCGGCTCTTGGCCTCGATGATCCGGTTCTCGATCTGGTCGGACATGCCCAGGCCGTGCCGGCCGCCGATCGCGTTGGCCTCCATCACCAGGGCGACCGGGGACGGGAACTCCTTGCCGTTGATCGTGACCGGACGGCCCTGGTCGAAGCCGATCGTCACGTCCTCGGCCGGGATCTCGACCGTGGGGTCCCAGAACCGCACGCCCATGATCGGGTCGACGGTCTCGATGCCGGCGTCCAGGTGCTCCAGCGTCTTGGCCTCGTGGGTGGCGCCCCAGATGTTGGCGTCGGTGGAGTACGCCTTCTCCGTGCTGTCGCGGTACGGCAGGCCGTGCGCGACCAGCCACTCCGACATCTCCTTGCGGCCGCCCAGCTCGGTGACGAAGTCGGCGTCCAGCCACGGCTTGTAGATCCGCAGGTGCGGGTTGGCGAGCAGGCCGTAGCGGTAGAACCGCTCGATGTCGTTGCCCTTGAACGTCGAGCCGTCGCCCCAGATCTGGACGTCGTCCTCCAGCATCGCGCGCACCAGCAGCGTGCCGGTGACGGCGCGGCCCAGCGGCGTGGTGTTGAAGTACGCGCGGCCGCCCGAGCGGATGTGGAAGGCCCCGCAGGTCAGCGCGGCCAGCCCCTCCTCGACCAGCGCCGCCCGGCAGTCGACCAGGCGCGCGACCTCGGCGCCGTAGGTCTTCGCGCGGCCGGGCACGGAGGCGATGTCGGGCTCGTCGTACTGGCCGATGTCAGCGGTGTACGTGCAGGGCACGGCGCCCTTGTCACGCATCCACGCGACCGCGACGGAGGTGTCGAGGCCGCCGGAGAAGGCGATGCCGACCCGCTCGCCGGCGGGAAGGGAGGTGAGGACCTTGGACATGGTTAAAGTATGCACACCTACGCATGATCATGCAAAGTCGGGGCGGAGGCTCGCGCGCGGGGGGCGTACGGGATAGGGCCGGCGGTACGGGCGGGGGTCCGGGCTACGCGAGGGCGGCCGTCGTACCGGCGAGGTCTACGCGAGGACGCCCGCGGCGCGGGCCGCGGTCAGCCACTGCGGGTACTCCGCGAGCAGTTCGTCGTACAGCACCGCGTCCGGGATCGACCGCGGCGCGTCGCCGGCGGCGAAGAAGCCCGCGTTGTCGACCAGCCGCCGCTGCGGCGCGGGCAGTTCGTCCAGCCGGCGCAGGAAGCGGAACTCGTCGTCGCCGAAGCCGACGAACTGCCAGAAGATCGGCAGCCGCGCGGCGGTGCACAGGACGTGCTCGGCCGCGGTGCGCGAGGAGGGCGAGCCGTCGGTCTGGAAGACCACGAAGGCGGGGTCGGCGGCGCCGCTCGCCTGGTAGTGGTCGATGACCGCCTGCATGGCCAGGTGGTAATTGGTACGGCCCATGTGGCCCATCGACTCGTGCAGCGCGCCGATCCGGCCCTGGTACGCGTCGAGGCCGACCTCGGCGACGCCGTCGACCTCGGTGGAGAAGAAGACGACGGGGACCACGCCGTCGTCGTCCAGGTTGGCGGCGAGCGCGAGGGTCTGCTCGGCGAGGTGCTGGACCGAGCCGTCGCGGTAGTAGCGGCGCATGCTGCCGGAGCGGTCGAGCACAAGGTAAACAGCAGCGCGCTGTCCGCTGATCCGGTTCTTGACCAGGGAGACGGAGGCGGCCTTGAAGAGACTGACCAGGCCGGGGGCCCGGTCCGCGACCTTCTCCAGGCTGACGCCGGGAGCGGGCGCCCCGGCAGAGGCGAGACCGGAGGCGGGGGCGGGAGCGGCTGCCGCGGCGCTCCCGGGCGCGGCGGCCTCGCGGGGTCTCTTGCGGTAGTCGATCCGGTACGTCTTGCGGTAGTCGATGGCCATGGACCGGGATTGTCCTCCGGTGGCGCCGCCGCTGTCCGACGATCGGCGGAGCCGGTGGCCGGGGCGCACGGGCGCGGCGGAGGGCGCGGAGGAGGGCGCGAAGGAGGCGGCGGCGCGGGGCACAATCGGGGCAACGCTGACCCCCGGGGTTCCGCGACGCATTTAGGTGAGGCTAACCTAAGCGACGTGACAGTTGCTGAGGAGAACGCGTCCCGCGGCGCCGGGCTGCGGGCCGTCGGGGTGACGGTCGGGTACGACCGGGAGGACGTCGTGCACGACGCGGCGCTCACGTTGCGGCCCGGCGAGGTCACCGCGCTGGTCGGGCCGAACGGCAGCGGGAAGTCGACGCTGCTGCGGACCCTCGCCCGGCTGCAGCGGGCCCGAGCCGGGACGCTGACCCTGGACGCGGCGGACGGCCAGGCCGCGGACGGCTTCCAGCTGACCGCGCGCGCGTTCGCCCGGCAGGTCGCGCTGCTCACGCAGGGGCGGCCGACGCCGAGCGGGCTGACCGTGCGCGACGTCGTGGAGTTCGGGCGGCACCCGCACCGCGGCCGGTGGGGGCGGCCGGACCCGGGCGGCGCCGCGGCGGTGGACCGGGCGCTCGGCCTGACCGGCGTCGCCGAGCTGGCCGACCGCGGTGTGGAACAGCTGTCCGGCGGCCAGCTCCAGCGCGTGTGGCTGGCCGGCTGCCTCGCGCAGGAGACCGGCGTGCTGCTGCTGGACGAGCCGACGACGTATCTCGACCTGCGCTACCAGATCGAACTCCTCGACCTGATCAGGGACGTGGCCGACGACCACCGGATCGCGGTCGGCGTCGTGCTGCACGACCTCGACCAGGCCGCCGCGGTCGCCGACCGCGTCGCGCTGCTGCACGCGGGCCGGGTGGTCGCCGACGGCACGCCCGAGGAGGTCTTCACGCCCGCGCTGCTGTCGCGGGTCTACGGCATCCGCGTCGACGTCGACACCGACCCGTCGACCGGGCGGCTGCGCACCCGCGCGATCGGCCGCCACCACGCCCGCGACGCCGCGGCCCGCGCCCGAGGGGACGGGGCCCGCGCCCGAGGGGACGGGGTCTCCGCCCGAGGGGACGGTACGAGCCCCCTGGGCGCGGCACCGGACCCGGCCGCTCCGACCTCGGCTGCCCCCGACCCGGCCGCTCCGGACCGGGCCGCCCTCGACCGGGCCACCCCGGACCCGGCCGCCGAGGCCGGCGCCTGAGCCCGGGCCCGAAACCCGCCAACTCCCCGACGCCGAGCGTCGACCACGGCCACAGGCGCGGGCACGGGCACGGGCGCCACGGCCACCGACCAGCGCCACCGCCACCGCCACCGCCACCGCCACCGCCAGCGACCAGCGAGCACCCCGCACACGCCCCCGCACACACCCCCGCACTCGCGCCCCGCACTCGCGCCCCCATCGGGCGCCCCGCACCGAAAGGCCCCGCCCGCCATGAGACGCCTCACCGCCACCACCGCCGCCGCGACCGCCACCGCGCTCGCCGCGCTCTGCCTGGCCGCCTGCGGCACCACCCACTCCGCCGCCGACGCCGCCGACGCCGCCGGCGACGAAGCGCCCTCGGCGGGTTCGAGCGCCCAGGGCGGCACCGGCAAGGCCGCCGGACCCGTCACCCTCACCGACGCCAGCGGCACGCGGGTGCACCTCGACGCCCCGGCCACCCGGGTCGTGGGCACCGAGTGGAACGTCGTGGAGGACCTCGTCACGCTCGGCGTGGACCCGGTCGGCGTCGCCGACGTGAAGGGCTACACCGCCTGGGACACCGCGGCCCCGCTGCGCAGCTCCGCCAAGGACATCGGCACCCGCGGCGAACCCAGCATGGACACCGTCGCCGCCCTCGCGCCGGACCTCGTCGTGGCGACCACCGACCTGTCCGCCTCCGCGGTGGCCCAACTGCGCAAGATCGCCCCGGTGGTGGAGGTGCGCTCGGCCGACGCCGCCGACCAGATCGGGCTGATGACCACGGACCTCGACCTGATCGCGAAGGCCACCGGCACCGAGCGGAAGGCCGCGGCGGTCAAGCAGGCGTTCGACGCCAAGCTCGCCTCGGGTCGCAAGGCCCTCGCCGACGCCGGGCTGGCCGGCGCGCCGTATGCCTTCGCCGACGGCTACGTGCAGGCCAACCAGGTGGCCGTCCGCCCGTACACCAGCGGCTCGTTGATCGGCGCCGTCAACGAGCGGATCGGCCTGAAGAACGCCTGGAAGGTGGCCGGGGACAAGGCGTACGGGCTGGCGACGACCGATGTCGAGGGGCTCACCGGCCTCGGCGACGTGCGCTTCGCCTACATCGCCAACGACGCCGACGGCGACCCGTTCACCACCGCGCTCGCCAAGAACGCCGTGTGGAGGTCGCTGCCGTTCGTCGCGGCCGGGCACGTGAGTCGGCTGCCCGACGGCGTCTGGATGTTCGGCGGCCCGGCGTCCATGGGGGCCTACGTGGACTCCGTCGTCGCGGCGCTGACCAAGTCCCCCGCGAAGTAGGGCGCGTGACCGCCACCGCCCGGCCGCCCGCGCCCGGCCCGGACGAGGCCGCCGCCGCGGCGATCGCCACCGCCCGGCCGTCCGCGCCCGATGCGCCGGCCAACACCCCAGCCCCGGCAGGCCTGTTCACCGCCGCCCCCGCACAAGGCGGCGCCTCCGCACAAGACGGCGTCCCCGCGCAGGGCGGCGTCCCCGGCGCCGTCGCCGTCACCGCCGCGCTGCTCCTGCTGACCGCCGCGCTGCTGGTCCTGGACATCACGCAGGGCACCGCGGACGTGGGCGCGGGCGCGGTGTGGAAGGCGCTGACCGGCCGGGCCGAACAGGGCGACGCCTCGGTGCTGTTGGCGTCCCGGCTGCCGCGGGCGGTGGCCGGCGTGCTGGTCGGCGTGGCGCTCGGCGCGGCCGGCGCGGCCCTTCAGGCGGTCAGCCGCAATGTGCTGGCCGCGCCCGACACCCTTGCGGTGAACGCCGGTTCGTACCTCGCCCTCGGCGTGCTCGCCGTGACCGGGGTCTCGGTCCCGCTGCTGGCGTCCTCCGGGGTCGCCTTCGCCGGCGGCCTCGCCGCTGCGGCCGTGGTGCTGGCGCTGTCCGGCCTCGGCGCGGGCACCGTACGGCTGGTGCTGGCCGGCAGCGCGCTGGCGCTCGGACTGGGCGCGGTCACCGACGCGTTGCTGCTGCTCTTCCCGCAGCGGACCACCGGCCTGTACCAGTGGGGCCAGGGCGGCATCGGCCAGAACGGCTTCGGCGGCGTCGCGCAGATGGCGCCGGTCGCCGCGGTCGGCCTGGCCGGGCTGCTGCTGCTCGCCCGCCGGGTGGACGCGCTCGCGCTCGGCGACGACGCGGCCCGCGGCATCGGCGTGCCGGTGTGGCGGACCCGGGTGGCCGTGGTGGTGCTCGCCGCGCTGCTGTCGGCGGCGGCGGTGACGCTCGCCGGGCCGATCGGCTTCGTCGGACTGTGCGCGCCCGCGCTGGTGCGGCCGCTCGCCCGCCGGCTGCGCGGGCCGGCCAGGGCGCGAGCGGCGATCCCGGTCGCGGCGCTGACCGGCGCGGTGCTGGTGCTCGGCTCGGACGTGCTGCTGCGCGCGACGGTGGGCGCGCAGCGGGCGGTCGCGGTGCCGACCGGCGTGGTGACGAGCCTGGTCGGCGCGGTGTTCCTGGTGGTGATCGCGCTGCGCACCGGGGAGGCGGGCGGCACGGCGGCGCCGGACCGGCTGCGCACCCCGGGCCGGGGGGCGTTCGCCGCGGTGCTGGTGTGCCTGAGCGTGCTGCTGGCCGGCACGGTGGTCGCGGCGGTGCTGCTGGGCGACACCCCGCTGCTGCTCGGCGACGTCGTCAACTGGTCCCAGGGCAGGGCGGACCGGGTGGTCGGCTTCGTGCTGGACACCCGGGTGCCGCGGGTGCTCGCGGCGCTGCTGGCGGGCGGCGCGCTCGCGCTGTCCGGGACGCTGGTGCAGGCCGTCACCCGCAATCCGCTGGCCGAGCCGGGGGTGCTCGGCGTGTCCGGCGGCGCGGGCCTGGGCGCGGTGCTGCTGGTGACCGAGGCGCCCTCGGCCGGCTCGTGGAGCGTGGCGGGGGCGGCCAGTGCGGGGGCCGCGGCCACCGCCGCGCTGGTCTTCGGGCTGTCCGCGCGCGGCGGGTTCGGGCAGAACCGGCTGGTGCTGGTCGGGGTCGGCGCGTCGGCCGCCGCCACCGCGCTGATCGGCCTGCTCATCGTGCTCACCGACCCGTTCGACGCGACCAAGGCGCTGACCTGGCTGTCCGGTTCGACGTACGGCAGGACGCTGCCGGACGTAGTCCCGGTGGGCGCGGTCCTCGCGGTGGGCACGGCGGTCGCGGTGGCGCGCCGCCGGCAGCTGGACCTGGTGGCGCTCGACGACGACACGCCCCGGCTGCTCGGGCTGGGCCTGGCCCGTGAGCGGCTCGGGCTGCTGTGCCTGAGCGTGCTGCTCAGCGCGAGCGCGGTGGCCGCGGCCGGCACGATCGCCTTCGTCGGGCTGGTGGCGCCGCACGCGGCCCGCGCGCTGGTCGGCCGCCGGCACGTACGGGTGCTGCCGGTCGCGGTCATGCTGGGGGCCGCGCTGGTGTGCGCGGCGGACCTCCTGGGCCGTACGGTGATCGCACCGGCCCAGCTCGGCGCGGGCCTGACGACCGCGGTCATCGGCGCGCCGTACTTCCTCTACCTGCTGGTCAGGACCCGGCGGTAGGGGCCCACCCCGGCCGGTTGCGGCACGACCCGGTGCAACGGGCGTGCCGGGGACGGAGGATGGGGTGGCGCCGGTACGGACGGGAGGTCGGCAGTGATATCGGAGCCGGAGTTGAGCGGGGGTTCCGAGGGGGCGGAGCCAGAGCCCGCGGCGCGGGACGCGCGGGCGGGAACGGCGGCGGAGCAGGCGGTCGCGGCGGGGGCCCCGGCGGGGCGGGCGCCGGACGGCGGGGCGCCGCAGGCCGGGCCGGGAGCGGGGCCGGGAGCGGGGCAGGCGGTCGCGGGCGATGTGGTGACGGGCGACGTGGTCGCGGCCGATGTGGTGGCGGGCGGCGAACTCCCGCGCGCCGACCGGCAGTCGGTGCGGCGCGCGTGGCTGTGGGGGATCACCGGGGCGCTGCTGGCGTCCGCGGCGTGGGGCGCCGGGTTCTCCTTCTACGACGAGCACGACGGCGGTCCGCCGGACCTGCACGGCTACGCGCTGGGCGAGAGCCCGTGCGCCGGCACGACGCTGGCGAAGCTCACCGGTGCGATGGGCGTCACCGACAGCGAGCCGGTCTCGCCGTCCGCGGTGCACCTGGGCGAGGCGCTGGACCAGATCCGCTGCACGCTGTTCGCCTCCGCGCCGCTGCCGCGCGGCGGCACCGCCCGCTACGAGGTGTCCGTCTCGATCGACCTGCACAAACAGACCGATCCGAAGGCGGAGTTCGAGGACCAGCAGGAGCTGGACCCGGCCGACCTCGACCCGGTCGAGGCGACCACGACGGTCCCGGGCCTGGGCGACGAGGCGTTCCTGCTGACCGTCAGCGACCAGACCCGCCGGCTCGAAGTCCTGCACGGCGGCGCGGTGTTCGTCCTCACCCTCACCGGCTACAACAAGCTGCCGGTCTCCGACGACACCGTCAGCGCCCTGCACACCGGCGACGCGGCGCCGGACGTCGGGCGCTTCCAGCCCGCGATGGTCGAGGCGATGCGCACGGTGATGAAAGCGCAGGAACGCGCGGGGCGTTGAGCACCGGGCCGAGCGGCGGCGTCCGGCGAGCCGTCGAGCGGCGACGGCGACGGGGACGTCGAGCGGCGACGTCGGACGGGACGTCGAGCAGGGCCTCAGACCTCGAAGCGGTAGCCCATGCCCGGCTCGGTGATCAGGTGCCGCGGCCGGGTCGGGTCGGGCTCCAGCTTGCGCCGCAACTGGGCCATGTAGACGCGCAGGTAGTTGGTCTCGGTGCCGTAGCCCGGGCCCCATACCTCCTGCAGGAGCTGGCGCTGGGTGATCAGCCAGGCGTTGCGGGCCAGCACCTCCAGCAGGTGCCACTCGGTGGGCGTGAGCCGCACGTCCGCGCCGTCGCGCACCACCTTCTTCGCGGCCAGGTCGACGCTGAACGACGCGGCCTGGAGCACCGGCTCGCCCGGTCCGGGGTCGGCGCGGCGGAAGGCGGCGCGCAGCCGGGCCAGCAGCTCGTCCATCGCGAACGGCTTGGTGACGTAGTCGTCGGCGCCGGCGTCCAGCGCCTCGACCTTCTCGCCGGAGGCGTGCCGCGCGGACAGCACGATGATCGGCACCCGGGTCCAGCCGCGCAGCCCGGCGATCACGTCGACGCCGTCCATGTCCGGCAGCCCGAGGTCGAGCAGCACCACGTCCGGGTGGCGTTCCGCGGCCAGCCGCAGCGCGGTCGCGCCGTCGGGGGCCGCGTCGACCTCGTACTGCCGGGCCCGCAGGTTGATCACCAGGGCCCGTACGATCTGCGGCTCGTCGTCCACCACCAGCACGCGGCTCACCCGCGCCCCCCTTCGTCGCCTGCGCCGGGTCCCCCGGCGCCGTCCGGTACGCCGCGTCCACCGTGTCCACCGCGTCCGCCGCGTCCACCGTGCCCGCCGCCGGCGCCGCGGGCCCCTCGCCCGTCGCCGGCGCCGCGGGCTTCGGGCCCGCCGCCGGCGCCGGGCCCGTCCCGCCCGGCGGCGCGCAGCGCGAGCACCATCGTCAGGCCGCCGCCCGGCGTCTCCTCGGCCTCCAGGGTGCCGCCCATCGACTCCGCGAAGCCGCGGGCCACCGCGAGGCCGAGGCCCACGCCGTTGCCGCGCGGCGCGTCGCCGTGCCGCTGGAAGGGCTCGAAGATGGCGCCGCGCGCGGCCTCCGGGACGCCCGGGCCGCGGTCGGCGACGCGCAGCTCGACCCGGTCGTGGACCGCGCTCGCCGCGACCACCACCCGGCGGCCCGGCGGGCTGTACTTCACCGCGTTCTCCACCACGTTGGCCACGCTCCGCTCCAGCAGGCCGGGGTCGGCCTCGACCATCGGCAGGTCCTCGGGGATGTCGAGGTCGACGCTGTCGCGCGGCACCGCGGCGAGCGCCGCGGGCACCACCTCGTCCAGGTCGACCGGGGCGACCAGCGGGCTGACCGTGCCGGTCTGCAGCCGGGACATGTCCAGCAGGTTGCCGATCAGGTGGTCCAGCCGGTCCGCGCCGGCCTCGATGCCGGCCAGCAGCTCGGCCTCGTCGTCCGCGGACCACGCCACGTCGTCCGAGCGCAGCGAGGTGACCGACGCCTTGATGCCGGCCAGCGGGGTGCGCAGGTCGTGGCTGACCGCGGCGAGCAGCGCGGTGCGGATGCGGTTGCCCTCCGCCAGTTCGCGGGCCCTGGCCGCCTCGCCGGCCAGCCGCTGCCGGTCCAGCACGCCGGCCGCCTGCGCGGCGAAGGCGGACAGCACCCGCCGGTCGGAGGCGGGCAGCACCCGGCCGCCGAGGGTGAGCAGCAGCCGCTCGTTCACCGCGACGGCGACCTCGGCGTCCTCCGGCCGGTCGGGGCCGGGCGGCGGGGCCACGAAGCCCGCGCGCCGCCACGCGCCGCGCGCGTCGTCGCGCTCCCACAGCGCGGCCGAGGCGGTCCCGAACGTCTCGCGGACGCGTTCCAGCAGCGCGGCCAGCGTGTGGTCGCCGCGCAGCACGCTGCCCGCGAGGTACGACAGGATCTCCGCCTCCGCCTGGAGCCGCGCGGCCTGTTCGGTGCGGCGCGCGGCGAGGTCGACCACGGAGGCGACCGCGACGGCGACCACGACGAAGACGACCAGCGCGGTGACGTTCTGGCCCTCGGCGATGGTGAAGGCGTGGGTCGGCGGGGTGAAGTAGTAGTTCAGCAGCAGCGAGCAGCAGACCGCCGAGGCGAGCGCCGGGTAACGGCCGCCGAGCAGCGCGGCGGCCACGGTCAGGGTCAGGAACAGCAGGATGTCGGTGGCCAGGCTCGGGCCGCGGGCCGCGGTGAGCACGGCGGTCAGCAGCACCGGGCCGGCCACGCCGACGAGCCAGCCGGCGAGCACGCGGGTGCGGCCGAGCCGGGCGCCCGGCGCCACCGGCAGCGTCCGTCCGCTCCCCCGGGCGGCCGGGCCCCCGGCGTCGGCCTCCGGGCCGCCGCCCGGATTGCGCCGTCCGCCCCCGCGCGGGCCGGCCCACCGGCCGCCCGACCGGCCGCCGTGCGTGACCAGGTGGACGTCGAGGTCGGGGCCGCCGGTCCTGGCGACGCGCGCGCCGGTCCCCGGCCCGAAGACGTACCGCCACCCGGGCCGGCGCCCCGCGCCCAGCACGATCTGCGTGGCGTCGGCGCCCCGCGCGAAGTCCAGCAGCGCGGTCGCCACGTCGTCCCCGAGCACCTGGTGGTACGACCCGCCGAAGCCCTCCACGAGGGCCCGCTGCCCGGCGGCGGCCCCGGCGCCGCCGGGGCGGACCACGTGGACCGCGAGGATCTCGGCGTCGGCGGCGCCGGCGGCGCGGGCGGCCAGGCGGGCGGCGCGGCGTATCAGGGTGCGGTCCTGCGGGTCGCCGGACAGGCCGACGACGATGCGCTCGCGGGCCTCGCCGCCGAGAGGCTCGCCGGCGGGCAGCGCTCCGCGCATCCCCCGCGCCTCGCGCGTGCCGTCCGCTTCCACGCAGCTCACTGTAGGTCCGCGGAAGCGGACGAACACCCCGGCATCCGGGCGTTCCGCACGATCTTGACGCGTGCTTGACGGCCGCCGCCACCCGTACGGGCGGCCGGGGGCCGGACCGCGGCTCCGGCAGGGCCGGTGAGCTGGGACCGCGCGGGGGCGGCCGGGCGGCCGGGCGCGTTAAGAACACGTATGGATGCGTCGCGGCGCGCCGCGGCGCCGCCCGTGCGAGGGTTCGATGGGGCGGCAGCAGCAGGCAGCACGACAGGAGCGCGCACCCGATGTCCACCCCCGTCCGGTCGCACCGCCTGCGCGCGTGGTTCCTGGAGGGCCAGTCCGACATGGCCGGGCGCCAGCAGGGCCCGCACGCCAAGCCGCTGCCGCCGCCCGGGCGGACCCCGGACGGCGGCGGGGACGGAAGCGGGGACGGGAGCGACGGCGACCGGGACGGCGACGGGGACGCGAGCACCGGCGGCGACAAGGCGGCGCACCCGCACGGCCAGCGCTGGTGGCGGGTGATGTGCCTGACCGGCGTCGACTACTTCTCCACCCTCGGTTACCAGCCGGGCATCGCCGCGCTCGCCGCGGGCCTGCTGTCACCGGTCGCCACGGTCGTGCTGGTGATCGTCACCCTGGCCGGCGCGCTGCCGGTCTACCGCCGGGTGGCCGGCGAGAGCCCGCACGGCGAGGGCTCGATCGCGATGCTGGAACGGCTGCTGTCGTTCTGGGGCGGCAAGCTGTTCGTGCTGGCGCTGCTGGGCTTCGCGGCCACCGACTTCCTGATCACGATCACCTTGTCGGCCGCCGACGCCTCGACCCACCTGGTGGAGAACCCGCACTTCGCCTCCACGCTCGGCGGCCACCAGATGGTGATCACGCTGGCGCTGATCGCGCTGCTCGGCGCGGTGTTCCTCAAGGGCTTCCTGGAGGCCATCGGGGTCGCGGTGGTGCTGGTCGGGATCTACCTCGCGCTCAACGTCGTGGTGGTCGGCGACGCCCTGTGGCACGTGCTGGCGGCGCCGCACCTGGTCACCGACTGGCGGCACGGCCTGACCGCCGAGCGCGGCAACGTCTTCGTGATGATCGGCGTCTCGCTGGTGATCTTCCCCAAGCTCGCGCTGGGCATGTCCGGCTTCGAGACCGGCGTCGCGGTGATGCCGCACGTCAAGGGCGACCCGGGCGACACCGAGGAGCACCCGGCCGGGCGTATCCGCGACACCAGGAAGCTGCTGACCACCGCGGCGCTGATCATGAGCGTCTTCCTGATCGCGACCAGCTTCGTGACGACCGTGCTGATCCCGCAGCAGGACTTCAAGGCCGGCGGCCCGGCCAACGGCCGCGCGCTGGCCTACCTCGCGCACGACCGGCTCGGCTCCGGCTTCGGCACCGTCTACGACTTCTCCACCATCGCCATCCTCTGGTTCGCCGGGGCCTCGGCGATGGCCGGCCTGCTCAACCTGATGCCGCGCTACCTGCCGCGGTACGGGATGGCGCCGCACTGGGCGCGCGCGGTGCGGCCAATGGTGCTGGTCTTCACGCTGGTCGCGTTCCTGGTGACGTGGATCTTCGACGCCAGTGTGGACAAGCAGGGCGGCGCGTACGCCACCGGTGTGCTGGTGCTGATGAGCTCGGCGGCGGTCGCGGTGACGATCTCCGCGCGGCGCCGCGGGCAACGGGGCTGGACGGCGGCGTTCGGGGCGATCGCGCTGGTGTTCCTGTACACCACGGTGGTCAACGTGCTGGAGCGCCCGGACGGCGTGAAGATCGGCGCGTGCTTCATCGCCGGCATCGTGCTGGTGTCGCTGCTGTCGCGGCTGGCCCGCTCCTTCGAACTGCGGGTGACCAGCGTGGAGCTGGACGACATGGCGGCCAGGTTCGTACGGGACGTGGCGAGCCGGCGCATCCGGTTCATCGCGAACGAGCCGGGGCTGCGGGACGCCGCGGAGTACCGCGACAAGATCCACCAGATCCGGGCGGACAACGACATTCCGCCGGAGGACGACCTGGTGCTGGTCGAGGTCACGGTGCGGGACCCGTCGGAGTTCGAGTCGGCGCTGACCGTGCACGGGCACGTGCTGCACGGCCGCTACCGGGTGCTGTCGCTGGAGAGCTCCTCGGTGCCCAACGCGCTGGCCGCGCTGCTGCTGCACGTGCGGGACGTGACCGGCCGCAAGCCGCACATCTACTTCGAGTGGACCGAGGGCAGCCCGTTCGCGAACTTCCTGCGGTTCTTCCTCTTCGGCCACGGGGAGATCGCGCCGGTCACCCGCGAGGTGCTGCGCGAGGCCGAGCCGGACCGGGCCCGGCGCCCGCGGGTGCACGTGGGCTGACGCCGGCGGCCGGTCTCCGGCCGCGGCGGGTGACCGGCCTCCGGCCAGGGCGGGTGGCCGGCTCGGCCGCGTCGGGGCGTTTCCTGTGGGTCGCGCCAAGGGGGCGTCAAGATGCGGCCGGTCCACGTCAAGGCCGTGTCACCGGCGGGTCCTGCCGGCAGTCGCGCGGCCTAGCGTCGGCGGCATGGGACGACCTCGCAGGGCAGAGCCCGCGGCAGCCGCCGTGCGGCGGCGCGGGCCGGTACGGGTCGCGGCGGTGGTACGGGCCGTGGACCGCGGGTGGCGGCGCGACACGCGGCGGGCCGCGGGCTGCGCGCTGGCGTTCTGGGCCGCGGCGACCCTGCTGGACCTGGCCGCGGGAACGCTCACCCCGGTCCGCGCCGCGCTGTGGGCGGCGCTGGCCGCCGGGCTGCTGGCGGTGCTGCTGCCGTCGCGGCTGAGCGCCGGTCCCGGCTGGCTGGCCGCGCGCGGGCTGCTGCGCGAGCGCCGGGTGCGCACCGACGCGCTGGTCCGGGTGAGCCGCTACGGCGCCGGGGTCGCGCCCACGCTGCTGCTGCGGGACGCCGACGGCCGCCGGCTGCTGCTGGACCCGCGGGTGCTGGCCGCCGATCCGCTGCTGTGGCACGAACTCGACACCGGCGCCCGCGCGTCCCGCGCCGCCGGGACCCTGCGCGGCGGCGACGCGGTCCTGCGCGACCTCGCCGCGCGGATCGACGACCCCGTGGCCCGCGCGGTCTTCACGGCGTCCGGGCTGAGCTGACGGCTCGGCGGCCGAGCGCGGCGGGCCGGCCGCCGCGGTGCGTCCGCGGCCCCGCGGTGGCCGGCCCGTCCGTCGCGTCAGCCGGGCTCGTGGCCGTGCGGCGGCTTTCCCGGGCGGGCGGGCCGGCGCGGGGCCGCGGGGAGCGAGACGACCATCGTGAGGCCGCCGCCCGGGGTGTCCTCGGGGGTCAGGGTGCCGTGCATCGCCTCGGTGAGCCCGCGGGACAGCGCGAGGCCGAGGCCCAGGCCGGTGGTGTTGTCGGTGTCGCCGAGCCGCTGGAACGGCTCGAAGACCCGGTCGCGGTCCTCCGGCGCGAGGCCCGGCCCGTGGTCGGCGATCCGCAGCTCGACGCGGTCGCCCAGCGTGCTGGCGCTGACCAGCACGGGCGCGCCGGCCGGGCTGTGGCGCACGGCGTTGGCGGCCAGGTTGGCCAGCACCCGTTCCAGCAGCGCGGGATCGGCGAGGACCTCCGGGGCCGCGTCGAGTCCGCGGACGACGACGCCGGGGGCCGCCGGGTTCGCGGAGTTCACCGGCCCGGCCAGGTCGTCCAGCGCGGCCGGGGCGATCTCCGCCAGGGCGGTCGGCCGCAGGTCGAGGGTGAGGGCGCCGGCCTGCAGGCGGCTCATGTCGAGGAGGTTGTCGACGAGCCGGGCGAGCCGGGTCAGCGACTGCTCGGCGGTGGCGAGCAGTTCGTCGCGCTCGCCCGCGGTGAAGTCGACGTCGCGGCTGCGCAGGGAGCTGACCGCGGCCCAGCCCGCGGCCAGCGGGGTGCGCAGGTCGTGGCTGACCGCGGCGAGCAGCGCGGTGCGCAGCCGGTCGGCCGCCCTGACCGGCTCGACCTCGGCGGCGGCCTCGGCCAGCCGGGCGCGTTCCAGGGCGGCGGCCACGTGCCCGGCGAAGGCGACCAGCACCCGCCGCTCCGACGCGGCCAGATCCCGCCCCCGCAGCACCAGCGTCTGCCCCGCCCCGACCCCGACCGTGACCACACCCCCGGCCCCGGACCCGGACCCCGCATCGCCGGACCCCACGTCGCCGGACCCCACGTCGCCGGACCCCGCATCGCCGGACCCCGCGTCGCCCGCCGCCGGGCCGCCCTGCGGCGGCTCCGCGTCCACCAGTTCCGCGCTGTCCATGCCGAAGGCCTCCCGCGTGCGTTCGAGCAGGAGGGCCACCGTGTGGTCGCCGCGGAGGATGCCGCCGGCCAGGGAGGAGAGGGTCTCGGCCTCGGCGGTCGCGGCGGCGGCGCGGCGGGACAGGCGCAGGGAGCGGTCGACGATCGCCGCGACGGTGACCGCGACCACCGCGAACACGCCGAGCGCGAGCGCGTTGTTGGCCTCGCCGACGGTGAAGCGGTGCACCGGGGGGATGAAGAACCAGTTGAGCAGCAGCGACGCGGTGACCGCGGCCAGCAGCGCGGACGCCACCCCGCCGATGCACGCGACGCCGACCACCGCGAGCAGGAACAGCAGCGCCTGGCTGGTCAGGTTGAGGTCGCCGCGGGCGTGGCCGAGGACCAGCGTGAGCAGCGCCGGCAGCACCAGCCCCGCCGCGGGCCCGGCGATCTTGCGCACCGGCGGGAGGCCGCCGCCCGCGGCCGGGGCAGCCGGCCGCGCCCGGCCCGCTCGTGGGTGACCATGTGGACGTCTATGGCGCCCGAGCGCTCCACCGTGGTCTCGCCGACGCCGCGCCCGGTGACGAACCGCGCGAGCCGGCCCCGCCTGCTGGTGCCGATGACCAGCTGGGTGGCGTTCTCGGCGCGGGCGAAGTCCAGCAGCGCGGTGGGCACATGGCCGCCGACCACCGAGTGGAAGGTGCCGCCGAGGCTCTCCACCAGGGCCCGCTGCCGGGCCAGCGCGGCGGGCGACGCGCCGGCCAGGCCGTCGCTGCGGGCCACGTGCACCGCGAGCAGGTCGCCGCCGGCCGAGCGGTCGGCGATGCGGGCCGCCCGGCGGATCAGCGTGGCGCCCTCGGGGCCGCCGGTGAGCCCGACCACGACCCGCTCGCGGGTCTCCCAGACGCCGCCGATGCCGTGCTCGGTGCGGTACTTCTGCAGCGCCTCGTCGACCCGCCCGGCCACCCACAGCAGCGCCAGCTCGCGCAGCGCGGTGAGGTTGCCGACCCGGAAGTAGTGCGACAGGGCCGCGTCGACCTTCTCCGGCGCGTAGACGTCGCCGTGCGCCAGGCGGCGGCGCAGCGCCTCCGCGGGCATGTCGACCAGCTCGATCTGGTCGGCGCGGCGCACCACCTCGTCCGGCACGGTCTCGCGCTGCGGCACCCCGGTGATCTTCTGCACCACGTCGTTGAGCGACTCCAAGTGCTGGACGTTGACGGTGGTGACCACGTCGATGCCCGCCGCCAGCAGCGCCTCGACGTCCTGCCAGCGCTTGGCGTGCCGGCCGCCGGGCACGTTGGTGTGGGCGAGTTCGTCGACCAGGGCGACGCGCGGCGCGCGGGCCAGCACCGCGTCGAGGTCCAGCTCGGGGAAGCGCACGCCGCGGTGGGTGCGCCAGGCCCTCGGCACCTGCTCCAGGCCGCGCAGCATGTCCTCGGTGTGCGGGCGGCCGTGGCACTCGGCGTAGCCGACCACCACGTCCGTGCCGCGCCGGGCCCTGCGGTGGCCCTCGTCGAGCATCCGGTAGGTCTTGCCGACGCCGGGCGCCGCGCCGAGGTACACCTTGAGCCGGCCGGGCTTCACGGCGTCACCCCAGCCCGGCGAGATCGGCGTTGAGCCGCACCACGTTCACGTACCGCTCGCCGAGGAAGCCCAGGGCGCGGCCGTGGGTGGTGTGCTCGACCAGCCGGCGGACGGCGGCGGGGTCCAGGCCCCGGGCCCTGGCGACGCGGTCGACCTGCTCGGCGGCGTAGGCCGGGGAGATGTCGGGGTCGAGGCCGGAGCCGGAGGCGGTGACCGCGTCGGCGGGTACGTCCTTCGGGTCGACGCCGTCGAACGCGGCGATCGCGGCCCGGCGCTCTTTGATCGTCGTGACCAGGCCGGGGTCGTTGGGCCCGAGGTTGGAGGCGCCGGAGGCCAGTGGGTCGTAGCCGCCGGCGGACGGGCGGGGCTGGAAGTACCGCGGGTCGGGCCGGGGCGCCTCGTTCGGGTCGTCCGGGTGCTTCTTGGGCAGGTCGAAGGTCTGGCCGATCAGGCTGGAGCCGACCACGTGTCCGTCGTGCTCGATCAGCGAGCCGTCCGCCTGGTGCCGGAAGGCGGCCTGGGCGACGCCGGTGACCAGCAGCGGGTAGAGCACGCCGGTGATCACAGTGAGCACCAGCAGCATCCGCAGGGCGGCGAGATGGGTACGCATGGCGATGTCTTCCCTGTCTTCCTTCCGCCGCTTCAGCGCAGTCCGGGGACGAACTGCACGACGAGGTCGATGAGTTTGATGCCGGCGAAGGGCAGCAGCAGCCCGCCGAGGCCGTAGACCCAGATGTTCCGGCTGAGCAACTGCGCGGCGGAGGACGGGCGGTAGCGCACGCCGCGCAGCGCCAGCGGGATCAGCGCCACGATGATCAGCGCGTTGAAGACGATCGCCGAGGTGATCGCGGAGGTCGGGCTGTGCAGCCGCATGATGTTGAGCTTGTCCAGGCCCGGGTAGGCGGCGGCGAACATCGCGGGGATGATCGCGAAGTACTTGGCGACGTCGTTGGCGATCGAGAACGTCGTCAACGCGCCCCGGGTGATGAGCAGTTGCTTGCCGATCTCGACGATCTCGATGAGCTTGGTGGGGTTGGAGTCCAGGTCCACCATGTTCCCGGCCTCCTTGGCGGCCGAGGTGCCGGTGTTCATGGCGACGCCGACGTCCGCCTGGGCGAGTGCGGGCGCGTCGTTGGTGCCGTCGCCGGTCATCGCGACGAGCCTGCCGCCCTCCTGCTCCCGTTTGATCAGCGCCATCTTGTCCTCGGGGGTGGCCTCGGCGAGGAAGTCGTCCACGCCGGCCTCCCGCGCTATGGCCCTGGCGGTCATCGGGTTGTCGCCGGTGATCATCACGGTGCGGATGCCCATCCGGCGCAGTTCGTCGAAGCGTTCGCGCATGCCGGGCTTGACCACGTCCTTGAGGTGGATCACGCCGAGCACCCGGGCGGTGGTCCGCCCGTCGCGCTCCACCACCTCGCCGACCACCAGCGGGGTGCCGCCGCCGGCCGCGATGGCGTCGGCGACCGGTCGGGCCTGCTCGCCCGGCCGGCCGCCGCTGTCGGTGATCCACCGCAGCACCGCGCTGGTCGCGCCTTTGCGCAGCGACCTGCGGGCGCCGTCCTCGTCAAGGTCCACGCCGCTCATCCGGGTCTGCGCGGTGAACGGCACGAACTGCGCGCCGGCGGGCCGGTCCGCGCCGCCGCGCCGGTCCGCGCCGCCGCGCCCGTCCGCGCCCGGCCCGCCGCCCGGGCCGTGCCGCTCCTCGGCCAGCGCCACCACCGACCGTCCCTCGGGCGTCTCGTCGGCCAGCGACGCCAGCCGCGCGGCCCGCGCCAGCTCGGCCACGTCGACGCCGTCGACGGGCAGGAACTCGGCGGCCTGCCGGTTGCCGAGGGTGATGGTGCCGGTCTTGTCCAACAGCAGCGTGTTGACGTCGCCGGCGGCCTCCACCGCCCGGCCCGACATGGCCAGCACGTTGCGCTGCACCAGCCGGTCCATACCGGCGATGCCGATCGCGGACAGCAGCGCGCCGATCGTGGTCGGGATCAGCGCGACGGTCAGCGCCACCAGCACCACCAGGGACTGCGCGGCGCCGGCGTAGACCGCGAACGGCTGGAGCGTCACCACGGCCAGCAGGAAGACCACGGTCAGCGAGGCGAGCAGGATGTTGAGCGCGATCTCGTTGGGCGTCTTCTGCCGGGCGGCGCCCTCGACCAGGGCGATCATCCGGTCCACGAAGGTCTCGCCGGGCCTGGAGGTGATCTTCACCACGATCCGGTCGGACAGCACCCGGGTGCCGCCGGTGACCGCGCTGCGGTCGCCGCCGGACTCGCGGATCACCGGCGCGGACTCGCCGGTGATCGCCGACTCGTCGACGCTCGCGACGCCCTCGACGACGTCGCCGTCACCGGGGACGACCTGCCCGGCCTCGACCAGCACGTGGTCGCCGAGCCGCAGGTCGGCGGCGGCCGCCCGCTCCTCGGTGTACGTGCCGGGCGCCGCGCCCGGCCGCCAGCCGGTGAGCCGCCGCGCCGGGGTCTCGGTCCTGGTCCGGCGCAGCGTCTCGGCCTGCGCCTTGCCGCGGCCCTCGGCGACGGCCTCGGCGAGGTTGGCGAAGAGCACGGTCAGCCACAGCCACGCGGCGATCACCCAGGCGAAGACGCCGGGGTCCTTGATCGCGGAGACCGTGGTGAGCACCGAGCCGACCTCGACCACGAACATGACCGGGTTCCTGACCATGGTCCGCGGGTCGAGCTTGCGGGCCGCGTCCGGCAGCGAGCTGACCAGCTGCCGGGGGTCGAGCAGTCCACCGGACAGCCGCCGGGCGGCCGGCCGGTCGGGAGCGCCGCCCGGGGCGGCGGGGGGTTCGAGGGTGGTGACGGACATCAGTGCAGCCCTTCGGCGAGCGGCCCCAGCGCGAGCGCCGGGAAGTAGGTGAGGCCCACCACGACGACGATCACGCCGGCCAGCAGGCCGACGAACTGCGGCCGGTGGGTGGGCAGGGTGCCGGCGGTGGCGGGCACCGGCTGCTGCCGGGCCAGCGACCCGGCCAGCGCCAGCACGAAGACGATCGGCAGGAAGCGGCCGAAGAGCATCGCCAGGCCCAGCGCGGTGTTCCACCAGTTCGAGCTGACGGTCAGTCCGGCGAAGGCCGAGCCGTTGTTGTTGGCGGCGGAGGTGAAGGCGTACAACACCTCGGAGAAGCCGTGCGGCCCGGAGCCCAGCATGTTCGCCCGCTCGCCCTTCAGCGACATCGCGGTGCCCGCGCCGACCAGCACGACGGCCGGGGTGGCGAGGATGTAGAGGGAGGCGAACTTCATCTCCCGGGCGCCGAGCTTCTTGCCCAGGTACTCCGGGGTGCGGCCGACCATCAGCCCGGCCACGAACACGGTGATGACGGCGAAAATCAGGATGCCGTACAGGCCAGAGCCGGTGCCGCCGGGCGCGATCTCGCCCAGCATCATGTTGAAGATCGTCATCCCGCCGCCGCCCGGCGAGAACGAGTCGTGGAAGGAGTCCACGGCGCCGGTGGAGGTGAGCGTGGTGGACGCGGCGAACAGCGCCGACGCCCAGACCCCGAACCGCTGCTCCTTGCCCTCCATCATCCCGCCGGCCGCGTGCCCGGCCGAACTGCTCACGCTGTGCAGCTCGTTGACGGTGATCAGGGCGACCGAGGCGGCCCAGATCAGGCCCATCACGGCGAGCACCGCGTAGCCCTGGCGGCGGTCGCCGACCATCGTGCCGAAGGTCCGCGGCAGGCTGACCGAGATCACCAGCAGCAGGTAGATCTCCAGCCAGTTGGTGAACCCGTTGGGGTTCTCGAAGGGGTGCGCGGAGTTGGCGTTGTAGAACCCGCCGCCGTTGGTGCCGAGTTCCTTGATGGCCTCCTGCGAGGCGACCGGGCCGCCGGTGATCGACTGCTTGTCGCCGAGCAGCGTGCCGATCTCGTGCGCGCCGTGGAAGTTCTGCACCGCGCCCGCGGCCACCAGCACGATCGCGAAGACGAACGCGACGGGCAGCAGCACCCGTACGGTGATCCGGGTCAGGTCCACCCAGAAGGTGCCGACGCGGTCGGTGCGGTTGCGGGTGAAGCCGCGGATCAGGGCGGCCACCACCGCGACGCCGACCGCGGCGGAGACGAAGTTCTGCACCGCGAGCCCGGCCATCTGCACCAGGTGGCCCATCGTCGACTCGCCCGAGTACGACTGCCAGTTGGTGTTGGTGACGAAGGACGCGGCGGTGTTGAACGCGGTGCCCGGCGGCACCGCCTTCATGCCGACGGCCAGCAGCAGGTGGTTCTGCAGCCGCTGGAAGGCGTACAGGAACAGCACGCTCACCACGGAGAAGGCCAGCACGCCGCGCAGATACACCGGCCAGCGCTGGTCGGCGTCGCCGTCCACGCCGCCGAGCCGGTAGAGCGCGCGCTCGACCCGCAGGTGGCGCGCGGAGGTCAGGGTGTGGGCGATGTGATCGCCCAGCGGCCGGTACGACAGGGCCAGCGCGCCCAGCAGCGCGAGGATCTGCAGCCAGCCGGCGAGGGTGTCGTCCACTAGAACTTCTCCGGGCGGATCAGGGCCACCACCAGGTAGCCGATCAGGAGGGCGGCGACGACGAGCCCCACGACGTCGTCCGCGCTCACAGCCGCTCCACCGCCTTGGCGAGCAGGCCGAGCACGGCGAAGACGGCGACGGTGACGAGGACGAACACCAGGTCCTGCATGAGGAGCACCCCGGGGTGTGACGGAGGGAACGGGCCGCGCGCCCGGCCGGTCAGGCGGGGCGTGCGGGCCGGCGCACCGCCGGCCGTTCCAGACAACCCCGCCTTCGCGCGGGTGGGAGCGGCCCTTAGCGGGTCCCTGACGCGCGGCGCGGACGCTTTGACGCGGCCTTGACGGCTTGACCGGGGAGGGAGCGGCCGGTCGGCTCAGGCGGACAGGCCCGGCGCGGGGATGCGCTGCTCGGTCCAGATGATCTTGCCGGACGCGGTGTAGCGCGTCCCCCACTGCTCGGCGAGCTGCGCGACCAGGAACAGGCCGCGCCCGCCCTCGTCGGTGGTGGCGGCGTACCGCAGGTGCGGGGAGGTGCTGCTGGTGTCGGCGACCTCGCAGATCAGCGCCCGGTCCATCAGCAGGCGCACCTCGATCGGCCCGGAGGCGTGCCGGATCGCGTTGGTGATCAGCTCGCTGAGGATCAGCTCGGTGGTGAAGGCCAGGTCGTCCAGGCCCCAGCGCTCCAGCTGCTCGGTGGCCGCGCCGCGCACCCGTGCCACCGCCGCCGGGTCGGTCGGCACCTCCCAGCGGGCGATCCGGTCGTCCGGCAGCGCCCTGGTGCGGGCCACCAGCAGCGCGATGTCGTCCTTCGGCACCTGCGGCAGCAGCTCGGCCAGCACGGTGTCGCAGGTCTGCTCGGGCGTGCGGTCGGGGCCGGCCAGCGCCTGCCGCAGCAGCTCCAGGCCGACGTCGATGTCCCGGGCGCGGTCCTCCACCAGGCCGTCGGTGTACAGCACCAGCCGGCTGCCTTCGGGCAGCTCGCGCTCCACCGACTCGAACGGCAGCCCGCCCAGGCCCAGCGGCGGCCCGGCCGGCACGTCGAGGAACTCCGAGGTGCCGTCCGGGCGCACCAGCGCGGGCGGCAGGTGCCCCGCCCTGGCCAGCTCGCAGGTCCGCGCCACCGGGTCGTAGATCGCGTACAGGCAGGTGGCGCCGGCGATGGTGGCGCCGGTCGCGCCGGGCGCGGTCTCGTCCTTGTCGATCCGCGCGACCAGGTCGTCCAGGTGCGCCAGCAGGTCGTCGGGCGGCAAATCCAGCATGGAGAAGTTGTGCACGGCGGTGCGCAGCCGGCCCATCGTCGCCGCCGCGTGCATGCCGTGCCCGACGATGTCGCCGACCACCAGCGCGACCCGCGCGCCGGGCAGCGGGATCACGTCGAACCAGTCGCCGCCGACCCCGGCCTGCGCGGGCAGGTAGCGGTAGCCGACCTCCAGGGCGTTCTGCTCGGGCAGGCCGTGCGGCAGCAGGCTGCGCTGCAGGCTCACCGCCATCGCCGTGTTGCCGGTGATGGCCGAGTCGAACTGCTCCTGGGTGGTGTACTTCGTGTCGAAGAAGCCGGTGTTGCGGCCGACCCGCAGCACCGCGACCCGGTCGCTGACCGCGCGCACCTCGTCCATCTCGTGGCTGACGAAGAGCACGCCGAGCTGCTGGTCGCGCAGCCGCTGCACCAGTTCCAGCACCTGGGCGGCCTGCCGCGGGCCGAGCGCGGCGGTCGGCTCGTCCATCACCACCAGCCGCGGCTCGCCGATCAGCGCGCGGGCCACCGCCACGCCCTGCCGCTGCGCGCCGGACAGCGACGCGACCGGCACCCGCAGGCTGGGCACGTCCACCGACAGCGACTCCAGCAGCCGCCGGGAGCGGCGCTCCATCGCGACCTGGTTGAGCATGCCGAAGCGGCGCAGCTCGCGGCCGAGGTAGAGGTTCTCGACGGTGTTGAGGTTGTCGCACAGCGACAGGTTCTGGTGCACGGTGGCGATGCCGAGCCGCTGGGCGTCCAGCGGGCGGCGCAGGTCGACCGGCCGGCCCTTCCACTCGATCGTGCCGGCGTCCGGCGAGAACACCCCGGAGACCGTCTTGACCAGGGTGGACTTGCCCGCGCCGTTGCTTCCCACGAGGCCCACCGCCTCGCCCTCGCGGACCTCCAGGTCCACGTCCTGCAGCGCCTGCACGGCTCCGAACCGCTTGCAGATCCCGCGCACGGTGAGCAGAGGACTGCCTCTCACCGCACCACCTCCGCCCCGCGGCCGCCGCCCAGCGCACGCTTGCCCCTGAGTCTGCCCGGATCACCGGGTCCACGCACGTCAACCGGCGCAGTTGCCGTCACCCGGATGCGGTACGGCACGCCGGTCCGCGTTGGGCACGCTGGAAGCAGCAGGCGGGCCGTCGCGCGGCGCATCCTCGTTGCGCGGCCCCCGCCCGGCCGCGGCCCCGGCCCACAGGGAAAGGCGACCGCCATGCGCACCCTGCTCGTCCGCTCGCTGCACCGCCTCGGCACGTACCGCTGGTTCGCGGTCGTCGCGTCCTCCTGGGCGCCGCGCGCCGACATGTGGCTGCACCGCAGGACCTCGGGCCGCAGGATGCTGCTGTCCGCCCTCTTCCCGGTCCGCGTGGTGACGACCACCGGGCGCCGCAGCGGGCTGCCGCGGCGGACCCCGCTGCTCACCGTCGACGAGCCCGGCGGCCCCGGCTGCTACGTCGTCGGCAGCAACTTCGGCATGGACCGGCCGCCGGCCTGGGCGCTGAACCTGATGTCCGACGGGCGCGCGACGGTGGAGTACGACGGGGTCGACGTGCCGGTCACCGCCGAGCTGCTGACCGGGCAGGCCCGCGACCGGGCGTGGCAGCGGATGGCCGCGGTGTGGCCGCCGTACCGCGCGTACGCCGCGCACACCGCGCGCGAGTTCCCGCTCTTCCGCCTCAGCCCGGCGGCGGCCTGAAGGTGCGCCCGCGGCGGGCACGGGGAGGCCCGACCCCCACAACGGCGGACCCCCACAACGGCGGACGGGCCGCCGGCTGGTGCCGGCGGCCCGTCCGCGACGCGGGGTCCGCTGGGGCCCGTCGGGCCCCCGGTGTCCTCGGGGTGTCGTCAGTGGTTGGCCACACCGTTGCCGGAGAGCACCGGGATGTTGTCCAGGATGTGCGACAGCGGCTCGTCGCCCTTGGCCTGGGTGGAGTTCTCGGTGCACTGCTGGTTCTGCGGCGAGGACAGCACGTTGATGTCCTGGACGGTGATCGGCACCAGGCCGACCAGCGAACCGACGTTGACCTTGACCGGCAGGCCGACGCAGGGCTTGTTCAGGGTGCCCTGGACCAGGCCGATCTGCGGGCTCTGGGTGCCGCCGGTCACGGTGTTGCCGTACGCCGACGAGGCACCGTTGCCGTTCACCGTGGTGGTGCCCTCGTCGTTGCCGATGGCCATGGCCGGGGAGGCGGTGGCGCCGACAGCGGCGACCGACGCGGCGAGAGCAGCACCGGCGAGCATCTTCTTGATCATTGTTGTCCCTTTTTTGGTGCTTGGATGCACGGTCTGGAAGGTCGGGTGGAGCGATCTGATCAACCGCTCGCGGGGGGTTTGGTTCCGGCGTTTCACTCCGATGGGCGAGTGGCCGGAGCGTCGGTGACGCGACCGGGCGGCCCGCGGGCCGACCCGAGGTCAGTGCAGCGGCAGGCCGTTCAGCGGCAGGCCGCCGAGCAGCGAGGCGCCGGGGACCGCGCCGGTGACGGCGGGCAGTGCGGCGCCCTTGACCACGTCGGTGGCCTGGCCGAGCAGCTGGTCGGCGGGAAGCTGCTGCGGCAGCGCGTCGGTGGTGTGGTCGACCGTCGCCACCGCGGAGGACAGGTGCGTGCCGTCCAGCAGCTGCTGGACGGGCTGCGCGGCCAAGAGCTGGTCGACGCCGGCGTTGATGCTGGTCGGCATCGCAGGGGCGGCGGTCGTGGCGTCCGCGGCGAAGGCGGGCGCGCCCACCCCGACCGCGACCACGGAGCCGGCCATGACCGCTGCGACCTTGGAAAACTTCACTTGCCACCCTTTCAGTAGCCGAAGCCGGGGTTCCGGCGCCGGAGGAGTCCGGGGGCCGGGGGCCCTGCCGGCTCGGCGCCTGGTGCGCCCGGCCTGCCGGCGTCCCTCGCCGGCGCTGCCTCGCCGTGGACAACGAGGGTGCGGCACTGCCGGAAACGCCGGGGCGGCCAGAAGCCGGACAATCACTCGTTCGGTGACGGCCCCGCGCCCGTACGGCCCACGACGCGTGCGGAGCCGGGTGCGGGCCCGGAGCCGACGGCCCGGTCCGCACGCATGAGCGCGGAGCCGACGGCCCGGTCCGCGCGGCTGAGCGCGCGGGCCGGTCCGGAGCCGGGCGGACGGTCCGCCGGTCAGCGGCGGGCGTGGCCCGCGCGGGCGCCGCGGTCGGCGTGCGGGCCGGCGCCGTGGCCGGCCCGCGCGGGGGCGGTGCGGCCGCCGCGGCGGTAGAGCAGGGCGCCGCCGAACAGCAGCGCGGCCGCCAGGGCCGCGGCCCCGCCCAGCTCGCCGCCGCCGATCCCGGTCTCCGCCAGGTCGTGGTGCACCGGGCGCGGCTCGGGGACCTGCCGCTGCGGGGTGGTGGGGACCGGGGTGGCGGGGGTCGGGGTCGTCGGGGGAGGGGTCTGCGCGGTGGGCGGCGCGGGCGTGCCGTTGGAGCAGGCGTTGCCGAACGCGGGGTTCAGCAGGCCGACCGCGTCCACCGAGTTGCCGCAGACGTTGACCGGCACCTCGACGGGCGCGGACACGCTGTTGCCGGACACCAGTCCGGGCGAGCCCTCCGCTGTCCCGTGGGCGCCGGAGTCCGCGCTGGCGTATCCCCCTGCCGCGGCGAGGACGCCGCCGGCGGCGGCGACGGTGAGCACGCTCCGGCTCAGGATCTGTCGCATCGAATCTTTCTCCGCTCGGGTACGGCCGCACGTGGGTGCGTACGGCCGACGTGCCGTACGGGAGTGCGTACGGCCGCGGGGCGCGCGTGCGCGGGCGCGTCCCGATGCGCACCGCCCCGGGGCGCGGCGTGCGCGCTCCGGGGCGGTACCTGATCAGGGCCTGACGGCCCGGCAGGTCGCGATCGTCGTCACTCGCTGACGTTGGCGCAGGTGTTGCCGAACGCCGGGTTCAGCAGGGCGATGATGTCGACGGTGTTGCCGCACAGGTTGATCGGCACGTGGACCGGGACCTGGACGACGTTGCCGGACAGGACGCCCGGGGAGTGCACGGCGGCGCCGCTCGCGCCGGCGTCCGCGAACGCGGGGGCGGCGGCGCCGCCGACGGCGATCATCGTGCCCGCGGCGAGCGCCGCGACCTTCGTGTACTTCACTTGTGTGCTCCTTTTCGTCAGCGGCGTTCCGGAATACGCCGCGCATTCGCGCAGCAGCCGGCCCGTGGTTCCGGGACCTCGAACTCCGCTATCGACCGCCTAACGACGACCGGGCGCGGGAGGCAACTCCCCGGCCGGTACGGCGGCCGCGATCCACCCGAATGGACGCGCCGGGCGGCGGGCGGCGTCAGCCGTTGTGCGCGCCGTTCCCGGACAGCACCGGGATGTTGTCCAGGATGTGCGAGAGCGGCTCGTCGCCCTTGGCCTGGGTGCTGTTCTCGGTGCACTGCTGGTTCTGCGGCGAGGACAGGATGTTGAGGTCCTGGACGGTGATCGGCACCAGGCCGACCAGCGAGCCGAGGTTGGCCTTGGCGGGCAGCGCGATGCAGGGCTTGTTCAGCGAGCCGGCGATCAGCGCGAACTGCGGGCTCATGTAGCCGCTGGTGTACGTGTTGCCGTAGTACTGCGCGGAACCGTTGCCGTTCGCGGTGGTGGTGCCCTCGTCGTTGCCGAGCGCCATGGCCTGGGGGGCGACGGTCGCCGAGACGCCGGCCAGCGAGGCGGCGACGGCGGCCGTGGCGAAGATCTTCTTGATCACGGTTGGTCCTTCTGGAGAGAGGTTGCCCCGGTACCAGGGGCCGCACTGCCCAACCGCGCGGCGGTGGATCGGTAATGGACCTTCACCCGAATGGATAATTTCCGCGCGCCGCCGCGCCGTACACCCCTCGGGGGAGTGACATCCGCGGACCCGGTGTGACCTCGGGTCAATCCCATAACCCGTCAACTGATCCGATCGTCATATGAATTTGGAGTAGCGGGGCGCAGCGCGTCGGACGTGATTTCCTGCGGCGGGCGTGCATTCCTGTTCTGGGGATTACCTGACAGGCACGGAATTCGTTGACTGCACGCAGCCCGCGCCCGCGCGCCGCTCCGGCGCCGGTCGCGAGCCGCAGGACCGACCACACTTCGGCTTCGCCGGGCCCGCCCGGCGTGAGAGAACGGCGTGCGATGCCGCAAGACCAGTACGGGCTGGAGGGGCCGGACCGGCCGCACGGGCTCGGGCTCCACGGGCGCGGGCCGGACGGCCCGGCCGTCCTGGGCGGCACCACCCGCGCGAGCGGCACGGTCCGCGCGCGCGGCACGGTCCGCCTGGACGGCGCGGCCCCCGCGGACGGCGCGGTCCGCCTGGACGGGCTCACGGTGCTGCACCTGGCGCAGCCGGTCGACGGCGGCGTCGCCCGGGTGGTCGCTGACCTGGCGCGTGCGCAGACGGCGCTCGGGGCCCGCGTGGTGGTCGGCTGCCCGCCGGACGGCCCGCTCGCCGAGGCGGCGCGGGCGGCCGGAGCGGCGACCGTGCCCTGGCACGCCCGCCGCTCGCCCGGCCCCGGCCTGCCCGCGGAGGTGGCCGGCGCGGCCCGCGCGGCCCGCGAGAGCGCGGCCGACCTGGTCCACCTGCACAGCGCGAAGGCCGGGCTGGCCGGCCGGCTGGCGCTGCGCGGCCGCGTCCCCACCGTCTTCCAGCCGCACGCCTGGTCCTACGAGGCGGCGACCGGGCCGCTGCGGGCCGCGTCGGTGCGCTGGGAGCGGTACGCGGCGCGCTGGGCGCACCGCGTGCTGTGCGTGAGCGAGGCCGAACGCGCCTCCGGCCTGGCGCACGGGATCGCGGCGCGCTGGCACGTGGTGCGCAACGGCGTGGACACCGCGCGGTTCACTCCGGCGGTGCGGCAGGAGGGGGTGCGGGCGGAGCTGGCCCGGTGGGTCGGGCTCCGGGAGCCGGGCGGGCCGGATCGGCCGGGCGAGGCGGATCGGCCGGGCGAGGCGGATCGGCCGGGCGACGCGGCTGCGGCGGGCGGGGTGCGCGAGCCGGGAGGCGCATCCGAGCGGGGCGGCGCACCCGAGCCAGGCGGCGTGCCCGAGCCGGGCAGCGCACCCGAGCCGGGAGGCGCACCCGAGCCGGGAACGTCGGATCGGCCGGAGGCGCCCGGGGCGGGAGCGCCCGGCGCTGATGCGCCCGGGGCCGGAGCGCCCGGCGCTGAGGCTCTCGGAGCCGGAGCGTTCGACGCCGAGGTGCTTGCAGTCGAGGCTGCCGGGACCGTCGCGTCCGGAGTCGAGGCGATCGGCGCTGGAGGGCCCGGCGCTGAGGCGCTCGGCGCCGGGGTGCCGCTGGTGGTGTGCGTCGGGCGGCTGTGCCGGCAGAAGGGGCAGGACCTGCTGCTGGAGGCATGGCCGCAGGTCACGGCGCGGCTGCCGGAGGCGCGGCTCGTACTGGTCGGCGACGGGCCGGACGCACAGGCGCTTTGGGCGGCGGCGCCGCGGGGCGTGCTGTTCGCGGGCGCGGCGGCGGACCCGGTCCGCTGGTACCAGGCCGCGGACGTGGTGGTGCAGCCGTCGCGCTGGGAGGGCATGGCGCTCGCGCCCCTGGAGGCGATGGCGTGCGGCAGACCGGTGGTGCTCACCGACGTCGGCGGCGCGCGCGAGTGCCTGCCGGAGGTGGACGCGGCGCACTGCGTGGTCCCGCCCGGCGACGCGGCCGCCCTCGCCACGGCCCTGCTGCGGCTGCTCACCGACCCGGTGCTGCGTTCGGCCGCGTCCCTGCGCGCGCTCGCCCGGGTGCGCGAACGCCACGACCTGCGCGACACCACGGCGGCGGTCACCGCCCTCTACGCCCACCTCCTCGACCTCCCCGCCCGGGAGGCCACCCCCCGATGACCCCCGACGACGCCACGCGCCCCCGCCCCGCCCGGCCGGCCGCTCCCACGACGCCTCCCGTTCCCGCACCCGACCGCCCGGACGCCGCGGCCGCCGGGACCGGAGCCACGCCGGACGCTCCCGCGCGGCCCGCGGCCCCGGCCGAACCGGGGGACGGGAGCCTCGCGGCGGCGGGGGCCCGGCGGGCGGGCGGCGAACGCCCCGCGGGCGCGGCGCGGGGAACGCGGACGGCACGGTCGCAGCCGTCGCGCAGCACGACGCCCAGCGCGCCCCCGCCCGCGCCCCTGCGCGCCGCCGGGGGACGGCCGGGCGCGGAGCCGCGCGACCTGCGCGAGGCGGAGGCTCGGGAGCCGGCCGGCGGGCAGGTGCGGGCGCGGAGCGCCGAGCACGCGGCCGGCGAGCACGGCGCATCGCGCGAGCAGACCGTTCCCGCGCCCTCGCGGGTCGGCGGACGGCGCGGCGCCGGACCGCACGTCCCGGGCTCCGGGGGCGGGCCCGGGCGTGACGTCGAGCACGCCTCCGTACGCGGCCTCCTTCGCGGGCGCGGAAGCGCGCACCGGCGCGGCACCGGGGACGTGGCGCGCCGCGCCCGGCGCGACCCGCACGGACCCGGGTGGGGGCACGGCGCGTGGGGGCTGGTCGCCGCGGACGTCGTCGGCGTCGCCGCCGGTATCGCCGCCGGCGCCGCGGCCGGCTCGCCGGGCCCGGGCGTCGCCGGGACCGCCGCGCTGCTCGCCGTGCTGCTGCCGGCACACCGCGCGGGCGGCCTGTACCGCCCGGGGTTCGCCGCGTCCGCGCTGAGCGAGGCCCCGGCCGTGGCCGTGCGGGCCGGCGCCGCGTGGGCGGTGGCCGCCGCGACCGCCGCCGCGCTCGCGCCCGGCTCGGCGCTGCGCCCCCTCGCGCTGCTCGCCGCGCTCGCGGCCACCGTGCTCACCGCGTGCCTGCTGCGCGCCTTCCACTACGCGCGCGGCCGCCGCGCCGCCCGCCGCGACCCGCGCTCGACCCTGATCGTGGGCGCGGGCCCGCACGCCGGCCCGTACGTCCAGCAGATCGCCGCGGCGCTGCACGGCCACCCCGAGTACGGCCTGCGCCCGGTCGGCGTCGTCACGCCCGACCCCGGCGCGGAGCCGCACGACCCCGCCGTGCGGCTGCTCGCCGCCGCGCTGCACGCGCAGACGCCTGGCGCCCCGCCGGGGCTGCCGCTGCCGGTGCTGACCGGCCACGCCGAGATCACCCGCGCGGTGATCCAGAACAGCGTGCGGCACGCCGTCGTCACCGGCCCGCCCGCGCTCGACGCGCGCACCACCGCCACGCTGCGGCTGCTGGCCGCCCAGGGCTGCCGGGTCTGGCACCTCACCTCGGGCCGCGGCCCGGTGCCGCCCGCGCACCTGTGGGGCTTCGCGTTCCGGCCGCTGGACCTGGAGCCGTACCCGGCGCCGCGCCCGGGCCGCGCGGCCAAGCGCGCGCTGGACGCGGTCCTGTCCGGCGCCGCGCTGCTCGCGCTCGCACCGGTGCTGGCCGCGTGCGCGCTGGCGGTACGCCTCAGCGACGGCCCCGGCGTGCTGTTCCGGCAGGAGCGGATCGGCCTGGGCGGACGCCCGTTCACGCTGCTGAAGTTCCGCACGCTGCGGCCGACGGACTCGCAGGAGTCCGCGACGCTGTGGAGCGTCGCGCACGACTCCCGGGTGAGCCGGGTCGGCCGGCTGCTGCGCCGCACCTCCCTCGACGAGCTGCCGCAGTTGTGGAACGTGCTGCGCGGCGACATGAGCCTGGTCGGCCCGCGGCCCGAACGCCCGCACTTTGTCGAGGAGTTCAGCCGCGCCCACCCCGGCTACCGGGACCGGCACCGGATGCCGGCCGGCATCACCGGGCTCGCCCAGGTGCACGGGCTGCGCGGCGACACCTCGATCAGCGACCGGGCGCGCTTCGACAACCACTACATCGACAGCTGGTCGTGGTGGCAGGACATCGCGATCCTGCTGCGCACGGTCGGCTCGCTGTTCCGGATGGGCGGGAGCTGATGGCCACGGCCACACCGGTCGACGGCACGCCGCCCGACGCCCGCGGCGCGGCGGGGAGTTCGGCAGCGGCGACCGCGCCACACGGCGAGGACTCCGCGTCGGGAACGGGTGCGCCGCCCGCGACCGCGGCTGCGTCCGGAGCGGGGGCGCCGCCCGCGACCGCGTCCGGTTCGTCTCCGGCCCGTACGCCCGGAGCCCGCGGGGCAGGGGCGCACACGCCCTCGGTCGGCGCGGGCGCGGACCACGCCGCCCCAACGGCCGCCGCCGGCAAGGCGACACGGCGGCGCGGGGACCCAACGGCCGCCGCCGGCAAGGCGGGACGGCCGCGCGGGGGCCGACGCGAGCCGTACCCGGGGCGGTGGGCGCGCGTGCTGCGCCGATACGCCTGGCTCGCCCCGCTGGCGCCGGCCGTCGCGACCGTGCTGCTGCTGGCGCTGCCCGTGTCCGACGGCGACGTCAGCGCGTCCGGCAAGGTCACCCCCGCCGACGTGGCGTCAGCCGTGCTGGTGGCGACCTGCGCGGTGCGGCTGCTGCGCGCGCGACGCCGGGTCCTCGCGCCGGCCGCCGCGGTGGTGCTCGGCGCGCCGCTGGCCGGCTTCGCGGTCGCCGCGGTCACCTCGCTCGACCCCGGCGCCGGACTCACCGGATTCCTGCGCTACGCCCAGGTGTTCGTGCTCGTGCCGGCCTCGGTGGCGCTGCTGCTGCGCGACCGGCGGGACTTCGCGGTGGTCGCCGGGTCGATCGTCGCGCTCGCGCTCGCACAGGGCGCGGTCGGAGTGTGGCAGTACGCGACCGGCACCGGCGCGTCGTACGCGGGCCAGGACATCCGCGCGGTGGGCACGTTCGGTCCCGCCGACGTGATGGACATGGCCACGGTGGTGGCGTACGGGCTGGTGGTCGCCGCGGCGTACGCGCTCGCGCCCGGGCCGCGGCGGCTGCGGCTCGGCGCGCTCGGCTGCGCGGTGGCGCTGGTGGTGCCGCTCGCGGTGTCGTTCAGCCGCGGCACCTGGATCGCGACCGCGCTCGCGTGCACCGTCGTGATCGCGCTGGCCGGGCTGCGGCAGGCGGTCCGCGTGGCCGCCGTGCTCGGCGCGTGCGCGGTGCTGCTGGTCGGCGGGCTCGGCGTCGGGTCCCAGGCGATCGGCGCGCGGCTGTCGAGCATCACGCAGGTCACGGCCGCGCCCGACCCCTCGGTCACCGACCGGTACACCCTGTGGGCCGCGGCGCTGTCGATGTGGCGCGAGCACCCCGTGACCGGCGTCGGGCTCAAGCGCTTCCCCGACGAGCGCGACGGGCACGCCTCCCTCGCGCTCTCCTCCGGCAGCGACACGGCCGGCGCGGGGCAGTCCTTCCGCCGCGAGCCGCTGCTGTCGCCGCACAACATGTACCTGCTGGCGCTCAGCGAGCAGGGCCTCGTCGGCTGCGCGCCGCTGACCGCGTCCTGGGCCGCGCTGCTGGCCGCGGGGCTGGTCCGGGTCGCCGGGCGGCGTAGGCGGGCACGCCCGGCGGGGCGGTCGGGGCGGCCGTGGCGGGCGCCCGCCACGCCGCGCGGCCCCGCGGCCTGCGGGCTGGCGGCCGTCGGGCTGCTGGTGTGGCAGTGCGTGGACTTCCTGTACGCCGACATCGGCGGGCCGACGACCGTGCTGACCGCGACGCTGCTCGGCCTCGCGGCGTGGTGGGCGCTCGCCCCCGCGAACGCGACGCGGCCGGGCGGAAGCGGGCGGCCCGCGGGCGGCGGGGTGCGCCGGGGCCGGCCGTGCGGCCGTACGAGGGGACGACCGTGCCGCCGTACGAGGGGCCGCGCAAGGGACCGCAGGAGGGGCCGCGGCGATGACCGAGCTGCGCGCGCCGGACGCCGTGCGCGTCCCCGGCACGGCGTCGGCCGCGCCGGACGCACCCGCCGGGCCGGACGCACCCGCCGGGCCGACGCCCGAACCCCCGGCTCCGGGACGGGGGTTGGCGTGGGCGGCGGGGGTGACGGCCGGGCTGAGCGCGGTGGGGTCGGTCGGCGGACTGGTGCGCGACCAGGCGATCGCGCACCTGTTCGGCGCGGGGGCGGAGAGCGACGCGTTCCTGGTCGCGTGGACCGTGCCCGAGATCGCGGCGACCGTGCTGATCGAGGACGCGATGGCGCTGCTGATGGTGCCCGCGTTCAGCGCGGCGCTCGCCCGCGCGGGCGGGGCCGGCGCGCGCGGCCTGGTCCGCGGCACGCTGCCCCGACTCCTGGCGCTGCTGGCCGCGTTGACCGCCGCGCTGGCCGCGGGGGCGCCGTACGTCGTGGACGTCCTCGCGCCCGGCCTCGCCGACCCGCGCGCCGCCGTCGCCTGCACCCGGCTGACCGCGCTGACCGTCCTGACCTTCGGCCTCACCGGCTACCTCAGCGCCGCGCTGCGCGCCCACCGCCGCTTCGTCCCCCCGGCCGCGGTCTACGTCGCGTACAACGCGGGCATCGTCGCCACCCTCCTCGCGCTGCACGGCCGTTACGGAGTCCGCGCCGCCGCGGCGGGCGTCGCGATCGGCGGCTTGTGCATGGTCGCCGTGCAACTCCCCGCGTTCGTCCGCGCCTTGGCCGCGACGGCCGGCACGACGCCGGAACCGGAGGCGGGCGCGGGGGCAGCGGCGAGGACCCTCCTACCGCCCACCGGACCTGGCGTCGGCACACCGGCGCGGCCGGCGAACGGCCCTGACACGCGCCGCGAAGCCGGCGGCGGCGAGTCAGCCGGTGCGGGACTGGGCGGCGGCGCTCCCGCACAGCCGGGAACCGGTGCCGATACCCGTGCTGGAGCACGCGGTAGCGACCTCGCGCGACCGGCAGCGGGCGGCGGTGACCCGGCCCCGGCACATCCGGGCAGCGGCCTCCCTGCGCGGACGGAAGCCGGCAGCGGCGTCCCCGCCGTCTTCGCGCGGCCGGGGGCCGACGGCGGCCTGCCAGCGCCCGCCGGGCCGGGTGTCGGCGTCCCTGCGCAGCCGGGGAGCGATGCGGACGCGCGCGCGAAAGCCGGCAGCGGCGTCCCGGTCGACGCGGTGCCTCGCGACGGCGTTCCCACGCGACCGGAGGCCGGCCATGGCGGTCCCGGCCCTAGCGGTCTCGCAGGGCCCGAGGCGCACGGCGACCTGCCGGCACCCGCGGGGCCAGGCGTCGGCACACCGACGCAGCCGGAGTCCGGTGCCGGCGTGCGTGTTCGCTCGCGCGGCGGGCGCGGGGGGCTTGCACAGCCGCAGGAGCCGGACGCGGTCCTCGGCCGCTCGCGGGGGCGGCAGCCGGTCCTGCGGCGGGGAGGCCGCGCGGCCCGGCGCGTCCGGCGGGGTTCTGGCGCCGCCGGAGACTCCGCGCGCGCGTTCGGGCTCGTCGTGCCCGTCGTGACCTTCACGCTCGGACGGCAGGCGCAGGTGCTGGTCGAGCGCTTCTTCGCCGCGCCGCTCGCCGCGGGCGCCATCTCGCACCTCAACTACGCGCAGAAAGTCGCCCAGTTGCCGATGGCGCTGTCGCTGATGATCGCCACGGTGACGTTCCCGGTGGTGTCGCGCGCGCTCGCCGAGGGCGACCGGGAGCGGGCGCGGCGCCGGGTGACGCGCGACCTGCGACTGGCCTGCCTGGTGGTGCTGCTCGGCACCGCGTACGTGATCGCGTGCGCGCCGCAGATCATCGACGTCCTCTTCCAGCGCGGCGAGTTCACCGCGTCCGACACCGCCGCGACGGCCGGCGTGATGCGGGTGTACGCGCTCGGGCTGCTCGGGCAGACCCTGGTCGGCGCGCTGGTCCGGCCGTACTTCTCGGCGGCGCGCCCGACCTGGTTCCCGGCCGCCTGCATGGGACTCGGCCTGCTCGTCACCGCCGTGGCCGACGCCGCGACCGCCGGGCCCTGGGGCGCCTACGGCATCGCCGCGGGCAACGCCGCCGGCATCAGCGTCACCGCCGTGCTGCTGCTGCGCGGGCTGGCCGCGCGCGGCATCGACGTCCGCGCCCGCGACCTCGCGCCCGGCCTGGCCAGGACCGTGTCCGCCGCGGCCGCGGCCACCGCCGCCGGGTGGGCGCTGACCGCCGCGGCCGGCTCCCCCTGGCCGCCGCGGCCCTGTGCGCGCTCGCCGTCCCCGCGGTGTTCGCCGCCGCGGCCGTCGTGCTGCGCGCGCCCGAAGTGCCGCACGTGCTCGGCCGGTTCGCGCCCCGCCGCGGCTCCTCCGGCGCGACCCCCGGCCGCGCGGACCTCCCCCGCCTTTCCCGCCTTTCCCGCCTCTCCCCCTCCCCGCCGGCCGGTCCGCCGCGCTCCCCCGCATCCGTTCGCCACCCGCGCGGCCCGCGCCCTGCGCGCGGCGCCCCGCTCAGCCCGCGCCGTGACCCGCGGGGTCGCCGGCGCCCTACGTAAGGACCGCAGATGACGCCCGAACTCGTCGTTCCCGCAAGGTCCGAGGCCGCCGCGCGGCGTGCGCCGTGGGCGCTGATGTACCACTCGGTGGGCGGCGTCGCGCACGATCCGTACCAGGTCACGGTGAGCCCGGACCGGCTGGCCCGGCAGCTGCGGTGGCTGAGCCGGCGCGGGCTGACCGGCGTGAGCATGCGCGAGCTGCTGGCGGCGCGGGCGCAGGGCCGCGCGGCCCGGCTGGTGGGGCTGACCTTCGACGACGGCTACGCCGACTTCCTCACCGAGGCGGTGCCGCTGCTGCACGAGTACGGCCACACGGCGACGGTGTTCGTGCTGGCCGGCCGACTCGGCGGCGACAACGCGTGGGACCCGGACGGCCCGCGCAAGCCGCTGCTCGACGCGGCCGGGGTGCTGGCCGCGCAGTCCGCCGGGATGGAGATCGGCTCGCACGGCCTGCTGCACCGGGACCTGACTGCCCTAGGCGACGCGGAGTTGGCGGCCGAGACCGCGGACAGCCGCGGCCGGCTCGCGGAGATCACCGGCAGCGCGCCCGGCGGGTTCTGCTTCCCGTACGGCGCGGTGGACGCGCGCACCGTGCGGGCGGCGCGCCGGGCCGGGTACGCGTACGCGTGCGCCGTCGACCCCGGGCCGCTCGCCGGGCCGTACGCGCTGCCGCGTACGTACGTCGGCGAGCGCGACACCTCCGCGCGCCTGCACGCCAAACGCGCCCTGCACCGGCTGCGCGGCCCGCGCCTGGCCGACCCGCCGCCGCCCGCGCCGACGCCCCCGCGCACCCCGGCGGACGGCACCGCGCCCACGGCGACGCGCACCGCGACGCCCACCCCGTCACGCGCCCCGTCGGACCCCGCGTCCGGCAGCGCCCCGCGCCCGCGGCCCACCGCACCCTCCCGGGAGGACACATGAGAGTCCTGCACGTCATCACCGGCCTCGGCATCGGTGGCGCCGAGCAGCAACTGCGGCTGCTGCTGCGGCACTTGCCGGAGGAGTACGAGTGCGAGGTGGTCACCCTGACCAACCCCGGGCTGGTCGCGGAGGGGCTCGCCGAGGACGGCGTGCCGGTCGCCCACCTCGGGATGCACGGCAACCGCGACCTCGGCGCGCTGCCCCGCCTCGCCCGGCTGATCCGGGCCGGCTCGTACGACGTCGTGCACACCCACCTGTACCGCGCGTGCGTCTACGGGCGGGTCGCCGCCCGCCTCGCCGGGGTCCGCGCGGTGGTGGCCACCGAGCACTCGCTGGGCAGCAGCCAGATCGAGGGCCGCAGGCTGTCCCTGGGCGTGCGCGCCCTCTACCGCGCGAGCGAGCGGCTCGGCTCGACCACCCTCGCGGTCTCCGAGACCGTCGCGCGGCGGCTCGGCGACTGGGGCGTCGACCCCGCGCGGGTGCGGCTCGCGCCCAACGGCATCGACGCCGCCCGCCACGCCTTCTCGCCCGCCGCGCGGCTGGCGGTGCGCGGCCGGCTCGGCATCCCGCAGTACGCGTACGTGGTCGGCGGCGTCGGCCGCCAGACGCCGGGCAAGGACTTCGACCGGCTGGTCCGCGCGGTCGCCGCCAACCGCGACGCGCACCTGCTGCTGGTCGGCGACGGGCCGGAGCGGGTGCCGCTGCTGCGCACCGTGCACCGGGTCGGCGCGGCGGGCCGCGTGCACTTCGCCGGTGCGCACGAGCACCCCGAGGCGGACGCTCCGGGCGCGCCCGACGTCCCCGACCTGCTGTCCGCGATGGACCTGTTCGTCTCGCCGAGCCCCGAGGAGTCCTTCGGCCTGGCGGTCGTCGAGGCGCTCGCCGCGGGTCTGCCCGCGCTGTACGTCGCCTGCCCGGCCCTTGAGGACCTCCCCGCCGAGTACGCGCCGGGGGCGCGCCGGGTGGCCTCCGAGGACCTCGCCGCCGCGATCCGCGCGGAGGTCCTGGCCGGCCCCCGCCGCCTCCCGGTGCCGCCGGCGGTCGAACGCTACGACATCGCCCGCACGGTCGAGGCGGTCACCGCGGCCTACGCGTCCCTCCTCGCGCCCACGGCGACCCCCCACCCGCCGGCCGCCCCAGCCGGCCCCCGCGCCCACCGTCCCCACCCCGGCGAGCACCCCCACGCGGCCCTCGACGACCCCCGCGTCCCCCGACCGCGCGGCAGGTCCCACGCGGGATGCGGCAGGTCCCACGCGGGATCCCGCGCGGCACTCCGCGACCGTCCCGGCGTACAGCTCCGCGACGGTCACCGCGTCCGACCCCGCGCGCGGCTCGGCGCCCCGTCCCGCGACGGGTTCCGCGACGGTCACCGCGAGCGAACCCGCGGCAAGCCCCGCCACAGGTCCCGCCACAGGTCCCGCCACACGTCCCGCGTCCGACCCCGCGCGCCACTCCGCCGCCGGCTCGGCGGCCCGCTCCGCCGAGGACGCGGCTCGCGACCCCGCGCGGGGCGCCGGTGCCGCGCACAGCGCCGTGGTCGGCTCAGCGGCCGACGCGTGGCACGCCTCCGGAGGCGGGGACGGGGCGGCGCCGGCGGGCGGGCGCGACGGTTCGGCCGCGCCCGCCGAACCCGCCGACTCCGCTGGGCCCGCCGAACCGGCCGGGCCCGCCGAACCGGCCCACCCGGGCGGCCCCACTTCCTCCGCCGCAGGCGAGCCCGCGGCGACCGGTTCCGTATCCGTCGAGAAACGAGGAGAGCAGGCATGAACGACGCAGCTGGCGCAGCCGGCCAGCAGGGGACGCGGCCCGAGCGCGGCCGGGAGCGGGAGCCGGACGGCGGGCGGGGCGCCGGGCGCGAGCGGGGCGCCGGGCGCGAGCGGGGCGCCGGGCGCGAGCAAGGCCGGCGCGCGGTCGGGGCGTGGGTGCGCCGACTGCCGCGGTGGGGAGTGGTGCCGCTGGGCGCCGCGGTGGGCCTGGGCTGCGGGCTGGGCTACGGGCTCACGGCCACCCCGCAGTACGCGGCCACCGCGTACGTGATGGTCGTGCCGCAGCACGCGGGCGGCGACTCCGCGAGCGCCACGGGCTTCGCGCAGGCGTACGGCCGCATCGTCACCGGTTCCGCCGTGCTCGCGGGTGCCCAGGCGGCGACCGGCGCCGCCGCGGCCAACCTCCGCGCCCACGTGCAGGCGGCGACCTCGCCGGACGCGCCGATGATCTCGGTCACCGGCACCGCGGACCGCGCGGGCGCCGCCGCTCAGATCGCCGACGCGGTCGCCGCGTCGCTCGCCCGGACCGGGAACCGTACGGCCGCGGACACCGGCGTCCGGCTGCTCGTGTTCTCCCGGGCCACCGCCCCCGACTCGCCCGCCTCGCCCTCGGTCCCGCTGTCCGGCGCGGTCGGCGCGAGCACCGGCGGGCTCCTGGCCGCCCTCACCCTCCTCGTCCGCCGCCGCGAGCCCGGCGACGCGTACGGCGCGTACGGCGCGTACGGCGACACGGACGGCGGGCACGGCGGATACGGCGACGGGCACGGCCTCCCCGGGGACGGGCACGACGCCGACGCCGCCGCCACGCTGCCCTCCCCGGCCGCCCCCGCGCCGAGCAGGACCCCCGCATGACCCGGCGGCACCCCGACCCGTCGGCGTCCGTGGCCGTCGACCCCGCACCCCGCCTCCCGTCGGCCCGCACCCCCGGCGCCGGGCCGCCCCGTGCGCCCGGGCCCGGGCCCGCCGCCGGCGCGCTGCGCGTGGAGATCTGCCGCGACGCCGAGGAGTTCGCGGCGCTCGCGGGGGAGTGGGACGCGCTGTACCGGCGGTGCGGGGACGCGGTGACCGCGTTCCAGAGCCACGCGTGGCTGCACTCGTGGTGGGCGTCGTACGGGCGGCGCGGCCGACTGCGGGTGGTGCTGGTGCGGCGCGTCGGCGCAGACGGCGAGGGCGGCGAGAACGGCGGAGCCCGTACGGGCGGCGATCGCGGTGAGCTCGTGGCCGCCGCGCCGCTGATGCGCGCGTACCGGCCGCTGCCCGTGCTCGTCGCGCTGGGCGGCGCGATCACCGACTACACGGACGTGCTGATCGCCCCCGGCGCCGACACCACGCACGACGCTGACGCGAGCTCCGACACCTGCGGCCCGGTCCCTGCCCCCTCGGGCCCCGACGACCGCGGCCCGGACCCCGCGAGCCCCGCCCGCGCACCCGTCTCCGACGAACCCGTCTCCCGCGAACCCGCCGCCGACGTCCTGGACGCCCTTGCCGCCGGGGTGCGGCGGGCGGCTCGCGGCGGGCCGGTGGACCTGCGGGAGGTGCGGCCGGGCGGCGGCGCCGAGCGGCTGTACGCGCGGTGGCGCGGCCCGAAGCGGCAGCTCGCCGGCTCGGTGTGCCTTGAGCTGCCGGGCGCGCCGATGGACGGCCTGATCGCGCGGGTCGGCAGCTCGCGCGGGCAGCGTGTCCGCAAGGAGCTGCGCGCTCTGGACCGCGCGGGCCTGACCGGCTACGACGTGGCGCCCGCCGACGTGCCGCGAGCGGTCGCGACGATGCTGCGGCTGCACCTCGCGCAGTGGCGTGGCCGGGGGATGACGCCCGAGCACCGGCGGCCGCGGTTCGCCGCGCACCTGACCCGCGCGGCGGCGCTGATGGTCGCGTCGGGCGACGCCGCGGTGACCGAGTACCGGCGCGGCGGCCCGGACGGCGAGGTGGTCGCCGTGGGCCTGACCGTGCTCTCCCCGGCCTGGCCGGCGGCTACCTCTACGGCGCCGATCCGGCGCTGCGCGCGGCCAAGGTCGATGTGATGACCATGCTGATCCGGCAGGGCGCCGCGCACGCGGCGGGCGGTGGGCGGCCGGTGCTCAGCCTGCTGCGCGGCGCCGAGCCGCACAAGTTCCACTGGCGGCCCGAGCACCGCGCCAACCGGCGGCTGCTGCTGGCCGGCCGCCGTGCCGCGCCCGCGCTGCCGCTGCTCCTCGTCCCGGCCCTGGTCCGCGCCGCCGCGGCCCGCTCCCCCGGCTGCGCGCGCTGCGCGACCGCCTCCGCAACGCCCTGCGCGAGCGCCGCGCCTGACGCCGCGGCAGCGCTGCGGCGGGGCCTCGCCGCGGCGCTGCCGGCCGCGTGCGCCCCACCGGCGCGCACGGGCCGCACGGGGCCGCCCCGGCCGCCGGCTCACGGCCACCACGGCCGCCACGGCCACCACGGCCGGCAGCTCACAGCGCAGGGCGCGGGCCCGTCGATCACGTCGGTCACCGGCTCACCACCGGCTCACCACCGGCTCACTACCGGCTCACCGCCGCCATGGCCAGCGACTCACGGCGCCGGGCGCGCTCGCGTCGCCGCCGGCGTGGTCGGCGTGGTCGGCGCCCCCGGCGTGCCCGTGGCGGTCGGCGTCGCCCCGACCGCGGGGGTCGGCGCCTGCGTCCCGCCCGCGCCGCCGCCCGCGGTGGGAGTCGGCGTCACAGGCGGCGTCGACGTCGCGGGCGGGGTCGGGCTCGGCGCCCCGCCCGGCGTGGGAGCGGTGGTCGGCGGCGTCGGCGGGCCGCCGGGCTTCGGCTTCGGCCACACCGGCGCGACCTGGCGCGCGTACAGCAGCGAGCGGTAGACCGCCGTCGCCTTGGGGTTCTCCTGGCACTGCCACACGCCGTGCGGGCAGTAGTCGGTGATGGTCTGGTAGAGCGGCCGGTGCCGGGCGATCCACGCGAGCATCAAGCTCATGTAGTCCGGGTCGTCGCCGTTGCGGAACATCCCCCACTCGGGGTACGAGATCGCCTTGTGGTGCGCGGCGGCGAACTCCACCTGCGCCTGCAGCCCGAACGGCTCGGTCACCTGGTCGTAGAACGACTCGCCGGACGGCTGGTCGTAGGAGTCCATGCCGACGATGTCGACGCTCGCGTCGCCCGGGTAGCACGCCGTCCAGCCGATCGCGTCCTGGCCGCGGTTGGGCGCGAAGTCGAACCGGAAGTGCTGGCCCGGCACCGCGCGCATCGCGGCCACGATGCGGTTCCAGTACGTCTTCCAGTCCTGCGGGTCGGGCCCGCAGCGGTGGGTGTAGGTGGTGCCGTTCATCTCCCAGCCGAGCACGATCACGGTGTCCGGGACGCCGAGCCGGACCAGCCGCTGGGCGAGCCGGCTGAAGTGGGCGTCGAACGCGCCGCTCGCGCCCTGCCGGATCAGCGAGCGGACGACGCCGTCCGGCAGGTGGTCCTCGTTGCGCTCCTGCATGGGCACGTTGAGCACGAACAGCCGGTCGGGCGCGGCGCGCTTCCACTCGGCCCAGGGCCGCAGCAGGTCGCCGTCGCCCTCGATGGCGTCCCAGCTGTCGCCGGGCAGATAGGTGTGGCCGACCCGGATCTGGGTGCCGCCGAGCCAGGTCTGCAGCGCGGCGAGGCTGCGCACGCCCTCCTCGCCGGAGTCGGTGAAGGCGCCCAGCGGCGGCAGTTGCGCGCCGGGCAGCGCGCCCCACATGCCGCCGCCGGGCGGGCCCTGCGCGGCGGAACCGGTGGGCTTCGGCGTGGCCGGCGCCGTGGTCGCGCGGGGAGCCGCGGGCGCCGCGGAGGCCGCCGCGGTCCGGTGCGCGCCGCCGGGCGGCCCCTCGTCGCCGAGCGCGGTGACGCGCAGCCCGGTCACCAGCAGCGCGGCCGCCGCCGCGCCGACCCCCGCTTTGGCCGCCCAGTGGCGTCGCTCGGCCATGGTCACTCCTTCGTCGCCCGAAAAGCAGGCGCCGTGGACAACGCCTTCTGACGACCAGTCATAACGTACGAAGAATGAGGCCGCGCCATGGCGTACGCCGAATGGGGAGGACCGCCGCGACCAGTCAACCGCGAGAGGCGCGTGAAACCACACGCGCGCGATTTTCTGGTTGTTCGTCAATACCGGTGTCGGGCGCATTCGTACATCACTCGGGCGGATGAATTTACCGCCCGCCCGTACCGATGATCCGCCCGTTTCCGCGCCCCGGAGGCACGATGAGCGGGCGGTACGGACGGACGGTCGCGCGGGGCGCGGCGGACGCGAAGGACGTGAAGGTCACGGACGCGAACGGCGGGAGGAGCCGGTCATGGTGACGCGCAGAAGGGTGCTGAGGACCGGCCTGACCTCCGCGGCGGCGGTCGGCGGCACCGCGGCGGCGCTCCGCCCGATGCTCGCGGCGCGCGGCGGGGACGGCGCAGCGGCCGGCCGTGCGGCGGGCGGCTCGCCGGCCGGCGCGGCCTCCGGCGGCGCCGGGCAGGCCGACGACCTGCCGCTGTTCGACGAGGTCTACCGGGGCCGGCGCATCCAGGGCTTCCGCTCCTCCTCCCAGGCCAGGGTGGCGCTGTACGTCGACGGCAGGCCGCTGGAGGTGATGCGGCGGGTGGACGGCAGCTGGATCACCATGGCGAACCACTACCAGCCGTACCTGACCCCGCTGGCCACCGCGCGCGGCGCGGTCGACGTCATCGGCCGCGCCCAACTCGCCGGCGGCGCCGAGGCGATGCCCGGCATGGACGACGGGGACCACGCGGCGCCCCCGGCCGCCGCGGCCGAAGCCGCCGGTGCGGCCCGCGCCGCCGCCCGCACCGACGCGTCCGCCGCGCGCACCGACGCGTCCGCCGCGCGCCACGACCACTGACCAGCCGAGGGGTGCGTCCCTGTGTACACCCGTATGAACCAGCGCCACCTGACGAGCAGCCAGCGCTCCCGCTTCGTCGAGGCGGTGGTCGAGCTGAAGCGCGCCGGCAGGTACGAGAAGTACGTCAGGCTGCACGGCAAGTACTTCGCCGCGGACGGCGAGACCGGGCTGCGGATGGCGCACATGGCGCCGACGTTCTTCCCCTGGCACCGGCAGTTCCTGCTGGTCTTCGAGCGTGAGCTGCAGAGCCTCGACCCGACCGTGACCGTCCCGTACTGGGACTGGACGGTCGACCGGTCCCCCTCGTCCGCGCTGTGGGCCGACGACTTCATGGGCGGCAACGGACGCGACAGCGACGGTCAGGTGATGACCGGCCCGTTCGCGTACCGCACCGGCAACTGGCCGATCCGCTACGGGGTGACGAAGGAGAAGTACCTCACCAGGAACATGGGCAGGCCGGACCGGCCGATCGCGCTGCCGACCAGGGCCGAGCTGGACGGCGCGCTGTCGATCGCCACCTACGACACGGCGCCGTGGAACTCCGCGCCGGGCACCAAGGGCTTCCGCAACAAGTTCGAGGGCTGGACGGTCAGCGAGACCAAGGGCGGCTACCTGCACAACCGGGTGCACCAGTGGGTCGGCGGCCACATGACCGGCGGCACCTCGCCCAACGACCCGATCTTCTGGCTGCACCACGCCTTCTGCGACCTGCTGTGGGTGCGCTGGCAGCGCCGGCACCCGCACTCCGGCTACCTGCCGGCCGCGCCGCTGGGCGCCAAGGACCCCGAGCACGGGCGGGTGGTGAGCCTGCACGAGAAGATGCCGCCGTTCGGCGTGACGCCCGCGGAGGTGCTGGACCACCGGCGGTTCTACACGTACGAGGAGAGCTGACCGCACCCGGTGGGCGCGCGGGCCGGCGGGGTCCGCTCGCGCCGCCGGGCGTACGGCGACGGCCTCCCGGCGCGGGACTGGTGTCCGCGGGCCGGGAGGCCGTCGTCTGGGGGTGCACCTCACGGTGCGTACGACCTGGTGGGCCGGATTTACCAGCCGGTGTCGTCGCCGCCGCCGTGGATGGAGGCGTTGGTGCACTGGTTGCCGAACGCCGGGTTCAGCAGGCCGATCACGTCGATGGTGTTGCCGCACACGTTCACCGGAACGTGGACGGGCACCTGGACGAGGTTGCCGGACAGGACGCCCGGCGAACCGACCGCAGCACCCTGGGCGCCGGCGTCGGCCGCCGCCACACCAGCGCCGGCGGCCAGAGCGGCACCCGCGGCGGCGGTGACGGCCGCGGCCTTTGCGATACGCGACATCAAGATCTCCCTGAGACGAGAAGCAGCCGCAGCACCTGCGGCTTTTTGACGCCCTGCGCAACGCCGGGGGATCACGGATGGTCACGCCGGTTGAGCCGTTCCGGTGACGCCGGCGACCGCCCGTGCGGTTCCGTGGGTCAGCTCGCCGGGGCGGCCGGAGTGGCCGACGGGGCCGTGGCGGTGCCCGTCAGGCCGCCGAGCAGCGCGCTGAGGGTGTCGACCAGCCCGCTGACCACGCCGGTCGCCGCGCTGAGCAGGCTGCCCACAGTGTCGGTGAGCGACTTCACCAGGGCGTCGAGCGCGGTCTGGAGCTGGGTCAGCGCGTCGGTCGCGGCGTCCCGGGCGACCCGGGAGCCGGCCTTCTGCGCCTGCGCCTCGCGGGTGGACTTCACCGCGGCGCGCGCGGCGTCGGCCTCCTTGGCGAGCGTGTCCGCGGTGGCCTTGCCGGCCACCGCGTCCTCGACGAACACGGCGACGGGCGAGGCCACGTGGCCGACCCGGCCGAGCGTCCTGGCCTGGGCGATGATCGTGGTGGCGTCCGCGGGCGCCGCCACCGGCCGGGAGGTGCGCAGGTGGTGGGAGGGCGTGTCGGCGGACGCGGAGGACGCTGCCAGCACGCCGCCGGCGGCCCCGCCGACGAGCGCCAGGGAGACGACCACGCCGGTGATCCGGTGGGTACGCATGGGGCGGTTTCCCTTCGGGAGGTGAACAACGGTCTGGACCACCGTGAAAAGCGGAAAGTCGCACCGCAACCGCACCGGACCCAGTGCGCCTTCCGGCGTGGCGCCTTCGATCGGAAAGCGGCGGTCAATTCCGCTGCGCGTACGCCGTGTTCGGCCCCGCGCGCATCGTGACGGCACCTCATAGCGGCAATAGGCCGTCCGAGGAGGCCGGCCGGCGGAGAATTCCCCGAACGGGGGAATCCTGGGGTCATCGGTCGCCCGCTGAGGTGATATCCGCCGCGGCCCGGGCCAGGCGGCGGTTAGGGTCCCGCGCATGACCCAGACCAGCCAGACCCAGGCCGCGTCCGCGGCGCCGCTCCCCAGCCGGCTCGGCACCCTGGTGGTGATCCCCTGGGCCGGGGAGCACCAGGACGACGGCGCCGACATGCCGTTCCTGATGGCCTACACGCTCGGCGACGGCGTGGCGGGCCCCGAGGGCACACGGCAGGCGGTGCTGGAGGCCGCGGCGGAGATCGGGCTGCCGGTCGGCGGCGCGATCCTGGAGATCGGCACCCTGCCCAAGCCCCCGGTGAAGGTGCTCGTCGAGGGCGGCCAGGCGGTGCTCACCATGCCGTACCTGCACGTCAACTGCCCGGTGCCGCAGGAGTGGACGGCGGCGGCGCGGGCCCGCGGGTCGGTCTATCTGATCCTGGCCAGCTGCCCCTGGCCGCAGGCGGCGCCCGGCACCACGCTCACCGAGGAGGAGCTGCGGGCGTTCGCCGCCGACCCGGAGGTGCTCGGCTCGGCCGCGCACTGCCTGGTGCCGGTGTCGACGCTGAACGTGTAGGGCGCAGGGCGCGTAGGGCCGTCCTGGAGGTCGTCCGCGCCGGACGCACGGACATGACGACCGGACCTCCGGACGTGACGACCGGACGTCCGCCCACATGACGAGGGGCGCTCCCCCGGCGGGAGCGCCCCTCGTCGTCTTCGGTACGGCCGCCGCGTCGTGCGGCCGTACGTCCTGCGTGGTCGGTCGGTTCGGGCGGTGCCGGGTGACTCGCGCGGTGCCGGCGGTCCGGCTCAGCCGTTGACGAGCTGGTTGCCGGCGGCGACGGCGTCGGACCCGGCCTGGACGGCGTTCTTCACGGCGGCGACCTTCTGGCCGACACCGGTCTCCTGGGCGACGCCCTGGGCGACCGGCGCGGCCTGCTCGCCCACGGCGGTCGCGGTCAGCGCGGTGCTGGTGAGGGTGCCGCCCAGGTCGGCGGCCTGCGCGGCGCCGGCCGCAGCAGCGGTCGCGGAGGCGGCGAGCAGGAAGGAGCCGGCCGCGGTGGTGAGGATTCGGCGTGCGTTCATGGTCCTCCCAACGCCGCGGCCCCCCGCCAGGGCACGCTCCGCACGCCGTCCGTCACCCCGCGTCCACCGGATTCACCCGCTCAGGGGCGGTGCCGGGCCCGTACGGTCGGCACGCGGCGTACGGCTCGCACGCGCGTCCGTCGACGCGCGCGGCCGGGGTCACGCGCACCGCGCGTCCCGTCCGTGCTCCTGGGTCTCCTACGCCTCGGCGCGGCGACGCTTCGTTGCCCGGCCGTGACAGGCGGCGCACCGATCGGCGAAGTGCCGCGGGCACGCTCGTGTCCAGCCGGTCAGCGGCCGGCCGGTCAGCCGGCCGGGCAGCCCGCTCGTCCGTTCCGTCGCCTGTCCCTGAGGGGATCACCATGTCCGCAGCACCGCGCGGCCGCCGCCGCAGCACCGCCGCAGCCATCGCCGTGACCGCGGCCGTCACCACGAGCGCCGCGCTGCTGTTGTCGGCGTGCGGACCGGAGGACACCACCGACGCGACCGACGGCGCCTCGCCGACCGCGACCGGCCCGTCGACCACCGCGAGCGCCTCGACCGGAGGCGCGGGCAGCGGCAGCGGCAAGGGCGCCTCGGGATCCGGCGGCAGCCCCGCTCCGGTCAACGGCACCGCCCGGGGCGGTCTGACCATCAGCGACGGCACCCGCTACGTGGTGATGAACGGCACCCGCGTGGACTTCGGCACCGAGGTGCGCGACCTGGCCTGGTCGCGGGACGGCAGCAAGGCCGCGTTCGTCGACGGCGACGGGGACCTCGCGGTCAGCAACGCCGACGGCAGCGGCCGGGTGATCGCCGCCCGCAACCCCGGCGGCCAGACCTGGTCCCACCCCACCTGGCTGCTGCGCGCCGACGACCCGGCAAACGGCGAACCGGGCGCGGACCGGATCGTGTTCGCCGTCCGCGGCGGCGGCGCCTCGCGGCTGGTCTCCGTCGACGCCTCGGCGCGCGACGCGACGCCGCAGCCGCTGCCGCTGAACCACGCCTCGGGCGAGGACGTCCCCGACCTGCCGCAGACCGGCAACGTCTGGCCCAACGCGGGCGGCAGTCACGGCACGTCGGTATACGCGAACGAGGACACCGGCGACGTCTACATCCGCGACGACTACCTGCGGCAGCAGGGCTTCGACCTCGCCAAGGGGTCCGAGCCCGCGCTCGGCCCGGACCAGGGCGGCGACAACGGCGAGATCGTCTTCGTCCGCTCGGTCGGCGGCCACGACCACCTGTTCGTGGAGCACAGCGGCGACAACGGCCCGACCTACCGGGACATCACACCGAACGCGACCACCGACTACACCGAGCCGGCCTGGTCGCCGGAGGGCAGGACCATCGCCGCGCGCACCCCGCGGGGCGTCGTGACGCTGACCGCGGACGGCTCGCAGCCGCCGGTGCTCACCTCCGGCTACCACGGCCTGCCGGCCTACCGCCCGTCCTGAGCGGGCCTCATGTCGGCCGTACGACCGGCGAGTTCGGCGCGCAGCTCGTCCAGGTGCGCGTCGGACTCGGCGTGCGGCGAGAACTCCACCACGTCGAGGAAGCGGAACAGCACCCGCGTCGCGGTGATCGCGAACTCGTAGTCGGCGAAGCCCACCACGGCCCCCGAGGCGCCGCGCGCCGCGCCCCGCACGACGTGCTCGGTCATGGCGTCCGGGGTCCGCGCGTCCAGTCCCCTGCGGGCGCCCGGCCGGGCGAGATACGGGCAGACCATCGAGGCGTAGAGCATGCAGGCGCGGTGGCCCGGGCCTTCGAGGGTGGGCGCGAGATTGCGGTACGGCCGGCCGGCCGCCAGCGCCTCGGCGATCGCGGCGCTCTCCGACGCACCGACCACCCGCCACACCGGGCCGCGCGGCATCAGCTCCCCGCACACCGAACAGCGGCGCCCGCGGGCGCAGTCGGCACTGCGCTCGTAGTCGGTCAGGGCGAACTGCGGGGTGTCGCCGTCCCACGGCGTGATCGCGGGGACGGGGTAGCCGCGGGCGTCGCGCGGGCGCGCGCCGACGGACGGCGGCACCGGGACGGCGTCAAACCGCACGGTCACCCCGCTCGCCCGCGGCGCGCTGGGCGTCGGGGGCATCGGGGGAGCGCTCCGCGTCGCGGGAACGCGCGGCCTCGCGGGAGCGCTGGGCATCACGGGAACGCCCGGCGTCACGGGAACGCTCCGCGTCGCGGGAACGCGCGGCGTCGCCGCCGCGCCTGCCGCGGCCGGTCAGGCGGGCGACGAGGCCGCGCCTGCGTCCGGGGGCCGCCGCGGGCGCGCCCTCGCCCGCCGCCCGCGCACCGGCCCCCGCCGCCTCCGCCGCCTCCGCGGCTCCCCCGGCTCCCGCTCGCGCCTCCGCCTGTTCGCGCAGCCGCCGCTCGCGTGCCTCGCGCCACTGCGCGACCGTGCGCTCCACGTCGAAGGGCCCGCGGTTCAGCGGCGGGCCCTCCGGCGGCCGGCGGATCGCGGCCTCGATCTTCTCGTTGATCACGTCGAGGATCCGCCGCACCTGACGCTCCGAGACCGCTTCGGCGATCGCGGCCTCCGCGTCCTCGGCCTCCTTGCGCAGCGCCAGCGACGGCGGCAGGAAGGACAGCCCCTCGCGGCGCATCTTGTCCTTGACCCACCACATCTCGTCGTACGAGGAGCCGGCCGAGCCCAGCGGCTTGCCCTTGCCGGTGAGCCCGTCGAACGCGCCGCTCTCCTGCGCCTCGCGGATCTGCCGGTCGGCCCAGGTCTCCCAGGAGACCCCGGGCGGCTTGCGTTCGCTCATGTCTCACTCCTCGGCTGCGGGGCCGGCCCGCTGTCGAGCCTACGCGGTCGGCCCCGCCGGGCGGAGGGCCCCGGCCCTGCGCGGCCCGGCAGGCTCGGCGGGATGCGCCCCGCCGCCCCCGTCCGCCCCTGTCCGCCCCCGTCCGGCCCCGTCCGGCCCCGCGCGCCACCTGCGTCACCCCTGTTGCCGCGGCCATCCGAGTGGACATCCGACATCAGGATTGCCGCTTGGTACGACTATGTAACTTTTGCCACGTTCGCATCCGAGCGCCACTGCTGCGCCCGCACAAGCAGGGCCGGTAGGCTTTCCGTGTGATCTTCAAGCGCATCGGAAACGGGCGGCCGTACCCGGACCACGGCCGGGTCAGCACGCGCGAGTGGGCGGACGTCGCCCCACGTCCCGTGCGGCTGGACCAGTTGGTGACCACCAAGGGCCAGCTCGACCTGGAGACACTCCTGGCGGAGGACTCGACGTTCTACGGCGACCTCTTCGCGCACGTCGTGAAGTGGCAGGGCGACCTCTATCTGGAGGACGGCCTGCACCGGGCCGTACGCGCCGCGCTCCAGCAGCGTCAAGTGCTGCACGCCCGGGTCCTGGAGATGGACTGACAATCCGCTTACGCTGCGCTCATGAGCATGCTCACCCCCTCCGGTATGGGCGGGAAGTACAAGGTCACCGGGACTGCCTACCCGCGGATGCGCCGGCCCAGGCGACGCGGCCGGATCGTCGCCGCCGTGGTCGCGTCGGTCGTCGTCCTGGGCCTGTTCGGGTGGGGGGCCGTGCAGCTGTTCCATGTCTTCAGAGGCGACGACGGCGACAACCAGGCGAGCGGCTCGCCGCAGAACACGCCCTCGTGCGCGCCGGTGACCCCGGCGACGCCCGGGAAGCCGATGGCGCTGCCGCAGCCCGCCGGTGTCACGGTGAGCGTGCTCAACGCGACCGCGCGCGGCGGCCTGGCCAAGTCCACCGCCGACGAGCTGGCCAAGCGCGGCTTCAAGGTGGCGCGGTTCGGCAACGCGGAGCCGCCCTACGACAAGAAGGTCACGCAGTCCGCGCTGATCGTGGCGGGTCCGGCGGGCGAGGCGGCGGCGCGTGAGGCCGGTACGCAGGTCGTCGGCTCGGCGGTGAAGATCGACCCGGCCCGCAAGGGCAAGGGGGTCGACCTGCTCATCGGCAACGGCTTCTCGGCGCTGGCCTCGCCCGCGGACGTGGCGAAGGCGCGGGTCGTGGCGGCGAACCCGCCGCCGCCGAAGCCGAGCTGCCGCCCGGTGTCGCCGTCGGCGACCGGACCGGCGCGGAAGTCCTAGCCCACCGCGCCCAACTGCCGGCCCGCGCGCCGTACCGCGGCGGGTCCGCGCCGTCACCGGCGTCCGGACGAGCTAACCCACCGCGCCGTAGAGGCGGTCGCCGGCGTCGCCGAGGCCGGGGACGATGAAGCCCTGCTCGTTGAGCCGCTCGTCGACCGCCGCGGTGACCACGGTGACCGGGCGGCCAACCAGTTCGCGTTCCATCACCTCGACGCCCTCGGGCGCCGCCAGCAGGCACAGCGCGGTCACGTCGTCGGCGCCGCGCTCGATCAGCAGCCGGATCGCCGCGACCAGGGTGCCGCCGGTCGCGAGCATCGGGTCCACCACGTAGACCTGGCGGCCGGAGAGGTCCTCGGGCATCCGGGTCGCGTAGGTCCTGGCCTCCAGCGTCTCCTCGTCCCGGACCATGCCGAGGAAGCCGACCTCGGCGGTCGGCAGCAAGCGCATCATGCCGTCGAGCATGCCGAGGCCGGCGCGCAGGATCGGCACGACCATCGGGCGCGGGTGCGAGAGCCGCACGCCCGTGGTGGGGGCGACGGGGGTGCGGATGTCGACCTGCTCGGTGCGGACGTCCCGCGTGGCCTCGTAGGCGAGCAGGGTGACCAGCTCGTCGGCCAGCCGCCGGAAGGTGGGCGAGTCGGTGCGCGCGTCGCGCAGGGTGGTGAGCTTGTGCGCGACCAGGGGGTGGTCGACAACGTGGAGACGCATGCGACGACTGTAACCGCACACTCGGGCGACCCGCGGCGGCCCTGCCACCCGCATCTTCTGCCGCCGCGGTGGGGTAAACCCCTCGTTCGGGGGAAACAGAGCACATACGCCCGGTGTCTCTCCCGGGTGAACCGAGGCGCTGGACGGTGAGCGCGGATGCCTGAGATGCGGGACGGTGCCGGCGACGGCGGCGACGGTGAACGCGACGTGGAGCGCCGCAGGAAGCGCGCGGTGTTCCTGCGGGAGCTGAACGAGGCCCGGGAGCTGCGCGACCGCGTCCAGCCGCGACGCGCGCGGGCGAACCGGATGCGGCAGCAGATGCGGATGCGCACGTTCCGCTGGTGAAGGACCGCGCCGGGCGCCCCAGGAGGGCCCCGGCGCCCCGCCAAGCTCGTGGATTTACCGTCACGTGACGAAGAACTGGCACGTCGCGGTGGCGAAGACCTCTCGCAAAGCCCGGGTTTCTGCCACGATGCCGATGGGTGGGACCATCGTGGAGGCATCAGAACATCATCGAGGCCTTCACGGAACGCGAACGGATCGCTTGCGGCCCCGCCCGGTCCGGACGGCCTGAGACCTGTGGGAGAGTCACGGTGTACTTCGCCGCACTGCTCGCGCGCACCGAGGACGGTTGGCAAGCGAGCGAACCCGATCTCGACGATGTGGAAACCCTCGCCGACCTGAGTGACCTGGCCCGCGCGGCCGGCGACGAGGATGAGACGGTCCTGGTCTTCATCGAGCAGGAGGACGCCTGGTTCGGCGTCATCCGGGTCGACGGTGAAGAGGACCCCAGGATCTACGTGTCCGACGCGGCGGCGGCCGCCCGCAGTTCGTACGGGGAGATCCTGCTCACCGACGAGGTGCTGGGCCGCGACCCGGAGGACCTCGACGACCTGGTCGACCTCGACGGAACCGAGGACGGCGAGGTCGACGACGACGAGGACGAGGGGGTGGCCGGCCCGTCCGAGGACCATGTGCCGGTGGGCCCGCTCGGCGACACCGACCTGCTGGCCGATCTCGGCATGAGCACCGCGGACCTGCTGGCGCTCAGCGGCGACGGCGCGCTCACCGGCGAGGCGCTCGGCGAGATCGCCGACGCGATCGGCGCGGCCGATGTCCTGGAGGCCGTGCGCTGACGGTCCCTCCACCTCCTCCCGTCCCCCCATCCGTTCCCTCGGGCGGCGCCCCGGGGGACCCCGTCCGCGATCCGTGGGCGCCCGCGATGCGGCTCGCGCTCGCGGTGGCCGAGCGCGCCCCGCTCACCGGCGACGTGCCGGTGGGCGCGGTCGTGCTGGGCCCGGACGGCTCGATCCTGGCGCGGGCGTGCAACGAGCGCGAGGCGACGGGCGATCCGACGGCCCACGCCGAGGTCCTCGCGATCCGCAGGGCCGCGGCGGCCTACGCGGCGGCGCGGGAGGCGACCGCGGCGGCGGGCCCCGGCGCGCCCGCGAACACCGCGTCCTCGGAACCCGGCGCGCCCGTGAACACCGCGTCCTCGGGCGGCACCCCCGCGGCCGAGTGGCGGCTGACCGGCTGCACGCTGATCGTCACGCTGGAGCCGTGCACGATGTGCGCGGGCGCGATCGTGCTGTCCCGCCTGGACCGCGTGGTCTACGGCGCGCGCGACGCCAAGGCCGGCGCGGCGGGCTCCCTGTGGGACGTGGTCCGCGACCGCCGCCTCAACCACCGCCCCGAAGTGATCCCCGACGTCCTCCCCGCCGAGTCCGCCGCCCTCCTCACCGCCTTCTTCCGCGGAACCGATTTCTGAGCACACCCCCCGGTGGGCTAAGCTCTCCCTCGGTAGCGTGTCCGAGCGGCCTAAGGAGCACGCCTCGAAAGCGTGTGAGGGGGCAACTCCTCCGTGGGTTCAAATCCCACCGCTACCGCTCTCAGCTCCACGCACGCGGGCCCCGACCGGTCACCGGTCGGGGCCCGCGTCGCGTCTGGTCCCCGACGCCGTGCACCGCTTGGGCCACGGCGAGCAGCGTGGCGATCGGATCGCCGCCGAGGGGGTAGACGCCGACGTGGTCGGCGCCGGCGTCCCGGTGGGCGAGCAGCCCTCGCGCGACGGCGGCCGGGTCGCCGTGGGCGACGAGCCCGTCGATGAGGCGGTCGCTCCCCGCGTCGGCGAGATCGTCGTCGGTGAAGCCGAGCCGCCGGAGGTTGTTCGCGTAGTTGGCGACGCCCAGCGCCGTCCCGGGCGGGGCGGACCGCGCGATCGCGCGAGCCCGCTCGGCGTCCGGCTGGGGAAGCGCGAAGTGGCCGGGCAGCAGCAGTTTCCCCGCGCCCAGGACGGAGCGTGCGCGACGCGTGTGCTCCTGGGTCACCATGCACGGGACGGCGCCGGCGGTGCGGTCGCGGGCCAGGCGCAGCATCCTGGGCCCGAGCGCGGCCACCACCGTCCGGTCGGCCGGCACGCCCTTGGCGGCGAGCCGGTCCACGTACGACGCCAGCGTGTCGTACGGCGAGGCGTACTCGCGGTGGACCTCGCGGTGCCCGATGCCGACACCGAGCAGGAACCGGCCGGGGTGGCGGGCCTCGATGCGGCGGTAGGAGGCCGCGACGGCGTCCGGGTCGGCGGTCCAGACGTTCACCACGCTGGTGCCGACGGCCAGCCCGGTGGTGGCGTCGAGGAGTTCCTCCGCGAGGGTGAGGTCGGCCGGCGGCGAGGCGTCGAGCCAGAGGGTGCCGTAGCCGGCTCGTTCGACGTCCGCCGCGGCTGCCGGGGTCACTTGGTGTGCGCGCAGATGGGCGCCGAGGAGGCCGAGATCGATGGTCATGTCCCGACTTCAGCACGCCGGCCCGCGGCGAACCAGGACCAGGGCTGACGCGCAGCGATAACCTGGCGGCATCGTCGCGGGGAGGGCCGGTGGAGCTGCGGGCGTTGCGGTACTTCGTCACGGTCGCCGACGAGCTGCACTTCGGACGGGCCGCCGACCGGCTGCACATCGCGCAGCCCGCGGTCAGCCGGCAGGTCGCGCGGCTGGAGCGGGAGCTGGGGGTCCGCCTGTTCGACCGTTCGCCGCGGCGGGTGCGGCTCACCGAGGCCGGGCACCGGGTGCTCGACGCGGCGCGGGAGGCGCTGGCGGCCGCCGACCGGGTCCGGGTCGCGGCGAGCCCGCGCGCGGGGGTGATGCGCATCGGCACCGGCACCGGCCAGTTCACCGCCCGCCTGGAGCGGGGGATCGACGCGTTGCGGGAACAGGCCCCGGCGTTCGACGTGGTGCTCGTCGACCTGCCGCTGCCCGCGCGTCTGAACGCCCTGCGGCAGGGGGAGACGGACCTGGCGCTGGTGCGGGGCGTGCGTGCGGCGCCCGGGCTGCGGGTCCTGCCGACGTGGACGGAGTCCCTGTTCGCGGTCGTGTCCGCGCGGCACCGCGCCGCCGGTCGTACGGCCGTCGGCGTGGCCGAGCTGGCCGGCGGACCCTTCCGCGCCTCCCAGGACCACGACCCGTCGGTGCTGGCCGCGCTGCGGGAGGCGGCGGCGCCGGTGCGGCCGGGCCGCCGCGCGGGCACGCTGGGGGACACGATCGTCGAGATCGGCTCCGATCCGCGCAGTTGGACGGTGCTGCCGGCCGATCAGGTGGCCGAGCTGCGCTCCACCCGGGTCCGCGCGATCCCCCTCGAACCTCCGGCGACGATCACCGGCAGCGTCGTCGTCCCGAACGACCTCCCCTCCCCGTGCGCCGCGGCCCACCAGGCAGCCTTCGGCGACTGACGCCGTCTCACGTCCGATCGCCCGGCCGACCTCCCGCACCCGCACGCGCACCCGCCCCGGCCGCGTCCGCCCTGGCCGCACCCGCCCCTGCCCGCGCTCGCAGGGACGCCCACGGCCGCCGCCGCTCAGAGCGCGAGGATCAGGTCGCGGACCGCGGCTGGGCGGGAGAGGAAGGGGTGGTGGCCGGTGGGGAGGGTGGTGGTGTGGGTGGCGCGGGCGGCGTAGGCGTGTTGCCGGGAGGCGGGGGTGCCTCGGTCGTCGGCGCAGACGAGGTAGGTGGAGGGGATGTCGTGCCAGGCCGCGGCCTGGACGGGGTGGGTGAGGACGGACAGGCTCTGCGCCGCGGTCCGGGTCGCGGCCTCGCGGCGGATCCGGGCGTCGCAGTCCTGGAGGAAGGTGTCGGGGAGGGCCTCGGGCCGCACGGTGAAGGTGCCGGCCCGCGGGTCGACGTCGAGGAAGGGCGCCGGTCCCTCGCCGCCGAAGGTGGACAGGCTCTCGCCCGGCTCCGGCAGGTAGCTGGAGACGAGCAGCAGGTGGCGTACGGCCTCGACGCCCGCCGCCGCCTCCGCGGTCACGATCCCGCCGTAGCTGTGGGCCACCACGACCGTCGGCTCGTCGCCGTCGGTCAGCACGCGCCGGACCGCCGCCACGTCCTCCGCCGGCCCCGGCCCCGCGGCGTCCACCGCCACGCCCGGCGCGGTCCCCTCGCCGCAGCTCGGCAGCCCCGGCGCCACGCTCGCCACCCCCCGCTCGGCCAGCAGCTCCGCGGTCCGGTGCCACCACCACGCCCCGTCCCGTACGCACGCCCCGTGCACGAACACGACCCTCATCGCGACCTCCCGGTCCGCCGTCCTGCCTGTCGCAGTCGCCTGCCTCCCGATCAACGGTAGACGTATCGTCGATTACGCGAAAAACTGAGGCGGTGGGCAGACATCCGCAACCGCAGATCCGGCAGCGTCTCCTCGCCGCCTGCACCGACCACGCGCTCGCGCACGGCCTCCCCGACCGGCTGGAGCCGCTGGCCGCCGCCGCGGGCACGTCGAGCCGGATGCTGATCTACCACTTCGGCTCCCGCGACCGGCTGCTCCGCGAGGTGCTCGGGCAGGCCAGGCAGCGCCAGCTCGAAGCGTTCACCGAGCTGCTCCGGCTGCGTCCCGACGAGCCCTACCCGCAGACGCTCGCCCGCGCCTGGTCCGCGATCTCCGGGCCGGAGGGCGAGCCGTACCTGCGGATGTTCAGCCGACTGCACGACAGCGCGGGCGAGCCGCTCTGGCCGGGCTTCCGGCGCGCCGCGACCACGGACTGGCTCGCGCCGCTGGAGGAGGGGATGGGCAGCCTCGGCCGCCCGGAGCTGGCGACGGTCGTGCTCGCCGTGATCCGCGGGCTGCTGATGGACCTCGACGCGACGGGCGACGCGGAGCGCACGGGCCGGGCGTTCCGGGCGTTCCTCACGACGGTCGAGGGCCCGGCCGCGGCGCAGGCGCACTCCGGCCGCGCCTGACGAGGGCGCGGTACACCCCGCCGACCCGGTACGTCACCGCGCCGCGCCCCAGCCCGCCGCCGCACTCCAGCCCCTCGTCCCGCCCCCGGCCCGGCACCGTAGCCCAGCCTCTCGCCCCAGCCCCGCGCCGCACTCCATGCCTCACGCCGGAGCCCCTGCCTCACGCCGGAGCCCCCTCCGCCACCACCGACAGCGCCACCTCCCGCTGCTCCTCGTGCTCCGCGAGCCGCGCGCCCAGCGCCGCCCGCACGTCCGCGTACGTGTCCGAGCCCAGCGGCAGGCGCAACGGCGTCGCCCCCGAGTCGACCAGCGCGATCATCGCGTCGGCGATCTTCCCCGGGTCGTTGGGCAGCGGGAACGACCCGTCCGCCAGCGCGCGCCGCACCTCGCCGGCCGGCGTGGCCTCGTACTCCGGCATGGCCGGCGCGGTGTCCAGCCCGGCGCCGAAGCCGGTCGGCGTCGCGCCCGGCTCCACGATCGTCAGCCCGATCCCGAGCGGCGCGACCTCGCGCGCGACCGTCTCGCAGAAGCCCTCGATGCCCCACTTCGAGGCGTGGTAGTAGCCGAAGTTCGGGTACGTGGCCTGGCCGCCGGCGGTCGAGACCTGGAGGATGCGGCCGCCGCCCTGCGCCCGCAGACGCGGCAGCGCGGCGCGGACGACGTCGATCGACCCGATCAGGTTGGTGTCGATCACCCGCCGGATCTGCTCGTCGGACGCCTCCTCGACGGACGCGAAGACGCCGTAGCCGGCGTTGTTGACGACCACGTCGATCCTGCCGAGCGCCGCGAACGCCGCGTCCACCACGCGGTGGACCTCGGCGGTGTCGGTGACGTCCAGCCGCGCGACCCACAGCCGCTCGCCGTACGCCTCGCGCAGGTCGTCCAGCGCCTCGGGCAGGCGCAGCGTCGCGGCGACGCGGTCGCCGCGGGCGAGCAGCCGCTCGGTCAGCAGGCGCCCGAAGCCGGACGACGTGCCCGTGATGAACCAGGTGGAGGTCATGGTGAGCCTCTCCTTCAGCTTCCTCGATGGTCGTGAGCGTTGTGTACGCATCCGGCACTGTTCGTTCCGGTGCTGTCTTCGACGCTATGAGTTCGAGTCGACTGGAGGTCAAGCGCGGCTCTCGGACGCGGCTGCCCGGCCGCACGGCGCCGCCGGGACCGGGGTCCGGCCGCGCGGTGCCGCGACCGCGGTCCGGCCGCGTGGCGCCGCGGCACCGTGGCGCCGTGGTGCCCCTCACCCGTCGACGAGCCGCTGGATCGTCGCGCCCAGCCATTCCCTCAGCTCGTCCGGGTCCCCCAGCTCCGCCCGCAGCACCCGGCGGCGCGTGGAGACGCCGAGCACGAACGCGTCGATCGCCGCGGCCCGGCCGCGCGCCTCGGCCGCGTCCAGGCCGCTGTCGCGCAGGTAACGGGTCAGCGGCTCCAGCGAGTTGGCGTCGAGGAAGCCGGCCAGCGCCTCCGCCGCCTGCGGGCGTTCGCCGGACGCGCGGTGCAGGACGAGCAGCGGGTCCTCGCCGGGCGCGCCGAACCAGCGCCGCACGATGCTGGCGGCCAGGCGCGCGCCCAGCTCGGAGCGGTCGCCGTCGAAGGAGTCGGCGACCGGGATCTCGACGCGGGTCGCCGCCAGGAAGAGGCCCTCCTTGCCGCCGAAGTAGCGGGTGATGAGGTTCGGCGAGACCCCGGCGGCGTCGGACACGCCCTTCACGGTGACCGCGGCGTACCCCCGCTCGGCGAAGTGGCCGCGCGCGTGCTCCAGGATGCGCCGCCTGGTCGCGGCGGCGTCACGGGACATCATGCGGACGAGGATATGTGTATGGCCGTACACATGCGATGTGTATGCTCGTACACATGATGAGCGACGCGATGGCCGGGGCGGCCGGTCCGCCGGCCGATCCGATATCCGCCCCGGTGCCCGACCCGATGGGCGAGCCGACGCTGGACCCGATGCCGGACCCGACGCTGGACCCGATGCTGGACCCGGCACCGGACCCGATGCCGGACCTGCGGGAACGCCTGCGGCGGACGCGGCGCGTGGCCACCCCGTGGCGCGACGACGCCGCCCGCGGGGTCCGCGCCGAGCGCCTCGACGCGCTGCTGGACCGCTGGGTCTCCGGCTACGACTGGGCGGCGCACGCGCGTCGCGTCCGCGCGCTGCCGTGGGCGACCGTGCGGACCGCGGGCGGCGACGAGCTGCGGCTGGTCCACCAGCGGGCCGCGGACCCCGGCGCGCCCGTGGTCGTCCTGCTGCACGGCTGGCCGGACTCGGTGCTGCGGTTCGAACGGGTGCTGCCGCTGCTCGCGGACCTGAACGTGGTGGTGCCCGCGCTGCCGGGCTTCCCGTTCGCGGCGCCGCTCACCGCGGCCGGGACGTCGGGGGAGACGTCGGCCGGGGTCTCGGCCGGGATGTCGGTCAACCGGATCGCCGCCGTCGTCGCGGGCGCGCTCGAAGCGCTGGGGTACGCGCGGTACACGCTCTCCGGCGGCGACGTGGGCGGCACCGTCGCCGAGATCCTCGCCGGCGAGCACCCGGACCGGGTGGCCGCGCTGCACCTGACGAACGTCGCCCCGCAGCGCGCGCTCACCGCGGACCCGGCGGCGCTCGCCCCCGACGCGGCGGCCTACCTCGGCCGGGCGGCGCGGTGGTTCCGCGGCGAGGGCGGCTACATCGCCGAGCAGTCGACGCGGCCGAACACCCTCGCCGTCGCGCTCGGCGACTCGCCCGCCGGGCTCGCGGCGTGGCTGGTGGAGAAGCTGGACGCGTGGTCCGACGGGCCGGACGCGTTCACGCCGGACGAGTTGCTCACGTGGGTCACGGCGTACTGGGCGAGCGGGACGATCGGCACGTCGTTCGCCACGTACGCGGAACCGGCCGCGCTGCCGGAGCGGGTCGGGACGCCGACCGTGCTGTCGGTGTTCGCGCACGACACCAAGCCGGAGCCGCGGAGCTACGCGGAGGCGTTCCTCAACGTGCGGGCGTACGTGGAGCACGACGCGGGCGGCCACTTCGCCGCGTGGGAGCGGCCGGAGGAGTACGCGGGGGACGTGCGGCGGGCGGTGGGGCTGGGGGTCGGCGGGTAGGGGGCCTGGAGCGTCGGCCGGGGGTCGGCCAGGCGGGTGGCCGGGCACGGGCCAGGCGGGCGGCCGGGCGGGCGGCCGGGCGCGAACCGGGCGCGTACGGGAGGGGCGAGCGAGCAGCCGGGCGGGGGCCGCGCGAGTTCGAGCCGGCTGGAGGTCGGAGTCGTACGCTGGGGAGCATGACCACGGCGCAGCCCACCGCGAAGCCCACCACGCAGTCCACCCCGCAGCCGGCCGCGACGCCGGCCGCGACGCCGGCCGCGGACGCCACGATGACCATCGGCGAGGTCAGCGCGCTGACCGGCCTGACCACGGACACCCTGCGCTTCTACGAGCAGGAGGGCCTCTTCTTCGCGCCCGTGCGGCGGAACGCGGCCGGCCGCCGCGTCTTCACCCGCGAGGAGGTCGAGTGGCTGAAGGTGTGCACGAAGCTGCGGTCGTCGGGGATGCCGCTGCCGGAAATCCAGCGGTACGCCACGCTCGTGCGCGACGGCGCCGGCAACGAGGCCGAGCGCTTCGAGATCCTGCGCCGCCACGAGGCGAAGGTCCAGCAGCAAGTGGCCGACCTCCAGGAGGCGTTGGGCGTCATCCACCACAAGGTGGAGCTGTACGCCCGCCACCTCGCCGCGGGCACCGCGGACCGCCTCTGGCGCAACGGCCCCGAGTGCGACGACCCGGTGGAGGCTGACGTCCCCGACCCGCGGGCGTAGCGCCTCAGTTGACGTGAGGTGACGTACCCGACCCCGCCGCACCCACGCGTCACGCCCGCGCGTCCATCCTCTGCGTGCCGATGACCTTGAGGAGTTGGAGCGTGCGGTACGCCGGGGAGTCCGGGTCCGCGGTGTAGAGCATCAGCTGCTGGTCGCGGTCCGGGAGCGTGAGGATGTCGAACGTCAGCTCGATCGGGCCCACTCGCGGATGGTGGAAGACCTGCCGGGCGTGGTGCTCGATGCGTAGCTCCTGGGAGTTCCAGAGGCGGGTGAAATCCGCGCTCCCGGCGAGGAGTTCGGCGATGAGGGAGTGCAGCTCCGCGCTGTCGGGGTAGCGCGTGGTGGCCAGCCGCAGGTAGCTGACCGCGCTGGTCATGAAGCGTTCGGGGTCGGTGACGCCGTAGACGGCGCCGCGTCCCTGACCGGGCTCGCCGCCCGCTCCCAGGAAGATGCGGCGCAGGATGTTGCGGTCCGGCGGGCGCAGCGCGGAGAAGTCCTCGAACAGCGCGGCGGCCAGCGGGTTCCAGGCGATCACCTGGCAGGTGTTGTCCACGACCAGCGCGGGCATGTCGGCGAGGCGGTCGAGCAGCGCGGCGGTGGACGGCGCGACGTCGCGGGTGGGCTGCCGGCCGGGCGCGTGGTCCAACTCGCCGGCCAGCGAGAAAAGATGGACGCGCTCCTGGTCCGACAGCCGCAGTGCGCGGGCGATGCCCAGCAGCACCTGGCGCGACGGGTGCCGGCCGCGCGCCTGTTCGAGGCGGCTGTAGTGGTCGGTGGAGATGTGGGCGAGCTGCGCGACCTCCTCGCGCCGCAGCCCCGGCGTGCGCCGCCGCGAGCCGCGCGGGAGCCCCACGTCCTCCGGCCGGAGCTGCTCCCGGCGGCTGCGCAGGAAGGCTGCCAGCGCGTCCTTGTCCATGGTCACCACGCTACGACGCGGCGCGGCGCGGCGGGAGCCACGGGCGGCGGGCGGGGGCGCGCAGCCATGGACCGACAGTCCCTGGATGGGCGTCGGCGGCGGCCGAAGGCTGGTGGAGACCGGTCTCCGGACGCTCCGGAAGCTCCCGGCACGCCGGGCGCTCCGGGCACCCCCGGGCATCCGGGCGCTCCCGGCACCCCGGGCGCCCCCAGGCGCCCTGGGGAATCCAGGCGCCCCCGAGCGCCCCGGACACCTCCGGCGCCACCCACCCCCGACACCACAAGGACATCCCGTGCACATCTTCCTCACCGGCGGCAGCGGCTACCTCGGCGGCCACCTCACCCGCCACTTCATCGGCTCCGGCCACCAGGTCAGCGCCCTCGCCCGCTCGCAGGCGGCCGGCGACAAGGTGGCGGCGCTCGGCGCACGGCCGGTGGCGGGCAGCCTCGCGGACACCGCCGTGCTGCGCCGCGCCGCCGCGGAGGCCGACGCGATCGTGCACGCGGCCGTGGACTTCGCGGACCCGGCGATGCGCGAGGTGGAGGAGCCCGCGCTCGCGGCGCTGCTGGGCGGGGCGCGGCCGGGCACGCCGTTCGTCTACACCAGCACCGGCCTGGTCTACCCGGACGGGCGGGGCGCGACCGCCGACGAGGACACGCCGGTGGACGCCGAGGGCTCGCCGCAGCCGTACAAGGTGCTGGGCGAGCAGCAGGTGCTGGCCGCGCGGGGACCCGCGGTGACGGTGGTCAGGGCGGCGCTGATCTACGGGCACGGCGGCTCGGGCCTGCTGCAGGGCATGATCGCGGGGGCGCGCGAGCGCGGGGCCGCCACGTACATCGGCGACGGCGCGAACGCGTGGAGCGCGGTGCACGTCGACGACCTGGCCCGCCTCTACGCCGCGGTGATCGCCCGCGCCGAGCACGGGCTCGTGGTCAACGCGGCGTCGCGCACGCACGTCACGATGCGACAGATCGCGGAGGCGGTGGCGCACACGACGGGCACCCGCGCAGTGTCGATCACGCGGGAACAGGCCGAGCAGGCGCTCGGCCCCTACGCGGCGGTGCTGACCCGCTCGACCCCGCTGGACCCGTCCCGCGCGGAACGCGCCGTCAACTGGACCCCCGAGGCCCCCGCACTCCTGGACGACCTGCGCACGGGCTCCTACGCATGAGCCCCGCCCAGGTGCTGGTCGATGCGTGAGCGGACGCCGTTCGCACGGGTGTCGTCGAAGGCGGCCAGCAGGTCCCGCGCCTCGCGCCAGCACCGGCGGGCCTGGGCCGGGTCCGTCGCAAGCAGAGCGGTGGCCAGGCAGTCCAGTTCCACGCCGCGGTTCCACGCGTCGCCGAGCTCTTCGTGCACGGCAGCGGCTCTGCGGTGAAAGGCGACGGCTTCCTCGTGCCGCCCCAGGCGCCGGTACGTCTCGCCAGTCCCGCGCCACGCCAACGCTTCCCTGCTGCGGTCGCCCAGCCGGCGGTGGAGCATCGCGGCGCGCTGGTAGGAGGCCAGCGCCTCCGGGTAGCGGGATGCCGCCTGCTGCACGTTGCCCAAGGTGATCAGCCAGTGGCCCTCCAGGCGGCGGTGACGCAGGCGTACGGCGATGTCCGTGGCGTCGCTCGCCGCCTCCAACGCCGTTGTGAGGTCGCCCAGTTCGCGGTGGAGCTCCGCCAGGTCCCGGAGCATGCCCCCTTCGCTGCGTTCGTTGCCGGCCGAGCGGTGCATGGCCAGGGCCCTGTGCGCGGTCTCGCCCGCGGTGTGGAGGTCGCCTGCCTCAAGGCGACACGTGGCGAGGTTGGACAGGGCGATGGCCTCCCCCGCGGGCTGCCGTTCGCCCCGAAGAGGTCGGCGGCCTCCCGGAAGAGCCCGGCGGCACGGTCGAGTCGGCGGGCGCGCAAGTGGATCAGGCCGATGAGGTTGAGCGCGTCCGCTTCGTCGCGCACGTTCCCGAGCGTCCGCGAGAGGTCCAGCGCCGTGTCGAGGAAGCCCAGCGCCTGGTCGAGTTCGTTGGCACTCCGGTACGCCATGCCCAGGCAGAGGGACAGAAAAGCCCGCGCTTTGCTGTCCCCGGCCCGCTCGGCCGACGCGAGTCCGGTACGGCCGGCATCGATCCAGTCGCCGAGCGCGGCAGAGGGGGGCAACGCGTTCCACGCCACTGCCGCGAGTTGCCAGGCGCGCCTCGCCCACGCGGCTGACGCCGCGGCACCGACGGTCCGCAGGACGTTGCCGCATTCACGCTCCGCCCAATCCACGGCCTCGTCGTAGCCGGTGAAAGCCAACGGTTGCACGCCCGGTTCCGGCGGGCTGAGCGGAAGCCGTTCCTCCTCGGGCTCGATCCAACTCTGGGCCGCGTCGGCGGTGTGCAGGTACCAGTCCAGGACACGTCGCAGCGCCAGGTCCCCTTCCCCTGGCGGCGTCTCCTGCCGTGCCTGGTCGGCCGCGTAGGCACGGAGGAGGTCGTGGAACTGGTAGCGGTCCGGAGCGGTTTGCTCCAGCAGATGTGCGCCGACGAGATCGTCCAGGAGTTGCCGGGTCCGACCGTGCGGCATGCCTGACAGGGCCGCTGCCGCATGGAGGCAGAAGTCGGGTCCCGGGTGCAGGCCGAGGAGGCGGAACAGACGGGCCGCGGGCCCGGACAGCGCGCGGTAGGACCAGGCGAAGACGGTCCGGACGGCGTCCGCCTCCCCCTCGTCCCCGGTGCTCAGGGTGTCCCAGAGAGCTGACCCGTCCCGCAGATCGGCGATGAGGTCGCGGAGCCGCAAGTGCGGTTGCCCGGCGGCACGTTCGGCCGCGATGCGCAAGGCCAGTGGAAGGCGGGCGCACAGTCGTGCCAGTTCCTTCAACGAGGCTTCGTCGTCCTCGGGCCGGTAGCCGCTCGTCGCCGCTCTCAAGAGGGCGACCGCTTCCGGCTCCGGCAGGGTGCCCAGAGTCAGCCGGCGAGCACCGTCGCGAACGGCGAGACCCGCCAATCGGCTTCGGCTCGTCACCAGGGCCAGGCTCCGCCCGCTGCCGGGCAGCAGCGGTCTCACCTGGGCCGCGGTAGCCGCGTTGTCCAGCACGATCAGCACGCGCCGCTCGGCCAGGAGCGAACGGTAGAGGGCGGAAGCGGTGTCCGTGTCACCGGGGATCTCGGCAGCCGGTACGCCCATGGCGCCCAGGAACCCGCGCAGCGCCTCACGCGGGGAAACGGGCTCGCCCGGGTCGTAACCGCGCAGATTGACGTAGAGCTGGCCCTCGGGGAACTCGTGCTTGACGTGATGGGCCCACCGCAGCGCCAGCGAGGTCTTCCCTGCGCCGGCGGTTCCGGCGATGACATAGACGCTCACCACCAGCCCGCCGCCGTCCCGGCCGGGCACAATCGCGTTCAACTGGCCGAGTTCGCTGGCTCGGTTGACGAACAGGCTTATGTCGGCGGGCAGTTGTCTCGGCGCGGTCCAGGCTTCACGGCGGTTGTCCGACGCGGCGTGGTGGAAGTGGATGCCTCCCGCGACACTCCCGGCTTGCACGACATCGTGCGAGGTGCCCGACAGGTCGTTCGACGAGTCCCGTCCACGGGCATCGCCTCCTCCCCGCTCCGCGTCCCCCGTCCCGCTCATACCGGCGGAGGGAGCGGGGCCACGTCGCGGTCGAAGTAGGCGTCCAGGTCTTCCGCGGCGAGGTAGAGACCGCGCAGATAGGCCGTCCACGAGTCGACGGTGGCGCGGTCGGTGAAGCGGACCGCGCCGTCCGGTACGCCCGCGTCGGTGTACACCACGCGGAACATGGCCGCCGCGCCGAGGATGGTCAACTCAGGGAGCTGTCCGGCACTTTCAGCTCGACTGATCGCCCCGGCAGCCAGGACACGGATCTTCTCCCCCGCGTACCGCACCCGGTTGCGGTGCGAGTGCAGTTCCCACTGGATGTACGGGGTCAGTGGTTCCTCGACCACGCGGACCCGGTGAAAGGTGACGCCCTGCCTCTGGTCAGCCACCGCTTCCTCGTGCAAGGCGTCCCGCCGTGCGTCGAGCAGGCGGAGGGCTTCCGGCCAGTCCCCGCGGCGAAGCGCGTCACGGCTGGCGTCGTCCGTCTCCTCGAAGTGCTGCCGCCGCTCCAGCTTCCAGCAGTCGGCATCGCGTAGCGCGGCGTAGCGGCGCCCGAAGTCCGAGCCGTACTCGGCGCGGGAGAGGCGCTCACCCTCCCCGGCGTGGAGCTCTGGGGGATGGGCGTCAAGCATCAGGAATGTCCGCCTTCGCCGCGCTGAGCATGTTGCCGGGGATGACGACCAGCCGCTCGTCCTGCGCAAGACTCACGCCCGCGGGCAGCCGCGAGGCGTATGCGGCGGTCAGGTCGCGACCGATGACGGCGATGTCGCCGTTGTCGAGCTGCCAGATGTCCGGGCACTCCTTCTTGTCCCCGGAGTTGCCCAGTTCCTTCGCCGACCGGCCCAGTCGCCTGACGAACAACGCCGACGGATCCGCTTCCCACGCGCGAGCCATCACTGTCCCCCACTTCGCTACGGACCGTTGCCTCCCACGATACCGAGGGTGGCGCACGGGCACAGGACGACTACGCGCCGACATCTCCTGCGGGACGCGCTCGGCTCGGCGTGAGTGCGTTGGCGTGGATGCGCTGCGTACAGGGTCCTGTGCGCGCTGTACCGTTTTCGTGTGACCGTGCGTCACAGGCGTGGTGACGGCGCGGGCGGCGCTGGCGAAGGCGGAGGTGGGTGTGTCCACGGGGAATCACGATGCGCGGAACGATCTGTCGGGGTCCTCGCGCGATGTCGTGCAGGCCGGGAGCGTGACCGGGGACATCCACTTCCACCACACGCAGCCCGCGGCCGGACAGGGCACGGCTCCACGCCAACTGCCCGCCGACGTCCACGCCTTCGTCAACCGCAGCACCGAACTCGGCCAGCTCGACGCCGCGCTCGCCGGCCACGACGACGCACAGACCGTCGTCTGCGTCCACATCGTCGCCGGGACCGCCGGCGCGGGCAAGACCTCACTCGTCCTGCACTGGGCCCACCAGGTCAAAGACCGCTTCCCCGACGGGCAGCTGTTCGTCAACCTGCGCGGCTACGACCCCGGACAGCCCGTCACCGCGCAGCAGGCGCTACGCCGCTTCCTGCGCGCCCTCGGCGTCCCCGCCGCGGACATCCCCCACGACACCGACGACGCCGCCGCCCTCTACCGCTCCCTGCTCGCCCAACGCCGCATGCTCATCGTCCTGGACAACGCCGCCACCGCCGCCCAGGTCCGCCCCCTGCTGCCCGGCAGCGGCAACCACCTCGTCCTGGTCACCAGCCGCAGCCGCCTGTCCGCCCTCGCCGTCCGCGACAACGCCCACCGCCTCACCCTCGGCACCCTCCCCGAACCCGAAGCCGTCGCCCTCCTGCGCACCATCACCACCGGCTACCGCCCCCACGACGACGACCACCACCTCACCGAACTCGCCCGCCTGTGCGCCCGCCTCCCCCTCGCCCTGCGCATCGCCGCCGAACGCGCCGCCACCCACCCCCACCTCCACCTCCACGACCTCATCACCGACCTCCGCGACGAATCCGCCCTCTGGAACACCCTCAGCACCGGCACCGACGACGACACCGAAACCGTCCGCACCGTCTTCACCTGGTCCTACCGCGCCCTGTCCCCACCCACCGCCCGCACCTTCCGCCTCCTGGGCCTGCACCCCGGCCCCGAGTTCGGCCTCCCCGCCGCCGCAGCCCTCACCCACCACACCATCCCCCACACCCGCCAACACCTCGACGACCTCGTCGGCGCACACCTCCTCGAACAAACCGCCCCCGACCGCTACCAGTTCCACGACCTCCTCCGCGCCTACGCCACCGACCAAGCCCACACCGAAGAACCCCCACACGAACAGAAAGCCGCCCTGCGCCGCCTGCTCGACTGGTACCTACGCACCGCCGACGCCGCACAGGACAGGATCAAGCCCGCAGAGGTCCGCGTCCCGCTGCCGGCCCCGCGACCGCCGTTCCGACGCCGGCCTTCGCCGACTACGACGCGGCGGTCGACTGGTCCGAGAGCGAGCACGCGACGCTGCTCCGGCTCGCGCCGGTCGCGGCGTCCGCGGGATTCGACACGCTCGCCTGGCAACTGGCCGAGGTGCTGTGGCACATCCGCTCCCATTCCTCGCCGGCCACCGACTGGACCCCCACGGGACGGGTCGGAGCGGAGGCGGCGCAACGCGCGGGCGAAACCGCCGCCCAGGTCCGGCTGCTCGGTTATCTCGGCATGGCGTTCCGGCGGGGCCATCGCTTGGACGAAGCCCTGGAATGCCACGAGCAGTCACTGGACCTCGCTCGGGCGAGCGCCGATCGGCTCGGCGAGGCGCGCTCGCTCAACCTCATCGGCCTCGTCTACTTGGACAGCCGCCGCCTCGACGCGGCCGCTGATCAGTTCCGGCGCGCGGCAGCCGTCTTCCAGGATCTGGACGAGCCGCACCGCGCGGCCATGGCTCTGGCGAACGCGGCGAGCACCCATCTAGAAGCAGGCCGCCTCCCCGAGGCCGGGACCGCGGCCCGGGAGGCGCTGGCCGCCCACCGGGCCCTGGGCAACCAGCGGAGCGTGGGCAACGCCTTGTACATCACCGCCGAGGTCAGCCGCGAGCAAGGAGATCTCGCGGCAGCCCGGGAGGCGATCGACGAGGCGATCGCCATCGCCCTCGCGCTTCGCAACCACACCCTGGAAGGCTTCTGGTTGATCACCCTCGGCAACGTCCAGCGAGCCCAGGGCGCGTACGGTGACGCGCTCGCGTCCTACCAGCGGTCCGCGATGCTGCACCGACGCCTCGGCGACCGCACCCGCGAAGCACTCGCCTGGCGCGGCACCGGACAGACCTACGCCGCCATGGACCGCGAGGACGAGGCCGCCGCGTTCCACCGACAGGCCATCGCCGTCCACCGCGACCTCGGCGACACCTGGGAACTCGCCGTCGAGTCGGAACACCTCGCCGCCTGCCTCCAGGCCACGGACCCCGACGCCGCCCGCGCCCTGCGCGCCGAAGCCCTCACCCACCTCACCGAGTACACCGACCCCCGCGCCACCGCCCTCCGCACCCGCATCGACGGATAGGCCACCGCCAGTACGTCACCGCCAGCAACCCGCTGTTCCCCCGGACTCGGCGCGAATGTGTCACATACAAGGCCTTATGCATAAGGTAACTTATGTGCTGACGGTCCGTCATATAGCGGGTACACGGAGGTGTCACGTCATGGCCGACGTATGGGAAGCCGATCTCTCAGCGTTATTCGTCAAGCGGCTGGGCAAGTCGGCCGCGGAGTTGGGCAACTCCGAGGAAGAGGACGACTGCCCGGACATCTGGCAACTCGACAACGGCGACATCGCCGTCATCGGCCGTGACCTCACCGAGCACTACGGCTCGCGCCTGCCGCAGGGCGTGACGCTCAGGGCGGATGAGCGCCTGATCATCATCCCGGGCAACATGCTCAGCGCGGCGAAGGCGGACATTCCTGATGCTTGATCTCCGTGCCCCGGCGCTTCCGGTCGACCGGGGGAGCCGCTGGACGATGACGCCTATGTCGCCGACTTCCGGGCGCGGCGGGGGGCCATCCGGAATGGTGAGTCGTGGAAGCTGGAGCGGCTGCAGCACTTCGAGGAGGAGGGCAGCGCCAGCCGGGACGCTCTGCGCCAGGGTGATTGGGCGGAGGCGCTGCGGCTGTTCGAGGCCAGGCGCGACGACGCCCACGAGGCTGCGGAGACCGATCGGCTGCGCAGCGCGCCGTTCCGACGCCTCCGCATCGTGGAGGAGCCGCTGACGCCCTACGTGCAGTGGGAACTGCACTGGCTCCACATGCGCGCTCAGGTCGGCCACCCCGTGCGCGTGCTCCCCGCCAAGGAAGTCGCCGCCGACGAGATTGACGGGCTGCTGCCAGAGATCGTCGTCCTGGACAACCGGACGCTGTACGAGATCCTCTACACCGAGGCCGGAGCGTACGAAAGCTCACGGCGCTACACCGACCCCGAGATCATCGAGCCGTGGGTGGCGTACATCAGTCGCGCGTACGCCGTCGCCGAGGACATCCAGGACTACTTCGCGCGGGCCGTCGCCCACCTGCCTCCGCCGCCGGCCGCCTGAAACGGCCCCCGTCACCACTGCGTGACAGCTGAACTTGGCACATCCGTGACGCGTGCAGGGCCCCTACGCCTCACGTACGTTGCATGGTGACAAAGGGTCGTCACACGGATGCACGGAGGTAGTACGCCATGAGCATGGGCGAGCTGGGCCAGTTGCACGCTCCCGCGCTTCCGGAGGAATTGGGCCAGCGCCTCGAACGGCCGGGCTACAAGCGGGACTTCCGCGAGCGGCGCGAGGTGATCCGCGACGCGGAGTCCTGGAAGCTGGAGCGGTTGCAGCACTTCGAGGAGGACAGTCCCGCACGGGACGCTCTGCGCCGGGGTGATTGGGCGGGGGCTCTGCGGTTGTTCGAGGCCAGGCGTAATCAGTTTCGCGGCGCCGCGGAGACGGACAGACTGAACAATGCGCCGTTCCGCCGCCTTCGCGTGGTGGAAGAACCGCTGACGCCGTACATGCAGTGGGAACTGCACTCGCTCCATGTGCGCGCCCAAGCCGGCAACCCAAGCCGCGTGATCTCAGCGAAGGACGTCGCCGCCGCCGAGACCGACAAGCTGCTGCCCGAGGTCGTCATTCTCGGCGGCCGGACGCTGTACCGGGTGCTGTACAGCGAGGCCGGTGCGTCCCTCGGCGCGATCCGGTTCACCGACCCCGAGATCATCGAGCCGTGGGTGGCGTACATCAGTCGCGCGTACGCCGTCGCCGAGGACATCCAGGACTACTTCGCGCGGGCCGTCGCCCACCTGCCTCCGCCGCCGGCGGCGTAGGGGGGTCAGGACAGGGTGCTCGTGTCGTAGAAGATGCGGAGGGGGCCCGCCGGGATGCCGGCGGAGGTGAAGTCGGACGCGAGGCCCGCGACGCCGGTGGACTCGTAGGCGAACGCGACCACGAGCGCGGGGAGTTCGCCCGCCTGCTGGTCGATCTTCGCGTTGTCCGCAGCGACCCGGCGGCGGAACTGCTCCGCGGTCTCCTTGCCGGTCTGCGCCTTGAGCTCGACGATGACGGTCTGCGACAGCAGCAGGTCCGCCTTCAGCGGGGACGCCGCGCCGTACGGGAACTGGCGGCTGACCTCGATGTCCGCCGCGTGCAGGGCGAGGAACAGCTCGACCTCCAGCCACAGTTCCCAGCCCCCGTCGCTGGCGAACGCGAGGTCGACGCGGTCACCGTTGGCCGCGGCCCACGTGGCGGCCACGCGGACGAACTCCCGCACGGCCTCCTCGACTTCGTCCAGCTCCGCCTCCGAGCCGGACTGCGACCGCGACTGCGACGCCTCCGACTCCTCCGCGCTCCCGCTGCCGTTCCCGGACGAGCCGGCCGACGACTCCTCGCCGCTCCACGTGTCGTCGGACTCCCGGCCCCAGTCGATGATCGGTTGGCCGTCGGACCCCTTACGGCGCTTCTTCGCCGACGTCGCCCCGCCCTTGGCCGCCCGCTTCGTCCCCGCGCTGCTGCTCCCGCTGCTACTGCCGCTCCTGCTGTCCTCGCTTCCGCTGTCCTCGCTCCCGCTGTCCTCGTCCTCGTTCTCGTCCTCCTCCTCGGAGACGAACGGCACGTCACCGCCGTCGCCCTCGTCGCTGCCCGAGGAGTCGTCCGACGAGAAGCCCAGGTTCGACATGCGGTGTCCCTTCGCGGTGGAGGTCCCCGACATCCTCGCCGCGCACCGGGCCGCTGTGACGACCCGATTCGGTCACATCATCCGCTTTGCCCACCGCATCACGTTTCCCCGGAGAACCACCCCTCTCGCCCCCGGCACCGCACCCCCGGTCAACGCCCCCCGCACCCGGCAGATCCGGCTGGCCCGAAACCGGTCAGCCCGGGAAGCGCCCCGCCTTCACGTCCGCGACGAACGCCGCCCAGGCCGCCGCGGCGAACACGAGGGCCGGGCCCTCGGGGTCCTTGCCTGGTACGTCCAGCACACCAGGCACGCCGCCGCGCGACCAGAGCGCGAACTCGCCACGCGCACGGCAAAGCCCCCGGCACCACATACCGGCGCCGGGGTCCTCGTACCGTTCGGGTCAGGCGGAGAAGCGGCCGGCCTTCACGTCAGCGACGAACGCGGTCCACGCGTCCACGCCGAACACGAGGGCCGGGCCCTCGGGGTCCTTGGAGTCGCGGACCGGCATGACGCCGGGGACGCCGTCGGCGACCTCGACGCAGTCCCCTCCCTGGGGACCGCTGTACGTGCTCTTCCGCCAGGTGGCACCCGTCAGGTCGATCATGTGGTGTATCCCTTCAAGGCGTCGCGGATCATCTCGAAGGACTTGTCGCGCGGCAACGCGGCAGCCTGCAGCAGATCGTATGACAGCCGAGCACTCTCCAGATCCGCCGGCTTCTCCACGATGCTCGCGGTCAGAAGCCCCTCGACGTACAGCACATCACCCCGGTCCTCGTACGACCAGAGAATAAAGGGGCCGTCTCCCCCGGGGTGAGCGCCTGCGGAGAACGGCAGGATCTGGATCATCATGTTGGGGTTTTCCTCTTCCGCGAGCAGGCGTTCGAGCTGCTCGGCCATTACTTTCGGCCCTCCTACGGGGCGGCGAAGGACCGCCTCGTCCAGGATGAGCCAGAAGTAGGGCGGAAACTTGCCCGTAAGGATTGACTGGCGGGCGAGTCGTGCCGCGAGAAGCGTCTCGGTACTCTCCCCAGACGGCCGCGGCGGTGCGGATCGCAGCAGTGCGCGTGCGTACCCCTCGGTCTGCAACAACCCATGCACCACCTGCGGCTGGTAGGTCCGGATGCGGATCGCCTTCGCTTCCTCTCGGGCGGCACCCTGGAACCAGTACGGCAGCGCGTCCGACAGCACCCGCCGCAGCAGGCGCGTGAACCTCCCGCCGGTCTCCAGCGCCTCGTCCACCTCCTTCACGAACGCCTCGGAGGGTGTGCGGCGGCCCGCCTCGACGTTGCTGATCTGCTGGTACGAGTACGAGGTGTGCGCGGCCAACTGGCGGAGCGACCTGCCGCGCTGCTCGCGCGCGACGCGCAACTCCTGGCCGAGATAGGCCAACCAGGAGACGGGCACGATGCCACCGCCCGTCTGCTCGGCCTCACGTCCGAAGCTGATGCGCTTCTCGACAGATTCCATGGCGTGCCCTCCCGTTGGCCGAACGTATTCAGGCCGTTCCGAATACGCGCAGTGTCTGTTACTCGCCGTGCCTAGGTCCCAACCTAGAGGAACCGCTACTAGCGCGGGACCGAAACACGGAAAGGGCGACGCCATGCCTGTCGCGAGCACCCGGAACGCCGCCATGGCGGCCAGCGAGCCGCATATGCACGCTTGGCCGCAGGCGGCGGCGTCGGTAGGACGGGCGCGGCGGGCGTTACGGGCCGCGCTGACCGGGTGGGCGCTGCGCGAACTAGCGGACGTGGCGGAGCTCGTGCTGTCCGAGTTGATGACCAACGCGGTGCAGCACGCGCGGAACCCGGCGGGGACGGTCGAGACGCATTTCAGCCTGTTGCCCGGCGGCGACGGCGTGCGGCTCGACGTCTACGACGCCGACCGCGAGCGGTGGCCGCGGATGCGGCCGGCCACGGCGGACGACTTCGGCGGGCGCGGCCTGCACCTGGTCGACGAACTGACCCGGCGGCGCTGGGGAGTTCACCTGCGGCCCGACGCGCCCGGCAAGACCGTCTGGGCGGAGGTGTCCCGGTGAGGCCGCTGCTGCGCGCACTCGGCCGCTACGCAGGACCGCTCTACGTCGCCCTGCTCGCGACCACGGCGCCGGTCCTGGCCGCGCTCCTCCACCAACTCAGTCAACTCCACGAAAGGTGAACGGCGGAACCGTGAACGCATCACGAAGTGACGTAAGGGATGTACCGGGCGTGAGGGACGGCGAGGGCGCCGCGCCGGCGCAGTGCGAGGAGACCACCTACCTCACGCCGCGCATGCGGGCCGAAGTGGCCGTGCTCTACCCCGAGGTGGACCCCGACCTGGTCGCCGACGACCTCATGTGCCACCTCGGACAGCACACCGAAGGCGAGCACTACGCCATCGTCTACGACCACCTGCCCGGAACCAACGCCGGCGCCCTGTGGACCCGCTGGACCGACGACTTCCCCACCACCGTCCTGCTGCGCCCCGACTGCCCCAGCCACTCCCCCGAACTCCACGTCCCCTGCGGCCACTTCGCCGCCCACCCCGGGCCGCACTCCTGGCAGACCGAAGGCCGGGCATGACCACACCGGCCAACCCACCCAACCCCGCGGGCAACGGCGGCGCGGCGCGGCCCAGGTTCGCCCTAGCTTGAGGTCGCGGGGGCGGTTCCGCTGTCGCTCTCGCCGTTCGCGCCGCCCTCCTCGATGTACTCGAACACCGAGCCGTCGGGGTGGGCGGCGATCAGGCGTCGGCCGTTCGGGCCGGGAGCGGGGCCGTCCACGAGGTCGCCTCCGGCGCGGGTGATCGCGTCCGCGACCGCGTCCACGTCGCGGACCAGGATCGTCGCCACCCGGTCGCGGAAGGGCGCGGTGTCGCCGCTCAGCAGGAGGAAGGGGCCCACGCGGGCCAGCTCGACGCCCTTGAACGCGAAGCGCTGCGCGGGCCGGCCTCCGGCCAGGTCGCGGTACACGGGGAGGGCTGCGTCGAGGTCGTCGACGAAGACTCTGGCCAGGACACCGATCACGTTCTCCACGCTCCGCCAACCGCTGAGGTCCCGCCCGATATTCCCGGCTGCCCCGGGCTCGCCGCGCCCGCCTGCGGGTCCGCGGCCTCACGCACGTGGAAGTGCCTTTTGTAAGCGTTTCCTTACTCACTCATGATGGGGTTACACACCAGCAGTGAGGTGAGGAGGGACCATGGTCGCACCGCGCACGATCCGGCTAGGCGCCGGCCGCTGCCTTGGCCCGGCCGACGCCGGTCAGCTCGCTGGCCGCGCGGTTGGCGGCGATCTCACGGTGGTGCGCGGCGGCCCAGCCGGCCATCGCCATGACCGCCTCCATCAGCGAGCGGCCCAGCTCGGTGAGGTCGTACTCCACCCTCGGCGGGACCTCGGGGTACGCGGTCCGGGTGATCAGCCCGTCGCGCTCGAGGTGCTTGAGCGTCTGGGTCAGCATCCGCTGGGAGATCCCCGGAATGCTCGCCTGCACGTCGGAGTAGCGCAGCGGACCGGCGCTCAGCGTGCTGACGATCAGCACGGTCCACTTGTCGCCGATGCGGTCGAGCACCTCGCGGATGAACGCGCTGTCCTCCGGCCAGGTCCGGCACGGCCCTGCGATCTGTCGCGCTGGCGTCATCCCTTTGCCTCTCATCTGGTGCGTAACCGCACCACCAGTATGTGACGCCTCCGGGCCGTCACGCCACTCCTCCGCACGATCCCCGTGCGGGCCCGCTCCCGGACCGGCGGAGCGCGCCCACCACCACCTCCGAAGGACCGACCCATGTCCTATCTGCTGCACATCGACTCCTCCTCGCTCGGCACGGCCTCGGTCTCGCGCCAGGTCGCGCGGTCTTTCCTGGACGGCTGGAGGGGCGAGGTCGTCCACCGCGACCTGGCTGCTTCGCCGGTGCCCCATCTGTCCGCGGCCGGCATATCCGCCCGCGCCACCGCTCGCGCCCGGTACACGGCCGAGGAAGCCGAAGCGGCCGCGACGCAGGACGCGTTGATCGAGGAGTTCCTCGGCGCGAGCGCCTACCTCTTCACGGTCCCGATGTACAACCTGACGATGCCGTCGGCGTTCAAGGCGTGGCTGGACCAGATCATGGTCTTCGGCCGCACCCTGGAATTCCAGGCCCCGGCACCGGCCGCCGGCCGCCCGGCGGTGGTGGTCTCGGCGCGCGGCGGCGGCTACGGCCCCGGCACACCCAAGCACGGGCTGGACTACGTCGTGCCCGTCCTTGAGACCCTGCTCGGCCGCCAGGAGATGCTGGGCCTCGACGTCACCGTCATCGTTCCCGAACTGACGATGGCGCCCCACGCACCGGCCATGGCCGACCTGCTGCCGAAGCACGAGGCGTCCATGGCCGAGGCCCACCGCCGGGCGCGCGAGCTCGCCGCTGCGATGAACCACGGCGCGGCCGCCGCCTGACCCCGGGCCGGGGGCGGGGGCGGCCCTACCCGGGTGACCCTGGGCGGGCGGGGCGGCACGTCGGGCGGGGGCGGCCACGGGAGCGTGGAAGGGTCCCGGTGATCCGACGGAACGGTCCGGGGCGGCCCCACGTGCCCCCGGCGCCGCGCCCCGGCACGAGGAGAGGACCTCCCCCATGCACCATGCCCTGCCCGCCGCGCTCGCGGCCACCGCCCTGGCCGCCGCCGCGGCACTCGCCCCCGCCCCCGCCTCCGGCGCGGACCCCGCCTCCGCCTCCGGCGCGAACCCCGCCTCCGCGCGGAGCGCCACCGCCCCCGCGCGGAGCGCCACCGCCTCCCCCATCAAGCACCTGGTCGTGCTCTTCGACGAGAACGTCTCCTTCGACCACTACTTCGGCACGTACCCGAAAGCCGCCAACACCGACGGCACCCGCTTCACCGCCGCGCCCGCCGCCCCCGGCGCCGCCGCCCCCGTGAACCTCCTCAGCGACCACGCCCGCCTGCTGACGCACAACCCGAACCAGTACCAGCCCCGCCGGCTGACCCCGGCCCAGGCGCTGACCTGCGACCAGAACCACAGCTACACCCCGGAGCAGCAGGCGTTCGACGGCGGCCGGATGGACCGGTTCGTGGAGCACACGAGCAGCGACAGGTGCTCGGGCGAGTACGGCAGCCCGGGGCTGACCATGGACTACTTCGACGGCAACACCGTCACCGCGCTGTGGAACTACGCCCAGAACTACACGCTGGGCGACAACAGCTTCGGCGACGTGTTCGGCCCGTCCACGCCGGGCGCGCTGAACCTGGTCGCGGGGACGACGTACGGCGGGGTCACCGTCGACCCGGAGACGGGCGCGCACCTGCCGCCGGACCGTTCCACCACCGTGGGCAGCCCGGACCCGAAGACCGGCGTGGGCACGGTGTACGCCGACTCCGACCCGGCGTACGACGACTGCTCGGACGCCAACCGCACCGCGCAGGACCGCCTGACCGCGGTGCGCGGCCGGACGATCGGCGACCTGCTGACCGCGAAGGGCGTGACGTGGGGCTGGTTCCAGGGCGGCTTCGCGCCGACCTCGACGCCCGGCGGAAGGGCGGTGTGCGGCTCCGCGCACACCAACGTGGGCGGCGCGCGGGTGCTGGACTACTCGCCGCACCACGAGCCGTTCCAGTACGTCGCCTCGACGGCGAACCCGCACCACCTGCCGCCGACCTCGACCGCGATGATCGGCCGCCAGGACCGGGCCAACCACCAGTACGACCTGCGGGACTTCGACCGCGCGCTGGCGGCGGGCAACCTGCCCGCGGTGTCGTACCTGAAGGCCGCGCAGTACCAGGACGGCCACGCCGGCTACTCCGACCCGCTGGACGAGCAGCACTTCCTGGTCGCGCACATCAACGCGATCGAGAAGTCCCCGCTGTGGGCGAGCACGGCGGTCGTGGTGGCGTACGACGACTCGGACGGCTGGTACGACCAGGCGATGACGCCGGTGACGAACGGCTCGACGGACGCGGCCGCGGACACCCCGATGTGCCGGCGCGGCCCGGCGGCGCTGGGCGGGCAGCAGGACCGCTGCGGGCCCGGTCCGCGGCTGCCGCTGCTGCTGATCTCGCCGTACGCGCGGCGCGGGCACGTCGACCACACGCTGACCACGCAGTCCTCGGTGCTGCGGTTCGTGGAGGACAACTGGGGGACCGGGCGGCTGGGCGGCGGCTCGTTCGACGCGACGGCGCACCGGCTGGACGGGATGTTCGACTTCGCGCACCCGCAGCGGCGCGCGGTGCTGCTGGCCGCGGACGGCTCGGTGGCGGCGACGCCGCCCGTGCGGGTCGCGGCCGGGCGGATGACCGCGCTGCCGGACGCGGACCGGGTCGCGCCGGCCGCGGCGTACGCCTCGGCGGGCGGCGGCGGACTGCCGGGGGTCGGCGGCGGGCTGAGCGGCGGTCAGGTCGCGGCCGGGGGCGCGGCGGTGGCGCTCGCGGCGGCCGGGGCGGGCGCGTGGCTGCTGCGGCGACGGCGCCGCGCACCTCGGTCGTCTTAACCGATGATGGCCCTGACCAGTCGTCTGATTACGCTGTCCGGAGGATAGACTTCACCGATTGCAGACTTGTGACCGCTGGTGCGGAATCGCGGCTGGGGAGGGCAAGGAGCATGGCACAGGCGAAGAAGGTCACCATCTACATCCTGGTGATCTTCGTGCTCTACACGATCATCGATCAGCCCGCCCGCGCCGCCGACCTCGTCCAGGTGGGCTTCGAGGGCATATCCAACGCCGCGAAGAGCATCGGGAAGTTCATGCACGACCTCGCGAACTGACGGCCGTTCCGGCCGCGAGGAGCAGCCCCTGCCGCACCCGCGGCGGGGGCTTCGCCGTGCCGGGGGCGCCCCTGTTCGTACAACACGGCAATATGCGGTGCTTGCGCAACGGACACATGAATTGTGATGCTATGACCGCTTTTGCGACATTCAACGAGGTGTTTCCGCCCGGCGGGGGCAGCGAAGGTCGACACGAAGCGTCAACGCAGAACGTCAACGCAAAGGGGTGTGGTGTGCCGGTGCCGGCCCGTACCAGGACACGGACGCCCAGTGCCAACGCGGCGGACGCGCGGGCGCTGACCCAGGTGCTCTTCGAGCAGATCGCCGAACTGGAGCCGGGCACGCCCGAGCACACCCGGGTGCGGGCCGCGCTGATCGAGGTCAACCTGCCGCTGGTGCGCTACGCCGCCGCCCGCTTCCGCAGCCGCAACGAGCCCATGGAGGACGTGGTCCAGGTCGGCACGATCGGGCTGATCAACGCGATCGACCGGTTCGACCCCAGCCGCGGCGTGCAGTTCCCGACCTTCGCGATGCCGACGGTGGTCGGGGAGATCAAACGTTACTTCAGGGACAACGTGCGGACCGTGCACGTGCCGCGCCGGCTGCACGAGCTGTGGGTCCAGGTCAGCGGCGCGATCGAGGATCTGACGGTGCTGCACGGGCGGTCGCCGACCACCGCGGAGATCGCCGAGCGGCTGAAGCTGTCCGAGGACGAGGTGCTGGCGTGCCTGGAGGCCGGCCGCGCCTACCACGCGACCTCGCTGGAGGCCGCGCAGGAGGGCGACGGCTCTCCCGGACTGCTGGACCGGCTCGGCTACGAGGACCCGGCGCTCGGCGGCGTCGAGCACCGCGACCTGGTCCGGCACCTGCTGGTGCAACTGCCCGAGCGGGAGCGGCGCATCCTGCTGCTGCGCTACTTCGGCAACCTCACCCAGTCGCAGATCAGCGCCGAGCTGGGCGTTTCCCAGATGCACGTGTCCCGGCTGCTGTCGCGCAGCTTCGCCCGGCTGCGATCCGCAAACCAGCTCGAAGCGTAGTCCTGCGGGATTAGGCCACCTGCGCGGATATGTCGACATGGCGCTACAGCGTGTTGCCGACATGTGACATTCTGCGGAGACCGCGTTTGTCGCGGGCGGACCTCCGGTATTCCAGAGGAGGAACAACCGTCGCTCGCGACACCCGTCCGCGACCTCAAGGGGGTGGCATGTCCGTACAGGTGGGCAGTCCCAAGGTGCAGAGCCCTGACGCGACCGCACCGAACGATGCTCCGCACGGCGTTCACGGCGAGGCCATCGACACCCGCACGCTGTCCCGTTCGCTCTTCCTGCGCCTGGCGGAGCTGCCGGTGGACAGCGCGGAGCGCACCTACGTCCGCGACACCCTGATCGAGCTGAACCTGCCCCTCGTGCGGTACGCCGCCGCCCGCTTCCGCAGCCGCAACGAGCCGATGGAGGACATCGTCCAGGTCGGCACGATCGGGCTGATCAAGGCAATCGACCGGTTCGACTGCGAGCGCGGCGTGGAGTTCCCGACCTTCGCGATGCCGACGATCGTCGGCGAGGTGAAGCGATTCTTCCGCGACACCTCGTGGTCGGTGCGGGTGCCGCGGCGGCTCCAGGAGCTGCGGCTGGCGCTCACCAAGGCCAGCGACGAGCTGTCCCAGCGCCTCGACCGCTCGCCGACCGTCGCCGAACTCGCCGGCAGCCTCGGGGTCTCCGAGGAGGACGTGGTCGACGGCCTCGCGGTCGGCAACGCGTACACCGCCTCCTCGCTGGACTCCCCGCCGCCGGAGGACGACGGCGGCGAGGGCACCCTCGCGGACCGCCTCGGCTACGAGGACACGGCGCTGGAGGGCGTGGAGTACCGCGAGTCGCTCAAGCCGCTGCTGGCGCAACTGCCGCCGCGCGAGCGCCAGATCATCATGCTGCGGTTCTTCGCGAACATGACGCAGTCACAGATCGGCGAGGAGGTCGGCATCTCGCAGATGCACGTCTCCCGGCTGCTCACGCGGACCCTGTCGCAGCTGCGCGAGGGGTTGACGGCGGAGGCGTAGGGAAGGGGCGCGCGGGTCGCTGCCGCGCGCCCTGGTCCGGCTGGGCGTCCGCGCCCTCGCCCGGCCGCGCCCCTGCCCGGCGGGGGTGCGGGGCTACTTCATCGCCAGGGCGATCGCCCCGACGATCACCAGCAGGACGATCACCGCGCCGACGACGACGCCCGCGCGCACCTTGGTCTGCGCGCGCTGCACCTCCGCTGCGGGGGGCTGCTCGTCGACGAAGGCACGGAACATCTGCGTGCTGCCGGCCGGGTCGTAGTTGTGGTCCGGCTGAGGCGTGTGGTTCGACATGCCGCCTGACCTTAGCGTGTCCCTGTGAACGGCGGCACCCCCGCCCGCGGGGGAGAGCGCCGTAGGCTCGTGGGCATGGCACGCATCGGAACCTCATCTCTCGACGTCTTCCCGCTCTCCCTGGGCGGCAACGTCTTCGGCTGGACCGCTGACGAGGACCAGTCCTTCGCCGTCCTGGACGCCTTCACGGCCGCCGGCGGCGACTTCATCGACACCGCGGACGCGTACTCGGCCTGGGTCGAGGGCAACTCCGGCGGCGAGTCCGAGACCGTCATCGGCCACTGGCTGGCCAAGCGCGGGCGGCGCGACGACGTGGTCATCGCCACCAAGGTCGGCTCGCACCCGCAGCTGCGCGGGCTCAGGGCCGACACCATCCGGCGCGGCGCCGACGCGTCGCTGGCCCGCCTGGGCACCGACCACATCGACGTCTACTACACCCACCGGGACGACCCCGACACCCCGGTCGAGGAGATCGTCACCGCGCTGGACGCGCTCGTGAAGGCCGGGAAGGTGCGGGTGCTCGGCGCGTCCAACATCTCGCCGGAGCGGCTGGCCGCGTCGCTGGACTTCGCGGAGCGGGAGGGGCTGGCGCGGTACGAGATCGTGCAGCCGCACTACAACTTGGTGGAGCGGGAGGCGTACGAGGGGGCGGCTGCCGATCTCGTGGCGGCGCGGGGGCTGTCCGCGGCGCCCTACGCGGGGCTGGCGGCGGGGTTCCTCACCGGGAAGTACCGGGTGGGCACGCAGGTCGCGAGCGCGCGGGCGGCGGGGGCGTCGCGGTATGTGGGGACGGAGCGGGGGGAGCGGGTGCTGTCCGCTCTCGACGAGGTGGCGGGAGCGCGGGGGGTCGAGGCGGGCAGCGTGGCGCTGGCGTGGCTCCTGGCGCAGCGGACGGTGGTGGCGCCGATCGCCAGTGCGCGGACGCCCGAGCAGCTCCCGGCGCTGCTCGCGGGGGTTCAGCTGACGCTGACCCCCGAAGAGCTGTCCCTGCTCGACCACGCCTCGCGCTGAGCGCCCGCCGCCGGGGGCTACTGGGCGAGCCGGGCTGGAAAGCCACCCGTGGCGATGGGGCTCCAGCGGGTCGGGGTGACGCGGATCAGGGACTTGCCCTGGCGGATCATCGCCTCGCGGTACTCCGCCCAATCGGGGTGCTCCCCGGAGATGTTGCGGAAGTACTCGACGAGGGGCTCGACCGCCTCGGGGACGTCGAGGACCTCCGCGGTTCCGTCGACCTGGACCCAGGGGCCGTTCCACTCGTCGGACAGGACGACCACGCTGACGCGCTCGTCGCGCCGCGCGTTGCGGGTCTTGGCCCGCTCGGGGTAGGTGGAGACGACGATCCGCCCGGAGTCGTCCACCCCGCAGGTCAGCGGGGACGCCTGCGGGCGGCCGTCCGCGCGGGTGGTGAGCAGGATCGCCCGGTGCCGGGGCCGGACGAAGTCCAGCAGCTCGTCGAGCGAGACGGTCGTGTTCGTGGCGATGTTGGGAGCCATGCCCGCAGCCTACGTCGCGCGGAAGCGGACCGCCGTGTCCGTCCCTGGTCGCGGCGGCCGCCTCCTGTTCGGGTCCCGGCGGCCTCGCCTCGGCCGTCCCCTGCCTCGGCTGCCGCCAGGACCCGTATCCCGGTCCACCCGCCTGGACCTCTCCGCTGCGGGAACAGGCAGGTGGCACGGGACTTCTTCTACGCCCCCGTGGGACGGACGCCTTCGGCTTCCGCCGAACGGCCTGTACCCGCGGTGGCCTGCTGCAAACCGTTTCGGTTGCGCAGGGCAACTTCTTTGATGAAGAGCACCAGTATGAAGGCAACGAGCGCGCACGGCGCGGCGTACAGGAAGACGTCCGCGACGCCGTGCCCGTACGCGCCCTCGACCACGCCCCGCACCGGCGCGGGGAGCGTGTCCACGTCGGGGATGCCGCCGCTCGCGCCGGCCGCGTGGTCGATGTGCAGCCGGGCCAGGCCGTCGGAGACGAAGTGGGTGACCCGGTTGCCGAGCACCGCGCCCAGCGCGCTGACGCCGACCGCGCCGCCGAGCGACCGGAAGAAGGTGACCAGCGAGCTGGCCGCGCCGAGGTCGCCCACGGTGACCTGGTTCTGCACCGCCAGCACGAGGTTCTGCATCATCATGCCGATGCCCAGGCCCAGCAGCGCCATCCAGACGGCCACCTCGGGGTACGGGGTGCCGGCCCGGATCGTGCCCAGGGTCACGCTGCCCGCGGTGACCAGCAGGCCGCCGCCGACCAGGAAGCCCTTCCAGCGCCCGGTGCGGGTGATGATCCGGCCGCTGATCATCGAGGACAGGAACAGCCCGGCGATCAGCGGGATGGTCATCAGACCGGACATCGTCGGCGTCTTGCCGCGGGCCAGCTGGAAGTACTGGCTGAGGAAGACCGTCCCGGCGAACATCGCCACGCCCACGAAGAGGCTGGCCAGCGAGGTCAGGGTGATCGTGGCGTTGCGGAACAGCCGCAGCGGCACGATCGGCTGCGCGGCCCGCGTCTCGATCACCACGAACACCGCGCCGAGCACCACGGCCAGCGGCACCATCACGGCGGTCTGCCAGGACATCCACGCGTAGGTGTCGCCGCCCAGCGACACCCAGATCATCAGCAGCGAGACCGCGGCGGTGATGAAGAACGCGCCCGCCCAGTCGATCTTCACCTCGCGCCGGACGGTCGGCAGGTGCAGCGTCTTCTGCAGCACGATCAGCGCCACCACGGCGAACGGCACGCCGACGTAGAAGCACCAGCGCCAGCCGAGCGAGGAGTCCACGATCACACCGCCGACCAGCGGGCCGCCGACCGTCGCCACCGCGAAGGTCGCGCCGAGGTAGCCGCTGTAGCGGCCGCGCTGCCGCGGCGAGATCATCGCGGCCATGATCACCTGGGTGAGCGCGGACAGGCCGCCCGCGCCGACGCCCTGCACCAGCCGGCAGGCGATCAGCATCCCCGGGCTGGTCGAGAACCCGGCGACCACCGACCCCAACACGTAGATCACCAGCGCGAGCTGGATCAGCAGCTTCTTGCTGAACAGGTCGGAGAGCTTGCCCCAGATCGGGGTGGTCGCGGTGACCGCGAGCAGCGACGCGGTGACGACCCAGGTGTACGCGCTCTGCCCGCCGCCGATGTCGGCGAGGATGCGCGGCAGCGCGTTGGACACGATCGTCGACGACAGGATCGCCACGAACAGGCCGATCAGCAGGCCGGACAGGGCCTCCATGATCTGCCGGTGGGTCATCGCCGGGGTCTCGGCCCCCGCGGGTACCGCGGGGTCTCCCCCGATTGCCGGGTTCGTTGCGTTCGCCGCGTTCTTCGCGTTCGCCGCGTTTCCCGGACCTGACTCTGCCGCTGTTGCCGCCACGGGCCTCGCGCACCTCTCCTATGGTTGCCTAGAGCAACCATAGCGCGAATAGTTGTAGAGTGCACGTGCTGTGAGGCGGCTGAGACATAAGACACACCCCTCCCCGGGGGTGGGAGGGGTGTGCCGTCCGGGCGCCCGGCGGGTGGGCCGCGGGCTCGGTCAGGGCGAGGTCAGGACGCCGGCGAGGTCAGGTCGTAGACCGTGGTGCTCCCCACGGTCTTGGACGTGAAGGTGGCCTCGACCCAGGTGCTGATCTGGGACGCGGTGCCGGAGCCGCCCATGCCGCCGCCGGGGAAGCCGCCGCGGCCGGTGCTGCCGGTGGACTCGGTGGTGGCCGCTGCTGCCATGCCGCCCATGCCGCCGGCGATGAAGTAGTGGATCTTGCCCTCGGCCACGTACTTCTTGAACTGGGCGAGGGTCGGCGAGGGGTCGCTGCCGTTGAAGCCGCCGATGGACATCACCGGCTTCCGGGTGGCGAGCTGGTAGCTGGCCTGGTTCTGCGAGCCGATCGCCGCGGCGACCCAGGTGCACTTCGACGCGTCGTCGAGCAGCAGCGACCTCATCGCCGAGCTGACCTGGGTGCCGTTGAGCAGGCCGCCCATGCCGCCGCCCTGGCCGCCGCCGGCACCGCGGGTCCCGCCGCCGCCCTGGCCGGGGAAGCCCCCGCCGGGGAAGCCGCCGGCGGGGAAGCCGCCGGCGCCGTTCTGCGTTCCCGTGCCGTTGCCCGCGGTGCCGCCGGTGGTGGTGCCGCCGCCCTGGCCGGGCATGCCGGGGAAGCCGCCCGCGCCGGTGCCGCCGGTACCGCCGGGGAAGCCGCCGGTCGGGGCCTGGCCGCCGCCGGGGAAGCCGCCGCGCCGGCCGCCGCCCGGGAAGCCGCCGAAGCCGCCGCTCGTGACCGCGGGGCCCGCCGTGATGATCGAGCCCTGGTGGCCGGTCGAGACCGTGTCGAGGGTGTACGCCACCGGGCCGCCGAGCGCCGCGGCCAGGCCGACGACCGCCGTCACCACCGCGATCCTGGCGCGTACCCGCCCGGCCAGGGACGTACCGGCCGCGCCCAGCAGCAGGCCGACCGCGGCGGCCAGGCCCGCGACCACGACCGCGGTGCGCAGCCACGGGTGCCAGTCGGGCGAGCGGCGCAGCAGGTCGTACGACCACAGGGCGGTGCCCGCGACGACCACCGCGAGGGCGGCCGCGGCGGCGATGTGCGCGCGCCGCCGCCACAGCATCGAGGCGCCCATGCCGACCAGCGCCGCGATGTAGGGCGCGAGGGCGATGTTGTAGTACTGGTGGAAGATCCCGGACATGAAGCTGAAGGTCCCGAAGGTCATCAGCAGCGCGCCGCCCCACACCAGGAACGCGGCGCGGGCGGTGTCCGCGCGGCGGGCCCTGCGGGTCAGCCACAGGCCGGCGGCCAGCAGCGCGAACGCCGCGGGCAGCAGCCAGGCGATCTGGCCGCCCATGTCGCTGCCGAACAGCCGGCCGATGCCGGTCTGGCCCCACTGGCCGCCGCCGCCCGGTCCGCCGCCGCCTCCGACGCTGCCGGTCTCGTTGCCGGTGATCCGGCCGAAGCCGTTGTAGCCGAAGGTCAGGCCCAGGAAACTGTTGTCCTGGGAGCCGCCGATGTACGGCCGCGAGGACGCCGGCCACAGCTCGACGATCGCCACCCACCAGCCGGCCGACAGCAGCATCGCCAGCCCGGCCCAGGCCAGTTGGCCGATCCGGCGGGGCAGCCGGGCCGGCGCGCACACCGCGTAGACGACCGCCAGCGGCGGCAGGATCAGCCACGCCTGGAGGGTCTTGGCGAGGAAGGCCACGCCGAACGCGACGCCCGCCAGCACCAGCCACCTGGTGCGCGCGCCCTCCAGCGCGCGCAGCACGCAGTAGACGGCCGCGACCATCAGCAACGCCAGCATCGCGTCGGGGTTGTTGAAGCGGAACATCAGCGCGGCCACCGGCGTCACCGCGAGCACCGCGCCGGCCAGCAGGCCCGCGCCGGCGCTGAACCGGCGGCGTACCGCGCCGTAGAGCAGCGCCACCGACGCCACGCCCATCAGCGCCTCGGGCACCAGGATCTGCCAGGAGCCGAGGCCGAACAGGCGTACCGACAGGGCCATCGGCCACAGCGAGGCCGGCGGCTTGTCCACGGTGATGGAGTTGGCGGCGTCGGAGGAGCCGAAGAACATCGCCTTCCAGCTCTGGCTGCCGGCCTGGACGGCCGCGGAGTAGAAGGAGTTGGCGTAGCCGGAGGCGCTCAGGTCCCACAGGTAGAGCACCAGCGTGCCCAGCAGCAGTGCGAGGAAGGCGGGCCGGGCCCACGCCGGGTCCTCCGGCCGGCCCCGCCACACCCGCTGCCGCCAGGGCAGCGGGGGCGCGGCGGGCGGCGCCGACCGGTCGCCGGACGGGAGTTCGGCGGGCGCGCGACCGGCGTCGTCGGGGTGGCCGGCGTGCGGGTGGTCCGCGGGTACGGCGGTCGCCGTCGGCGTGTGGAAGTCGGCCGCGACCGGCGTACGGACGGCTGCGGGCACGATCTGCCCGGTCGTCGGCGGGGTGTCCGAAGGGCCCGCGCTGTGCGGGGTGTTGCTCGGCGCGGTCATCGCGCACTCCTCGTTCGGGGGGCGGTTGCGTCGGGGGTTGTGGGCCGCGGGTCGGAGGTCGGCGCGGCCGGGTTCGGCGCGGCGCCGGGAACGGCCGCGCGGGCATCGGCGGTCGGGTCCGCCGCGCCGGGCGCCGGAGTCGGCGCGTCGTACGGGCCGGGGAAGAGCCAGGCGCGGAAGAGCAGGAAGCGCAGCACGGTCGCGGCGAGGTTCGCGGCGATCAGCGCGGCCAGCTCGGTGGTGTGGCCCGGGTGCGGGGTGGCCGCGTGCAGCGCGGCGAGCGAACCGCTGGTCAGCGCGAGGCCGATGGCGAACACCACCAGGCCCTGCGCCTGGTGGCGCATCGCCCGGTCGCGGCCGCGCACGCCGAAGGTGAGCCGGCGGTTGGCGGCGGTGTTGCCCAGCGCCGACAGCAGCAGCGCCAGCGCGTTGGCGCTCTGCGCGCCCAGCCCCAGCCGGAACAGGAAGTACAGCGCCAGGTAGACCAGCGTGCTGAGCGCGCCGACCGCGCCGAAGCCGACCAACTGCCGTGCCAGGCCCGGCGGCACGCCGTTCAGCTCGCGGTCGCGCGGGTCGTCGCCGAACGGCCTGCGCAGCCGGTCCAGCGCCAACTGCCCGGTGGCCAGGGCCCGTCCGACCCGCCACACGCCGCGCAGGTCCTCGGCCGCGGTGCGCACCACGTCCACGCTGCTGTCCGGGTCGTCCACCCAGTCCACCGGCACCTCGTGGATGCGCAGCCCGGCGCGTTCGGCCAGCACCAGCATCTCGGTGTCGAAGAACCAGCCGGTGTCCTCGACCATCGGCAGCAGCCGCTGCGCGACGTCGCCGCGGATCGCCTTGAAGCCGCACTGCGCGTCGGAGAAGCGCGCGGCCAGCGAGCCGCGCAGGATCAGGTTGTAGGCGCGCGAGATGAACTCCCGCCTGGCGCCGCGCACCACCCGCGAGGAGCGGGTCAGCCGGGAGCCGATGGCCAGGTCGGAGTGGCCGGAGATGAGCGGCGCGACCAGCGGCAGCAGCGCGTTGAGGTCGGTGGACAGGTCCACGTCCATGTACGCGAGCACCGGCGCGTCGGAGGCGGTCCACACGGTGCGCAGCGCGCGCCCGCGGCCCTTCTGCTCCAGCCGGAACGACGCGACCTCGGGCAGTTCGGCGGCGAGCGCCTTGGCCACCGCGGAGGTCAGGTCCGTGCTCGCGTTGTCCGCGACGGTGATGCGGAACGGGTAGGGGAAGGTGTCCGACAGATGGGCGTGCAGCCTGCGGACGCAGGGCTCCAGGTCGTCCTCCTCGTTGTACACGGGGATGACGACGTCCAGGACCGGTGTGCCGGCGCGGGGGCCGGTGCCGGTGCCGTGCGCCGCGGCCGTGACCGGCAGGTGCTGCCGGGCGGGCAGGTCGCCGAGTGAGGTTCGCATGGTTCGACACTCGGCAACCGCGCTGTCACGACGATGTGCTGAGGCTGGGGCTGGGCTGTGAATGCGGGGACGGGTGCGTGGGGAGGTGCGGGTGCGCGGGGAGTTCCGGGTGGGCCGGGAGCGCCGAGGCGGGCTGCGCGCGGCGGTCCGCGGACGCGCCCGCGGACGGCTCGTCGGCGGCGGGCAGGGTCACGGTGAAGACCGTACGACCGGGCACGCTGTCCAGCGTGACGTCGCCGCCGTGCGCGGCCACCACCGAGTGCACGATGGCCAGGCCCAGGCCGGTGCTGCCGGAGGCGCGGGAGCGGGAGGCGTCGCCGCGCGCGAACCGCTCGAAGACGTGCGGCCGCAGCTCCTCGGGGACGCCCGGCCCGTCGTCCTCCACCTGGAGCCGCACGTCCCGGCCGGCGGGCGTCACGCGGGCGGTCACGGTGGTGCCGGGCGGGGTGTGGGCGCGGGCGTTGGCCAGCAGGTTGGCCAGCACCTGGTGCAGCCGCTGGGCGTCGCCGCGCACGGTCGCCGGGCGGTCGGGCAGGTCCAGCCGCCAGTTGTGGCCGCGGCCGGCCGCGCGGGCGTCGCTGACCGCGTCCACGACCAGCGGCGACAGGTCGGTCTCGGCGAGGCTGAGCGGGCGGCCCGCGTCGAGCCGGGCGAGCAGCAGCAGATCCTCGACCAGGGTGGTCATCCGGGCCGCCTCGGACTCGATCCGGCCGAGCGCGTGCCGGGTGCCGGGCCGGCGGCGTACGCGGGGTCCTGGCCGGGGCTCGGCGCGGGGTCAGCGGAACCGTCCGGGGAGGTGTCCGGGCGGGTGTCCGGGGAGGTGTCCGGGGCGCCGAGTGCCGTGCCGCGGCGGGTGAGTTCGGCGTAGCCGCGGATCGAGGCGAGCGGGGTGCGCAGCTCGTGGCTGGCGTCGGCGACGAACTGCCGGACCCGCGTCTCGGACTCCTGCCGGGCGTGCAGCGCCGAACCGACGTGGCCGAGCATGCGGTTGAGCGCCGCGCCGACCTGGCCGACCTCGGTGCGCGGGTCGGTGAAGGAGGCCGGGACGCGTTCGTGCAGCGCCACCTCGCCGCGGTCCAGCGGCAGTTCGGAGACGCGGGTGGCCGTCGCGGCGACCCGGCGCAGCGGTTCGAGCGCGATCCGCATCAGCGCGGCGCCGGCCAGCCCCGCGGCCACCAGGCCCGCGGCGGTGACCGATACCTCCACCCAGATCAGCGTGGACAGCGTGTCCTGCACGCCCGAGGTGCTCATGCCGACCAGCACGGTGCTGCCGTCGGCGGCCGGGCGCGCGGACTCCACGCGGTAGTCCCCGAGGTCCGGCACGTGCAGGGTGTGCGGCTTGCCGTCGCGCGGCACGTCGGCGAAGGCGGCGGCCTGCCGGGCGCTGAGGTCGTCGGCGACGAGCTGGCCGCCGTCGGAGTCGGCCGCGCTGACCGCGGCCTGGGTGACGACGCCGGCCGGTGAGACGCTCGCGCCGACCGTCTCGCCGGGCTGGCCGCCGCCGACGAGGAAGACGAAGGGGATGTCGCCCGCACCGGGCAGGCCCGGGCCCGAGCGCGGGCGCCGGTCGCCGTCCTGGCCGGCGCCGTTCCGGCCCGCGCCGCCCGCGCCGTCCTGGCCGGCGCCGTTCTGGCCGGCCGGCGGGCCGCCCGCGCGCATCGCGGTGTCGTGCACCTTGTTGTCCAACTGCCCGTAGAGGAAGTCGTGCAGGGCGAATATCGTCACGCCGCCGATCACCGTGCACACGGCCGCGACCAGCGCCACGCAGGACGCGACCAGCCGGCGCCGCAGCGACCAGGACCCGCGGCGGCGCGGCGCCCAGGACCCGCGGCGGCGCGGCGGGCCCGGTCGGCGGGGGCGCGACAGCGGCAGCCGCCGCCGGACGGCCGCGGGGCGGGTCACGCCGGTTCGCCGGGCTTGATCAGGTAGCCGGCGCCGCGCCGGGTGTGGATCATCGGCGGCCGGCCCACGTCGATCTTGCGCCGCAGGTAGGAGATGTACAGCTCGACCACGTTGGCCTGGCCGCCGAAGTCGTACGACCAGACGCGGTCCAGTATCTGGGCCTTGCTGAGCACGCGGCGCGGGTTGCGCATCAGATAGCGGAGCAACTCGAACTCGGTGGCGGTCAGGTGGATGTTGTCGCCGCCGCGGCTGACCTCGTGGCTGTCCTCGTTGAGCACCAGGTCGCCGACCACGAGCAGCGACTCGTTGCGCACCGCCGCGGCGCCGGAGCGGCGCAGCAGTCCGCGCAGCCGGGCGACGACCTCCTCCAGGCTGAACGGCTTGGTCACGTAGTCGTCGCCGCCCGCGGTCAGCCCGGCGATGCGGTCCTCGACCGCGTCCTTGGCGGTCAGGAAGAGCACCGGCACGTCCGGGGTCTGCCGGCGCAGCCGGGCGAGCACCTCCAGACCGTCCATGTCGGGCAGCATCACGTCGAGCACGACGGCGTCCGGCCGGGACTCGCGGGCCGCGCGCAGGGCGCTCGCGCCGTCGGTCTCGGTGCGGACCTGCCAGCCCTCGTAGCGCAGCGCCATCGACAGCAGGTCGGCCAGCGGCGTCTCGTCGTCCACGACGAGCACGCGCACCGGGGAGCCGTCCGGGCGCGACAGGTCGCCGGCCGGCACCGCGGGGGTCGCGGGGGTCGCCTGGGGGACCGTCGCCGCCGGGCTCGTGGAGGAAGCAGCAGAAGAGGTGGTTGCCATGGTGGCCACTCTGTGCGCTCGCTATGAAAGGAATCTTGGCCGATTCTGTGAAACGTCTGAGAATCTCTGAGAATCCGGACGTCACGAAGAGCGCCCGGCCGGTCACCCGACGCTTCCGAGCGACTGTTTCCGGTCATTCCGGGTCGGGCCCGGTCACCGGTGGGGGAGAAGTGATCCCGCGCGCCTGACCGGGCCGCCCCCGGCGTACGTTCGTCGGCATGGCGATACGGGTCTGCGCCGAGCGGACACCGCGCACGGCCGCCGTCGAGCGGCTGTCCGCGGGCGACCACGCCTGCCTGGGCTTCGACAGCGGCGCCGACCGGTGGGCGCTGCGGGCCGTCTTCACCGCCGACGGCCTGGCCCGCGGCGAGCGGGTACTGCTTTTCGGCGGGCTGCCGGCCGGCGAGGGCCCGGACGCGGGCCTGGCCCGGCTCGCCGCCCACGGGCTGGCCGCCGGCCGGGCCGCCGCCGAAGGACGGCTGGAAGTCGTCACCGGCGCCTCCCCCGGCCACGACCCGGCGGGCGGCTTCGACGCCGCCGCCCGCACCGCCTACTGGTCGGCGGCGACCGGCGACGCCCTCGACCGCGGCTTCGCCGGGCTGCGGGCGGCCGGCGACATGTCCTGGACCGGCCAGGACGGCCTGGACGCGGCCGAGTTGGCGGCGGTCACCTCCTACGAACGCGACGTGACGCGGCTGTTCGACCAGATCCCGCTCACCGGGATGTGCGAGTACGACCGCCGGGCCGTGCCGCCGCGGCTGTTCGAACAGATGCTGAGCCTGCACCCGCTGGCCGTCCTGCCGGAACCCGGTGCGCTGCACGCCGAACGGGACGGCGACGTGCTGCGGTTGGCGGGTGATGCGGACCTCGCGACGCGTGCCGCGTTCGAATTCGCCGTCACCGAATCCGGGCTCGCCGTGATCGATCTCACGGGGCTGGCGTTCATCGACGCCTCATGTGCGCGCGCACTGCTGAGACTGACCGGCGAAGTGGTGCTGGAGTGCACCGAGATGCAGGCGCGGATCCTCGCGCTGTGCGGGCCGCGGCAGGACGAGGGGGTGGTGGCACGAGTGCGCTGAGCTGCGGTTCCGCCGCGTCCCCGCGCCTCCGCATGACCGCCGAGTGAATGTGCGCGTGGCATTCAACTCACTTCCTGTGCAAGGCTGTTGCCCGCGCACGCTCGAACCCGGCGAGATGGTGGAGATGTTCCGGATCGAAAGATCCCGCTATCTCCGAACATGCATAATCGGTTACCAGTGTGACGGTTGATGCCAGTCACCCATTGTGCTGAGGACGTTGATGACCACACTCTCATCCGGCCGACACGGTTCCGGGTCAGCCGTCCCCAATCTCCAGCGCGTGGTGCTGCTGCCCGGTGCGGTCCTGATCCTGCTCGGCGCCGGGTGCGCCGCGTGGCTGGCCGCGGCCGACCCCACCGGGACGCGCCGGCTGGCCGGGCTCGGCGCCGCCCTGGTCGTCGCGCTCGCGGTGCTGCTGGCCGGCGCCGCGAGCGCGCGCAGCGCCCAGCGCCGGCTCACCGGGTCCGCCTCCGAACTCGACCGCGCCGCGGCTGACATCGCTGCCAGCGTCTCGTACGGCGACGCCCAGCTGCGCCGCGCGCTGGAGGACCTGCGCCAGGGCCGCGCCCCCGAGCAGCCCGCTCCGCCGACCGAACTGCGCGACGCCACCGGCCGGTTCAAGCCGCTGCTGGAGCAGCTGGAGTACAGCAGGCTGACCGCGTTCACCGCGCTGACCGAGGCCGCCGACCTGCCCGCGCCCAACGGCGCCGCCTCCCAGCAGGTCACCGTCCTGGTCAACCTGGCCCGCCGGCTGCAGTCCCTGGTCCACCAGGGCATCCGCATCCTGGACGAGCTGGAGCAGCAGGTGGAGGACCCGGACCTGCTGCGCGGCCTGTTCGAGGTCGACCACATCGCCACCCGGATCCGCCGCTACGTGGAGAACGTCGCGGTGCTCGGCGGCGAGGTCACCCGCCGCCAGTGGCGCAAGCCGGTGCCGCTGGCCTCGGTGGTGCGCTCGGCGATCGGCGAGGTCGAGCGGTACTCGCGGGTCAAGCCGGTGCCGCCGATCGACGGCCGGCTCGACGGTGCGGCGGTCGCCGACGTGGTCCACCTGCTGGCCGAGCTGATCGAGAACGCCACCGCGTTCTCGCCCCCCGGCACCCAGGTCTACGTGCGCACCCAGCAGGTCACCACCGGCATGGTCATCGAGATCGAGGACCGCGGCCTGGGGCAGCAGCCCGAGGACGAGCGGATGCGCAACTCGCTGCTCGCCAACCCCGAGCGGGTCGAGCTGGGCGCGCTGCTCAAGGACGGCCGGGTGGGCCTGTACGTGGTCGCGGTGCTGGCCCGCCAGCACAACATCCGGGTCGAGCTGCGGCGCAACCTCTTCGGCGGCGTCACCAGCCTGGTGCTGCTGCCCAACCCGCTGCTCAGCGCCGACGCCGGCGACGACGAGCAGGGCTCGGTCCCGGCCGAGGACAGCCACGCCAGGGCCGCCGAGCCGATCGTCGACCGGCGCGCGCAGGCTCCGGCCGCGGGGTACGCCCAGGCGCCGGCCGCGGTGAGCGCTCCGGCGGCGGCGTCAGCGGCGCCGGCCCAGCCCCAGGCCCAGGCCCAGGCCCAGGCCCAGGCCCAGCCCCAGGCGCCGGCTCCGGCGCAGGCGCGCACCGCGCCGCCCGCGGCGGCGCGGCAGTCGTCCGTCCCGCAGTCGGCCGTCCCGCAGTCGGCCGTCCCGCAGTCCGCCCTGCCGCAGCAGCAGGCCCCCCGGCCCGGCGCCGAGCCGCAGTCGCCGTACCGGCAGCGGTCGGCCCCCCAGCACGGAGCGCCGCAGCACGCGACGCCCCAGCACGCAGCCCCGCAGCACGCGGCACCGCAGCGCGCCGAGCAGCCCGCGGCGCCGCAGTCGCCGTACGGCGGCGGGCTCGGCGGCGGCGTGATGGGTGCCGCCCCGGCGGGCGGCCGGCCGCCGCTCCCCCAGCGCACCCAGCAGACGCACATGGCGCCGCAGTTGCAGCGTCCCCCGGCCGAGCAGGGCGCGTCCGGCGCCGGCGGCTACGGTCAGCAGTCCGACGACGGCGAGTTCACCCCGGCCACCCCCGGCCTGATGGGCGCCTACCGGCAGGGCGTACGGGCGGCCGAGGAGCAGGCCGTGCAGCCCGGCTACTCCGAGCGGCCCGAACGGTCCGAGCGGTCCGGACAGCCCGGACGCCCCGGCCACTGACCGCAGGAGGTGAGCGGGACCCCCACGCCGTACACCCGCTCACGCCGTCCCCACGCCCCCACGCCGTCCCCCCAGATCCGCTCCTGATCCGCCCCCCCCGATCCGCGTTTCCCCCGCGTTACGTCCTTAGGAGTTCCACAGATGGCGAGCGACACCACCGGCAGCGACCTCGGGTGGCTGCTTGAGGATCTCGTCGGCCGGGTCCCCTACACCCGCGCCGCCGTCCTGCTCTCGTCCGACGGCATCAAGCGGGCCGTGCACGGTCTGGACGTCGAGGGCGCCGACCACCTGTCGGCCGTGGCCTCCGGGCTGTGGTCGATCGTCCGCAGCGCCGGCAAGCACTTCGGCAACGGCCCGCTGGCCCGGCAGGTCGTCGCCGAGCTGGACGGCGCGCTGATGTTCGTCTCGGCGGCCGGCCAGGGCAGCGTGCTGGCCGTGCTGGCCGCGCCCGAGGCCGACGCCGGCGTACTCGGCTTCGAGATGAGCCGGATGATCCAGCAGGTGACCAAGAGCCTCGAGACGCCTGCCCGCAACGCGGCGTCCGTGGCCCGGTGAACCGGGCGGAGGGGCGGGGCCGCGCCGGCGGTTCCGGCAGAGAGGGCCACGACGGCCGGTTCGGCCGCGACGGGTTACTCGGCGGGCGGGACGCGCTGTCCGGACGGGAGGGGCTGTCCGGACGCGACGCCCTGCTCGGCCGGGAGCGGCGTTCCGCCCAGGAGCGCCGGGACGGCCGCACCGACGCCGACTGGCTCGACGCGGACGCCGGACGGCTGGTCCGCCCGTACACCGTCAGCGGCGGCCGCACCAAGCCGACCGTGGCCCTGGACCTGCTGTCGATGGTCCGGGCCACCGGCCGGGCGCTGAAGGTCGACCTCAGCCCGGAGCACAGCCTGGCGCTCGACCTCAGCCGCGCCCCGGTGACCGTCGCCGAGATCGGCGCCCACCTCAAACTGCCCGTCGCGGTCGCCAAGATCCTGCTGTCCGACCTGATCGACCAAGGGGCCGTGACGGCCCGTCCGCCCGACCCGGCCGCCGACCCCGCGGACCGGGACATCCTGCAGAGAGTGCTCGATGGCCTACACAAACGACTACTGCAGTGACGACGCCGACTCCTACCCGCAGCCGCTGAAGATCCTGGTGGCCGGCGGGTTCGGGGTCGGGAAGACCACCTTCGTCGGAGCTGCCAGCGAGATCGAGCCGCTGAGCACGGAGGAGACGGTCACGGTGGCCAGCGCGGGCACCGACCGTCTCGACGGCGTGTCCAACAAGACCACCACCACCGTCGCGATGGACTTCGGCCGCATCACGCTGGACGACCAGTACATCCTGTACCTCTTCGGCACGCCGGGCCAGGACCGCTTCTGGTTCATGTGGGACGAGCTGTCCAACGGCGCGCTCGGAGCGGTGGTCCTGGCCGACACCCGCCGGCTCGTGGACTGCTTCGACGCCGTGGACTTCTTCGAGAGCCGCGGCATACGGTTCCTGGTCGCCGTCAACGAGTTCGACGGCTCCTACACCTACACCCCCGACGAGGTGCGCGGCGCCCTCGCGCTGGCCCCGCACGTGCCGGTCGTGCTCTGCGACGCCCGACAGGCCAGCTCCTCCACCCACGTGCTGATCGACCTCGTCACGCACCTCCTCCAGGCCACCGCCGTGGCACAACCCGCCCACTGACCGGAAGCGCCGCTATGACATTCGACCCGGCCAACCGCATGGCCATCCCCGAAGAAGACCCGGCCGCCGCGCAGACGCGCAACGAGCGCCTGCGCGCGATGGGCGTCACCGACCAGCCGTTCCCCGAACTGGACGCGATCGCCGAGCAGTTGAGGGAGATCACCGGTGCCTCGTACGCCATGGTGAACTTCGTTATCGACGGCCGGCAGTACTTCGCCGGGCTGTCCACCCCCAGCGGGCCGCAGACGCTGGAGACCGGTGGCGCGGAGCCCGGCCGCGAGATGGAGCTGGACCAGGGCTTCTGCCCGCACGTGGTCAGCCGCGGCACCGCGCTGCCGCTGGCCGACGTGTGCGCGTACCCGCGGTTCGCGGGCAACCGGGTCGTGGACGAGCTGGGCGTGCGCACCTACCTGGGCGCGCCGGTCAAGGACCCGTCGTCCGGGGTGACGCTGGGCACGGTGTGCGTGATCGACACCGAGCCGATCCCGTGGACCAAGCAGGACGTGGAGAACATCAAGGGCGTGGCCGAGCAGGTCACGACGGTGCTGCAGCGCCACGAGCGGGGACAGGCGTAACTCCCGTCCCCGCGGGGTCGGTTCGCGCCGCAGGCTGCTCCGCGCCGCGGGCCGGTCCCGCGGGGCGGTTCGCGCCGGGTGCCGGGCGGAGTGCGGTCCGCCGGGGGCCCGGCGCGTTCTCGCGAGCAGGGTCGGCGGGGCGGGGCCCGGCGTGGCCGGCGGAGGCCGGGCGGGTCAGAAGGTGAGGCCGGCCTTGACGGAGTCGTCCAGGCGGACCAGGTCGGACAGGCGCTGCGACCACTGGCCCTTGTCCAGGCCGAGCGCGACCTCGCCGAGCCGCAGCAGCTGGACGTCCGAGGTGCCGGCCGGCGCGAAGATGTGGTGCGCGTCGCGCAGGTAGCGCTCCACCGGGGTGTCGGTGAACAGCCCGCTGGCCGCGTGCACCTCCATCGCCGCCCGGGCCGAGTCCAGCGCCAGCTCCACGTTGATCAGCTTGGCGTTCATCAGCTCCGCGTCGCACGGCTCGCCTTCGTCCAGCAGGTGCGCCGCGTGGTACGCCGCCAGCCGCGCGGTCATCAGCCGCGACTGCATCTTGCCGATCTTCAGCTTCACCGGCCCCACGTCGTACAGCGGCTTGCCGTAGCGGTGCCGCTCGGAGACGAACGTCGCGGTCTCCTCGACCAGCGCCTGGTGGATGCCGAGCGAGACGGCGGTGAGATTCGGCCGTCCGTACAGCACGCTGGAGGAGTACGCGACGGGCAGGCCGTCGCCCTCGCGGCCGAGCAGGTTCGCGGCCGGGACCCGGCAGTTGTCGAAGATCAGTTCGCCGAAGCTGAAGCCGTGCAGGCCCATGGCCGGTTTGTGCTCGCCGAGCGAGAAGCCGGGGCGGTCGGATTCGACCAGGAAGGCCGAAAGTCCCTTGGAGCCGGGGCCGGTTCGCACCACCACGCCGTGCAGGTCGCCGACGTGGCTGTTGCCCACGAAGACCTTGCTGCCGTTGAGGATGTAGTCGTCGCCGTCACGCACCGCGGTCGCCGCCATGCCCAGCACATGGCCGCCGGAGCCGGTCTCGGTGACCGCGATGGTCGGCAGGCAGTCGCCGGAGGCGATCCTGGGCAGCCACTGCCACTTCTGCGCCTCGGAGCCGAAGTGCACGATCTTCGCCACACCGAGCTGCGAGGCCTGCACCATCGCGCCCATCGCGCCGCTGACCCGTGACAGCTCCTCGATGATGATGGTCTTGGCGAGGTGGCCCATGCCCATCCCGCCGTACTTGCGCGCGATGGTGACGCCGATCCAGCCCTGCCGGGCTATCCGGCGCGAGAGTTCGTACTCGACGGCCTTGGCGGCCTCCATCTGCGGGATCAGCGGGCGGACTTCTTCCTCGGCGAATACCCGGACTTCCTGTCGGAGTCGATCGTGACGCTTCGTGGTGAAGTACCCGCTCACACTATCTCTCCCTATTTGTCCACCTGCCCGCCACGGGTTCTGCGAGCAGTCAGCCACCCCCGTCGCCACCCGGTCGCGCGGACCCGTTCTGGCTGGAACAGGTCGACCCATCAATGGTGGTGACTCCATCAAGTCGATACAAGATCGCTCAGCGGATTGGCTGGATCTGGGCGAATCAGTGCGTGATTAGGTTCAAGTTCTGATTATTGCGGGCGGCGGTTCGAGGCGTGTGTTTCGGGGGCGGGACGCGCGAATTCGAGCAAAGGTTCGAAAAAAGTGGGTGGGCCGCAATACAGTGGGGTGGGCCGCATTCAGCGTGCCGTGAGGGGGCGCAGGGCGAGTTCGAGCGCGCGGCGGGCACGGTCGCGGCGGTTCCCGCGGCGCAGCAGCCGGGCCATGTCCCGCTCCGAGGGCTCGACGTAGAGGACGAAGTCGCGGTGCCGGAAGACCCCGGACCGGCCGGCCACCTCGCGGACCGCCTCGCGGACCGCGGTGAGCCGTTCGGGCGCGAGGGCGAGCGGCGCCTCGCGCGGCTGGTGGCGCGCGCCGATGGGGTAGTCGCGGCCGTCCCGGCGGGTCATCTCCACGTGGGCGCCGAGGACTTGGGTGATCTTGCGGTGCCGGGCGAAGTCGACCATGCGGTCGAGCGAGGCGGCGAACGCCGGGGCGTCGTCGATGTAGAGCCGCCCCGGGAGCACGGTGTCGCCGGTCAGCAGGAAGCCCGTGCGCGGGTCGTACAGCGTGATCGCCGACTCGTGGTGCCCGGGTGTGGCCAGAACCTCCAACCTCCGGTCGCCGAGTTCGAGTTCGGCGATCGCGGTGGGCCAGGGGACGCCGCCCGGGCCGAACCCGAAGTACTCGCGGACCGCGTCCGCGTCGCGCCCGACGACGGTGGTGCCCGGCCAGGCGAACTGCCCGTCGCCGGCCACGTGGTCGTTGTGGCCGTGGCTGTGCGCGACCACGAGTCCGTACGGCTGGGCGCCGCGGCGCGGATGACGGTCCAGCCAGTCGTCGATGAGCGCGTCGACGGTGGCCCGCAGCGGGAACAGGCCCGGGTCCTCGGTCGCGCCGGTGTCGAGCAGCAGCGCGCGGTCGTCGCCGAAGAGCAGGTAGAGGAACGGCGCCTCGTAGGTCAGGACCTTGCTCTGGCGGAGTACGACGGTGTGCTCGTCGTGACGGTGCACCTGGATCGGCGGCTCGGGCCGCGGTCCCCCGGGACGCCGTCCGAGCAACGGCCGCCGCCACGCGGCCACTCCGTGGTTCCAGCGGACGTCGAGAGCGTCCGCGGTGGATGTGCCGGCGGCGTGGGCAAGTGGGCCGTGAGCGTCGGGGAGCGGCATGGGCGGGCTCCTCCCGGGCGCGGGGTGGGCGGGTGCGGTACGGGTGGCGGTGGTGCGGGTGGCGGTGGTGCGGGTGCGGGTGGCGGCGGTCGCTCGGTGTCATCAAGGGTGGCGTGCGTTCGCCGGTGCAGCAAGTGCCGTGTGAGCCGAACGCGGCGCCGGACCCGGCGTACGCGGCCGACGGGACGACGTGGACGCCGCGTTGGGCCCGGCGCCCGGCGGAGGGGCGGTAGCCGCACGGGGCCGACGGCGGGGAGCGGCGTACGGGAGCAGCCGCACGGGCAGCCGCGCAGAAGGAGTCACAAGTGGGTGCTCTCCCGGCCAACTGCGCCCGGTTGACCGGAATATGCCCCCGGCCCAGCGTGGGATCTGCTGTGATGGCGCCTGCACGAACCGTAACCGGTGCAGCCGCGACCGGAGCAGCCGGAGGAGCTGGAGGAGCCCTCGCATGGACCGGGAAGACGACCGCCGCCTCACCTCGCTCGCACCGGACATATCGCGGGTCACCGTCGATCTGCTGCGCCGGACCGTGGGCCTGGAGCCGGCCGAGTTCATCCCCCAACGCGCCCTGGACACCGCCGATTCCGTGCTCGCCAGCCACGGCACGGACGGCCTGCGGGTGCTCGCGATCAGCCTGGCCGGCTGGACCGCCGTCCTGATCGAGCAGAACGCCGCGCTGTCCGGGCGGACGCAGGAAGCGGTGCTGGACGACATCGACCTGACGTGCATGGAGGCGAACTCCGTGGAGTAGGACGCGGATCGGCTGCGCTCGGGGTGCGGCCCCGGACCGAGCTGACGGGTGGCGCGCAAGACGCGTCCGGGGCGCGCTCAGACCGCGTCCAGCCGGCGCTCAGGCCGCGTTTGCCGCGCAGTGCCGGGACCGCGCAGCCCCGGCCCCGGTCGCGGCTGCGTCCGGCCGGCGCTCAGGCCGCGTCCGCCGGTGGAGGGAAGTGCGGGATCGCGGTGCTGGGGTCGGTGCCGTTCAGCGCGAGGGCGATCACGAAGCCGGCGACCTCCTCCAGTTGGCGGGCCCGGTCGAGTCCGCCGAGGACCACCGGGCGTGCGCCGACGTCGCGCACCAGTTGTGCCACGGTCTCCAGCGCGGCGGGGTCGTCGCCGGCCAGGACGACGCTGACGGTGCGGGCGGGCGCGGGCGGCGCGTCCGGGGCCGCTCCCCGGGAAGCGGCACGTCCGGGGCCGCTCCCCCGGGACGCCGCCGGGGCCTCCGCCGGGTCCTCCGCCGGACCCGCTGCCGGCTGCGGGCCGTTCCGGCACCCACTGCGCGCTCGGGAAGAGGTGGAACCCCTTGACCACCCGCGCGCCCGGCGCCCACTGCGCCACGTACTGCGCCGCCGACCGCCCCTCCTCCGGCAGCAGCACGCCGACGCCGTGCTCGACCGCGTTCGTCAGGTCGATCAGCGGGACGCCCTCGAACGCGCCCCGCTCCGCGCCCGCCGCCCGCAGCGCCTCGGGCACGCCCTGCCACGCCACCGCGAGCAGCACGGCGTCCTGCCCGCCCGCGACCTCCTCCAGCCGTACGGCCTCGGCACCGCCGCCGATCCGCGCGGCCGCGGCGACCGCGTTGCCGTACGACCGGCCCCCGATCCGTACCGCGTGCCCCGCGCCCGCCCACGCCGCGCCCAGCGCGACGGCCATCCCGCCCGTACCCACGATTCCGATGCGCATCGCGTACCTCCGAGTGTTCGCTGCTTGCTGATCGCCGCCTGCCGCGCGCAGATCCCTGACCCGCCGATCCGCGGCCCGTGCGGCGTCCCCGCCGGGGCGGCCACCGTAGGCAGACCGATACGAACCGATCGGTAGGCGCGGGGTCGGGGAGGATGGGGGCATGACCACGACGACGACCGCTACGACCATCGCGACGAGGGCGGGGCGGGGGCGCGGGGCCGCGGGGGAGTCCGGGCGCGGGGCTGCGCGTGACGCGGGGCGCGAGGCGGCGCGTGAAGCGGCGCGCGGGGCCGCGCGTGAGGCGGTCGCGCGCGGGCCCGTACGCGGGGCGGCGCGCGGGCCCGCGGCGGCCGGGATCAGCGTTCCCGGGCTGACGCCGGCCGCGCACGGGGTGTGCGAACACGTCCTCGTGGACTGCCGGTTGCGCGCGGCGACCGAGCTGTTCGCGCACGCCTGGGACCCGTTGGTGGTCGCCGCGCTGTCGAACGGACCGCTGCGGCGCCGCGCCCTGCTCGCCTCGACCGGCGGCATGAGCGACAAGGTCCTCACCGAGACGCTGCGCCGTCTGCTCGCCAACGGCCTGGTGGAGCGCCGCAGTTACCCCGCGGCGCCGCCGCGCGTCGAGTACGGCCTGACGCCGCTGGGCGCGAGCCTCGCGGCCGGTCCACTGCGCGCGATGGCCGACTGGACGACGGCGCACGGGGAGGAGCTGCTGGAGGCGCAGGAGCGGGCGACGCGGGGGTAGCGCGGGGCGCGGTCGGCGCGGTCGGCGCGGTCGGCGCGGTCGCGGGGGTGGCGTACGACCGGGCGCGTACCGCCGTACGACCGGGCGCGTACCGCCGCGCGAGCCCGTACCGTCCGGGGGGGACCGTACCGCTCGGGGGGACCGTAGCCTTCAGGCGGCCGGCGCGGTGAGGGCCGCGACCTGCTCGGTCGTCCAGCGGCCGGCGCCGCCCGGCCGGGCGGCGAGGTACGCGGCGATCTGGTCGGCGGTCCACGCCCCGGCGTCGCGCAGGCCGGCCGCGAGGTGCGCGAGGTACGGCGCCGAGGGCACGGTGTGCTCGACCCCGTCCACGCCCCACGGCGCGGTGAACGTGAGCAGCGGTACGCCGTCGAGCGCGCCCGGGCAGACCACCGTCTCGTAGCGGCCGGGTCCGAGCCGCTGCCGCCCGGTCCGCAGCGCCTCGCCGAGGTCGAGGTCGCGGCCGGGCGCCCGGTACATCTCCTGCGCCACGATGTCGCCGAACTGCTCCGCCGTGATCAGATGGGCGCGCGCCCACGCCCGCCCGGCCGCGCCCGGGTCGTAGAACGCCCGGCCGCCCGCCCAGACCGGGGAGCGGGTGGCGAAGTAGACGGTGCCGGGCAGTTCGACGGCGACGGACTCGCGCGGCATCCGCGGGTCCCGGCAGCCGGGGTAGGCGCGGGCGCCGCCGGAGTCCGTACCGCTCGGGTGGTGCGGGTCCGCGGCCGGAGCGCCTCCCTCCACGTACCAGCGCAGGCGGTCGCGGTGCATGTTCGAGCCGTACGCGGCGTACCAGACCGGTCCGGCTGCGGCGGCGGCCGACGCGACGCGGGCCTCCGCGCGCCGCACCGAGTCGCCCACACCGCCCACACCACTTCCGCCGGTCACACCACTCCCGCTGCTCACACCGCTCCCGCCGCTCCCGCCGTTCACACTCCCGAGTATCGCCCGCGGGGGGCCGGGGGGTCGGTCAGGCCGTGCCGCAGCGGCAGCACGGCGAGGTCCATGTCGACGCGGAAGCCGATGTCCTTCAGGAGGCGGGCGTCCTCGGGGTCGCCGACGTGGTCGCGCGCCCAGGTGCTGCCGATGTCGCGGAAGATGCGGTTGCTCGCGCGGTCTATCAGGACCCAGTGGGTGCCGTAGGTGTACGGCCGTACGTGGTCGCGCATGACCGCCCACAGCCGGTCGAGGAAGTCGGCGACCGTCGCGCCGTCGCCGAGCGGGAACTCGGTGCGGAAGTCGCGGAAGTCCGGGTGCACCGCGCTCAGGTCGACGGAGAGCATGCGGCTGGCGATGCCCTCCCGGGCGCTGGCGACGGCCTGGTCCACCAACTGCGCGACCTGCTGCGGGGTGACGAACCGGGACAGGGTGGTGGGGATGACCTCCTCCAGTGTGTCGCGCACCACCGACTGCAGGAGTTCGGCGTTGCCGGCCGAGCCGTGCCGCATGCCGTCCACGTACGCGGTGACCGAGACGTGCTCGGGGAAGTCGCCCGGCGCGTACAGCACTTCGGGCTTCTTCCACAGCACGGCGAAGAACGCGCCGGAGACCAGCACGGGAAACGTGACCGCGAAGGCGGTGAGCGTGCCCTGGACCGCGCCGCTCGACAGCGTGGCGGCGATCCCCACGGTGGTCTCGGACACGCCGAGGAAGAGGGAGATGATCCACAGGGGGTTGAGCACCCTCGGCAGCGGATGCGCCGGGCCCGGGACGTCCTGCTCACTCGACATCCCGCCAGCATCGCAGTTCGCGGCCACCCACGAGGCGGTTCCCCGACCGCTGTCAAGCGGTGAGGCGACAGGGCCGCCGGATCAGGTCACGCCGCGACGGCGCGGACGAGGAGCGTCCCGATGTGCTCGGGGTGAGGCGCATCGAGGATCTGGGCCTCGGCGGTGGCGAACCCGGCCCGGATCAGCAGGCGTTCCCACACGGCGGGGCGGTAGCTGTAGCGGTAGGTGAACATCGCCCTGCCTGCGAAGCCCCCCTTGTACATGCCCTGCGGCCCGTACGCGCCGGGGATGGCCGGGGGTTGGGAGAAGACGAAGACGCCACCGGGTCCGAGGCGCCGGCGGACGAGGGGGAACAGGCGCCCCGGGTCGGTGAACCACGCGGCTCCGAAGATCGAGTAGACGGCGTCGTACGTCTCCTCGTGCGTGCTCAGGTACTCCAGGACCTCGGAGCAGACGAACTCCGCGCCGCTGCCGGACCACTTGGCGGTGGTCTTCTCCACCATGACAGGAGAGAGGTCGACGCCTCGTGCCGTGATGCCGCGTCGAGCGAGATGGGCGAGGGCACGGCCGGTGCCGCAGCCGATCTCCAGCGCCGAGCGCGGATCGCCGAGCAGCTCCGCGCCGGGCCCGTGCCCGGCGTACTGGGTCCAGCAGAAGCTCGGCTCCGCGTCGTCCCGAAAGGCGGAGGCGGCGAAGACGTCCCACAGTTCCGTCTCGGCGGCGATGTCGTGCTGTGCGGGCAAGGCGGTTTCCTCTTCGAGAGCGAAAGGTCCGGCCCCTGCCCTCCCGGGGGGCGTGGACAGGGGCAGCGCCGGGCCGTTCATCAGTGGCTGTCGGGGACCTTGTTGTCGCAAGGCGAGCAGTCCGTTCCGTCGATCGCCCACAGCTCCTCGTCGACCTCGAAGCCGATGGACTTCAGGAAGTCCGCTGTGCGCAAGCACAGTCCGTCGCTGCGGCGCTCGATGAACGGGGCGTGGTGCTTGTATCGACCCTGGTTGTACACCTCGCACAGGGACCACCACACCGGCGTGTCGAGGATGAGCTGGTGCACGCCGATGTCGACGAGCTTGCCGACGCCCAAGTGGACCTCGGGGTGTTCCATGCAGCCGATGGTGTACATGACGGCGTTGCCGAGGATGCGCTCGGCCATGTCGCGGACCATCGTGTGGTCGCGGAGCAGCAGGGCGGCCTCGCGGTCCCAGAGGGGGCGAGGCCCCATCGTCGTGCCGCGCGAGCTGCTGGTCGACTTCGGCCCGAAGGAGGTCGTTCGCGTGCCCGACATCATCGGCCTGGAGGAGTTCGACCGGCTCTTCACTCAGTTCGAGCACACGGCGTGGCGGCTGGAGACGCGTCGGCGTTACGCGTCGGACGAACTCACGGACACCTACGCGCAGTTCGTTTGGGGCGAGCCCCACGCCGTAACAGCGCCGTTGGAGAGACGATCCTCAACCTGCGGCGAGAGGAAGCCGAGCGGCTCGATCTGCCCGCCGAGGACTTCTGGATCTTCGACTCCCGGCTGGTCGCGCTGCTCGACTTCGACGAGGCCGACACCCTCGTCGGCGTCGAGCTGATCAGGGAGCCCGCCGCGGTACTGCGGTACGCCATGGTGCGCGACGCAGCACTGCATCATGCTGTCCCCTACCAGGAGTTCGCGGCTCGGCTGACCGCGGAGGAGGGCTGAGGCAGGTGCGTACCGGTGAGCACGGACTACCAGCAGGCACGGGAGGCGCTCGGAGCACGCCTGCGGGAACTCCGGCTCTCCGCCCACGAACGTCGGCTCACCGGCGGCGAACTCGGCGAGCAGTGCGGGTGGAACAAGTCCAAGGTCAGCAGACTGGAGAACGGCAAGCAGACGCCGACTCCCGATGACCTGCGCAAGTGGGCGCAGGCGACCGGCCGGCCGGAAGCGTACGGCGAACTGCTCGCGCGCCTCCGGGGCTTCGAGTCCCACATCAGGTCGTGGCGGCGCCAGCTGGCCTCGGGACACAGGCCGGTCCAGGACACCCACCTGAACGCCCACACCGACGCTTCGGTGTTCCGCGGCTGGGAGTCCTCGATGGTCTTCGGGATCCTGCAGACTCCGGACTACGCCCGGGCGATCTTCACCAGGTACGCCGAACTCCAACGATCGCCACGCGACACCGAGCAGGCCGTGTTGTCCCGCACGAAGCGGCAGGAGACGCTGTACGACTCCTCGAAACGCTTCCACCTCCTGCTGTGGGAGGCAGCCCTCCACGCGTTGATCTGTCCGCCGTCCGTGCTCGCGGCCCAGCTCGACCGGCTCGCAGGAACCGTCGGTCTCGAAACGGTCGAGCTGGGGATCGTTCCGCTGTCCGCCCCGCTCAGGATTCCTCCGGCCACCGCCTTCTGGATCTACGACGACCGTCAGCTGATCGTCGAAAACTGGCACGCCGAGTTGTGGATCGACGACGAGGCGAGCGTCGACGTCCACCTGCGGGCGTGGAAAACGCTTTGCCAGTCCGCGGTGTACGGAGTCGACGCGCAGAATCTCATCACCGCGGCCAGGCGAACGCTGCGCTCCTGACCTCGGCGAGCCGGCGCCCCGCCGCGCCGTGCGTGTGCGCGCCGACGCCGGGCCGCACCCCGCCGGTCAGCGGTAACCACGTGGCGGCTGGAGGCCGACTCGTAGGCCCCTCCAGGTGAGGTCTCCGGTCTCAATGCGCCCTGGACGCTGACGGGTACCGTGGCCGCATCGGAGGATCTGGTCAGGAGCGCACACATGGACCGACGTGGATTTCTCACCATCGCCGGGGCTTCGCTGACCGCGCTCGGCGTGAGCTGGGCCGAGGCACCGGGTGCTGTCGCCGCTGTCAGCAATGGAGAACGCGTCACGGATCGGCGCGTGACGGCTCTGGAGCAGCGCGTCGAAAGCCTTCGGCAGATGGACGACGAGATGGGTGGGGCGCGGCTGTTGGAGTACGCCCAGAGCGACCTGTCCTTGATCACGATGACCATCAAGAACGGCACGTACACCGACGCCTTGGGTGCCCGTCTCCACTCGCTGGCGGCGCAGGTGGCGTACCTGGCCGGGTGGATGGCCTACGACAGCGGGCTGCACTCCCTCGGGCAGCGGTACTACGTGGCGGCGCTGCGGGCCGCGCGCACGGCCGGCGAACACGACCTCGGCAGCTTCCTGCTCGCCGAGATGGGCGTCCACGCCTCGGACGGCGGATACAACCGCGAACGCGTCAGCCTCCTGCGCACCGCCCTCGACCAGAGCAAGAAGGTTCCCCTGGCGACCCGGGCCTACCTGTACCTGCACCTCGCCGCTGCGCTTGCGCAGCAGAGCGAGCACCGGGAGGCGGCCTCGGCACTGCACACGTCCGAGAAGTTGTACGACCGGTCAGGGGACAGCCGGGGCGAGTGGCTCAAGTGGTTCGGCGAGTCGCAGATCAACAGCACCAGGGGCAAGGTCATGCTCTGGGCCGGCGACTCCGAGGTCGCCACTGACTACCTGGCCGCTTCGGTGCAGTCGTCCGTGCCCCGTGACAAGGCGGTGCGGGTCGGCCGCCTCGCCGAGGCGCACCTGGCCGGCGGCGACCTCGACGGCGCCCTCACGGCAGCCAACCATGGCGTCGACCTCCTGGAGCGCAAGGTGTCCTCCCACCGGGCGGTGGACCGGCTCAGGAACTTCAGCGGGAAGCTCGCGGCCTTCTCGACGGAGACGGCCGTGAAGGAGTTCCGCGAGCGGCTGAAGGCCCTCCCGGAGATGGCTGCGGCCTGATCGGCGTCGGCATGACTGCCTCGGGCATCGAACTCCGTCACTTCCGCGACGTCGAACCCGTCTGGGACACCCTCATCGACATCTACGCCGAGGTGCGGGCCGACCGGCTGCACGATCCCCGCTACTCGGTCGAGCGCTACGCCGAGCGGCTCGCCCGCCACGCGTCCGAGCCCGGCTGGGAAGCAGCCGTCCCCGGACTCACCCGTTCTGACGGCCATGGTGCGCGAGCTGGCCACCGGCAACGCCGCAACGACCTGACCCGCCTCAGCCGACGCACCGCCCGGGCCCGGCGCACCCACAGCGGGGAGCGCAGCCCGGCGCGCCGCGGGCACGGAAAAGCCGGAGGCCCAGTGGATCGCTCCACTGGGCCTCCGGCCTGCTGTGCACTCGGCAGGATTCGAACCTGCAACCTTCTGATCCGTAGTCAGATGCTCTATCCGTTGAGCTACGAGTGCGGGCGTTGCGGCCCTACGGGGGCCGGTCGGCGTTGCGTGGACAACATTACATGAGGCGGCGCGGGAGGTGAAATCGATACCGCGGGGGTGGGGTGAGCTGGGGAAACGCGTGGTGGGGCGGGTTCGGGGCGGGGCGGCGAGGGGCGCGCGGGCAGGGGTGGAACGCGGAGGAGCCCCGGCCGGGTGGGCGGGGCTCCTGAGTGGGGTGGTGATGGCGGAGGCGGAGGGATTTGAACCCTCGATGGACGGTAAAGCCCAAACCGCATTAGCAGTGCGGCGCCATAGACCGGACTAGGCGACGCCTCCTGGGTACGTGCCCCGTGGTGCGGGCGCGTGGGGGAATGATGGCACAGCCGGGAGGGCTGCGACCAATCCGAGAATACGGTACAAGGCCGTGGCTGGGCAGGGCAAAGGGGTTGGCCGGCCCGGCAGGTCCCTGGCGCTGCCTGGTGGCGCTGCCTGGTGGCCATGGCCCCCGGGTTGCGCGAGTCCTCCCGGTCACGGTGATCCCCGGTCCAGGCGGTCCGCGCCCGGCCCCGGTGGTCCGCACCCGGCCCGGTGGCCCCCGCTCGGCCGGACGGCCCAACGTCACCCCCGGTGTGGACCGGCGACGCGCCCACGTACGGGTGACGTACCCCCGCGCACGCCCGGGCGCGCGGTAAGAGGTGCGGCATGACGCGTACCACTCTCGCGGCCGCCGCCACCCTCGCCGCCGCCGCATTCGCCGCGCTGCTCGCGCCCGGGGCCGCCGCCCACGCCGTGGGGGTCCCCCGGACCTTCGACCGGCTGACCGTCGCGTACGACGACGGGTCCGGCCACCCCGTGACGTACCGCATCACCTGCGGCATCCGGCGGGAGGACGCCGCGTGCTCGCACCTGGACCAGCTCGGCGGGCCGCTGCCGGACGTGCCCGCCGGGCAGGCGTGCTCGATGATCTACGGCGGGCCGCAGACCGCCCGGCTGACCGGAAGTTGGCAGGGGCGGCCGGTACGGGAGACGTACCGACGCACCAACGGCTGCGAGGTCGCCCGCTGGCACCGGATGGAGCCCGCGCTCCCCGACCCCCGGCACCGGCCCGGACAGATGCACCCGCTCGCCGCGTAGGCCGGGGCGAGACGCGGTCGGCCGGCCGGTCGCCGCGCACCCCGGCGGTACGGTCCGCCTCGCCCCGGCGGTACGGACCGCCTCGCGCCAGGGCCCGCGCCCCCGCCGCGCCGGCGGTACGGACCCGGTCGCGTCGTACGCGCCCGCCCGGACCCGTCCCGCGGCCCCGGCACCCGTACGGCCCGCCCGCCCGTACCGGTTCCGTGCAGGCCCCGCGCACATCCGGTGCGGCTCCGGTGCGGGTCGCGCGCAGATCGCGCGCAGATCGCGTACGGGCCGCGCGCAGACCGCGCACGGGCCGCGCGCAGATCGCGTACAGCTCCGGCACGGGCTCCGCACCGCCTCGCCCCCATCCCCGGGCGCCGCGCCCACCCCGCGCCCGTCCCGCGCCCAGCTCCCGCCCCGCCGACCCCTCACCCCCGTGACGTACACCACACCCTCCGCGTACAACCCTCAACCCCCCGGCGCCCAGCGCCACATACGCATCCACCGCCCCCGCGCGGAACCCGACCCGTACACTCGGTCTAGTGACATGGCCCGGGGGCAACGGCAAGATGGGCGGCCCGTGACGACGGCGACCGCCGGCCGTACCGCGTGACCGCATCACGTGACCGCTCCGGGTGACCGAACGTCGCCGCGGGCACGCGAGGTGCGCCGCGCCGGCGCGGCGCGGGCCGCCCCCGGCCCAGGGAACCGCGGTCACCTCCCCGGCGTCCGCACACCGTGAGCAGCACCGGGCCCGGACCGGCCCACGGACCCGCCCCGGTCCGCGCCCGGATCGACAGCACCACCCGCACCACCCGCACCACCGAGCACCACGCAACATGCGGTCACAAGGAGGACGCGTCCCGTGAGCAGCAGGCCATCCCGAGGCGCTGCTCGCCTCGCCTCGATACTCGACGCCCTCCCGGACGCACTGCTCCTGGTCAACGCCAACGGCACGGTGGTGAACGCGAACGCCATCGCGCTGGAGACGTTCGAGACGCCCGGGACCGCGCTGGTCGGGCGCGGACTGCTGGACCTGCTGCCGGAGTTCGACCCCAAGCGCATCCCCGGCTCGATGCGCAGCCCGCGCGAGGCCGCGCAGGACACGGACACCCGGACCAAGCCGACCCGGATGACCGCGCACCGCACCGACGGCAGCGCCTTCCCCGCCCAGGTGACGAGCGCGAACCTGGAGGACGCCCGCACCCCGTACGCCGACTTCGGCGACGGCATGCCGCACTACACCGGCGACGAACTGCTGATGCTGGTGGTGCGCGACCTGTCCGGCACGGTCGACACCGAGGCCGAACTCGCCCGCCAGCAGCGGCAGACCGAGATGATCCTGCGGGCCGCCGCCGAGGGCGTGGTCGGCGTGGACACCGCGGGCAAGGTCGTGCTGGTCAACCCCTCGGCCGCGCAGATACTCGGCCACCGCGCGACCGACCTCGGCGGCAAGGAGCTGCACCCGCTGGTGCACCACTCGCGCCCGGACGGCTCGCCGCTGGCGTACGAGGAGACCCCGCTCGCCGACACGCTGCGCAGCGGCCGCAAGCACCGGGTGCGCGGCCAGGTGCTGTGGCGCAAGGACGGCAAGCCGGTGCCGGTGGACCTGACGACGGCGCCGGTGCGCGACGGTGACCAACTGGTCGGCGCGGTGATGACGTTCACCGACCGCACCCAGTACGACGCGCTGGCCGCGCGCGCCGCGCAGCTGCGGGCGCTGCTGGACAGCTCGTTGCGCGGGCCGCTGGCCGAACTGCGCGGCGAGCTGGGCGGGTTGGCGGCCGACCCGGCCGGGCAGCTGTGGCCCGAGGCCAACCAGATCCTGCACCACCTCACCGCCGGCTACGCGCGCATCACCACGCTCATCGACAACGTCCTGGCCTTCCAGCGGCTGGACCGCGGCGAGGACAAGCTGCGGCGCGAGCCGGTCGGCCTGGACGACCTGGCCGCCGCGGCGGTCGAGGGCGCGGTCGAGCTGATCGGTCCCGGGCGGGCGCAGTACGCCGTGCACGCGCCGCAGACCGAGGTGTCGGTGGACGGCGAGCACCTGGCCAGGGCGCTGTCGCACCTGATCGCCGACGTGGCCGGCGTGGACTCCGCGGGCAACGCGATCGCGCTCGGCGGCGACTCCACGATCGTGGTCGCGGCGGCCCGGCGCGGCGACGTCGTCCGCATCGACGTGCACGGCCCGAGCGCCGGCGGCGACCCGGTCCACCTGCCGCTGGCCCGCGGGGTGGTCGAACGCCACGGCGGCGTCCTGCAGACCCACGAGGTGCCGGGGCAGGGCAGCGCGTACGTCCTGGAGGTGCCGGTCGGCCCGGAGGACGCGGGCGAGACCGCTTCGGGCGCGGCGGGAGCCGCAAGGGCCGCGAGCGCGGCTGGCGGTACGGCGTCCCCCGCGGGTGGGCGCTCGGGTTCCCACGGACGCGGACGCGCGGCGGCCGGCGAGGACGCGGGATCGGATACGAGTGCGGGCACGGGCACGGGTGCGGGTGCGGGCGGCGGTACGGGCTCGGCCGGCGCTACGGGCTCCGGTCCGCGCGGCGGTGCGGGGTCCGGGGCCGGTACGGACGCGGGCGGCGGTGCGGGCTCGCACGGTCGCCGGGGCGCGGGCAGGGGCGCCGGCGGGCGCTCGGGCTCGGCGGCGGAGGACGCGAGTCCGGTTCCTGGGCCGCGCGACCCCTCGGAGGACACCGGCACGGTCGTCGCGCCCTGGGCGGTGCCGGCCGTGACCGATCACGGCGACCAGCACGGCGACCAGTTCGGCGGCCCGCACGGTGACCAGTACGGCGGCCCGCACGGTGACCAGCGCGGCGACCAGCAGGAGGCCCCGAGCGGGCGGCGGCGCGCGCTGCGCCGGCCGCGCGAGGAGGGCGAGCCGCAGCAGGGCCGGCAGGCTCCGGCGCTGCCGGGCGGTTCCGGTGAGCGCGACGGCGCGGCGTTCTCCGCGGGCGCGGACGGTCCCGCGGCGCACGGCGAACAGCCGTCGGGGCGCCGGGCGCGGCGCGGGCGGGCGGCCGAGGAGGAGCAGCCGCCGGCCGCGCAGATGCCGGCCGCGCAGGTGCCGGCCGAGCAGGCGGGGCGGGCCGAGCTGCCCGCGCCGCCCATCCCGAACGCGCTGCCGCCGGCCGGTTCCGGCGGCGGGCCGACGGGCCGCCGCGCGCGCCGCGCCATCGAGCCCGCGAACCCGGTGGGACCGGTGGGACCGATCGCGGTGCCGCCGCAGGGCGCCGGGCCGCAGGCCGCGTGGCCGGCGCCGCAGGAGCCGCAGCCGGGCCTCCCGGCGGTCCGCCACCAGGAGCCGGCGGCGCAGGCGGCGGAGTGGCAGGACGCCCAGGGTGGGCAGGATGCCGCACCCGGACGACCCGCACTGCGCCGACCCGGCACCTCCGCGCCGAACGCGGAATGGCAGGACGCCGGGAGCGGCCAGGACCCGCAGGCCGCCGGAACCGGACGACCCGCACTGCGCCGACCCGGCACCTCCGCGCCGAACGCGGAATGGCAGGACCCGCAAGCCCCCGCACCAGGCCGACCGGCACCGCAGCGACCCGGCACGACCGCGCCCGCCGCCGCGGAATGGCAGGACGCCGGGAGCGGCCACGATCCGCAGGCCGCCGGAACCGGACGACCCGCACTGCGCCGACCCGGCACCTCCGCGCCGGGCGGCCGGGGTGGGCGGCCGGAGGTTCCGGCGCCCGCGGAGTGGCCGGGGCCGCACGATCCGCGGACGCAGAGCCCGCAGGCCGCTCCCGCGCAGCCGGGCGCGCAGCCGGCGGTTCGCCGTCAGGGCCCGTCACCGCAGGCGGCGGAGTGGCAGGACGCCCAGGGTGGGCAGGGTGCCGCACCCGGACGACCGGCGCCGCAACGCCCCGGCACGACCGCGCCGGCCGCCGCGGAGTGGCAGGACGCCCAAGGCAGCCACGACCCGCAGGCGGCAGCGGCCGGACGACCCGCACTGCGCCGACCCGGCACCTCCGCGCCGGGCGGCGCATGGCAGGACCCCGACGGCGCCCAGGACCCGCGCACCGATCCGCGTTCGCAGGGCGGCGACGCCCAGGAGCCCGGTGGGCGGACCGGGCGGCGGGCGGCGGGCGAGCGGCCGGGGACGTCCGCGCCGGGGGAGCAGCCGGGGGCGTCCGGCGCGCCCGGTGGCTGGCCGGAGCCCGGCGGCCAGGGCGGCGCGACACAGTGGCCCGGCCCGCACGCCGCAGAGGGCGGCGGGAACTCCGCCGACGCCTGGGGCCCGGCCGCCGCCGCGGCGCAGGCCGGCGACGCGCACGATCCGCGTGACCCGCACGCGCCGGAGCAGGGCCCCGGCCACGACCAGGGCCAGGCACAGGTCCGGCCGCAGGCCCAGGCCCAGGCCCACCAGGCTCAGGCCCACGCGCAGGCCCAGGGCCCGGCGCACGGGCAGAGCCACGGGCGGGCGATCAGCGTGCGGACGCTCGGCCAGGGCGTCGTCCCCTACGCCGGCCAGCCCGAGCTGCCCGCGCCGGGCGGGTCCGGCGGGTCCGGCCGACGCCGCAGGCTGGGCGCGCCGCAGCAGAGCAACGGCTCGATCCTTCCGCGCGTGCCGAGCCAGCCGGTCCCGGCGGGCCAGCCGACGCCCGGCGGCGAGACGCAGGCGCGGCAGCACCCGCAGGCCGATCCGGACAGCGGCCAGCTGCCCGTACGCCCGCCCGTGCCCCCGGCGCAGTCGCAGCACCCCGCACCCCCGGCGGGGGCGCCCGGCGCGCCCGCCGCCCCCGTACCGCCGATGCCGCCCGGGCCGCCGCCCACCGTGCCGCCCGGCGCTCCCGCGGCCGGCAACGACCCGCAGACCGCGCTGCTGCGGCCCGTGCGGGCCGCCGACCCCGGCCGCGGCCGGTCCTACGCGATAGGCGCGCCGGCGGCGGGCGCCGCCGAGGGGCCGGAGCCGCTGGACGGCCCGAACGGCGCGGTCGACGTGACCGACGACATGACCGCGGGCGGCCCCGGCGCGGACGACCGGCAGGAGGAGCCGCTGGAGGAGCCGCGGCGCCTGCTGGTGTGGCCGGAGCCCGACGTGTCGACCCGGCAGGCGCTCACCGACCGCGGCTACCGGCCGGTGATCGTCCGCTCGCGCGAGGAGGTCGACGCGCAGGTCGCCGAGCCGCCCGCCGCGCTGTTCGTGGACCCGCTGACCGGCCCGATCACCAGGACCGCGCTGCAGTCGCTGCGGCAGGCCGCCGCCGCGGCGCAGGTGCCGGTGCTGGTCACCGCCGGGCTCGGCCAGGCGACGCGCGAGGCGGCGTACGGCGCGGACCCGGCGGTGCTGCTGAAGGCGCTGGCGCCGCGCGACAGCGAGCAGCACCCGCCGCGAGTGCTGCTGGTGGAGAGCCACGAGCCGATCGCGCAGGCGTTCGCGGCGACGCTGGAGCGCCGCGGGATGCAGGTCACCCACGCGTCGTCGGAGACCGACGCGATGACGCAGGCCGCGCAGATCCACCCGAATCTGGTGGTGATGGACCTGATGCTGATCCGGCGGCGCCGGCAGGGCATCGTGGACTGGCTGCGCGGGCACGCGCGGCTGGACACCACGCCGCTGGTCGTCTACACCTCCGCCGACATCGAGCCCTCCGAGCTGCCGCGGCTGGCGTCCGGCGAGACGGTCCTGTTCCTGGCCGAACGCTCCACCAGCAGCGACGTGCAGGCGCGGATCGTGGACCTGCTGGGCAAGATCGGCGCGTGAGGGCCCGGGGCGGCGTGCGCCCCTGGGTGGGTCGGCGTGGGTCGGCCGGGCGGCGACGTGCGCCCCGGGGTCGGCCCGGCTGCGGTGTGCGCCCCGGGGTCAGTCGCGCAGCTCGGTGACGTCCAGCGCGCCGTCCGCGTAGGACCTGCGGATGACCTTCTTGTCGAACTTGCCGACGCTCGTCTTGGGCACCGCCTCCAGCACCGCCCAGCGCTCGGGCACCTGCCAGTGGGCGACGCGGGTCTCCAGGAAGGTGCGCAGGGACGCGTAGTCGGCGGTGGCGCCCTCGCGCAGCACCACGGTGGCCAGCGGGCGCTCGCCCCAGCGCTCGTCGGGGACGGCGACGACCGCGGCCTCGGCGACGTCCGGGTGGGCCATCAGGTGGTTCTCCAGGTCGACCGAGGAGATCCACTCGCCGCCGGACTTGATGACGTCCTTGGCGCGGTCGGTGAGGGTGAGGTAGCCGTCGTCGGAGATGACGCCGACGTCGCCGGTGCGCAGCCAGCCGTCCGGGCTGAACTTGTCCTCCGGCCGCAGCGGCTCCTCGCCGGCGCCGCCGTAGTAGGCCGCGGCGATCCACGGCCCGCGCACCTCCAGCTCGCCGGCCGAGCGGCCGTCCCAGGGCTGCACCGAGCCGTCCGGGCCGATCAGCCGGGCCTCGACGGAGGCCGGGAAGCGCCCCTGGGTGATGCGGTACGCCCACTCCTCCTCGCCGCTGACGCCGGCCGGCGGCTGGGCGACGGTGCCCAGCGGCGAGGTCTCGGTCATGCCCCAGGCGTGCCGCAGGGTGACGCCGAGCTGCTCGTCGAACGCCTTCATCAGCGACGGCGGGCAGGCCGAGCCGCCGATGGTGACCTCCTTCAGGCAGGAGACGTCGCGCGGCTTTGCGGTCAGCTCGGCGAGCAGGCCCTGCCAGATGGTCGGCACGGCGGCGGCGTGCGTGGGCCGCTCGGACTCGATCATCTCGGCGAGCGGGCCGGGCTGCAGGAAGCGGTCGGGCATCAGCAGGTTGATGCCGGTCATGAAGGCGGCGTGCGGCAGGCCCCACGCGTTGACGTGGAACATCGGCACCACGGGCAGCGTGGTGTCCTTGCTGGTCATGCCCATCGACTCGGCGGTGTTGACCTGGAGGGAGTGCAGGTAGACCGAGCGGTGGGAGTAGACCACGCCCTTGGGGTCGCCGGTGGTCCCGGAGGTGTAGCACATGGCCGCGGCCTCGCGTTCGTCCAGCTCCGGCCAGTCGTAGCGGTCCGGGCGGCCGGCCAGCAGCTCTTCGTAGGCGTGCACGGCCGGGCGGCAGCCGTCCAGCGCCGACCGGTCGCCGGGGCCGACGACGACCACGTGCTCGACCGGGTCCATGGCCGGCAGCAGCGGCGCGAGCAGCGGCAGCAGGGTGGCGTTGACGAGGATCACCCGGTCGGCGGCGTGGTTGACGATCCAGGTGAGCTGGTCGGCGGGCAGCCGCAGGTTGAGGGTGTGCAGCACCGAGCCCATGGACGGGATGGCGAGGTACGCCTCCAGGTGCTCGGCGTTGTTCCACATCAAGGTGGCCACGCGGTCGCCGCGGCCGACGCCCAGTGTGTCGCGCAGGGCGGCGGCCAGCCGGGCGGACCGGGCGCCGACCTCGCGGTAGGTGCGGCGGTGCGGCTCGCCCTCGCCGGTCCAGGTGGTGACCACGGACCTGCCGTGGACCTGGGCGCCGTGCTGGAGGATGCGGGTGACGGTCAGCGGAACGTCCTGCATGGTGCTGAGCACAAGGGCCTCCGGCGACGGCGACGGCAGTGGCGGGTCGTAGCCGTGATTCTGCTGGCATACCAGGTGGTATGTCACTACCCCGCGCCGGATCGGTCATGTCGTGAGCGGTCGCGGCGACCGTTTCCGGCCGCGCGGCCCGGGCGGGCCCGTCGGCGCCCGCTCAGGCCACGCACAGCTCCAGCTCGGGGTCGTCCCGCAGCTTGCCGAGGGCGCGGGAGACCGCGCTCTTGACGGTGCCGACGGAGACGCCGAGGACCTCGGCGGTCTGCACCTCGCTCATGTCCTCGTAGTAGCGCAGGACGACCATCGCGCGCTGCCGCGGGGGGAGCCGGGCTATCGCGCGCAGCAGGGCGTCCCGCTGGGCCTGCTGCTCGGTGAGGTCGACCTGGCAGGCGGCGGCAGGCTCGGGCAGCTCGTCGGTGCTGAACTCGTCGACCTTGCGCTTGCGCCACTGCGAGGTCCGCGTGTTCACCAGGGTGCGGCGCACGTACCCGTCGACGGCCCGGTGGTCGTCGATGCGGTCCCAGGCGAGGTACGTCTTGGTGAGCGCGGTCTGCAGCAGGTCTTCGGCGTCCGAGGGGTTGGGGGTCAGGGCGCGCGCGGTGCGCAGCAGCGTCGGGCCCTTGGTCCGGACGTAGGCCGTGAACTGCGTCGTGTTGGCGCTGGTGCACACTGGCGTGGTCATGGCTCCACGGTAGGAGCCGGCGGGGTCGTCGCGGATCGGCCGCAAGTGCCGAAACGGGATCACCCTCAGGTCGTACTCCGGGGGATGTCCCCACCTCCCGAGGGGTGACCCGGGGGGCCTGTTCCCGCAGGGGATGCACCTGGGGGATGACCCCGGACCGACCCCGAGTACACCCGGGGTCGGCGTCGGCCCGCACTGCCTGGGCAGCAGGTCGCGGCGGGGTCTGCGGCGGACGGCGTGCGCGCGGCCGTCCGCAGGGCTCAGCCGACGACGGCGACGGGCGCGTCGATCAGGTCGCGGTCGACGTTCAGCGACTTGCCGCCGTAGGACTCGGTGACGCTGCCGGTGTACTGGTGGATGCGCGCGTGCGGGGTCCAGGCGGAGGGCGCGAGCGACGGCTCGTCGGTCAGGGTCGGCGTGACGCCCCAGCGGGCGTACCAGATGACGTCCGGCAGCGAGCCGGCGCTGGCCAGGCGCGAGCGCTCCATGTGCCGCACCCCGGAGTCGGCGCTGCTGTAGAAGCCGGAGAGGTAGCCGGCCGCGTGCACCTGCTTGTCCCACGCCTGCACGTACGTCAGCGTCGCGTCGGTGCACGAGGCGTTCGAGATGTCGTACGCCTCCATGTCGAGGTAGAGCGCGCTGCCCGGTTCCAGGCCCAGCGCCTCGGCGCTGCTCACCGCGTCCTTGCCCTCGTCGGAGCCCTGCCCCGAGGGGTCGTGGGTGTCGATCAGGTACGGGTTCTTGTTAGTGCCCGAGACGCAGGGGCTCTGGGAGCCGACGTAGATGGGCAGCAGGCTCCAGCCCGCCGCGGTGGTCTGCCGCACCCAGTCGCGGGTGAGGTTCTTCTGCGACGCGCAGGCCCGGGCCCGGCCGCCGAAGTAGATGCCGGCGGCGCGGTAGGAGGAGTGCGCGCGCCAGGCGCTCATCGTGTCGAGGTCGGGGGCCTGACAGGTGTCGAACCCGGCGCCCTGGAACACCCGCGGCGTGTCGGCGTCGGCCGCGTCCGCCGCGGCGGCCGGGATGAGCAGACCGGTCAGCGTCAGCGCTCCGGACAGGACGAAACGGATGAACATATTTCTTTCGGTCATTCCGTGAGTCAACGATGACCGGGCCCGCGCACCCCGCAGACACGCCGCCGCGACGCCGAGGCCGCACCCATCAGCGCAGCAGGGGCGTGGGGACGCCGGTCCGGCGGCGGGGCGCGGCGGGCGGGGCCGGCCGCCCGCGGGCCGCGCCCCCTCACTCCCCGCGCTCACTCCCCGCGCGCGGTCCCCACGCTCACTCCCCGCGTGCGGCGGCCAGAAGTTTTCCACAGGCTGTGGACGACAGTTGCGCGCCGCTCTCCCCCACCGCCGCGGCTCCGACCCGCACCGCCCAGGCCGCCGCGGCGAGCAGGCCGTCGCCCTCGGCCAGCCGCCAGGCCAGCGCGCCGGTGAACGCGTCGCCCGCGCCCGTGGTGTCCACCACCGGCACCCGTTCGGCCGGGACCCGGGTGGTACGACCGCCCGCCTCGACCACCTCCGCGCCGGCGCCCCCCAGCGTCACCACCGCCGAGCGCGGGCCGAGCCGCAGCAGCTCCCGCGGGTCCGCTCCCCCGGCCCCGCGGCCAGCAGCGCGCGCATCTCGTGCTCGTTGACCACCAACGGGTCGGCGCGGGCCAGCACTTCGGCCCGCTGGTCCGACGGCAGCGCGCCGAGCGCCTCCGGCGGCGAGGGGTTGAGCACCAGGCGCGGCGCGTGCAGCGCCGCCGCCCGCACGGCCTCGGGCGGCACCTCGCACTGCACGGACACCACGCGCACCCCCCGCGCGACCCCCTCCCGCACCGCCGCCGCGACGTCGTCCGCGGTCAGCCGGGCGTTGGCGCCCGGCGCGACGACGATCGTGTTCTCACCGTCCGCGGCGACGGTGATCAGCGCGACGCCGGTCGGCTCCGCGGCGTCCACGGCCAGCGCGGCGGTGTCGACGCCCGCCGCGCGCAGCCGACCGGCCAGCAGGTCGCCGTGGGCGTCCCGCCCCACCCGGCCGCAGAACCCGGCCCGGGCGCCCAACCGGCCCGCCGCGACGGCCTGGTTGGCGCCCTTGCCGCCCGGGTGCACCGCGAGGCCGCCGTCGCCGAGCACCGTCTCGCCGGGGTCCGGGTGCCGCCGGACCCGTACGACGAGATCGGCGTTCGCCGACCCCACCACCAACAGCGTCGGCCCCTCCCCACCCGGACCCGCCGCGGTCTCCCCCTGCTGCTGCCCCTTGTGCGTCACGCCCCCCATCCTCCCGCGGCCGGGGCGCCCGGCGGCGACGTGCGCCACCGCGCGCCCCGGCCCCGGCCGTTTCAGCCCAGGGACCGCCGCCGGGTCACCACAGGCGCGTGAAGTGGACGCTCACGTTGTCCTGGTGGATGGCGGTGAACGCGGAACCGGCCACGCTCGCGGTGTTGTTCTGGTTCGAGGCGCCGGCGCCGGTCGCCGCCTGCTGGGTGGTCGTCACGTTGCCAAAGTTGCCTCCCCCGACGTTGCCACCGGAGTTGCTCACCACCGTCGCGTTCGAGTCGCCACCCGCGAAAGCGCCGTCGTCGGCCACGGCGGTGCCGGCGAAGAGCACCGCCGCGACGGGCAGCGCTGCCGCGGCGACCAGAACACGGCGGACGGTACGGATGCTTGCCATGGTGTTCCCTCCCAGGGGACGAACTGTGCTGTGCGCGGCGGGCGGCCGGCCGACCGCTCCGCCGCTGTGAGGTATTTCCTCGGCGTCGCCAACGGAAGAATTGCCCGGCGCTCGGACCGGAATGCGCCCCCATGATCCTTTTCGCTCGGACGCGTGACGATTCGTCGATAAACCCATGCGCCGCCACGGGTTGAGGCATTTCCGGCGCGGCGCGATCCTGCGCGCGCCCGCCACATCGCTGCCCGGCACAGCCTTCTCACCCGTTCGGCCCCCGCCTTCGCGCCGCCGGCGGGATTCGGCGTGAATACGCACCCCGTCCCGTACAACCATCCGGCGGGCAGGCGAGTCTGCCTGGGTGCCGTCGACGCCGTATGCCCCCAGGTGTGCGCCGACTGCCGTACGCGTGCGCGGAACCGGTGGAACCAGACGCCTTCCGCGCGACGCCGATTCCTGTTGCGCACCCGCCCTTTGCAGCGGGGATCACACTCGGTGAAGCCGCGGACCCGCAGGGTGCGGCTTCAAGCCAGAAGACTGCAAACCCGACGTTTGCGGCTGTACAGAAGTGGGGAGCACGCGGCATACTCGGTCGCCTCGGCTCAACAAGCCGAACCCACACGACTTTTCGGCGGCGAGACGCCTCGCAGGCCACAGGGCACGTCTCCCGTCATACGTGGAACTCCGGCCCGTCCGCCTGCACCTGGCTGCCCGACCAGCATTCAGGGAGCAATACTCAAGTGCGAGCGATAACCAGACGAGCCATAGGCGTTGCAGCGGGCGTCGGCTCTTTCACGGCCGCCATCACTCTCGGCGGAATCGGCACCGCGTCCGCGTACGCGCCGGCCCACAACGGCGGCAGCGGCGGCAACAACGGCGGCGGCAGCGACTGCCGCACGATCGGCATCGAGTACTCCCTCGACGGCGGTCACACCTGGACCACCGACGGCCGCATCAACGGCGACACGCCGCCGACCACCGTCACGGTGAAGATCAGCGGCGCGTCCAAGGGCTGCGAGTACAACATCTCGCTCGCCTCCTACAGCACCGAGGGCCCGTCCTGGGAGAACTCAGGCCACCAGGACTTCCTGGGCTGGGACACCACCACGCTCAGCAAGAACAAGAAGACCGACACGCTGGACATCAGCGGTGTCGCGCCCACCTGCTTCGGCCAGGTCGACCTGTACGGCAACGGCACCAAGTTCGACGGCGGTTCGGGCAAGGGCCACGGCCCCCTCCCGCACTACCCGGACTCCGCCACGCCGACGAACCTGATCACGGCGTGGAACGGCGGCCACAAGTGCGACGAGACGCCGACCCCGACGCCGACGGACACCACGGACACGCCGACGCCCACCCCCACGGACACGACCGACACCCCGACGCCGACGCCGACCGACACCACGGACACGCCGACGCCCACCCCCAGCGACACCACGGACACCCCGACCCCGACGCCGACCGACACGGGCGACACCTCCTCGCCGTCCCCGTCGCCCTCGACGTCGACCGGCACCAGCGGTGGCGGCGGCAGCACCACGCCGCCCACCGGCACCCCGTCCGTGCCGCCGGCCACCTCGGGCAGCGGCAGCGGCAACCTCGCCGAGACCGGTAGCAACAGCTCGCAGAACACCGTGTTCCTCGGTGGCGGCGCGGCGCTGCTGGTCGCGGGCGGCGCGGCCGTCTACTTCACCCGCCGTCGCCGCAGCGGCGCGCACAGCTGATCCCGGCTGATCCCAGCCGCATCCCGCGCGGCCGGCCCGTCCGGCCCGCGGGCACCACGAAGCCCCGGCCTGTTCCCAGGCCGGGGCTTCCGGCTGTCCGGCACGGCGCGCGAGGGCCGTACGGCGCGGGTGTCCGCGCGGGGCGCGGGTGTCCGCGAAGGCGGGGGCGTCAGCCCTGGGTGCGGGCCGGCAGCCGCCAGCCGGGGCGCGGGAAGTGGCAGGTGTACCCGTCGGGGTACTTCACCAGGTAGTCCTGGTGCTCCGGCTCGGCCTCCCAGAAGGGCCCGACCGGCGCGACCTCGGTGACGACCTTGCCAGGCCACAGCCCGGACGCCTCGACGTCGGCGATGGTGTCCTCGGCGACGCGCTTCTGCTCGTCGTCGACGTAGTAGATCGCCGAGCGGTAGCTGGTGCCGATGTCGTTGCCCTGGCGATTCAGCGTGGTCGGGTCGTGGATCTGGAAGAAGAACTCCAGCAGCGCGCGGTAGTCGGTGCGCTCCGGGTCGTACAGGATCTCGACCGCCTCGGCGTGGGTGCCGTGGTTGCGGTAGGTGGCGTTCGGGACGTCCCCGCCGCTGTAGCCGACGCGGGTCGCGACCACGCCCGGCTGCTTCCTGATCAGGTCCTGCATGCCCCAGAAGCAGCCGCCTGCCAGCACGGCCCTCTGCGTCTGCGTGGCCATCTCTCATCGCTCCTTCGTCTACGGCTACGGGACCCCGGCCAACGGCTGGGGACCCCGGCCGGTACAGCGTCCGCGCGCCTCCCAGTCTTCCCCCGGGCGGGGCCGCGCGGCGTGAGATGGGCCGCATCCGTCACGAACCCGTCACATCCGACCCATACCCGGCTCGTATGCCGGCCCCTACCCCTGGTAGCCCTGGCTGGCCGGGCCGTACCCCGCCGCCCCGCCCGCGTCGCGGTGGCCGGGCCCGCCGGGTGTCCGGCAGACTCCAAGGGGAAGATCTTCAGGCAGATCGTCACACCGGGAGGACCGCTTGACCTCCGCAGAACCGTTCACCGGCGCCACGGGCCCCACCGGGGCGCCCGGACCCGCGGCGTCCGCCGGACCCACCGGGCCGTCCGGACCCGCCGGGCCGGCGACCGCCGGCGGCGCCGAGCCGCAGCCCGTGCTCAGCCCGCTGACCACCGCGGCAATCTTCCTGGTGGTGACCGTCGACCCGGGCGGCGAGGACACCGTGCGCGACCTGCTCGCCGACCTCCCCGGGCTGGTCAGGGCGTACGGCTTCGGCGCCCCCGACGGCACGCTGAGCTGCGTGGCCGGCGTCGGCTCACAGGCGTGGGACCGGCTGTTCGCGGCTCCGCGCCCGGCGCTGCTGCACCCGTTCACGCCGCTGGACGGCCCCCGGCACCGGGCCCCGGCCACGCCCGGCGACCTGCTGCTGCACCTGCGCGCCTCGCGGCTGGACCTGTGCTTCGGGCTGGCCACCGAGATCATGACCCGGCTGCGGCCCGCGGTCACCCTCCAGGACGAGACGCAGGGCTTCAAGTACCTCGACGTCCGCGACCTGCTCGGCTTCGTGGACGGCACCGAGAACCCGGTCGGCGCGGCGGCCCGCGAGGCCGTGCTGATCGGCGCGGAGGACCCGGAGCACGCCGGCGGCTCGTACGTGATCGTGCAGAAGTACGTGCACGACCTCGACGCGTGGAACGCGCTGCCGGTCGAGGCGCAGGAGCGGATCATCGGGCGGACCAAGGCGACCAACGTCGAGCGCGACGACGAGGGCTCGCACGTCGCGCTCACCACGATCACCGGGCCGGACGGCGAGGAGCGGCAGATCCTGCGGGACAACATGCCGTTCGGCAGCCCCGGCCACGGCGAGTTCGGCACGTACTTCATCGGATACGCGCGCGACCCCGGGGTGATCGAGGAGATGCTCCGGAACATGTTCCTGGGCGTCCCGGCGGCCTCCCACGACCGCATCCTCGACTTCTCCACCGCGCTGACCGGCACGCTCTTCTACGTACCGGCCGCGGACTTCCTCGACGACCTGCCGCCGCGGCCGGCCGCGGCGGTCCCCGCGCCTGACCGCGTACCGGAACCCGCGCCGGAACCCGCCCCGGAACCCGCGGCCGTGCCCGAGCCGTCCCGGCCCGCCGACGGGAGCCTCGGCATCGGCGGCCTGTCCGGCTGAGACACCCCCTCCCGGCCCCGCCCCACCCACCCACCAGAACGAGGAGCACGCCCGACGTGAACAACCTGCACCGCGAACTCGCTCCGCTGTCCGCCGCCGCCTGGGCCGATCTGGAGGCCGAGGCGCGGCGCACCTTCAAGCGCCACGTCGCCGCGCGCCGCGTGGTCGACGTGCCGGAGCCGGCCGGCCCGCAGTTCGCCGCGGTGCCGACCGGCCACCTGGAACCGGTGGCCCCGCCCGCGGACGGCGTCACCGCGCACCTGCGCCGCTCGCAGCCGGTGGTCGAGCTGCGGGTGCCGTTCACCGTGGACCGGCGGCAGGCCGACGACGTCGAGCGCGGCGCCCAGGACGCGGACTGGCAGCCGGTGAAGGACGCGGCCCGCGCGCTGGCGTACGCCGAGGACCGCGCGGTCTTCGAGGGGTACGCGGCGGCGGGCATCACCGGCATCCGCGCGGCGTCGTCCAACCCGGTGATCGCCCTGCCGGAGGACGTGCGGGCGTACCCGGACGCGGTGAGCCAGGCGATCACCGCGCTGCGCCTGGCCGGCGTGGACGGCGCGTACAGCCTCGCGCTCAGCGCCGACGCGTACACGGCGGTCAGCGAGACCTCGGACCACGGGTACCCGATCCACGAGCATCTCGCGCGGCTGCTGGACGGGGAGATCGTCTGGGCGCCGGCGATCGACGGGGCGTTCCTGGTCGCCACGCGCGGCGGGGACTTCGAGCTGCGGCTCGGGCAGGACGTGTCCATCGGCTACCTCAGCCACGACGCGACGTCCGTCGAGCTGTACTTCCAGGAGACCCTCACCTTCCTCGTCCACACCCCCGAGGCGGCGGTGGCCCTGACCTAGGGCCACAGGCCCGCGCCCCAACGCCCGGCGTTGCGCCTAGAGTTGGGGCGTGGACGTACTCGTGCTGGGTGGGACGCGGTTCGTGGGGCGCGCGATCGTCGCGGAGGCGCTCCGGCACGGCATGGACGTCACCCTCTTCACCCGGGGCCGCACCAATCCCGGTCTCTTCCCCGGCGTCCCCCGCCTGACCGGCGACCGCGACACCGGCGACTACACCGCCCTCCGGGGCCGCACCTGGGACGCCGTCGTCGACGTCACCGCCTTCGTCCCCCGCCACGTCGCCCAGGCGACCGCCGCCCTCACCACCGGCCCCGGCCGCACCGCGCCCCACCGCTACCTGCTGATCTCCAGCCACGCCGTCTACGACGACACCCGCGTCACCCCCGGCCACGACGAGGACGCCCCGCGCCGCGAACCCGTCCGCGACACCGAGGAGTTGGACCAGGAGACGTACGGCCGGCTGAAGGTCGCCTGCGAGGACGACGCCCTCGCGCTGTGGGGCGAGCGCGCCACGATCGTGCGGCCGGGCAAGGTCGCCGGACCGCACGACGCGTCCGACACGTTCACGTACTGGACGCGGCGGGCGTCGCGCGGCGGCCGGATCGCGCTGCCGGGCGACCCCGAACAGCCCGTGCAGGTCGTGGACGCGCGCGACCTCGCCGCGCTGGTGGTGCGGCTGATCGCCGACGACCGGGCCGGCGCGTTCCACGCGGTGGGCCCCGAACAGCCCGTCACACTGCGGACGTTGATCGAGACGTGCGCGCAGGCGGCCGGCACCGCGGACGCCGTCGAGATCGTGCCGGTCGACGTGCCCGCGGCCGAGCTCCCGCCGCTGTTCCCGCTGATCCGGCCCAACCGGGCGTCGCAGCAACGCGGAACGGCGCGGGCGCGGGCCGCGGGGATGCCGGCGACGCCGCTCGCGGTCACGGCCGCGGACGTCCTGGCGTGGGACCGCGACCGCGGCCTGCCCCCGCTGACGAAGGGCTGGACGCCCGAGCAGGAGGCCGCGGTCCTCGCCGCGTACGCGCCGAACTGACGCTCCGCGCCCCACTCTTCCCGGCCTCCCCGGCGCCCCCGCCCGCCTCCTCCGTCTCACCATCCGGGCAACTGCGAAGAACCGCCGCCCGCCGCGGAGGAGTTGGCTGGGCCACGCCGCAGGGCCGCACCCGGCGGACCGGACGGGACACCACGGGGACGAGAAGGGGCAGCCGGATGGTCACGTACGAGCGGTGGCAGGCGATCAGGGCCTCGCTGCAGAAGGCGGGCGGCGACTTCGCCGCGCTGATGCGGGCCGCCGACCCGGACCGGATGGTCACCGAGCACTGGACCGGCGCCGACACCGCCGCCCATGTCGCCGCGATCGCCGCGATGTACACCTCGCTCTGCTACGGGAAGCTCGCCCAGGACACCTTCCCCGAGGTCGGGGACACCTGGCGCGGGTCGACCGTGGACACCGTCCACGACTTCAACGCCGTGACCCTGCGCGTCTACCGCGAGCGGCGCGTCCCGCACGTGCTGGACCGGCTGGACGCCGAGATCCAGGAGATGACGGCGGCGACCGCCATGCCCGGCACGGACTTCAACCACACGGTGGTGCCCTGGCTCGGCGACTCACGGGTGCCGCTGGCGGGCCTGTTCGCGCACCTGATGAACGAACTCCACATCCACGGCTGGGACATCGCGCGCGCCAACGCGCTGCCGTGGACCATCGACCCGGCCGACGCCGCGCACTTCCCCGAGGCGTTCCTCACCGGCGTGATCAGCAACGGCTACGGCCACCTGGTCGACGGCGGCGGCCGGCCCAGCCGGCGCCGCATCGCCGTGCAGTTCCGCTCCCCGCACACCACGACCACGACGTTCGCGCTGCACCACGGCAAGGTCACCGTCGAGGCCCCGCGGCACGACGACGACGTGCGGCTGGCGTTCGACCCGGTGACGCTGAACCTCATGCTGTTCGGCCGGGTCAGCCACCTGCGCGCCGCCCTCACGCGAGGCGTGCGGGTCAGCGGCCCGCGCCCGTGGCTGCTGCCGCGCTTCATGCGCACGGTACGGCTGCCGGCGGGCCCCGGCCGGCACACCTGGGGCCCGGGCAGCAGGGACGGCCGGCAGCCGTAACGGGCTCACGGCACGACCAGGACCGGCCAGCGGTTGGCGCGCAGCAGCCGCGCGCCGACCGAGCCGGTCAGCCGGTGCCAGCGGCGCGACGCGCCGACCACCAGCATGTCGGCGCGGCGCTCGGCGGCCACACGGGACAGTCCCGCGACCGGGTCGCCGGCCACCACGACGCAGAACTCCCAGCGCAGCACGCCGAGTTCGGCCATGCACGCCAGTCCCGCCGAGATCCGCCGGCGCATCGCCCGCGCCGCCTCCTGGTCGGTGTCGGCCAGCATCCACGAGACGCCCGCCAGCATCGCGACCGTGTGCACCGGCAGCACGTGGACGGCCACCAGCCGCGCCTCCTGCCGCCTCGCCAGGCCCACCGCGTACGCGGTCGCGCGCCAGGAGGCGTCGGAGCCGTCCACCCCGACGACGACCACTCTGTCGCCGTCGGCTCCGTGATCGAAGCCCACCGCCGCACTACACCTCTGAGTCGTCGCCCTCCGGCGAACCCGTGCCCGTAGCCGTACCCGTACCTGAACTCGTACCCGTGCCCGAACTCGTACCCGTACCCGAACTCGTACCCGTGCCCGCGCCCGGCGCGGGCTCCTTCGCCGCGAAGGCCGCCGCCGTCGTCCGCAGCGGGACCTCCTTGATCATCAGCGACAGGACCAGCGCGATCACCAGCACGCACGCGCCGACCAGGAAGGCCACGCTGATCGCGTCGGTGAAGCCGACCTTGAAGGGGTGCGCCAGGGTGTGGTCGATGCGGCTGAGGAAGGACGTGTCGTTGAGCGAGCCGGACGAGGTGCCGCTGCCGGACGAGGCGTCGGTCAGCGTCTTCAGCTGGTCCGGGTGCGCCTTCGCCGCCGCCTGGAAGGCCGCGTCGCCGCGCGCGTGCGCGTACGCCGAGCCGATCTTGCCGCCGACCACCGAGTAGACGATGGACAGGAAGACCGCGACGCCGAGGGTGCCGCCCATCTGCCGGAAGAAGGTGGTGGAGGAGGTGGCCACGCCGATGTCGCGCGGCGGGACGGCGTTCTGCATCGCCAGCACGATCGTCTGCATGTTCAGGCCGAGGCCGGCGCCGACCACGAACATCGAGATGTCCACGTAGAACAGGCTGCTGTCCGCGGACATCTGCCAGAGCATGAGCATGCCGCCGACCAGCAGCACACAGCCGATCACCGGGAAGATCTTGTAGCGGCCGGTGCGCGAGGTGACCTGGCCGGAGACCATCGACAGCACCATGATGCCGAGCACCAGCGGCAGCGTGAGCAGACCGGCCTTGGTCGGCGAGTTGCCCTTCACCAGCTGGAGGTAGAGCGGCAGCAGCGTGATGCCGCCGAACATGCCGATGCCGATGATCGCGGACTGCGCCGAGCCGACCGCGAAGACGCCGTTGCGGAACAGCCGCATCGGCAGCAACGCCTCGTCGCCCGCCTTGCGTTCGGCGAACAGGAACGCCGCGACGCCGACCGCGCCGATCACGTAGCAGGTGAGCGAGGTGGCGCTGCCCCAGCCCCACTCCCGGCCCTGCTCGGCGACGATCAGCAGCGGCACGAGCGCGATGACCAGCGCGAGCGCGCCCGGGTAGTCGATGCGGTGCGGCCTGCGTTCCTGCTTGACGTGCAGCACGCGGGCCACCACCAGCAGCGCGGCGATGCCGATCGGCACGTTGAGCAGGAAGATCCAGCGCCAGCCGTCGATGCCGAGCAGCTGGTCCTGGCCGGCCAGCGCGCCGCCGACCACCGGGCCGAGCACGCTGGAGGTGCCGAAGACGGCCATGAAGTAGCCCTGGTAGCGGGCCCGTTCACGCGGCGGGATGATGTCGCCGATGATCGCCAGGGCGAGCGAGAACAGCCCGCCCGCGCCTATGCCCTGGAACGCGCGGAACGCGGCCAGCATGTACATCGACGTCG